>NZ_JBEXHC010000006.1:30608-136588 GCF_040607655.1 Streptomyces sp. NPDC005266
ACGGACCACGGCAAGCGCGAGGACGACCACGGCAAGCGCGAGGACGACCACGGCAAGCGCGAGGACGACCACGGCAAGCGCGAGGACGACCACGGCAAGCGCGAGGACGACCACGGCAAGCACGAGGACGACCACGGCAAGCGCGAGGACGACCACGGCAAGCGCGAGGACGACCACGGCAAGCACGAGGACATGAGCTCCCACGGCCGTTCGTAACGCCCCCACACACCTATCCCCTGTGCTCACGCACGCTGCCGGTACGAACCAGGCGCGGGCGGCGAGCATGGGGGAAGGGTCCGGGCCGATAGCGAATGAAAGTCACCGGACAGTTTCAGGCAATGGTGAACATTAAGATCTGAACAGCCCATTTGGCTGCTATAACGTCCTTCCTGGGTGGGCGCACGGGGGAGGACAGCCCAATGGCCGGTACGCACGGCATCCATGTCCACGGTGATGTCGAGGGCCAGGTCGTCGTCGGCGACCATAATGTCGTCATCAACGCCGCGCGGGGCTCATCCGTCAGCGTACGGAGCGAGGGCCCGCCGCCCACGCGGCGGCGCACCCGCCCCGCGGGCCGCGCCCTGCCCGACCGCGCGCCCCGACTTCTGGGGCGTGATCACGAACTGGCCGCACTGGAGCGGTGGTTGGGACAGGGCTACCCGGTGCAGGTCTACGGCCCGCCCGGGGTCGGAAAGTCCGTACTACTGCGCCGTTACGCCGCGGACGCCGCGGCGAGCGGCCGAGACGTGGTGTATCTCCCGGCGGCGGGCGTGCCGGCCGAGGACCTCGTCCAGGAGCTCTTCCACGCCTGCTACGAGGCGGAGGACTACAAGCCGGAGCCGGCCAGGGTGCGCCGGCTTATGGGGTCGGTGCAGGCACTGCTCGTCATCGACGACTTCCAGGGCTCGACCGCCGAGCTGGCCGAACTGATGGACGCCGCGCCCGGCTGCGATGTGCTGCTGGCCACCGCCGAGCGCCACACGTGGGACGAGGGGCGGGCGCTTCGCCTCGAGGGCCTCCAGGAGGAGCCCGCGCTGGCGCTGCTCGGGGAAGAGTTACGGCGGCCACTGCGCGACGAGGAGTACGAGGCGGCCGGACGGCTGGTCACGGCCGTCCGGGGCCATCCGCTGACGCTGGTGCAGGCGGCGGCGGAGGCGACCTTCGAGGTGGACGAGGACGCGCGGGTGACGGGGCTCGCGAATGGGCTCAGCGACGCCGCGGCCGTACTCCTGCGCCTGCTGGACTCGCTGTCCCCGCTGTCGCTGTCCGCGAAGCTGCTGCCGATCCTGGCGGGGAGCGTGGACAAGACCGCGATCACGGAGCTGACCTCCCTGGCCCTTATCGGCTCCTCCGGCACGGGCTACCGCACCACCGGCCGCGTCGCCCACCTGGTCGCCGAGCGCACCGGCCCGGCCCGGAACGCGGGTCAGCTGGCGCCCGCCCTGACGGCCTGGGCGGCCGCGACAACGGCCACCCGTCGAGACATCGCCGCCGAGGCCCCCCTCATCTGCCACGTTCTCGCGGCGGCGGCACGCGCCCGCGACCATGCGGCCGTCTGCACCCTGGCCCGTACGACGGCCCCCGCCCTGGCCCGCTCCCTGCGCTGGGGCGCCTGGCACCAGGTCCTCGCCTTGGGCGCGGCCGCGGCCCGCGCACTGGGCTCGGCCGCGGACGAGGCGTACTTCCGCCAGGAGGAGGAGGTGCGCAAGCGCGCACTGGGCGTGGTGGCCCTGGCGACGGCCGGCGGGGCGCTGGCCGCCGGGGGCGTGATCGGCCATGTTGCGGGCACCGCGGGTCACGGCGGCGCGGCTGCCGGGAAGACGGGGCTCGCCGCTGCCGCCTCCAACCCGGCGGCGATCACCGCGGCGGTAGCCGCCTTGGTGGTCGGCGGGGTCTTCGCGGGCCTCGCCACCGCGGGCGACGGACCGCCGCGGGCGAAGCCAACCCCCACCGGGCAGGTCACCTTCCTGGCGCCGACCGGCGCCCGGCCCCCTGCCCCGACCTCTGCTGCCGCTGGGGCCCCCACCCGGCCCCCGTCGCCTGACCGCACCTCCCGCACCCCGACCAAAGCCACGACGCCCCCGCCGACGGCCCGGATCACCTCATCGCCGCCCACGGACTCCAGCCAGGACCGCGTCAAATGCAAGCTGGATCCACTGGGTGGGCACGACTTCCCACAGGTGCCGGCGGGCGGCTCGGCCACTCACGACGTCACATGGACCACGTTCTGGGAGTGCGACGACGAGAAGACCCTGACCGTCGACAAGGCGGACCCCGGCCACGTGGCATTCAGCGTGAATCCCACCTCATGCCCCAGGACCGCCCACCCCGGTCGGGCGCTCCTGGCCTCAGCCCCCTGCCGGTACACCGTCAGCTTCCATCCCCCGGCGTCGGCCGAACCGGGCACCCGGTACCAAGCCCAAGTCATCATGCGCGACGACTGGGGCAGGCTGTCCATGACGCTGAGTGTGTACGGCACCGTGCCCGCCGGGCCCACGGCGGGCTCGACCAGCGCGTCAAGCACACCGCCAACTCCCTAGCAAGAGCGCTACGATCGGCGCCCATCACAGGATCACATGGGGATAGATGCCGTGCAGTTGAGCGTCCGAGTCACTGCCGCCGAGGGCTGCCCCGGCGTACACGACCTCTACCGCTGGCTGACCGAGGACCCGGACGTCGCGGGCGCGGCCGAGGTGGCGCTGGTGGACGAGGACGACGGCGCGGAGGCCCTGGGAAGCCTGGAGGTCGTCTCCATCGTCGTCTCGAACCTCACGGCCATCGGCAATCTGATGCTGGCAGTCGCCACATGGCGCGACGCGCGGGCGCGGGGCGCGGAGACCCGCGTCGAGCGGGACGGCGTCTCCCTGCGGGTCGAGAGCACGGACCCGGAGACGATCCGCCGCCTCCTGGACCAACTTGAGGCCGAGCCCCCCGCCCCCTCCGCCGACCCGGAGCCCTCCACCACCCCCGAGTCGTCCCCGTGACCAGGCATCCTCGCACCAAGGAATCATCCAAAGCCCGCCTCTCCGACCCCTCGGCTTCCCGCGCGGTCCTTATCGAGGCCCACGCCTTCACCCGGGGCGGCACGCCCGCCCGGGACCGGCACCGGCACCTCGACGACCGCCCGTCGGTGGAGGCGGGCTGCCGACGGCTGGCGGAGCTGTTCCAGGACCCTGCCGTATGGGGCCTCCCCGAGACGCACTGCACGGTCGTCTCACAGCCGACGCGCGACACCATGCTGGAGGCCGTCCACCAGGCCGCGGTGGAGGCCACCGACACGCTCGTCGTCTACTACGCGGGCCACGGCCTCCTCTACCCGCGCAGCGGCGACCTCCACCTGGCCGTACCGGAGACGACGAAGGACAAGTCCTTCACGGCCGTGAAATACGACGACCTGCGCGACATCCTGCTGAGCGCCACCCAGGTCCGCCGTAAGGTCGTCATCCTCGACTGCTGCTTCAGCGGCACCGCCCTGCGCGGCCCCCTGTCGGCCGACGCCGACGCCATCCGACTGGCCGACGTCGAAGGCACCTCGGTACTGGCCGCCTCCCACGCGACCAAACAGGCCCTCGCCCCCCGCGGGGAGCAGTACCCGGCCTTCACCGGCGAGTTGATAGCACTCCTCGCGGACGGCGACCCCGACTCACCCGAACTGTTCACCATGGCGGACATCTACGACCGCGTGGACCGCTCCCTGATGCGCAAGAATCGCCCCCGCCCCCAACAACTCAACCGCGACCGCGGCGCCCACATCTCCGTGGCCCGCAACCGCACCCCCCGCGCCGACACGGAGCCCCCCTCCTCGCCGGGGCCCCACCCCCACAGCCGCAAGCGCACCGCCACCGCGGCCATGCTGGCCCTCGCCGCGTTGGCGGGCCTCGTCTTCTGGCTCCTCCCCGAGGACAACAACACCCCCTGCGGCGCGGCCTACTCCACCTTCGACCGGGGGGACGGCGTCAAACAGCACGAGGTCTCCATCGACGTGGTCCACGACGCGGCGTGCAAGGGGGACTTCGACGCCATGGAGGTGGCCATGGACCGCGGAGGCTTCGACGGGACGGGCTTCTCGGCCGCCGCCCCGGACAAGGTCATCGCCGCCTGGAAGAAGCGTCCGGACCGTGAGTCCTTCCTCCGGACGCTCGCCACCGTGCTGGAGCAGCGGCCGAACGTCGCCCAGGGCGGCCCGACCTTCTCCATCCGCAAGGCGGTGGCCACCTGGGAACGAGGCGCGGGCACCAAGCCCGACACCCACTACCGATGGTCGGGCTACTACCTCTGCACCGGCCGCGCGGACTCGGAACACCCGGCCTGCGACCTGTAGCTTCCGCGGGCACATCACGCGACGGGGAGCCGTCAGGCATGCGGACTGCCCGATCATGCTCACGGCCGGATGCCACAGGGAGGGGGCAGTGACAGGCGGATGATCTCGGGCGGGGCTGTTCCTCCAGGAGCAGCGGACTCACACGAGGCCGGGGAAGACCGTCGGCGTCGGGGCGCGGCGACGGCTCGGTAGGCTGGGTGGCATGTCTGATGCTCCCGTTCGTGTTCGCTTTGCCCCCTCTCCGACCGGTATGTTCCACGTGGGCGGTGCTCGCTCCGCTCTGTACAACTGGTCGGTGGCGCGACAGTCCGGCGGGACGTTCGTCCTGCGGATCGAGGACACGGACACGGCCCGTAACCAGCCCGAGTGGGTGGACGGGATCATCAGCGCGCTGGCGGCGATCGGGATCAACGAGTCGGACCCGGCCTTCGAGGGTCCGTACTTCCAGTCGCAGAACGCCGACCGGCACCGTGAGGCCGCCGACCAGCTCTACGCGGCGGGGAAGGCGTACTACTGCGACTGCACCCGCGAGCAGCTCAAGGAGCGCACCGGGTCGGAGCACCTGGGGTACGACGGGTTCTGCCGAGATCGCGGGCTGACGTATGAGCCGGGGCGGGCGCTGCGGTTCCGGACGCCGGATGAGGGGGAGACCGTGGTGGTCGACCTGGTCCGGGGGAAGCCGGCGTTCCCCAACAGCGCGATCGAGGACTTTGTGATCGCGCGCGGGGACGGCTCGCCGGTATTCTTGATCGCCAACGTGGTCGATGATCTCGATGAGGGGATCACGCAGGTCATCCGGGGTGAGGAGCACCTGTCGAATACGCCGAAGCAGCAGCTGCTGTGGGAGGCGCTGGGCGCGAAGGCGCCGGTGTGGGCGCATCTGCCGGTGATCGTGAACGAGAAGCGGCAGAAGCTGTCCAAGCGCCGGGACAAGGTGGCGCTGGAGGACTACCTGGCCGAGGGCTATCTGCCCGAGGCGATGGCCAACTACCTGATGCTGCTCGGGTGGGGCCCGGGCGATGATCAGGAGATCCGGCCGTACGAGGAGCTGGAGCGGCTGTTCAAGATCGAGGACGTGGGCACGTCGCCGGCGTTCTTCGATGTGAAGAAGCTGACCGCGTTCAACGGCGAGTACATCCGTGGGCTGGCGCCGGAGGTGTTCGTCGAGGCGTGCGCGCCGTGGCTGAAGGCTCCGTACGCGCCGTGGCCGCCGGAGGCATACGACCAGGCGGTCTTCGAGGCGGTCGCGCCGCTGGCGCAGACGCGGCTGTCGGTGCTGTCGGAGATCACGAAGTACGTGGACTTCCTGTTCCTGGACGAGCCGGTGGACGACGAGGCGTCGTGGAACAAGGCGATGAAGGCGGGGGCCGATGAACTGCTGCGGGATGCCCGGGCTGAGCTGGGTGCCGCGGAGGAGTGGAAGGCCGAGTCGCTGAAGGCCGCGCTGGAGTCCGTGGCCGCCGAGCACGGCCTGAAGCTGGGCAAGGCGCAGGCCCCGGTCCGGGTCGCGGTGATGGGCCGTACGGTCGGTCTGCCGCTGTTCGAGTCGCTGGAGGTGCTGGGGCGGGAGCGGGTGCTGGCTCGGCTGGAGGCGGCTCAGGAGCGGTTGGCCGCGCGGTAGTCGGGGCGTTTCCTCCGCGACTTCCCCTGGTCCCCGCACCCGCCAGGATCAGGTCAGGGCCACACCAAGCAGTACGGCTGGTGCCCCGCCTCGTGCAGCCGGTGCGAGAAGTCCTGCCATTCGTGCAGCAGCTGATAGACCGTGAAGGCGTCGCGCGGGCCGCCGCGGTCGGGGACCGTGGACCAGATGAAGGCCGCGGCGCCGACTGCCTCTTCGCCTACTCCGCGCAGGGGGTCCACGGCGGTCATGGGGAGTTTGACGACGGCGTAGTCCGGGTGGAGCACGACGAGTTCGAGCGGGGGGACCTTGTGGAGAGGGACGCCCTCGATGCCGGTGAGGACCATCGCCGCGACCGTCTCCGGCTTGATCTTGGTGAACATGCCGTGACCGAGCTCGTCGCCGCCGAGCTCCTCCGGGCGCATGGAGATGGGGACCCGGGCCGCCGTGGCCCCGTCGGGCGCGCCGAAGTACTTGTAGGTCACCCCCATGCGGCCCCCGCTTCTGCTCGCCCTGCCCGCGTCGTCTCGCCGATGGCGTCCGGGCCGGGCGCGCTCGGGGCCTCGGTCGTCAGTCCCTTCACCCAGTTCGCCACTGCGATGCATATCTCCACCCGACCACTCGCGGCCACTACCGCGCAACCCGATCAATGTTAGAGAGACCTCCCCCACGTCCGGGCTGTGAAACGCCCGGCGGCAGGACTCCGTCCGGCTCTGACAACATGGCTTGCGTGAGCTATCCGTACGCAGCCCCAGTTTCGCAGACGCTTTTCGATCGCGCGGCCGTCGTGACGCCCGGTGGCGTGAACTCTCCGGTGCGGGCGTTCCGCGCCGTCGGAGGTACGCCCCGCTTTATGGTGTCCGGTGATGGTCCGTACCTCACCGATGCCGACGGACGCGAGTATGTGGACCTCGTGTGCTCGTGGGGACCGATGATCCTCGGCCATTCCCATCCCGAGGTGACGGCGGCCGTTCAGGCGGCCGTCGCGCGTGGTACGTCGTTCGGCACGCCAGGTGAGGGCGAGGTCGCGCTCGCCGAGGAGATCGTGGCGCGGGTCGCGCCCGTGGAGCAGGTTCGGCTGGTGTCGTCGGGCACCGAGGCGACGATGTCGGCGATCCGGCTGGCCCGTGGGTACACCGGCCGGGCCAAGGTGATCAAGTTCGCCGGTTGTTACCACGGCCATGTGGACGCGCTGCTGGCCGCGGCCGGGTCCGGGGTGGCGACCTTCGGGCTGCCGGACACCCCGGGGGTGACGGGGGCGCAGGCCGGGGAGACCGTCGTGCTGCCGTACAACGATCTGGAGGCGGTGCGGGAGGCGTTCGCCGCGCACCCCGGGGAGATCGCCTGTGTGATCACCGAGGCGTCGCCGGGCAACATGGGCGTGGTGCCGCCGCTGCCCGGGTTCAACGCGGGGCTGAAGCAGCTGTGCGCCGACAACGGCGCGCTGTACATCTCCGACGAGGTCATGACCGGCTTCCGGGTCTCCAAGGCCGGCTGGTACGGGCTCGACGGCGTGGAGCCGGACCTGATGACCTTCGGCAAGGTCATGGGCGGCGGCTTCCCGGCCGCGGCCTTCGGTGGGCGCGCCGAGATCATGGCGCGGCTGGCCCCGGCGGGCCCGGTCTACCAGGCGGGCACGCTGTCCGGGAACCCGATCGCGACGGCGGCGGGGGTCGCGCAGCTGCGGCTGCTGGACGACGCGGCGTACGAGAAGGTCGACGCGGCCTCCGGGCGGCTTCGGGCCATGGTGACGGAGGCGCTCGCCAGGGAGGGCGTGGCGCACCGGCTGCAGGTCGCGGGCAATATGTTCTCGGTCTTCTTCACGGCCGACGAGGTCACCAACTACGAGCAGGCCAAGGCGCAGGAGTCGTTCCGCTTCACCGCCTTCTTCCACTCGATGCTCTCGCAGGGCGTCTATCTCCCGCCGTCCGCCTTCGAGTCGTGGTTCGTCTCCACGACACACGATGACCAGGCGCTGGAGCGGGTGGCGGCGGCTCTGCCGGGGGCGGCGCGGGCCGCCGCCGAGGCGACTGAATGATGGAAGACATGACAAAGAGCGAGAACGACATCACCGTCGTCCATGTGATGCGCCACGGCGAGGTGCACAACCCCGAGGGCGTGCTGTACGGGCGGCTGCCCGGGTACCACCTCTCGGAGCTGGGCCGCCGGATGGCCGACCGGGTCGGTGAGCATCTGGCCGACCGCGACATCACGCATGTGGTCGCCTCCCCCCTGGAGCGGGCGCAGGAGACGGCGGCGCCGATCGCCAAGGCACACGGGCTGGATGTGGCGTCGGACGAGCGGCTGATCGAGGCGGCGAACGTCTTCCAGGGGAAGACGTTCGGCGTCGGCGACGGCGCGCTGCGCAAGCCGGGCAACTGGCGCCATCTGAGCAACCCCTTCCGGCCGTCGTGGGGCGAGCCCTATATCGACCAGGTGGTCCGGATGATGGCGGCGCTCGGGGCGGCGCGGGATGCCGCACGCGGCCATGAGGCGGTCTGCGTCAGCCATCAGCTGCCGATCTGGATCGTGCGCAGCTTCGTGGAGCGGCGGCGGCTGTGGCACGACCCGCGCAGGCGGCAGTGCACGCTGGCCAGCCTCACCACCTTCACCTACCGGGGCGACAAGATCGTGTCGGTCGGCTACAGCGAACCGGCCCGCGATCTCGTACCGGCCCATCTGCTCGCGGGTGCCAAGCCGGTGAAGGGGGCCTCCAAGGGGTTCGGCGCCTGAGTGGCGCATAACGGCACCGGGTAGCGCGCGGTAATCGCCCGGAGACATTGCGTCGACAATGTTCCCGAAATGTAACTGACCGCGTCCATTCGGAACCCCGCTATTCGTCTCGCCATCTCACGGGTTGCCCGCTCAACCCGGGCAACCAGTACGGCGAGTTGCGAATTGAGGGCGTTATGCGTGAGGTCAGCCGGAGGGGGATCCTCGGTCTTGGCATGGGAACGGTGGCGTCACTGACCGTCGCCGGCTGCTCCGACTTTGGGTCCATGAGCCGCCGCGGCGCGAAGCCGAGAAGGACGACCCAGGCGAAGCCGATCGGCGACGGCTCGACCTCGCACGGGGCGCAGCGGCCCAAGGACCCGAAGCCGGAGCGGCTGGAGCGGGGGCAGAAGCCGCCGCAGTTCGTGATCTTCTCGTGGGACGGCGCGGGAGAGGTCGGCAACGGTCTCTTCCCGCGGTTCCGCAAGCTCGCCAAGGACCACGGCGCGACCATGACCTTCTTCCTCTCCGGGATCTACTGCCTGCCGGAGTCGAAGAAGTCGATGTACAAGCCGCCCAACAACCCGGTCGGCGCCTCCGACATCGGCTATCTCAGCGATGACCACATCAAGGCGACGCTGCGGAACGTCCGTGCGGCATGGCTCGAGGGCCATGAGATCGGCACCCACTTCAACGGCCACTTCTGCGGGGGGAGCGGCTCGGTCGAGCACTGGACGCCCGCCCAGTGGAAGTCAGAGATCGACCAGGCCGTGTCGTTCGTCACACAGTGGCGGACGAACACCGGCTTCACGGACGTCGAACCGCTGCCCTTCGACTACCGCAAGGAGCTCATCGGCGGTCGCACCCCGTGCCTGAAGGGCCAGACGAATCTGCTGCCGACCGCCCGGGCGCTCGGCTGGCGCTATGACGCCAGTTCGCCCGGCGGGCGGCAGGTGTGGCCCTCGAAGAAGCAGGGGCTGTGGGATTTCCCGCTGCAGCAGATTCCCTTCCCCGGACACTCTTTCCAGGTCCTGTCCATGGACTACAACGTGCTGGCCAATCAGTCGCGGAATTCAACGAATGCCCCGCCCGCGAATTACCCGGCCTGGCGCAGGCAGGCCACCGGGGCGTACATAGCCGGTTTCCAGCGGGCGTACGAGACCAATCGCGCACCGCTCTTCATCGGTAATCACTTCGAGCAGTGGAACGGCGGTATCTATATGGACGCCGTCGAGGAAGCGCTGAAGCATATGGCCGACGAGAAGCGGAAGGACGTCCGGCTGGTGTCCTTCAAGCAATTCACCGACTGGATGGACGCCCAGGACCCCGCCGTCCTCGCGGAGCTGCGCAGGCTCGAAGTGGGCGAGGCGTGGAGCCCGAGCGGCCGCTGACGCCTTGGTCGCGAGGGGGCGGGGGAGCGGCCGAGGGGGGTGGCGAAGATTCCCAAATCGGCCATGCGAAACTTTTCACATGAGTGCCTGCCGCGCCCCTCGGCGCCTCGCGACCCGCCGTCGCGCAACCGTGCTGGCCACCGGGGCCGCGGTTGCCGCGCTGTCCCTGACCGCCTGTGGCTCGGGCGGCACCTCGGGCGGCTCCGCCGATACCAAGTTCGTCCAGGGCAAGGGCGGGGTGGACACCGTGCCCAAGGGGGACCGCAAGGACGCCCCCGAGATCTCGGGCAAGACCCTGGCGGGCAAGCCGCTCGATGTGGCGGACTACAAGGGCAAGATCGTCGTCCTGAACGTCTGGGGATCGTGGTGCGCGCCCTGCCGGGCGGAGGCGCCGAACCTCGCCAAGGTCGCCAAGGACACCAAGGCCAAGGGCGTGCAGTTCATCGGGATCAACACCCGTGACTCCAACCGAGCCCCCGCTCTCAGGTTCGAGAAGGACTTCGGCGTCGACTACCCGAGCCTGTACGACCCGATCGGCAAGCTCATGCTCCGCTTCCCCAAGGGCAGCCTCAACCCGCAGGCCATCCCGTCGACGATCGTCCTGGACCGGGACGGCAGGATCGCCGCGCGCGCCCTCGCTCCGCTCAGCGAGGAGAGCATGCGCAAGATGCTCGCCCCGCTGCTCGCGGAGAAGTGACCTCCGTGTCCACTCTCGCCGCCGCCACTGATCCCAACCAGACCATCCTCACGGGGGCGCTGCTGCTGGCGCTGCCGGTCGCCCTGCTCGGCGGGCTGGTCTCCTTCTTCTCGCCGTGCGTCCTGCCGCTGGTGCCGGGCTATATGTCGTATGTCACCGGGGTCACCGGGACCGACCTGGCCAAGGCCAAACGCGGCCGGATGCTCGCGGGCGCCTCGCTCTTCGTCCTCGGCTTCACCGCGGTCTTCGTCTCCGGAGGCGCTCTCTTCGGCAATTTCGGCTGGACGCTGCAGGAGCACAAGGAGACCATCTCCAAGATCCTCGGGGTCGTCACGATCGTGATGGGCCTCGCCTTCATGGGGCTGCTCAAGGGGTTCGGGCAGCGGGAGTTCCGCTTCCACATCAAGCCCACGATGGGTCTCGCGGGCGCACCCGTGCTGGGCGCCCTGTTCGGCGTCGGGTGGACGCCGTGTCTGGGGCCGACGCTCACCGCCGTCAACGCCCTGGCACTCAACGAGGCGAGCGCGGGGCGCGGAGCGCTGCTCATGGCGGCGTACTGCTTGGGGCTCGGGCTGCCGTTCGTCGCGGTGGCGGTGGCCTACCGGCGGGCGCTCGGTGCGTTCGGCTGGGTCAAGCGGCACTACGTGTGGGTGATGCGGGCCGGGGGCGGGATGCTCGTCGTCCTCGGGGTGCTGCTGCTCACAGGAGTCTGGGACAGCATGATGGGCGACATGCAGACCTGGGCTCTGCGCTTCAACGTTGGGATCTGATCGATGTCCACCACCGATACCGACACCGGCACCACGGCCGAAGGGGCGGCCGGCAAGGCGGCCGACGGCGCCGCGGCCGCCGATGAGCGCGAGCTCGGCGCGGCGGGGTCGCAGCTGTCCACCGCCCCGGCCGAGGAGATCAACGTCCCCTCGCTGGGGCCGCTCGGCTGGGCCCGGTGGTTCTGGCGGCAGCTGACCTCGATGCGCGTCGCGCTGCTGCTGCTCTTTCTGCTCTCCCTCGGTGCGATCCCCGGCTCGCTGATCCCGCAGACCAGCATCGACGCGCTCAAGGTCCAGAGCTTCAAGGACAAGCACCCGACGCTGACCCCGATCTACGAGAAGCTGCAGCTGTTCCACGTCTACAGCTCGGTGTGGTTCTCGGCGATCTATCTGCTGCTGTTCATCTCGCTCGTCGGCTGCATCGTGCCGCGCACCTGGCAGTTCATCGGCCAGCTGCGCGGCCGCCCGCCGGCCGCTCCGCGCCGGCTGACCCGGCTCCCCGCGTACACCACCTGGCGCAGCGACGCCGACCCGGAGCAGGTGCTCAAGGCGGCCCAGCAGATCATGAAGCGGCGCCGCTTCCGCACCGAGGCGACGGGTGACGCGGTCGCCGCGGAGAAGGGCTATCTGCGCGAGGTGGGCAATCTGCTCTTCCATATCGCGCTGATCGTGCTGCTGGTGTCCTTCGCGGCGGGACAGCTGTGGAAGAGCGAGGGCTCCAGCCTGATCACCGAGGGTGGCGGCTTCTCCAACAGCCTCACCCAGTACGACGACATCAAGACGGGGCAGCTGTTCAAGAGCGACGACCTCGCCCCCTTCAGCTTCCAGCTGGACCACTTTGCCGCGACCTACGAACGCAGCGGCCCGCAGATGCGCACCCCGCGCACCTTCCGTGCGGATGTCACCTACTGGGACGGCGTGGACGGCCCGGCGCGCAAGACCTCGATCAAGGTGAACGAGCCGCTGGAGATCTCCGGCTACAAGGTCTATCTCCTCAACCACGGCTACTCGCCGGTCGTCACGGTCCGGGACGGCAAAGGCAATGTGGTCCACAAGGGTCCGGTGGTCGGGCTGCCGATCGATGGCGCCAACCTCACCGAGAGCATGGTGATCAAGCTTGGCGACTACCGCGACAAGAACGGCAAGAAGGAGCAGGTGGCCTACCAGGGGCAGTTCCTGCCGACCTGGGTGCGCAGCCGGGGGATGTTCTCCCAGTTCCCGGCGCTCGACAATCCGGCGCTGGTGCTGACCGCCTACCACGGCAGCCTCGGCATCGACGGCGGTACGCCGCAGAGCGTGTACCAGCTGGACAAGTCGCGGATGAAGCAGTTCCTGGAGCCGGACGGCAAGACCAAGTTCGCCCGGGCGCTCGCTCCCGGCGACACCATGAAGCTGCCAGGCGGCGCCGGAACGCTGACCTTCGACGGCGTCAAGAGCTGGGCCAGCTTCCAGATCTCGCACAAGCCGGGTGACCAGGGCGCCCTCATCGGCGCCGTCGGGGCCCTGGTGGGGCTGGCCGCCTCCCTGTTCATCCAGCGCCGCCGGGTGTGGGTGCGGGCGGCGGCAGGCGACGACGGCACGACCGTCGTCGAGATGGCCGGGCTCGGCCGCAGCGAGTACGCCAAGCTGCCCGAAGAGCTGGCCGATCTGGCCGTCCGTCTGCAGACGGACGCACCCCCCGCTTCGGAAGCGGAACCCGACCCGGAAGCCGCACCGGAATCCGCAGCCGACACCGCGGATCCCGCAGATCCTGCCGAAGGAGCGCGCGCGTGAACCTCGCCGCCGAAGTCAACGAGAACCTGGCTCATTACAGCAACCTGCTGATCTACTCGGCGATGGCGGTCTACACGCTCGCCTTCCTCGCCCATATCGCCGAGTGGGTGTTCGGCAGCCGCAGCGCCGTCGGCCGCACCGCCGCCGCGCTCACCGCCGACACCGCGGCCGCCGGCCGCGCCCAGGCCATCGTGCGGGTCGCCGAGAAGGGCGGCGGCACCGCCGTACTGGAGCGCCCGAAGATCGTCACCCGCTCCGCCGCGGGCAGCCGTGACGTCCCGGACGGGCCGGGCGCCGCGGGCACCAGCGAACAGGGCGATGTCTACGGGCGCGTCGCGGTCGGCCTGACCGTACTCGCCTTCCTCTTTCATGCGGCGGGTGTCATCGCCCGGGCGCTGTCGGTGCAGCGCGCCCCCTGGGGCAACATGTACGAGTTCTCCACGACCTTCGCCGTGGTCGCGGTCGGCACGTACATCACCCTGCTGCTGTTCAAGAAGAATGTGCGCTGGATCGGCCTGCCTCTGGTCACCACGGTCCTCCTCGACCTCGGACTCGCTGTCTCTGTCTTGTACACCGCCAGCGACCAGTTGGTTCCGGCCCTGCACTCGTACTGGCTCTGGATCCACGTCAGCTGCGCGATCATCTCCGGCGCCGCGCTCTACATGGGCGCCCTCTCCACGCTGCTCTACCTCTTCCGCGACCGGTACGAGGCGCAGCTGGAGGACCCGGAGCGGAAGCAGTTCGGCCGGTTCGCCAGGTCGGTTCTGGAGCGGGTGCCATCGGCGGCGTCGCTGGACAAGTTCGCGTACCGCATCAACGCCACGATCTTCCCGCTGTGGACCTTCACGATCATCGCGGGCGCGATCTGGGCCGAGGCCGCCTGGGGCCGCTACTGGGGCTGGGACCCCAAGGAGGTCTGGTCCTTCATCACCTGGGTCGCCTACGCCTGCTACCTGCACGCCCGCGCCACGGCCGGCTGGAAGGGGCGGAAGGCCGCGTACCTCGCCCTGATCGCCTTCGGCTGCTACCTGTTCAACTACTACGGCGTCAACATCTTCGTGACCGGCAAGCACTCCTACGCCGGGGTCTGACCGGGCCGCCTGGCGCGCCCGTATGTGACGGGTCATACAGGGAGGCGTACGAGCACACCGGCTCGTACGCCTCCTTGCCGCAACGTCTCACTCGTTCGCGTCCCCGGAACCCTCGCCCTTGCGGCGCAGCTCCTCCTCGCGGCGGCGCAGATCCGCCTCCCAGCTCTTCAGCCGCTCCTCGTCGTCGTCCTTCGGCTGCTCCTCCCGTTCCTCCCGTTCCTCCCGTTCCTCCAGGGACTTCAGGAACTCGGGGTTGTCGTCCGGCGCGACCCACTCCCGCCGGGCCGCCTCGGCGGGCGCGCGCTTGCGGCCCACGATCAGCCAGGAGATGGAGCCGACGACCGGGAACAGCAGAACGAGGAGGGCCCAGAGGGGCTTGGGGATATAGCGGACGTCCTGCTCGTCGGTGGTGATGCAGTCGATGAACGCATAGATGCTCAGTGCCAGCGGCACCAGGATCATCAGCACCCGGAGCATGAGGCGATCCCCCTGCGTGTGGTGATCGGGGCCGGTCGTACGGGCCCCAGTTACGGGACCAGGGTAGTGCGTACCGGATACTGGAACGCATGGCTTATGACGATCTTCGTTCCTTTTTGCGGGCGCTGGACAGGGAGGGCGACCTCAAGCGGATCAAGGCCGAAGTCGATCCGTATCTGGAGATCGGCGAGATCGTCGACAGAGTCAACAAGGCGGGCGGCCCCGCGCTGCTCTTCGAGAACGTCAAGGGTTCGGCCATGCCGCTGGCCATGAACGTCTTCGGTACCGACCGCCGGCTCCTCAAGGCCCTGGGACTGCGCTCGTACGACGAGATCAGCGAGAAGATCGGCGGGCTGGTCAAGCCCGAGCTGCCGCAGGGCTTCGGCGGGTTGCGGGAGGCGTTCGGAAAGCTCGGCGCGATGGCGCATGTCCCGCCGAAGAAGGTGAAGGAGGCGCCGGTCCAGGAGACGGTCCTCACCGGCGACGACGTCGATCTGGACGCGCTCCCGGCGCTGTTCACCTGGCCCGAGGACGGCGGGTCCTTCTTCAACCTCGGGCTCACGCACACCAAGCACCCGGAGACCGGAGTGCGCAACCTCGGCCTCTACCGCCTCCAGCGCCATGACCGCCACACCATCGGGATGCACTGGCAGATCCACAAGGACAGCCGCAACCACTACCAAGTCGCGGCCAGGCGGGGCGAGAGGCTGCCGGTCGCGATCGCCTTCGGCTGCCCGCCCGCGGTGACGTACGCGTCCACCGCGCCGCTGCCCGGCGACATCGACGAGTACCTCTTCGCGGGGTTCATCCAGGGCAAGCGGATCGAGATGGTCGACTGCAAGACGGTGCCGCTCCAGGTCCCGGCCAACGCCGAGGTGGTGATCGAGGGTTGGCTGGAGCCCGGGAAGACGCTGCCGGAGGGCCCGTTCGGCGACCACACGGGCTTCTACACGCCGCAGGAGCCGTTCCCGGCCCTGACCATCGACTGTGTGACGATGCGGTCCCGGCCGCTGCTCCAGTCCATCGTGGTGGGCCGGCCGCCGACCGAGGACGGGCCGCTGGGGAGGGCGACCGAGCGGTTCTTCCTTCCGCTACTCAAAATCATCATTCCGGACATCGTGGACTACCACCTCCCCGAGTCGGGCGGCTTCCACAACTGTGCGATCGTCTCGATCGACAAGAAGTACCCCAAGCACGCCCAGAAGGTGATGCATGCCATCTGGGGCGCCCACATGATGTCCCTCACCAAGCTGATCGTCGTGGTCGACGCCGACTGTGATGTGCACGACCTGCACGAGGTGTCCTGGCGCGCGCTGGGGAACACGGACTACGCCCGCGACCTGACCGTGGTCGAGGGCCCGGTCGACCATCTCGACCACGCCTCGTACCAGCAGTTCTGGGGCGGCAAGGCGGGCATCGACGCCACCGCGAAGTGGCCCGAGGAGGGCTATACGCGCGACGGCGGCTGGCCGCGCATGGTCGAGTCCGACCCGGCGACCGCCGACCGTGTGACGCGACGTTGGAAGGAATACGGGCTGTGAGTTCGGCTGCCGCGGCGGTGCCGCAAACGGGACGCACCAAGGCCTTTTTGCGCCTGGTGATGATCGAGCACTCCGTCTTCGCGCTGCCCTTCGCCTACACCGCCGCGCTCACCGCGATGCGGCTGTGGGACGGCACCGTCCACTGGGCGCGGCTGCTGCTGATCACAGTCGCGATGGTCGGCCTGCGCACCTTCGCGATGGCCTGCAACCGGATCATCGACCGCGAGATCGACGCCCGTAACCCGCGCACCGCCGGCCGTGATCTGGTCACCGGCGCCATGTCGGTGCGCACCGCGTGGACCGGCGCCCTGATCGCGCTCGTCGTCTTCCTGGGCTCGGCCTGGCTGCTGGGGCCGCTGTGTCTGGCGCTGGCGCCGGTCGCGGTGGTGCCGATGGTGGTCTATCCGTACGGCAAGCGGTTCACCGACTTCCCGCACGCGATCCTCGGCCTCGCCCAGGCCATGGGCCCGGTCGGCGCCTGGATCGGGGTCACCGGCGAGTGGTCCTGGGACGCGGTGATCCTGGGGCTCGCGATCGGCATCTGGATCGGCGGCTTCGACCTGATCTACGCCTGCCAGGACGTGGCGGCCGACCGGGCGCACGGGGTGCGGTCGGTCCCGGCGCGTTTCGGCGTCCCGGGGGCGCTGTATGGCGCGCGTGCCTGCCATATCGTCACCACGTTGCTGCTGGCCTGGTACGCGCTGGCCACGGACGCCGGGGTCTTCTTCTGGCTGGGTCTGGTGATCGTCGCTGGGGCGTTCGCCTACGAGCACTCCATCGTGAAGCCGGGCGATCTGTCCCGGCTGAACCGGGCCTTCTTCACGGTCAACGGCTTCATCGGCATCGCGCTGTTCTGCTGTGCGCTGCTGGACCTGGTGGTGCGGGGCCTGAGCCTGTGAGAGCCGCCGGACGGCGGCGGATAGGCTCGGTGTGTGGAGCCGCCGCACGAGCCGTACTACAGGCCGCACGAACAGCCGCATGCGCAGCCGCATGACGACGTGAGCAGGCGCCGGCCCTGGGTGGTCGGCGTGTCCGGCGCGTCCGGGACGCCGTACGCCGCCTCGGTGCTGCGCGCGCTGCTTCAGGCGGGGGAGTCCGTGGATCTGGTGATCAGTCGGGCGTCACGGCTGACGCTGCTGGACGAGACGGGCATCGCGTACCGGGACGCGCACTGGCGGGACGATCTGCGCCGCTGGCTGGCGCGCGGCGCGGACGGCACGCCCGACGCCTTCGATGTGGACGTGGAGACGGCCGACATACGGCACTGGGCGGCCGGGGATCTCGCCGCCGGGCCGTCGTCCGGCTCGTACCAGGTCAAGGGGATGCTGATCGTCCCGGCGAGCACGGCGTGCGTGGCCGGGGTGGCCCTGGGTCTGTCGAAGGATCTGCTGCAGCGGGCCGCGAGCGTGATGCTCAAGGAGCGGCGCGGGCTCGTGGTGGCGGTGCGGGAGACGCCGCTGAACGGACAGACGCTCAGGCATCTGGTGACGCTGGACGAGGCGGGCGCGATCGTGCTGCCCGCATCGCCGGCGTTCTACGCGGGGGCGACGCATATCCAGGATCTGGTGGACTTCGTCGCGGGGCGGGTCCTGGACGCGGCGGGGGTGCCGCACAAGCTGTACCGCCGGTGGGAGGGGGAACTCGGTGGGGACCGGGGGAACGGCTAGTGGGCCTTGCTACGGGCCGCTCCATGGACGCGCTCAGCGCGTCCAGCGCTTGCGGGCGCGGGCGGCGCGGGCCGCTACGACGGCCGCGCGGCGGGCCGCGCGGGAGGCGGGACGGACGTTCGCACGCGAGCGGTTGGCCAGGTCCCGCAGCTCCAGCATGCGGGCTTCAACACCTTCGATCGTGTACACGGTGAGTCTCATCTCCTGAGGAAAACTGATCGAACGGCTAGAAGATTTGCAGGGGTTGTGGCCCTAGTGCCTTAGATTCTACATGTAATGATGCTCTGACTCTGAATAATGGAAGGCGCTCGGCATATGGACGCGGTGGACAGGCAGCTCATCCAGGCCCTGCGGGAGAACGGGAGGGCCTCGTACGCGGAGCTCGGCAGGCTCGTCGGCCTCTCCGGGCCCAGCGTCACGGACCGGATCAACCGCCTGGAGGCGGCCGGCGTCATCACCGGCTATCGCGCGACCGTTGACGCCGCGTCGCTCGGGCTCGGCGTCACCGCCCTGATCGGCATTCAGCTCTCCGACGCCACCGACCACGAGGACGTGGCGGGGCGGCTGCGCGACCTGGCCGAGATCGAGGACTGCTGGTTCATCGCGGGCGACGACTCGTACATGCTCAAGGTGCGCGCCTCGGACGTGGACGGCCTGGAGCGCACCATCCGGCGGCTCTCCCGGACCAAGGGCGTCTCGCGCACCCGCACCACGATCGTGTTGTCCACGAAGTGGGAGAACCGGGTCGGGGAACTCCCCGAGGACATCGAGGCGTAGTCTCGGCCAAGGCCGACGTCGGCAGACGGCCGAGGCTCGTATCGAAGACGGCCGAGGCACGTACCGGCAGAGGGCCGAGGCCGGCATCGGCAGACGTAGGGCAGACGTATGGGAGGCGGCCGCGTGACGGTGACCACACACGACGTGGGTTTCAAGCGGGAGTTGGAACAGAAGGTCCGCGCCGGGGAGCGGCTCTCGCGCGAGGACGGCATCGCCCTGTACGAGTCCGACGATCTGGCCTGGCTCGGCGGTCTCGCCCATGAGGTGCGCACGCGCAAGAACGGCGACGTCGTCCACTTCAACGTCAACCGTCACCTCAACATGACGAACGTGTGCACCGCGTCCTGCGCGTACTGCTCCTTCCAGCGCAAGCCCGGCGAGAAGGACGCGTACACGATGCGCATCGAGGAGGCCGTCCGCCTCGCCAAGGGGATGGAGAACGAGAACCTCACCGAGCTCCATATCGTCAACGGCCTCCACCCCACGCTCCCCTGGCGCTACTACCCCCGGTCGCTGAAGGCGCTCAAGGAGGCCCTGCCGCAGGTCTCGCTGAAGGCCTTCACCGCCACCGAGATCCACCACTTCGAGAAGATCTCCGGGCTCGGCGCCTCCGAGATCCTCGACGAGCTGATCGACGCCGGCCTGGAGTCTCTGACCGGCGGCGGCGCGGAGATCTTCGACTGGGAGGTGCGGCAGCACATCGTCGACCACGACACCCACTGGGAGGACTGGTCGCGCATCCACCGGCTCGCGCACCAGAAGGGGCTGAAGACCCCGTCCACGATGCTCTACGGACACATCGAGGAGCCCCGGCACCGGGTGGACCACGTGCTGCGCCTGCGGGAGTTGCAGGACGAGACCGGCGGCTTCCAGGTCTTCATCCCGCTGCGTTACCAGCACGACTTCGTGGACATGAAGGACGGCAAGATCCGTAACCGCCTTCAGGCCCGCACGACCATGGCGACGGGCGCGGAGGCGCTGAAGACCTTCGCGGTCTCGCGGCTGCTGTTCGACAACGTCCCGCACGTCAAGGTCTTCTGGGTGATGCACGGTGTCCAGACCGCCCAGCTCGCGCTCAACCACGGCGCGGACGACATGGACGGCTCGGTCGTCGAGTACAAGATCACGCATGACGCGGACAACTACGGCACCCCGAACAAGCTGACCCGCGACGATCTGCTGGACCTCATCCGGGACGCGGGCTTCCGCCCGGTGGAGCGGAACACCCGCTACGAGATCATCCGCGAGTACGAGGGCCCGGACCCGGCGCGACGCGAGGCACCCCAGCCGATGCGGGCGTGAGCCCGCTGCCTCTCGCGGCGGGCCCGACCGGCCCCACGACGGCTGTCTGAGCGACGCTGAGCGGGGCACCCGGGGCGCATGACCCGAGCGGCGAGCCCCAGGAGCCCCGAAGACCCCGAGGACGCGTACACCGCCGAACCCTTCGTCCCGGAAGGCGCCGACCTGGCCGCCCTGCGGCGGGCGGCGGCCGAGTGCCGGGGCTGCCCGCTGCACCGTGAGGCGACCCAGACCGTCTTCGGAGCGGGGGACGCGGAGGCCCGGGTGGTCCTCGTCGGTGAGCAGCCCGGCGACCAGGAGGACCGGCAGGGCAAGCCCTTCGTCGGCCCGGCGGGCAAGGTGCTGGACCGGGCGCTGGACGAGGCCGGTATCGACCCGGACGAGACGTACATCACCAACGCCGTCAAGCACTTCAAGTTCACCCATGTCCCCGAGCGCGGCAAGCGCCGGATCCACAAGCCGCCGAGCCTGCGCGAGATCTCCGCGTGCACACCCTGGCTGGCCGCGGAGCTGGCGCTGATCGAGCCCGAGGTGGTCGTGGCGCTGGGCGCGACAGCCGGGAAGGCGCTGCTGGGGTCGTCGTTCCGGGTGACCAAGCAGCGCGGAATGCTGCTGGAGGGCGACGAGACCGGGCCGGCGCGCGGAGAGCCGGTGGTGCCCACGATCCACCCCTCCGCCGTCCTGCGGGCCGACGACCGGGAGGCCGCGTACGCGGGGCTGGTGTCGGACCTGAGGGTGGCGGCGGAGGCGCTGAGCGGGGCGCCGCCTCGCTGAGCTGTGCGTTTTGGGGAGCCGGGCGCCTGGATGTGCCGGTCGCTCCGGTGGGCCCGACACCTCGCCGAGCCCGGTCTCGGTGGCCGGGCGAGCCGGGCGGACTGTCACTCCGTATGCGTATCGTCGCCCGTATGCCGCTGACCTTAGAACTCGACCCCGCCGTCTCTCCCGAGCTGCGCGACGGCATCTGCGCGCTGTGGGCGGACACCTCCAACGCGGGCGGCGCCGTCGGTTTCGTCCCGCCCGTCACCGCCGATGACGTCCGCACCGACCTGGTCAAACACCTCGTCGCCATGGCCGAGGACCGCGCCCGGCTGCTCGTCGGACGCGATGAGACCGGGGCGGTCGCCGCGACCGCCGTCCTCGGGCTCAACACCCACCGGCTGATGCGCCACTGGTGCTGGCTCTACACCGTCATGGTCCACCCCTCCCACCAGGGCAAGGGCTACGGTCGCGAGCTCATGGCCGCCGCCGAGGAGGCGGCGCGCGGGCTGGCCGGGATCACCGGGATACGGCTGACCTGCCGCGGCGGCCGCGGTCTGGAGCAGTTCTACGCCGCCTGCGGCTATAAGGAAGTCGGCCGGGTGCCGGGCGCCATCCGGGTCGCGGAGGGCGACTTCACGGACGACATCACCATGTGGCTGCCGCTGAATTGATCCAAAAGCGGCCGTGATTCACTGGAAGGGCAGGATCTCCCAGCAGAAAGAGGACGAGCCGTGTCCCTCAGGCCGAGTGCCGCGTTCCGCTACTCCCTCATGCGTCTGGGCATCTTCCTCGTCTCGTTTCTGGCCATCTGGGCCCTGGTCTACTTCCGCGTGCTCCCCGCCGGTCTCGGCAGGTCCAATCTGTTCTGGGTGGCGCTGCTCGCCCTGATCGTCTCCGCGCCGCTCAGCTGGGTGCTGCTGCGCAAGCAGCGGGACGCCATGGCGGTGCAGGTCGCCGAGAAGGTGGACCGGGCCAAGGAGCGGCTGGCGGCGAATCAGAGCCAGGAGGACGGCGTCTGACCGGCGCGGGTCGGCAACCTCCGCTGTAACCCTCCTCACACACCTCACGCACACCACTCCGGCGCCCCATGCGCCAGCACCCGCTGGCGCATGGGGCGTTGAGCCGATTCCGGCCCCTGCCATCTCATAGATTTTCTTTGGGATCCCCAAAGTCACGGTGTTACTCTGCTTGTCATGAAGACAGCAGCCGCGCCCCCGATCGCAGCGAGCGTTCCGCTCGTGGCGCGCCTGCACATCGATCTTTGCCGCTGCCTGTCCGCGGCCTGTCGCCGCCGCTGACCCGCCTCTCGTACAGCGGCCGGAGATCCCGTACGGACTCCCGGCGTTTTCTCTCCCCTGCTTTCCCCTTCCCAGCGCTCCCGGAGTGTGTCCGTTGTCGTCCGCCCCCGAGACGTCCGCCAAGACGTCGCCGTCCTTCCGCCTGCCCAAGGTTCCGTTCTGGGCCCAGATCCTGCTGGGCCTCGTCCTCGGCGTACTGCTCGGCTGGATCGCCCGCAGCGGTGATGTGAGCTGGCTGGTCACCACGCTCGACAAGATCGGCACGATCTTCGTCCAGCTGCTGAAGCTCGCCGTCGCCCCGCTGGTCTTCTTCGCGATCCTGATCTCGATCACCAATCTGCGGAACGTCAACAACGCCGCCCGGCTGGCCACCCGCACCCTGCTGTGGTTTATGGCCACCTCGCTGATCGCGGTCGCCATCGGCCTGGCCATCGGGCTGCTCACCAACCCGGGCGCCGGCACCGACCTCACCCCCAAGGACGGCGCCAAGCCCGACCACGCGGGCTCCTGGCTGGACTTCCTCACCGGCATCGTGCCGACCGACATCATCACCCCGTTCACCCAGCTGAACGTGTTGCAGATCGTCTTCCTCGCCGCCGTCGCGGGCGTCGCCGCCCTCCAGCTCGGCGAGAAGGCACAGCCGATCCTCACCCTCAGCCAGTCGGTGCTCGAACTGCTCCAGAAGGCCCTGTGGTGGGTCATCCGCCTCGCCCCGCTGGGCACCCTCGGCCTCATCGGCTACGCCATCGCCGAGTACGGCTGGGACCTCATCGGCAAGTACGCGACCTTCACCGCCGACATCTACATCGGCTGCGCGCTGGTCATGTTCGGCGTCTACCCGCTGCTGCTCTCGGCGGTCGCCAAGGTCAACCCCCTGAACTTCTTCAAGGGTGCCTGGCCCGCCATCCAGCTGGCCTTCGTCTCCCGCTCCTCGGTGGGCACCATGCCGCTGACCCAGAAGGTCACCGAGCGCCTCGGCGTCCCCAAGGAGTACGCCTCCTTCGCGGTGCCGTTCGGCTCGACCACGAAGATGGACGGCTGCGCCTCGATCTACCCGGCGATCGCCGCGATCTTCATCGCCCAGATCTTCGACGTCCACCTCGGTATCGGTGACTACCTCCTCATCGCCTTTGTCTCGGTCATCGGCTCCGCCGCCACCGCCGGCCTCACCGGCGCCACGGTCATGCTGACCCTGACCCTCTCCACCCTCGGCCTCCCTCTGGAGGGCGTCGGCCTCCTGATGGCCATCGACCCGGTCCTCGACATGATGCGCACCGCCACCAACGTCGCAGGCCAGGCCCTGATCCCGGTCATCGTCTCGGCCCGCGAGAAGATCCTCGACCGCGAGGCATACACCCACGCCAGCGCCTCCCCGCTGGACGACCGCGACGAGCCGGAGCCTCAGCTCGCCGCCGCGTAAGGCCCGTACCCACGGCAGCTGGTGCCCCCGGACCTCCCCGAGGTCCGGGGGCACCGTGCTGCCTGGCCCGCGCCCTACTCCCGTAAAGCCATCGCGATCGCGGAGGAGCGAGCTGAGCGCGGCGGCTCCGCGCTCATCGACTGCGACCACCTGCTACTCGGCCTCGCCCAGATCGGCTGCGGCGTGGCCGCGACCGTGCTCAGCGCCGCCGGCCTCGATCTGACAACGCTCGACGACACGGAACACCCGGGTGGGGGTCGCTCTAAGCGGTTACGGGGAAGTCAAGTGCTGATCCTTCTCGGCGTCGAAGCCCTCGGCCAGGCCGAACGGCGAGGGATCAGCGGCGAACCTCACCGCATCCGCTTAGTCGCTGAGGCCCAGCTTCATGTAGATGGTTTCGTAGCCCTCGGCGATGCGCAGTTCGTGGTTGAGGAACGGCGTGTGGGGTGGGACGTTGACCCGGACCGTGGCCTCCATTCGGTCGTCGGGGGCGAGGCGGTCGGGGAGGGTGTTGGGCTTCAGGCCCTTGACCTTCCAGGTGCCGTACACGATCGAGCTGTCCGGGAGGGCCTGGCCTTCGTAGAGGTCGGAGGAGAGGCCGCTTCCGAGGCGGAGGGTCTTGCCGGTGTCGTTGGAGATGGTGACGGTGTATGTGTACGTGAGGTCCCCGGGCCTGTGGTTGTCGTCGCCGGGGATCGGGCGGATGCGCCGGGGGGTGCCGAAGGTGACCTCCGCCCCGTTCTCGTAGGCCTGCGGGCTTCCGTCCGTTTCCGGGGCGTCGCCGACCACGTCGATGGTGCCGTCGTGGGCTTCGATGTCCCGTTCCAGGGACGAGACCAGGTAGGCGATCGCGCACAGCCCGATGAGCAGCATGATGCCCAGCGCCACCAGGACCCCCTTGATGACCTGGCCGGCGCTGAGAGTCTGCGCGGCCTCGGGTGCCGGGGCCGGCTCCGGCTGCCGCGTGCGGGGTGTGGGCATGGGCTGACGTTATGAGGTGGGGGCGCCCCCGAACATCCGTGCGGGAACGGAGAGCCGGGTAGGTACGGATGCTCAGATGGGAGCCGAGCGGGACACCTTCGTCGGGGCCCGCTCGGCGACGTGGACCTTATGGCCGCGTTGTTCAGGGGAGGGACGGGACCCGAGCGGCGTGCGGGCGGCATGCCTCCCGCACCGCGTCGAGGGTCGCGGCGATGAGCCGGGACTGCTCCCAGGGCACCAGGTAGGGGGTGGGCTCGGTGCCGTCGGCAGCCGCGTTCATCGCCTCGACCATCAGCCGGTAGGGGTCGACGGCCGGGTACGCGCGGTCCGTACCGGGGGCGTCTCCCGTCAGGCGGGACGGTGCCGCGCCGGCACAGAAGGCCGGTGGGGGCATGCGCAGCGTGCCCTTCGTGCCGGTGATGGTCAGCTCTTCGGTGAAGGGCGTGCCCGGCGCGCCGTCCAGGGCGCAGTGGACGTCGGCGGTGCCCCCGCCGGGGAAGGCGAGGAGGAAGGCGGAGCGGGAGTCGGCGGAGTGGGGGTGCCACTGGTCCTGCTCAGCGCGGATCACCTGGGGGGTCTGCCAGCCGAAGGCGGCCAGGGCGGCGGCGACGGCGTAGTAGCCGACGTCGTACAGGGCGCCGCCGCCGAGGGCCGGGTCGAGGCGGTAGTTGCCCTCGGCCGGGGCCGTTCCGTCGAAGCGGGAGATGACGCTACGGACCTCGCCGGCCGCGCCGCTGTCGATCAGTGCTTCCAGGTCGCGGGTGCGGGGGTGCCAGCGGTTCCAGGCGGCTTCGACGAGGAGCCGGCCGGTGTCCCTGGCGGTGTCGACCATGGCGTCCACTTCCGCCGCGGTCAGCCCGAGGGGCTTTTCGCACAGGACGTGCTTGCCCGCGCGTAAGGCCCGTTCCACCCATGGGCGATGGGCGCTGTTGTGGAGGGCTATGTAGACGACGTCCACGTCCGGGTCCCGCAGCAGGTCGTCGTAGGAGGGGTAGGTCTTCGCCGGGCGCAGGGCCTCGGCGCGGGTGCGGCTGCCGGCCGCCACCGCGTGGAGTACGGCGCCGTCGGCGGCGTGCACCGCCGGGCCGAGGCTGGAGGCGGCGATTGAGCCGGCTCCGAGGAATCCCCAGTTGGCCATGGTCAGTTCTCTTCCTGTTCGGCGGCTTCTGCGGCTTCGATGGCTTCGGCGGCGGCCAGGTCCAGTACGAGGGAGCTCCAGCCGAAGGAGCGGGCGCCGTGCCCGGTCGCGTCCTCGGGGCCGTAGCATTCGCGCGTCCCGGAGCGGGTGACGAGTTCGCAGGTCCGCTGGGCGAGGGTGCGCGCCTCCGCACGGTAGCCGCGCTTTCTGAGGCCCCAGTACAGGTACCAGTTGAGGTTCACCCAGCTGGAGCCCCGGAAGATGGCGCGGGTGGCGAACTCCGGGTCGTACGAGGGCTCGTTGGCGGCAACGCTGGGGATCGGGTACGGCCGCCAGAACTCCTTCTCGTTGAGCAGGTGTTCCTCGATGACCCGCTCCGCGAGTTCCCGGGGGATCGAGTCGAGGAGGATGGGGAAGAGGGAGCTGGCGGTGAGCGCCTCGGCCCGCTGACCGGCGACCAGGTCCAGGTCGTGGAAGGCCCCGGCGGTGTCGTCCCAGCAGTGCCGTACCAGCGCGGCACCGATGGCGGCGGCGTCCTCGGTGAGCCGGGTGGCGACCCGTTCGGGCAGCGCGGCGATCCGCGCGAGGCGGGCGAGGCAGGCCAGGCCGTCGGCGTAGACGGTGTTGACGAGGACGTCGTTCCATACGAACCGGCCGCGGGCCCGCAACGGGGTCTCCGGCGACCGGTCCCCGGTGGAGTAGGAGCCGATGAGCTCCCGCATGGCGTCGTGCCAGGCGTCGTGGACGGCCGCGTCGGGGAGGGCGCCGAGGCCCAGCGCGGCGTCGTACTTGGGGCTGCAGTCGAGGCCGGACTCGTCGGGCTGATAGATCTCCAGCAGGCCGGTGGACGGGCTGGTGCGGTGCTGCTTCAGCCAGCCGAAGAACGCCAGCACGGGCGGAAGCACCCGGTTCAGCCACAGGTTGTCGCCCGTCGCCTGATGGACGCGTTCGACGGCCCTGGCGGCCACGGGCGGGGCAATCGTGACGGATCGCCATTCCTGCCACAGGTCGATGCGGAACTCGGCGGTGGCGGTGGGCCGCAGGTCGTCCTGCCACAGCACCATGTGCGGCAGGAAGCCGCTGGGCGCCGCGGCGCTGAGCAGCGAGCGCAGTTCGGCGCGGGCCCGTTGGGTGTCCGTGTGTGTGAGGGCGATGGCGTGGTAGGAGCTGTCCCAGGCCCACTGGAAGGGGTAGCTGTCCGGTGAGGGGCAGGTGAAGTCGTACGGCCGCTGAGCGGCCTTGGAGAATCCGCTGCGGCGGTTCATGCGCAGGGTGTTCCGCGCGATGTCGCCGCTGGTGCCGGTCTGCATCGTCAGCTGACTCCTTGGGATGCGGTGGCTGCCGCGGGAGTGGAGGTGGGGGCGGGGACGGGGGGTGTGGCGGCTGCCGCGCGGCGTCCCAGGAGGAGCAGCAGCGCGGCGAGCGGGAGGAGGAGGCCGGCGAGTCCGAAGGCGGTGCGTACGCCGAGCCGGTCGGACAGCCCCCCGAGCAGCAGGGGGGCGAGCATGATGGCAGTGCCGACGAGGAGTTGGACGTAGGCGGTGGCGCGACCGGTGCTGCCGGGTGCGGCGCTCACCGCCAGGGACAGCGCCAGGGGGAAGAGGTTGGCCATGCCGAATCCGCTGAGGAACAGCCCGGTCAGGGCCACCCAGGCGCTGCCGGTGGCCCAGAGGGTGAGGAATCCGGCCACGCTGACCCCGAGGGCGGCGAAGATGAGCTCTGCCAGACGGCGTGAGGCGGTCAGCCGGCTTCCGGCCAGGCGGCCGAGGAGTGCGCCGGCGTAGAACAGGCTCATCGCCGTGGCCGCGCTGCCCGCCGTCAGGCCCACGACCCCCGTGAGCTGCGGTGAACCGTAGAACACCAGGCAGAACTCGGCGCCGACGGCGACGCCGCACAGCGCGGCCAGGAGCCAGAAGGCGGCCGGCAGGCGTCCCCCGTCGTCCACCGGGCCACACTCGTCCGCCGGGCCACCGCCGTCCACCGAGCCACCGTCGTTCGCGGCGCCCCCGCGGCCCGGCGGTGCACCGGCGTGCGCTGAGACGTCGCTCCGGGGCCGTAGGCGGTCGTGGCGGAAGACCGCGTAGAGGACGGCCGCCGCCACGGGGGGTACCAGCAGGGTCCAGTTCCAGGCCGCACCGGCGGTTTGTAGCGCGCCGATGACCAGGGGCGCGGCCAGGGCGGTCGCGCTGGCGCCGGCGTTCGCCTCCACCAGGGCCCGGTCGCGCAGCGGACCGTGGTGCTCGGCGAGTACGGCCAGGGCGGTCGTCTGCAGCAGAGCGCCGCCGATTCCGCTGACGGCCGCGGCCGTCAGCGTCATGGCGACGGAACGGCCGGTGGCCAGCAGGAGCCCACCGAGGACCAGGCCGACGGCCGCCGCCCAGAACAGCGTCCGGTAGCCGAATCTCCGCCTCGCCCGCTCGAACACCAGGTTGGTGAGCACCGCGCCGGCCGCGAAGGCCGTGGAGTGGAGGCTCATGACCGTGTAGCTCAGCCGCAGGTCGTCACGTAACAGGGGCAGCAGCGGGCCGAGGGCGTACAGCAGGAAGGCGTACAGCGCCAGGCCCCCGTACGCCATGCCGGTCAGGCGGTCGCGGACGAAGACTGGCCGGTCCGGGACGGCGGTGCCAAGAGGAACCGTCGTGGTCATCCCGCGGCACCCACCTCGGCGGTGAACCCGTCGGCGGCGGCCTCCCGCTCCATGTAGTCCAGCAGGACCTCGGGGGCGAGCATGGAGGTCTTCATCGACGCGCCCTCGCCGTAGGTGATGAACGCCTCGCGTACGCCCTTCTCGTCGTCCAGTGCGACCCGGGAGGTGACCAGCGGGCGGGCGTCCACCAGACCGGATTCGATGAGGCGCAGGGCGATGCCGGAGACGTTCGCCGACCGGGTCATCGGGAAGGAGCGCACGTCGAACGGGGTGGACAGCAGCTTCAGACCCTTGGCGAGGATCATCCAGGTGTTGATGCGCTGGGGCACGGCGGTCGCGCCGTAGATGACGTACGAGCCTCCCGGCCGCAGCAGCCCCATCGCCTGCTCGCGGATGTCCCGGCCCGTCGCCGGGCCGGGCGCGCCGATGTGCGGCAGGGCGTCGAAGACATAGTCGGCGTACTGGTCGTGGTGTTCGCGCACCAGAGCGTCCAGGTCGGCGCTCTGGGTGGCGGTGTTGAACGCGACGGACGCGCCGTGGCGCAGGGCGAGGGCAAGCCGGGGGTCGTTCTGGTCCAGGACGGTGATGGAACCCGCGCCGAGGCAGCGGTCCAGCACCTGCACTGCCAGCAGGGCGCTGGGGCCGCAGCCGAGGACGACGCAGTGGTCACCGGGCTTGGGCGGGTTCAGCAGCAGGGAGCGCAGGACGGAGGTGAGGGGTTCGATCACCGACGCCAGGTCCGAGGTGATGGTGGGCGGCAGGATGACGGCGGCCGCCTGGTCGGCGTCGTAGAAGTTGCGCTCGGTGTACCAGGATGTCTCCGTGCCCAGCTGTCCGGGGAACAGCGGGCGTAACGCTCGGTACTCCGCCATTCCGCCGAAGTCCGTCTGGCCCCAATAGGTCACGCGGTCACCCACCCGCACGGCGTCCCGCAGGCTCGCGCCGACCTCGACCACGCGGCCGACGTACTCATGGCCGGGAATAATCGGCCATGCCTCGGGAAACAGGTGGCCACGGAAATAGGACACGTCCGTGGAGCATATCGAGACAGCCTCGGTGTGCAGCAGAATCTCGTCGGTGCCGCATTCCGGGTCGGGCACGAGGGAACGTACCAGTTCACCGGGAGCGGTCATGACGTACGCGTACACAGCGTTTCCTCTTTCTTGTTGAGATTCGCACGCGGGCAGGCTTCGGCGACTGCCCAAAATACGCATTGCTCACCGCTCCGCCCCGGAACAAACCGGCCACAGGGTAGGGAACAGCTTCGGTTGAGCGCGGCGGAAAACCGCGCATCCGCACCCCGTGATCGGCTCTCCTGTGACTGGGCCTGGGGTCAGTCCCCTTCTTTCTCCGGGGATTCCGGCTCCGGGGAGTCCACTTCGAAGGCGACATCGAGTGCGTACCTGTCGCCCGCGTAGCGTGACTCGGTGAGCTCCAGCGGCCGTCCTTCCTGGTCCAGGATCAGCCGCGCCTCGACGAGCAACGCGGCCCCCGGGGCGATGGAGAGCAGGCCGGCTTCCAGCGGAGTGGCCATCGCGGCCCGGACGGACGAGTGACCCCGGGTGGGGAACCGCTTCAGGTCGGCGAGTGCCTGGTGCATGGAGGCCACCGTGAAGTCGATCTTGAGCAGCCCCGCCAGCTCCCCGGGAAAGACGGCGAGTTCAAGAGCGGTTGGAACATTGTCGGCCAGCCGAACGCGGTTGATCTCCACGACCTGTGCGGGTTTGTGCAGCCGCAGCCGGTCGGCTTCCTCGTCGGTGGCCTGGCGGATTCCCGCCGAAATCAATGTGGAGGAGGGTGTACGACCCCGTCGGCGCATCTCCTCACTGAACCGCACCAGGCTCTCCGCGCGACGGTGTGTCGGTGGCTCGTCGACAAACGTACCGCGCCCGGAAACCCGGTAGACAAGACCCTCCGCCACCAGCCGCTGCACAGCGGCTCGTGCCGTCATTCGACTTACCCCAAATTCGGCACACAGTTCAGTCTCCGAAGGAAGCGGGTCGTGCGGTCGGTGCTCGGCGATTCGCCTTCGAAGCGCCTGCTCAATCTGGTGATACCTGGGCGCGAAGTCCGCTCCCATTGGGGCCTCCGAAAAAAGAATATGCCAATTGGCTGTATAGTCAACTAGCCCTGGTTCAATGTGGTCCGCGTCACCATCAACGCTGCTGCGGTGACGTGAGGTAAAACCGCCGCGGCGGGAGAAGGGGTCGCGTATCGCGGCCGGGTGCGGCACGCCGCGCGGCTGCCCGCGCCCGCCCGAACAGCGGGCCGAGTGGGGCCTGTGTCTGTCCGGCGGGGTGTGGGGTGAATGTGGCGATGGATGCGACCGAAGGCCGAAGCCGGTGTGGGTGCCCGGGTGGCGCCGCGCTCGATCCGTGCGTCGGCGTGAGGCCATCTAGCCGTATAGACAGGTCGCTGTTAATGTCAGTCCGGCGTCGCAACTCCCCTGAGCCGCAAGGGGGTTCACGTGCCGTGACTGCCATGACATGCACCTCGTCAGTGGCTGGACAAGACGGTTTCTTGTCACGAACCGATCGGACAGAACACGCTCACAATAGGGACAGACTATGGATCTCACTAGCGTTGATGTCCCCCGGATCGCCGGGATGATCGACCACTCCTTGTTGCGCCCCGAGCTGACCACCGACGATGTGCTGGCCGGCTGCGCCCTTGCCTCGCGCTATGAGGTCGCCTCCGTCTGCGTGAAGCCCGCCGATGTGGTCAGGGCCGCCAAGGCGTTGGCCGGCACCGGGGTGCTCGTCGGCACCGTAGTGGGCTTCCCCCACGGCGCCTCCACCACCTCGGTCAAGGCGGTCGAGGCCGCGGCCGCCCTGGAGGACGGAGCGGCGGAGCTCGACATGGTGCTCAACATCGGCCGCCTGCGGGCCGGCGAGGACGACGCGGTGGCCGACGACATCGCGGGCGTCGTGGAGGCCGCCGCCGGACAGGCCGTGGTCAAAGTGATCTTCGAGAACGCCTATCTCACGGACGACGAGAAGATCCGGGCGTGCCGTCTGAGTGAGCGCGCCGGAGCCGACTATGTGAAGACGTCCACCGGATTCGCCCCGGGCGGGGCGACCCTGGAGGACGTCCGGCTGATGCGGGCCAACGTCCCCGCGCGCATGAAGGTCAAGGCGGCGGGCGGCGTACGCACGCTGGACGTGCTGCTGGAAATGGTCGAGGCCGGGGCGGAGCGCTTCGGTGCCACCGCCACTGCCACCATCCTCGATGACCTGGCCGCGCGCCGCGCGAGGGCCTGACGCGACCGCCATCCGTCCGCCTTCGCACTGTGGAATCACCGTCTCCCGTGACCGCCGGCCGTTGACCTGACACCTCGGCCGACGGTCACGGGCCTGTGCCGGAGCGGGCGCGCGGGCGCCCCGCCGAGACTTCCCTTGCGCGAGGCCCGCACATGCCGCCGCCCCTGGGCCCGCCGGGCCGTCACGCCCCGAGGGGGGCGGGTGTCGTCGTGGCTGTGCGGGAGCGACGCGAGCAGGCTGCCGGGCTGGGGCTGTGCCCCGCAGGAACCGCCGGACGGCTGCGGCTGGTGCGTTGCCCTACCTCCTGGCGGACTGGCCTGACGCGGCGGCGCCGCCGCGGCCGTGGCAAACCGGGGTTGCCCGGCCGGGAACGGGCCGCCGCAGAATGCGGTGCCCGGCTGGGAACGGGCCGCCGCGGAATGCGGTGCCCGGCTGGGCCGGCGCGCGCCCGACGATGTGCCGGCCCCCTCGTGGAGACCCGGGCGCGCCGCAGGCGCAAAAGGCAGGAGCCCCGCTTCCCCGCTGGTGACGGGGGAGCAGGGCTCCTTGGGTGGTGCTAGATCAGACCGCGCTGACGTTCTCGGCCTGCGGGCCCTTCGGGCCCTGGGTGACGTCGAAAGTCACGGCCTGGTTCTCCTCGAGGGAGCGGAAGCCAGACGCGTTGATCGCGGAGTAGTGAACGAAGACATCGGGGCCGCCGCCGTCCTGGGCGATGAAGCCGAAGCCCTTCTCGGCGTTGAACCACTTGACGGTTCCGGTAGCCATAAGCCCTCCTTGGGCCAAAGGGTTGCCCTGCTCCAGAACCTGCAAGAAGTCTGAAAACTACAAAAGCCTGCGGTTACATGCTCCGCAGGCTCTGTACTGCAAGGGAAACCAAACTGCAACTTGCGGCGAGCTTAGCACGCACCGTGTGCGCGAGGAAAGAGCCGAAGATCACGAAAACGAGGGGTTTCCGGAGCCCGTGGGTTGGATAGGACCGCAGGTCGAGCGCTTGCCGGCCCGATATTACGCGGTGCGGGCCACCACCCCGCCGCCCTTCCCGGCGGTAGCCGGGGCTAGCCTCCGGATGTGGACAATTCACCGAGTTCCCCCTCGCGGAGTACGCAGGACGCCTCCGAAAGCGTCACAGGCGCTACCGGCCATGGTCGGAGCCGGCCCAAAGTCGGTCACATCCAGTACCTCAATTGCATGCCGCTGTACTGGGGTCTCGCCAGAACCGGCTCGCTCCTCGATTTCGAGCTCACCAAGGCCTCGCCCGACACGCTGAACGACCTGCTGGTCAGCGGCGACCTCGACATCGGCCCGATCAGCCTCGTGGAGTATCTGCGCAACGTCGACGACCTGGTGGCGCTCCCCGACATCGCGGTGGGCTGCGACGGGCCCGTGATGTCCTGCGTGATCGTCTCGCAGCTGCCGCTGGAGCGGCTGGACGGGGCGCGGGTGGCGCTCGGCTCGGCCTCGCGCACCTCCGTACGCCTGGCTCAGCTGCTGCTCGCCGAGCGGTACGGGATCGCGCCCGACTACTACACCTGTCCGCCGGACCTCAGCCTGATGATGCAGGAGGCGGAGGCGGGGGTGCTGATCGGCGATGCCGCGCTGCGCGCCAACCTCCATGACGCGCCCCGCCTGGGTCTGCACGTGTACGACCTGGGGCAGCTGTGGAAGGAGTGGACCGGGCTTCCCTTCGTCTTCGCGGTCTGGGCCGCCCGACGCGACTATCTGGAGCGCGAACCGGTGATCGTGCGCCAGGTGCACGAGGCGTTCGTGGCCTCCCGGAACCTCTCCCTGGAGGAGGTCGGCAAGGTCGCCGAGCACGCGGCGCGCTGGGAGACGCTGGAGGAGTCGGTGCTGGAACGGTACTTCACCACCCTCGACTTCAGCCTCGGTGAGGCGCAGTTGAAGGGGATCGCGGAGTTCGCCCGCCGTACGGGGCCGGACACCGGCTTCCCGGCGGATGTGCGGGTGGAGCTGCTGGACGCGTCCACCGCCTCCTGACGGCCGGGAGCGGAACCGTGGCCGGAGCGGAAACCGCGGTGGGCCGCGTCCTCGCCGCGGCCTAAGCTGGACCGGCGCAGTCGAGGGGGAGGCAACGCCATGGATCCGCTGGGAGAGGACGATCCGCAGGTCATCGGCGCGTACCGGTTGCTCGGACGGCTCGGGTCGGGCGGGATGGGCCGGGTCTATGTGGGCCGCAGCGCGGGCGGGCGCACGGTGGCGGTCAAGGTGGTGCACGCGCATTTCGCGCTCGACGAGGAGTTCCGCGCCCGCTTCCGGCGCGAGGTCACGGCCGCGCGCCGGGTCGGTGGCTCCTGGACCGCGCCGGTTCTGGACGCCGACCCGGATGCCCGTGTTCCGTGGGTGGCCACGGGGTATGTGGCGGGCCCCACCCTCAGTCAGGCCGTAACCGACGAGGGTCCGCTGCCCGAAGCGACGGTACGGACCCTCGGCGCGGGCCTCGCGGAGGCGCTGGGCGCGGTGCACTTGCTCGGTCTCGTCCACCGCGACGTCAAGCCGTCCAATGTGCTGCTCGCCCTCGACGGTCCGCGCCTGATCGACTTCGGCATCGCCCGCGCCACCGAGGGCACGGTCTCGCTGACCTCCACCGGCGCCTCCATCGGCTCGCCCGGCTATATGTCGCCCGAGCAGATCCTGGGCAGGGGCGTCGGCGGTCCGGCGGATGTCTTCTCGCTGGGCGCGGTGCTGGCATACGCGGCGACCGGTGCGGGCCCCTTCCCGGGCGACAGCTCGGCCGCGCTGCTCTACAAGGTTGTCCACGAGGAGCCCCGGCTCGGCCCGGAGCTCACGGGTGAGCTGCGGGATCTGGTCGCCGCGTGTCTCGCCAAGGATCCGGCGGACCGGCCCACGCCCGAGCGGATCGCGCACCGCCTCGCCCCGGCGGACGGCGCCTCGGGGCTCGTACGGTCCGGCTGGCTGCCGGCGGCGCTGGTCGAGCGGGTGAGCCGGCGGGCGGTGGAGCTGCTCGACCTGGAGGCGGATGCGGTGGTTCCGCCGCCCGCTGCCGAGAGCTCGCGAACCCCAGAGAGCGCCGCCGAGGCCCAGGCCCCCGAGCCTGCGCCGCCTGTCGCTGGGAGCTCGGCGCCTGTCGCTGGGAGCTCGGTGCCTGCCGTCGGGGGCTCGGCGCCTGTCGCTGGGAGCTCGCTGCCTGCCGCTGGGAGCTCGCTGCCCGCCGTCGGGAGCTCGCGAACCCCGGAGAGCGCCGCCGAGGCCCAGGCCCCCAAGCCTGCGTCGCCCGCCGAGGCCCCACCCGTGCTGGGCGCCTTCGGCCCGCCCGACCCGTCGTACGGGAACGGAATCGCCCCCAAGGGTCCGTCCGACCACCCCGCCCCGTCCGACCACGCCGCCCCGGCCGACGGCTCCGCCCCGGCCGGCCTCCCGGCCCCGGTCGACGCCGGCCGCAGCGTCGCCCTCTCCGCCTCCGTGGGCGGCCGGAAGCGGCCCAGGGCGCTGAGCTGCACCCTGGTGCTGTCGGTGGCGGGCGCGCTGGCCGCCGCGACGACGGCCGCGGTCGTCTTCCACGTGCTCCCCGGGAACGGGGGCGACGACAACAGCGACGACAACAGCAGCGCACAGGGCCAGAGCCCCTCCGCGGGAGCGTCCGGCACGGCCAAGGGCGCGGTCCCGAAGGTGTTCCTCGGAACCTGGCAGGGCGATCTCACCTCCGACTCCGGCATCCCCGTCGGCACGATGACGATCACCTTCCGGCAGGGCGGCACGGGCCAGGACGTGGCGAGCGGCCGGGTGAAGCTGTCGGTGCTGCGCTGTGACAGCAGCTGGAAGCTGATCTCCGCGACCCCGACCCGACTCCGGCTCGACTCCCGGCTCAAGGGGTCCGGTCCCCAGGAGGGGTGCAGTGACGGTTCGACGGACGAGCGGTTCACGCTCACCTCCGACGGCGCGCTGGCCTACAAGGCGAAGGACGAGGCGGGGGGCAATCCGACGGGCACCCTGCGCAAGCTCCGGTGAGCCGCGGTGAGCCGCGGTGAGCCCCGGTGAGCCCCGGTGAACCCCGGTGAGCCCCGGTGAACCCCGTGGACGGGGCACACACCCGCAGGGTCGTCAAGAGGCCCGTAAGTCCGCTGGCGTACGCTGGGCCGGTCCGCCCCTAAACCGCCGAAAGGTACGCCCCGGTGACCGCAAACGCAGAGCTGCAGGCAGTCCTCGACCGCGCCGCCGGCGGGGGGCGTATCACCCCGCAGGAGGCGCTGGACCTCTACCGGTCCGCGCCGCTGCACGCGCTCGGAGCCGCCGCGGACGCGGTGCGCCGTCGCCGGTACGCGGGCACCGAGCACATCGCGACGTACATCATCGAGCGGAACATCAACTACACCAACGTCTGTGTGACGGCGTGCAAGTTCTGCGCCTTCTACGCCCCGCCCAAGGACACGGCGAAGGGCTGGAGCCGCGATCTCGACGACATCCTGCGCCGGTGCGCGGAGACCGTCGAACTCGGCGGCACGCAGATCATGTTCCAGGGCGGTCACCATCCGGACTACGGCGTGGAGTACTACGAGAAGCACTTCGCGGCCATCAAGAAGGAGTTCCCCCAGCTGGTGATCCACTCGCTGGGGGCGTCCGAGGTCGAGCACATGGCGCGGATCTCGGGCGTCTCGGCCGAGGAGGCGATCCGCCGGATCCACGCGGCCGGTCTGGACTCCTTCGCGGGCGCGGGCGCCGAGCTGCTGCCCGAGCGGCCGCGCAAGGCCATCGCCCCGCTCAAGGAGTCCGGTGAGCGGTGGCTGGAGATCATGGAGATCGCCCATAACCTCGGTGTGGAGTCCACCTCCACGATGCTGATGGGCACGGGCGAGACCAACGCCGAGCGGATCGAGCACATCCGGATGATCCGCGATGTGCAGGACCGTACGGGCGGCTTCCGCGCCTTCATCCCGTACACCTATCAGCCGGAGAACAACCATCTGAAGGGTCAGACGCAGGCGACCGTCTTCGAGTATCTGCGGATGATCGCGATCGCCCGGCTCTTCCTCGACAACGTCGCCCATATCCAGGGCTCCTGGCTGACCGTCGGCAAGGAGGCCGGTCAGCTGGCGCTGCACTACGGGGCGGACGACCTCGGTTCGGTGATGCTGGAGGAGAACGTGGTCTCCTCGGCCGGCGCCCGTCACCGTTCCAACCGGATGGAGCTGCTTCATCTCATCCGCGCGGCGGGCCGGGTGCCGGCGCAGCGCGCGACGACGTACGAGCACCTGGTGGTGCACGACGACCCCGCGAACGACCCGGTCGACGACCACGTCGTCTCGCATCTGTCGTCGACGGCGATCGACGGCGGCACGGCCCACCCCGAGCTGAAGCTGATCGACGCCTCCTGAAAGGCCTCTGGAGAGCCTCCTGATGCTCACGCTCCACGCGGCGCCCGTCGTCCGGCGCACCCTTGACGACGCGGCGCCGCTGCCCGATGCCGCCGTCGCGGTGGACGGCGACCGTACAGCGGCCGTCGGCACCCTGGACGAGCTGCGCCGGCGGTATCCGGCGGCCCGGGTGCGGCAGTGGCCGGGCGAGCTCGGCCCGGCCCTCGTCCACGAGGGCCCGGTGCCGGAGGCGCCCAGCCCGCGCGAGCGGATCCACGCCCTGCTGCGGCGGGGCGCGACAGCGGTCCTCGCGGAGCGGCTGACCGACCCCGAACTGCGCGCGGCCGCCCACCGCGTCGGCATCGCCGTCCTCGACCGGCCGCGCCCGCCCGCCCTCGTCCCGGGAGGCCGCGCGGATCTGGCCGTCTTCGACGCTGACGGCGCCTGTCTGGCCACGGTCGTCGCGGGGCGGCTGGTGCACCGCCGTCGCTGACCCCCTGCGGGCCCGGGGCGCCGCGCGGTGAACAATGGGGACGTGACCCGAGCATCCCTGGACAAGCAGCCGCACGAAGTCGCCGCCATGTTCGACGACGTGGCGGCCAACTACGACCTCACCAACGATGTGCTGTCCCTCGGGCAGGCCCGTCTGTGGCGCAGGGCGGTCGCCCGCGCCGTCGGTGCCCGCGCCGGTGAGCGGGTGCTCGACCTCGCCGCCGGTACGGGTACGTCCTCGCTGCCCTTCGCCGCGGCGGGCGCGTACGTGGTGCCGTGCGACTTCTCGCTCGGGATGCTCAGGGCGGGCAGGAAGCGCCATCCGCGTCTCCCGCTGACGGCGGGCGACGCGACCCGGCTGCCCTTCGCGGACGGGGTCTTCGACGCCGTCACCATCTCCTTCGGGCTGCGCAACGTCCAGAACACCGAGGGTGCGCTGCGCGAGATGCTGCGGGTGACCCGGCCCGGCGGCCGGCTCGTCATCTGCGAGTTCAGCCATCCGGCGTGGGAGCCGTTCCGCACGGTCTACACCGAGTATCTGATGCGCGCGCTGCCGCCGATCGCCACGGCGGTCAGCAGCAGCCCGGACGCGTACGTCTACCTCGCCGAGTCCATCCGCGCCTGGCCCGACCAGCCGGCGCTGGCCGCCCGCCTGCGCTCGGCCGGCTGGTCACGACCGGCCTGGCGCAACCTGACGGGAGGCGTGGTGGCCCTCCACCGCGCCTTCAAGGCGTAGCGGCGTCCAGCTGCTCACCGTCAGGAGGGGCCAGGCCGGGTACGGCCCTTCGCGAGGGCAGGAGGGGCCAGGCCGGGTACGGCCCTTCGCGAGGGGCGGAGTACGCCCCCATAGACTGCTGCTGTCCAGTGCCCGGCGCGACCGGGACGCCGATAACGAGGCTTCGGGAGACCCCGCGTGAGCGAGACCGCACCCACCGAGAGCGCGTCCTCCGACGTCCGCGGCTTTGAGACCGGCCTCTCGGAGCGCACCGCCGATGTGATCGTCGTCGGCGCCGGGCCGGCCGGCTCCACCACGGCGTATCACCTGGCCAAGGCGGGCCTTGCTGTGCTCCTGCTGGAGAAGACGGCCTTCCCACGCGAGAAGGTGTGCGGCGACGGGCTGACCCCGCGCGCCACCAAGCAGCTCGTGGCCATGGGCGTCGACATCTCCGAGGAAGCGGGCTGGCTGCGCAACCGGGGTCTGCGGATCCTCGGTGGCGGGGTGCGGCTGGAGCTCGACTGGCCGGACCTGGCCGCGTATCCCAACTACGGCTTGGTCCGTAAGCGCGACGACTTCGACGAGCAGCTCGCGCGGCAGGCGCAGAAGGCGGGCGCGCGACTGTACGAGCGCTGCAATGTGGGCGCGCCGATCACCGACGCCCGGACCGGCAGGATCATCGGTGTCGAGGCGAAGCTGGGCGAGGAGAAGACGCCCGTCACCTTCCATGCGCCGCTGGTCGTCGCCGCCGACGGCAACTCCACCCGGCTCTCGCTCGCCATGGGGCTGCACCGGCGCGAGGACCGGCCGATGGGCGTGGCCGTGCGGACGTACTTCACCTCGCCCCGCCATGACGACGACTACCTGGAGTCCTGGCTGGAGTTGTGGGACCGCCGGGGGCCGGAGGACCGGCTGCTGCCCGGGTACGGCTGGATCTTCGGCATGGGCGACGGTACGAGCAATGTCGGGCTCGGCGTCCTCAACACCTCGTCCTCCTTCAAGGAGCTGGACTGGCGCGAGATCCTCAAGGCGTGGTGCGCCTCGATGCCGGAGGACTGGGGCTACACCCCGGAGAACATGACCGGCCCGATCCGCGGCGCGGCCCTCCCCATGGCCTTCAACCGGCAGCCGCACTACACGCGCGGGCTGCTGCTGGTGGGTGACGCGGGCGGGATGGTCAACCCGTTCAACGGCGAGGGCATCGCCTATGCGATGGAATCCGGGCAGATCGCCGCGGACGTGATCGTCCAGGCCCATGCCCGGGCCACGCCCGGCCAGCGCGAACTGGCCCTCCAGCGCTACCCGAAGGTGCTCAAGGACACCTACGGCGGCTACTACACGCTGGGCCGGGCCTTTGTGAAGCTCATCGGCAACCCGAAGGTCATGAAGCTCGCGACGCAGCGAGGACTGACGCATCCCATGCTGATGCGGTTCACGCTGAAGCTGCTGGCGAATCTGACGGAACCGACGGGCGGCGACGCGATGGACCGCATCATCAACGCCCTGACGAAGGTGACCCCCCGGGCCTGACGCCGGCGCCGGAGCAGCACGACGGTCCGGGCGGCTCAGCGCACCCGCGCTGCTCACCCCGCGGTACGGCCCGGGGCTCATGCCCCGGGCGCGACCTCGGCGCTACACCTCCGGGCCCGCGCTCGTGATGACGCCGAACGGCGCCCCGCCCACGTCCGTCAGCCACGCCATCCGGCCGATCCCCTCCGCCGACATGGCCGGCATCAACACCGACCCGCCCAGCTCCTGCCCCTTGGCGACCACCCGGTCGCAGTCCGCCACCTCGAAGTACGGCAGCCACTGCGGCGGGGTGGAGTGGCCCTCCTGAAGCTGGGCGATGCCGCCGAAGGAGCCCTCCTTGCCCGCCCCCGCGGGGGACAGCAGGGCGTACGTCCCGCCCGGGAAGGACATCTCCTCGGTCTCCCAGCCGAAGACCGTGCGGTAGAAGTCGCGGGCCCCGGCGGGGTCGGGGGAGTGCAGCTCCGTCCAGCACAGCGAGCCGGGCTCGTTGACCAGCTCGAGGCCGGCCGTCTTACCGGGCTGCCAGACGGCGAAGCGGGCGCCGCCGGGGTCGCTGAACTGGGCCATGCGCCCCTCGTCGAAGACATCGAACGGCGCGAGCCGCACGGTGCCGCCCGCCCGCTCGACGGTCTTCGCGGTCGCCTCCGCGTCGGGGGTGTGGAAGTACGGCGTCCAGGCCGCCCGCGCGCCCTGCTCGGTGAGCGGGCCGACGGCGGCGCAGGTCTTGCGGTTCCGCTTGAAGAAGCCGTACCCGCCGGCTTCGGGGCCGGCCGACTCGAAGGTCCAGCCCAGCAGGCCGCTGTAGAACGCCACGGCTGCTTCGATGTCGGGGGCGCCGAGATCGAGCCAGTTGGGCGCGCCGGGGACGTAATCCGTGGTGAGCATGGCGGCTCCTTCAACGGTCGGGCGCCGAAGGGCAGAGTCCCGCGCCGATGCGGGCGCCCCTGCGGATTCTCCCCCGGCTTTTCTCAGTCTTGCACCGGCCACCGACAGCCGCCGCTGGGGCGTCGGGGCGGGCGGTCGCGCGTATCCGCGCGATGGTGACAATAAGAAGAGAGGGGGTACGCGCCATCGGGCCCGCGGGCCGGCTCCGCCGCCGGTGGGCCGTCAGGAGGTACACCATGACGAAGGCAGCGGACATCATGCACCCCGGCGTTCAGTGGATTTCGGAGAACGAAACGCTGGCGCGCGCGGCGCAGCTGATGCGCGAGCTGGACGTCGGGGCCCTGCCGATCAGCGACAGCCAGGAACGGCTGTGCGGCATACTCACCGACCGCGACATCGTCGTGGACTGCGTCGCGGTCGGCAAGGACCCGGACCGGACGACGGCGGGGGAACTCGCCCAGGGCACCCCGCGCTGGATCGGCGCGGACGCCGACGTCACCGAGGTGCTGCGGGAGATGGAGCAGCACAAGATCCGCAGACTGCCGGTCATCGACAAGAACAAGCGGCTTGTGGGCATGATCACCGAGGCCGATCTGGCCCGTCATCTCTCCGAGCTCTCGGAGCAGCAGATCGCCGAGTTCATGAAGAAGGTGTACGCGGAGGCGTAGCGGCGCGGGGCCGCCGTCCCGGGTGAGGAACGACGGCCCCATGGCCGTAAGAGCCGTAAAACGGCGTTTTCGTGCGTGATGCTGGCCCGGTGGACGTGCCGGTCCTCTGAGGACGCGCACGGCCCCGGTGGGCATGTCGTAGTCCAGCGACCGCTCGCCGGTGGACGTGCCGGTCCTCAGAGGACGCGCACGGCCCCGGTGGGCATGTCGTAGTCCAGCGACCGCTCGACGATCCCGGTGCTCGGGTTCTGCGCGCCGATGAACTTGCCGCCGCCGATGTAGACGCCGACGTGGTACGCGCTGCCGGCGCTGCCCCAGTAGAGCAGGTCACCGGGCTGGAGCGAGTCCAGCGACACCGGGGTGCCGGCGGTGGACTGGTCCTGGGAGACGCGCGGCAGGTCGACGCCGACCTGCTTGAAGGCGGCCTGGGTCAGACCGGAGCAGTCGTAGGAGGACGGGCCGCTGGAGCCCATCACGTACGCCTTGCCCAGCTGCGCCTTGAGGAAGCTGATCAGGGTCGCGGTGTTGCCGGTCGCGTTGGTGGCACTGGTGGCGCTGGCGGTCGACAGCGTGGTGCGCTCGGCGGAGCGGGACGCCTTCTCGGCCTTGACCTCGGCCGCACGCTTGGCGGCGGCCTTGCGGGCCGCCTCCCTGGCCTCCTGTGCCTTGCGGTCGGCCTCCGCCTTGGCCTTCTTGGCGGCGGTCTTCGCCTGGGCGGCCGCCTGGTCCTGCTGGGCCTGCAGCTGGTAGTCGTACGCGGCCTGCTGCGTGGCGTCGGCGGTCTGGGCGGCCGTGCTCGCCAGCGTGGCGCTGACGGTCGGCATCTCCACGGTCGACTCGGCGGCGGTCGACTCATTGGCGGAGGCGGGCACGGCGGCACCGGCCACCGCGAGGGTGAGGATGCCACCGGTCACCCCTGCGCGGAGTGCTCGCGTGGACGCGGCCCGGCGGGGCTTCCGGTGGCTGGGTATGTGTGCGACTGGGGACATAGGTCACTGGCTATCAGGGTCCAAAGGCCCGGATCAAGAAAAGTGACCTGCGACACACTTGACGTGCACGCGACCAAAAATGGGGCTGAATGATCTTCATCGCGCGCCACGCCGTCATGTCCGGATTCCTCGATCATGTGCATACGCATGGCATTTGGTGGCCGCGCCGTACTCGCGGACCGTCTACCACCGATGCGGCCCGTGCACCAATGATTCCCGTGAAATCGGGGTGCACAACCCCTTGCGGCGTGGGATACCTCACTCGTTCCCGCCCCCTCGTGAACGAATGCGCGAGCCAGTGATCAAGAGATGCGGGAGGGGCGCCCGAAAAGGTGTCGGCGGGAAGGTCACTCAAGAGGATGGCGATGCGCTATCAGCTGACGACGCTCCTCGCAAATTTGCATGTATGTACCATATCGATGTAGGGGCGCAACGCGCTCACCTGTGATGACATCCTTGAATGTCACGTCTCGTGATCGTTCGGATGCTTCGAGTACAAGATCACCACTCATCCGACTTCATGATCCTTCGTCAGGTGGTGGAGATCACAAAGACGTTGTCGTACCCCGTGTCGCAGATCACAGACCGACGGGCATAGGATGCAGGCGAAACGGGCTTGTGAACTGCCTCACATGAGCACGATCTTCGTGAGGCGACAGCACGTCCGTGCGGTCCGCCAGCCAGTCATCGTCGACTGAAGGGAGCGAGGACGGTGAACGCATACGCGCCCATCCTCGTACTGGGAGCCCTCGGGGCAGGTTTTGCGATCTTCTCGGTGTTCATGGCCGCGATCATCGGCCCCAAGCGCTACAACCGGGCCAAGCTCGAGGCCTATGAGTGCGGCGTCGAGCCGACTCCGCATCCGGCCGGCGGTGGGCGCTTCCCCATCAAGTACTACCTGACGGCGATGCTCTTCATCGTCTTCGACATCGAGATCGTCTTCCTCTACCCCTGGGCCGTCACCTTTGACGCCCTGGGGCTGTTCGGGCTCGTGGAGATGTTCCTCTTCGTGCTCACCGTCTTCGTCGCCTACGCCTATGTGTGGCGGCGTGGCGGCCTGGAGTGGGACTAGAGGGAGCCCAGAGGAGATAGGGGAAACATCGCATGGGTATCGAGGAGAAGCTGCCGAGCGGCTTCCTGCTGACCACGGTGGAACAGGCCGCGGGGCTGGCCCGTAAGTCCTCCGTCTTCCCGGCCACCTTCGGGCTGGCCTGCTGCGCCATCGAGATGATGACCACCGGCGCGGGACGCTATGACCTCGCCCGCTTCGGCATGGAGGTCTTCCGGGGCTCGCCCCGCCAGGCCGATCTGATGATCGTCGCCGGACGCGTCAGCCAGAAGATGGCCCCGGTGCTGCGCCAGGTCTACGACCAGATGCCGAACCCGAAGTGGGTCATCTCCATGGGCGTGTGCGCCTCCTCCGGCGGCATGTTCAACAACTACGCGATCGTGCAGGGCGTCGACCACATCGTGCCGGTCGACATCTATCTGCCCGGCTGCCCGCCGCGCCCCGAGATGCTCATCGACGCGATCCTCAAGCTGCACCAGAAGATCCGCGAGGAGAAGCTCGGCGTGAACCGCGAGCGTGCGGCCCGTGAGGCGGAGGAAACGGCACGCAAGGCGCTCCCGCTGATCGAGATGAAGGGGCTGCTTCGGTGAGCGACGCACACGAGGCCGCCGGGCCGCAGACGACGACGATCGCCGCACCTCCGCGCCTCGTGGGCGGAGAAGCGAACGGAGGGACACGTTGACTGAGGCCAATGGGGTCAACCCGGACAAGGACCTCAATGCTGAGAACCTCCCCGGCCGCCGCGGTGACCAGGGCGAGCCCATCCGCGTCCAGCGCGGCATGTTCGGCGCCAACAACGGCGGCGACACCACCGGCTACGGCGGTCTGGTGCGCCCCGTGCGGCTGCCCGGCCAGGCCACCCGGCCGTACGGGGGCTGGTTCGACGAAGTCGCCGACGAGCTCGAGGGTGCCCTGGAGGAGCAGTCGCTGCTCCCCGAGAACGTCATCGAGAAGACCGTCGTGGACCGCGGTGAGCTGACCTTCCACATCGCGCGGGAGCACCTGCCGCGGGTCGCCCGGACGCTGCGCGACGACCCGGCGCTCCGCTTCGAGCTGTGCACCGGCGTCAGCGGCGTCCACTTCCCCGGCGACAAGGGCCGTGAGCTGCACGCCGTCTACCACCTGCGCTCGATCACCCATAACCGGGTGCTGCGGTTGGAGGTGAGCGCGCCCGACAGCGATCCGCACATCCCGTCGATCGTCGATGTCTATCCGACCAACGACTGGCACGAGCGCGAGACCTACGACTTCTTCGGCCTGATCTTCGACGGTCATCCCGCGCTGACGCGGATCATGATGCCCGACGACTGGCAGGGCTTCCCGCAGCGCAAGGACTACCCCCTCGGCGGCATTCCCGTCGAGTACAAGGGCGCCCAGATCCCGGCTCCCGACCAGCGGAGGTCGTACAGCTGATGTCTGCCACACACGCAACGCCGTCCGCCTCCGCGCGCGAGACGACCGAGGGCACCGTCTACACCGTCACCGGTGGCGACTGGGACGAGGTCGTGGCCGCGACGGCGAGGGCCGACGACGAGCGGATCATCGTCAACATGGGCCCGCAGCACCCCTCCACCCATGGGGTGCTCCGGCTGATCCTGGAGATCGACGGCGAGACGGTCACCGAGGCCCGCTGCGGAATCGGCTATCTGCACACCGGAATCGAGAAGAACCTCGAATTCCGGAACTGGACGCAGGGCACCACCTTCGTGACGCGCATGGACTATCTGACGCCCTTCTACAACGAAGCGGCGTACTGCCTGGGCGTCGAGAAGCTGCTCGGCATCGAGGACCAGATCCCGGACCGGGCGTCGGTAATCCGCGTGCTGCTGATGGAGCTCAACCGGCTCTCCTCGCATCTGGTGGCCATCGCCACCGGCGGTATGGAGCTGGGCGCGACCACCGTCATGATCTACGGCTTCCGCGATCGCGAGCTGGTGCTGGACATCTTCGAGCTGATCACCGGGTTGCGGATGAACCACGCGTACATCCGGCCCGGCGGCTTGGTGCAGGACCTTCCGCCGGGGGCGGTCGACCACATCCGCGACTTCCTGAAGAAGATGCGGAAGAACCTGGTCGAGTACGACAAGCTGGCGACCGGAAACCCGGTCTTCAAGGCCCGGCTGCAGAACGTCGGCTATCTCGATCTGGCCGGGTGTATGGCGCTCGGCGTGACCGGCCCGATACTGCGCGCCACCGGGCTGCCGCACGATCTGCGCAAGGCCGAGCCGTACTGCGGCTATGAGACCTATGACTTCGAGGTGCCGACCGCCGACACCTGCGACGCCTATGGCCGCTTCCTGATCCGGCTGGAGGAGATGCGCCAGTCGCTGCGGATCGTCGAGCAGTGCCTGGCGCGGCTGGAGCCGGGTCCGGTGATGGTCGCGGACAAGAAGATCGCCTGGCCCGCGCAGCTCGCGCTCGGACCGGACGGCCTCGGCAACTCCCTCGACCACATCAAGAAGATCATGGGCACCTCGATGGAGGCCCTGATCCACCACTTCAAGCTGGTGACCGAGGGGTTCCGGGTCCCGCCAGGACAGACGTACGCGGCGGTCGAGTCGCCCAGGGGCGAACTGGGCGCCCATATGGTCAGCGACGGCGGCACCCGCCCGTACCGCGTCCACTTCCGCGATCCGTCGTTCACCAATCTGCAGGCCGTGGCCGCGATGTGCGAAGGCGGCCAGGTCGCCGACGTGATCGTCGCGGTGGCGTCCATCGACCCCGTGATGGGAGGCGTCGACCGGTGACCGTCGCACGCATGAAAGGTGCCTGCGCGCAGCGCAGCCGCTTGAGGGCGGTGGCGCGAGACGGGCGGGACGCCGGGCCGCAGACGACAACGATGGCTGCACCTCTGCGCCGCGCGGGCGGAGAAGGGAGCAAAGAACGGTGAGTGACGTGACGCTGGGGATGCCGCAGATGCCGGCCCCCGACTACCCGGCCGAGGTGCGGGGCCGGCTCGAGGCGGACGCCCGGGAGGTGATCGCCCGCTACCCGGACAGCCGCAGCGCTCTGCTGCCGCTGCTGCATCTGGTGCAGTCCGAGGAGGGCCATGTCACCCGCACCGGCGTCCGGTTCTGCGCCGAGATGCTGGGCCTGACCAGCGCCGAGGTCACCGCCGTGGCCACCTTCTACACGATGTACCGGCGCAAGCCCTCCGGCGACTACCAGGTGGGGGTGTGCACCAACACGCTGTGCGCCGTGATGGGCGGCGACGCGATCTTCGAGGCCCTGCAGCAGCATCTGGAGCTCGGCAACGGGGAGACCACCGAGGACGGCAAGGTCACCCTGGAGCACATCGAGTGCAACGCGGCCTGCGACTTCGCGCCCGTGTTGATGGTCAACTGGGAGTTCTTCGACAACCAGACCGTCGAGTCCGCCAAGCGACTGGTCGACGATCTGAGGGCGGGCCGGACCGTCGAGCCGACCCGGGGCGCACCGCTGTGCACCTATAAGGAGACCGCCCGGATCCTCGCCGGCTTCCCCGACACCCGCCCGGGCGCGGTCGAGGCGGGCGGCTCCGCCGGTCCCGCCTCGCTGGTCGGGCTGCGGCTGGCCAAGGGGGAGGCGGCGCCGGGCCGGGTCGTCTCGCCGCGGTCCGCGGGGGCGGCCCCGCAGGACGAGGCGCCGCCGACGCATCCGAGCTCGCATGACGCGCCGCAGCGGACCTCCGCCTCCGATCCGCACCACCCGGCCGGTCCGGTCGCCGAGGAGGGGGAGTGATGACCGTGACAACCGAGCGGGGCGAGCACAGCCCCGAGAAGCTGCTGGCACCCGTGCTCTCCGCGTTCTGGGATCAGCCGAACTCCTGGACGCTGCGCACCTATCTGCGCCACGAGGGCTATGAGGGCATGCACAAGGCCCTCGCCATGGACCCCGACGATGTGATCGCGCTGGTGAAGGACGCCGGACTGCGCGGGCGCGGCGGCGCGGGCTTCCCCACCGGAATGAAGTGGCAGTTCATCCCGCAGGGCGACGGCAAGCCGCACTATCTCGTCGTCAACGCCGACGAGTCCGAACCGGGCACCTGCAAGGACATCCCCCTTCTCTACGCCAATCCGCACGCCCTCATCGAGGGCATGGTGATCGCCTGCCACGCCATCCGCTCCGAGCACGCCTTCATCTATCTGCGCGGCGAGGTCGTCCCCGTACTGCGGCGGCTGCACGAGGCCGTACGCGAGGCCTACGAGGCGGGCTACCTCGGCACGGCCGCCCGCCGCCGGCAGAAGCTCGGGCGGGAGGGGCTTCCCGGTCTCGACATCACGGTGCACGCCGGCGCCGGCGCGTACATCTGCGGCGAGGAGACCGCACTGCTGGACTCGCTGGAGGGGCGCCGCGGCCAGCCCCGGCTCCGGCCTCCCTTCCCGGCGGTCGCCGGCCTCTACGCCTGCCCCACTGTCGTCAATAACGTCGAGTCCATCGCGTCGGTTCCCGCGATCCTCAACAAGGGCAAGGAATGGTTCCGTTCGATGGGCAGCGAGAAGTCCCCGGGCTTCACGCTCTACTCGCTGTCCGGCCATGTGGCCAACCCCGGGCAGTACGAGGGCCCGCTCGGCATCACCCTGCGTCAGCTGCTCGACATGAGCGGCGGGATGCGCCCCGGGCACCGGCTGAAGTTCTGGACGCCGGGCGGCTCGTCCACCCCGCTGCTCACCGATGAGCACCTCGACGTCCCGCTGGACTACGAGGGCGTGGGCGCCGCCGGTTCGATGCTGGGCACCAAGGCGCTCCAGTGCTTCGACGAGACGACCTGTGTGGTGCGGGCCGTGACCCGCTGGACCGAGTTCTACGCGCACGAGTCCTGCGGCAAGTGCACACCCTGCCGCGAGGGCACGTACTGGCTGGTCCAGCTGTTGCGCGACCTGGAGGCCGGCAAGGGCCGGATGGACGACCTCGACAAGCTGGCCGACATCGCCGACAACATCAACGGCAAGTCCTTCTGCGCGCTGGGCGACGGCGCCGCCAGCCCCATCTTCTCCTCGCTGAAGTACTTCCGGGAGGAGTACGAGCAGCACATCACCGGCGGAGGGTGTCCCTTCGACCCGGCCAAGTCCACCGTCTGGGCCGACGAGCCGCGCTCCACTCAACTGGGGGTGACCGCATGACCGTGACCACCAACGCACCCTCGGGAGGCGGGGAGGCGGCGGTGCCGCGCGAAGACCTGGTCTCCGTCACCATCGACGGCATCGAGATCTCCGTCCCCAAGGGGACGCTGGTCATCCGCGCCGCCGAACTGCTCGGCATCGAGATTCCGAGGTTCTGCGACCATCCGCTCCTCGACCCCGCCGGCGCCTGCCGCCAGTGCATCGTCGAGGTGGAGGGCCAGCGCAAGCCGATGGCCTCCTGCACCATCACCTGCACCGACGGAATGGTGGTCAGGACGCAGCTGACCTCGCCGGTCGCCGAGAAGGCGCAGCGCGGGGTGATGGAGCTGCTGCTGATCAACCACCCGCTGGACTGCCCGGTCTGCGACAAGGGCGGGGAATGCCCGCTGCAGAACCAGGCGATGAGCGCCGGACGGTCCGACAGCCGCTTCGAGGGTCACAAGCGGACCTTCCCCAAGCCCGTTCCGATCTCGGCCCAGGTGCTGCTGGACCGCGAGCGCTGTGTGCTGTGCGCGCGCTGCACCCGCTTCTCCAACCAGATCGCGGGCGACCCGATGATCGAGCTGCTGGAGCGGGGCGCGCTGCAGCAGGTCGGCACGGGCGAGGGCGATCCGTTCGAGTCGTACTTCTCCGGCAACACCATCCAGATCTGCCCGGTCGGCGCGCTGACGTCGGCGGCGTACCGCTTCCGCTCCCGCCCCTTCGACCTCGTCTCCTCGCCGAGCGTGTGCGAGCACTGCTCGAGCGGCTGCGCGACCCGCACCGACCACCGGCGCGGCAAGGTCATGCGGCGGCTGGCGGCGGACGACCCCGAGGTCAACGAGGAGTGGATCTGCGACAAGGGCCGCTTCGGGTTCCGCTACGCCCAGCTTCCGGACCGCCTCACCACCCCGCTGGTGCGCGACCGTGAGACGGGGACGCTGGAGCCGGCGGGCTGGCCCGAGGCGCTCGCGGCGGCGGCGGAGGGTCTGGCCGCCGCGCGCGGCCGCACCGGGGTGCTGACCGGCGGCCGGCTGACCGTCGAGGACGCGTACGCCTACGCGAAGTTCGCCCGGATCGCGCTGGACACCAACGACATCGATTTCCGCGCCCGGGTGCACAGCGAGGAGGAGGCCGACTTCCTGGTCGCCCATATCGCGGGCCGGGGCCGTGATCTCGACGGCAGCGGACTGACCTACACCACGCTGGAGAAGGCGCCGGCCGTCCTGCTGGTGGGCTTCGAGGCCGAGGAGGAGGCGCCCGGCGTCTTCCTGCGGCTGCGCAAGGCGCACCGCAACCACGGCCAGCGCACCTTCTCGCTCGCCACCCACGCCACCCGGGGCCTGGAGAAGGCGGGCGGCACGCTGCTGCCGGCCGCCCCCGGCACCGAGGCCGAATGGCTGGACGCGATCGCGGGCCGTACGGGGCTGGACGAGGACGGAGAGCGGGCCGCCGAGGCATTGCGCACCGAGGGCGCGGTGATCGTCGTGGGCGAGCGGCTCGCTTCCGCGGCGGGTGCGCTGACCGCGGCCGTACGGGCCGCGGCCGCCACCGGGGCCACGCTCGCGTGGATCCCGCGCCGGGCCGGGGAGCGGGGTGCCATCGAGGCCGGCGCGCTTCCGGGGCTGCTGCCCGGCGGCCGCCCGGCCCACGATCCGCGGGCCCGGGAGGAGACCGCCGCCGCCTGGGGCGTCGCCGAACTGCCGCACCAGGTGGGCCGGGACACCGCCCAGATCATCGAGGCCGCGGCGGTCGGCGGGCTGGGCGCGCTGCTGGTCGCGGGGGTCGAGGTCGCCGATCTGCCCGATCCGGCGCGGGCGCTGGAGGCGCTGGAGGCGGTCGGCTTCGTGGTCAGCCTGGAGCAGCGGCCCTCCGAGGTCACCGAGCGGGCGGATGTGGTGCTGCCGGTGGCGGCGGTGGTCGAGAAGTCCGGCACCTTCCTCAACTGGGAGGGCCGGGCCCGGCCGTTCGAGGCCGCGCTCAAACCCGACCAGATGACCCGACGTCACACCCTCCCCGACGCCCGGGTGCTGCACATGCTGGCCGACGCGCTGGACACGGATCTGGCGCTGCCGGACGTCGAGGCCGTACGCGCCGAGCTGACCCGGCTCGGCACCTGGCGGGGCCCACGGTCCACCGCCCCGCTGGAGACGGGCGGCCCGCTGCCCCGGCCCGCTGAGGGCGAGGCCGTGCTCGCGGGCCACCGGCTGCTGCTCGACCAGGGCCGGCTCCAGGAGGGCGACCCGGCGCTGGCGGCGACCCGCCACGCGGCCGTCGCCCGGCTCTCGGCGGAGACGGCCGAGGAGGCGGGGGTGCGGGACGGCCAGACCGTCCGCGTCACCGGCCCGGCCGGCTCGGTCCAGCTGCCCCTGAGCGTCACGCCGATGCCCGACCGGGTGGTCTGGCTGCCGATGGCCTCCACGGGTGGCGGCGTCCACCGCGACCTGGGAGCCCGTCCCGGTGACGTCGTCACGATCACTGCCCCCGCGACGGAGGTGACCCCCCAGTGAGGTATCTCGCCGCAGAGGACCTGTCGATGTTCGGCCGCGACCCGTGGTGGCTGATCCTGATCAAGGCCGTCTTCTGCTTTGCCTTCCTGATGCTGACGGTGCTCATCTCCATCGTCATGGAGCGCAAGGTGCTCGGCTGGATGCAGCTGCGCATCGGCCCCAACCGGCACGGCCCCTGGGGCATGCTGCAGTCCCTCGCGGACGGCGTGAAGCTGATGCTCAAGGAGGACGTGGTCGTCAAGGGCGCGGACAAGGTCGTCTACATCCTGGCGCCGATCGTCGCCGCCATCCCGGCCTTCATGGCGGTCGCGGTGATCCCGTTCGGCCCGTCGGGCGGCGAGGTCTCGGTCTTCGGCCAGCGCACCGCGATGCAGCTGACCGATCTGCCGATCGCCGTCCTCTACATCCTCGCCACCGCCTCGGTCGGCATCTACGGCATCGTGCTGGCGGGCTGGTCCTCCGGGTCGACGTATCCGCTCCTGGGGGGCCTGCGCTCCTGCGCCCAGATGATCAGCTACGAGATCGCGATGGGCCTGTCCTTCGCGGCGGTGTTCCTCTACTCCGGATCGATGTCGACCTCGCAGATCGTCGCCTCGCAGCACGACCGCTGGTACGCGGTGCTGCTGCCGGTCTCGTTCCTCATCTACATCGTCTCGATGGTCGGTGAGACCAACCGGGCGCCGTTCGACATGCCGGAGTCCGAGGGCGATCTGGTCGGCGGCTTCAACACCGAGTACTCCTCGATCAAGTTCGCGCTGTTCATGCTCGCCGAGTACATCAACATGGTCACCGTCTCGATGGTCGCCGTCACCCTCTTCCTCGGCGGCTGGCGGGCGCCCTGGCCCATCAGCACCTTCTGGGCGGGCGCCAACCACGGCTGGTGGCCGCTGCTGTGGTTCCTCGCCAAGGTCGTCTCGCTGCTGTTCGCCTTCATGTGGATCCGCGCCTCGCTGCCGCGCGTCCGCTACGACCAGTTCATGAAGCTGGGCTGGAAGGTGCTCATCCCGATCTCGATGGTCTGGCTGATGCTGGTCGCCACCGTCCGGGCGCTGCGCAACGAGAACTACGACTACCAGGACATCGTGCTGTACGTCGGCGGCGCGGTCATCGCGCTGCTGCTGCTGTCCTTCGTGGTGGACATCTTCCGCGACCGCGAGGCGGCGAAGGCCGAGGCCGAGGCCGGGGCGGAGGCGGGGCCCGAGCCCGCCTTCGACCCGATGGCGGGCGGATTCCCGGTCCCGCCACTGCCCGGCCAGTCCCTGCCGCCCGTGCCGCGAAGGCGTCCGCGCCAGGAGCGCGAGCTGATTGTCAGTGGTGGCCCCGATACTGTCAGTGACGGAAAGGAGGCCGACGGTGCCTGACTTCCAGAACCCGGTGGCCGGCTTCGGCGTGACCTTCAAGGCCATGTTCAAGAAGCGCCTCACCGAGCAGTACCCGGAGGTGAAGAAGCCCACCGCGCCCCGCTTCCATGGACGCCACCAGCTCAACCGGCATCCGGACGGGCTGGAGAAGTGCATCGGCTGTGAGCTGTGCGCATGGGCCTGCCCGGCCGACGCGATCTATGTGGAGGGCGCGGACAACACCGACGAGGAGCGCTACTCCCCGGGGGAGCGCTACGGCCGCGTCTACCAGATCAACTATCTGCGCTGCATCCTGTGCGGCCTGTGCGTCGAGGCGTGCCCCACCCGGGCGCTGACCATGACCAATGAGTACGAGCTCGCCGACCGGTCCCGCGAATCGCTCATCTACACCAAGGAGGAGCTGCTCTCGGGCCTGGAGGAGGGCATGGTCGACACCCCGCACGCCATCTACCCCGGCATGGACGAGCAGGACTACTACCGGGGCCTGGTGACGGAGGTCGCGCCCGGGACGACGCGCCAGGTCGCGCTCAGCAAGGGCGAGAACCCCGACGGGGACGGCGAGCACGACGAAGAGGGGGTGCAGGCATGAGCGGCGCACGCACGGCCGCCGGGCCGCGGATGACGGCGAAAGCCGCACCTCTGCGCCGTGCGTGCGGCCGTGACATCAGCTGCTGGCGCAGCGGGGCGAATGAAAGGGGAGCGGCATGAGCGGCGCACTGGCCGCGGCGGCCTCCACCACCTCCACCGGTGAGGCCGTCCAGTTCTGGATGCTCGGCACGGTCGCCGTGATCGGCGCGCTGGGCACGATCCTGATGCGCAAGGCCGTGCACAGCGCCCTGTGTCTGGCGGGCACCATGATCGTCCTGGCGGTCTTCTACCTCGCCAACGGGGCGTACTTCCTGGGCGTCGTCCAGATCGTCGTCTACACCGGCGCGATCATGATGCTCTTCCTCTTCGTCGTGATGCTGGTCGGCGTCACCGCCGCCGACTCGCTCAAGGAGACCCTGAAGGGGCAGCGCTGGCTCGCCGCCCTGTGCGGGCTCGGCTTCGGCATCCTGCTGTGCGCCGGGATCGGCAATGCCTCGCTGAAGACCTTCAACGGTCTGGGGCAGGCCAACTCCGGCGGCAATGTGGAGGGGCTCGCGGCCCTCGTCTTCACCAAGTACGTCTTCGCCTTCGAGATCACCGGCGCGCTGCTGATCACCGCGGCGGTCGGAGCGATGGTGCTGACGCACCGTGAGCGCACCGAGCGGGCGCTCAGCCAGCGCGAGCAGGCCGAGGCGCGGGTGCGCACCGGCCGGAATGTCCCGCCGCTGCCCGCTCCCGGCGTCTACGCGCGGCACAACGCCGTGGATGTCCCCGGGCTGCTGCCCGACGGCACGACGTCCGAGCTGAGCGTCAACGCGACGCTGCGCGGCCGGGGCCAGATCCGGGATGTCTCCCAGGAGGCGCTGGCCGAGCTGGCGGCGCTGGAGCAGCGCTCCCATCGGTGGCTCGGCCGGAAGACCAACGACACCGGCAAGAAGTCCGAGGACGCGGCGGACTCCAGGGACGCCAACGACGTCAGGGATGCCAGGAACGCCAGGGACGCGGACAACACGGAGCACACGGACAACACGGAGCACACGGAGCACACGGAGCACTCCAAGGGGGCCGCCAAGTGAATCCGGTCTACTACCTCTACCTGGCCGCCCTGTTGTTCACCATTGGTGCGGCCGGGGTCGTGATCCGGCGGAACGCGATCATCCTCTTCATGTGCGTCGAGCTGATGCTCAACGCGTGCAACCTGGCGTTCGTCACCTTCTCCCGGCTGCACGGCAACCTCGACGGCCAGATCATCGCCTTCTTCACGATGGTCGTCGCCGCGGCGGAGGTCGTGGTCGGCCTCGCGATCATCGTGACCGTCTTCCGCTCCCGCCATTCGGCCTCGGTCGACGACGCCAGCCTGATGAAGCTCTAGAAGGGTCGCGTTCAAGTGGAGAACCTCATCGGATTGCTTGTCGCGGTGCCGCTGCTGGGCGCGGCACTGCTGCTGTGCGGCGGGCGCCGGCTGGACCGCACGGGCCATTACATCGGCACGGTGCTCGCGGCGGGCTCCTTCGTCATCGGCGCTGTGCTCTTCGCGGACATGCTCGGCCGCGGCGAGCACGACCGGGCCCTGCACAGCAAAGCCTTCACCTGGTTCGACGTGGGCGGCTTCCACGCGGACGTCGCCTTCCAGCTCGACCAGTTGTCGATGACCTTCGTGCTGCTGATCACCGGTGTGGGCACGCTGATCCACGTCTATTCGATCGGCTACATGGAGCACGACGAGCGCCGCCGCCGCTTCTTCGGCTATCTCAATCTCTTCCTCGCGGCCATGCTGCTGCTCGTCCTCGCCGACAACTACCTGCTGCTGTACGTCGGCTGGGAGGGCGTCGGCCTCGCCTCGTATCTGCTGATCGGCTTCTGGCAGCACAAGCCGAGCGCGGCCACGGCGGCGAAGAAGGCGTTCATCGTCAACCGCGTCGGCGACATGGGCCTGTCGATCGCGATCATGCTGATGTTCACGACCTTCGGGACGTTCGCGTTCGCGCCGGTGCTGGCCAACGCGGACCAGGCGAGCGAGGGCAGGCTCACCGCGATCGGGCTGATGTTGCTGCTCGGCGCGTGCGGCAAGTCGGCCCAGGTGCCGCTGCAGTCCTGGCTCGGGGACGCGATGGAGGGCCCGACCCCGGTCTCGGCCCTGATCCACGCGGCGACCATGGTGACCGCGGGCGTGTATCTGATCACCCGCTCCGGCGCGATCTTCAACGCCGCACCGGACGCGCAGACCGCGGTGGTCACGGTCGGCGCGGTCACGCTCCTCTTCGGTGCGATCGTCGGTTGCGCCAAGGACGACATCAAGAAGGCCCTGGCCGGGTCCACCATGTCGCAGATCGGCTACATGATCCTCGCCGCCGGGCTCGGCCCGATCGGGTATGTGTTCGCGATCATGCACCTGGTCACTCACGGGTTCTTCAAGGCGGGGCTCTTCCTCGGCGCCGGATCGGTCATGCACTCCATGAACGACGAGGTCGACATGCGCAAGTACGGCGGCCTGCGCACCTATATGCCGATCACCTTCGTCACCTTCGGGCTCGGCTATCTGGCCATCATCGGCTTCCCGGGGCTTTCCGGCTTCTGGTCCAAGGACAAGATCATCGAGGCGGCCTTCGCCAAGGGCGGCACCGAGGGCTGGATCCTCGGCGGCGCGGCCCTGCTGGGCGCGGCCATCACCGCCTTCTACATGACCCGGGTCATGCTGCTGACCTTCTTCGGCGAGAAGCGGTGGGAGCCCGCCCCCGACCCGGACAAGGCGCCCAGCGTCGAGCCCGGTATCGAGGTGCGCCCCGGCGAGCTGCCGCATCCGCACGAGTCGCCGAAGTCCATGACCATCCCCATGATCGTCCTCGCCGTCGGATCGGTCTTCGCGGGCGGGCTGTTCAGCCTCAACGAGTCGTTCCTCAAGTGGCTCGAGCCGGTCACCGGCCACAGCCACGGCCACCCGCCGATCGGCGCCGCGACGGTCACCGCCGGGACGATGGTCGTCCTGCTGCTCGGCGTCGCGCTCGCCTGGCTGCAGTACGGACGCCGGCCGGTGCCGCGCACCGCCCCGCGCGGATCCCTGCTCACCCGGGCCGCCCGGCGCGATCTGCTGCAGGACGACTTCAACCAGGTCGCGCTCGTCAAGCCCGGCCAGTACCTCACCCGCGGTCTGGTCTATGTCGACCACAAGCTGGTCGACGGGGTGGTCAACGGCACCGCGGCCGGTGTGGGCGGCCTCTCCGGCCGGCTGCGGAAGCTCCAGAACGGCTACGCCCGTACGTACGCGGTCTCGATGTTCGGCGGTACGGCGGTTCTCATCGCCGCGACCCTGCTGATGAGGGCGGTCTGAGTCATGTCATTTCCCCTGCTGACGGTCACGGCCGCGGTGCCCGCGCTCGGCGCGGTCGCCACCGCCGCCGTACCCGCCGCCAAGCGCGCCGCCGCCAAGTGGGTGGCGCTGGGCTTCTCCCTGGCCACGCTCGTCCTCGCGGCGGTCGTGCTGGTCCGCTTCGACCCGGGCGGCGGCCGCTTCCAGCTCACCGAATCCCATGCCTGGATCAAGGACTTCGGGGTCCGCTACGAACTGGGCGTGGACGGTATCGCGGTCGCGCTGATCGCGCTGACCGCCGTCCTCATCCCCTTCATCATCCTGGCCGGATGGCATGACGCCGACCCACTGGAGAGCGCGCGGCCCAACCGCCGCTGGCGGCCCACCCAGGGCTTCTTCGCGCTGATCCTGCTGGTCGAGGCGATGGTGGTGATCTCCTTCGAGGCCACCGACGTCTTCCTCTTCTACATCTTCTTCGAAGCCATGCTCATCCCGATGTACTTCCTCATCGGCGGCTTCGGCGACCGGGCCGGAGAGCGGTCCGAGGAGGAGACGGCCACTCAGCGCACGTACGCGGCGGTGAAGTTCCTGCTCTACAACCTGGCGGGCGGGCTGATCATGCTGGCCGCGGTGGTCGGCCTCTACGCGGTCACCGCCGACGACCTGGGCACCGGCACCTTCTCGCTGCAGCAGATCGTCCAGGCGCGGGCGAGCGGCCATCTCGACATGGCCACCTCCACCGAGCGGCTGCTGTTCCTCGGCTTCTTCTTCGCCTTCGCGGTGAAGGCGCCGCTGTGGCCGCTGCACACCTGGCTGCCCAACGCGATGGGGGAGGCGACCGCCCCCGTCGCCGTGCTGATCACCGCGGTCGTCGACAAGGTCGGCACCTTCGCGATGCTCCGCTTCTGCCTCCAGCTCTTCCCCGAGGCCAGCACCTGGGCGACCCCGACGATTCTGGTCCTCGCGCTGATCAGCATCATCTACGGCGCGTTGCTGGCGATCGGCCAGCGGGACATCAAGCGGCTGATCGCGTACGCCTCGATCTCCCACTTCGGCTTCATCATCCTCGGCATCTTCGCCATGACCACACAGGGGCAGAGCGGCGCCACCCTCTACATGGTCAACCACGGGATCTCCACCGCCGCGCTGATGCTGGTGGCCGGGTTCCTGATCACCCGGCGCGGCTCGCGGCTCATCGCCGACTACGGCGGGGTGCAGAAGGTCGCCCCGGTGCTCGCGGGCACCTTCCTGATCGGTGGTCTGGCCACCCTCTCGCTGCCCGGCCTGGCGCCGTTCATCAGCGAATTCCTGGTCCTGGTCGGCACGTTCAGCCGCTACCCGGCGATCGGCGTGATCGCGACCACCGGCATCGTGCTCGCGGCGCTGTATGTGCTGATCCTCTACCAGCGCACCATGACCGGGCCGGTCAAGGCCGAGGTGCGGTCCATGCCCGACCTCCGGGTGCGTGAGCTGCTCGTCGTCGCCCCGCTCATCGCGTTGCTGCTCTTCCTCGGCGTCTACCCGAAGCCGCTGGCCGACATCGTCAACCCGGCGGTCGACCACACGCTGTCCGTGGTGGACAAGAAGGATCCCAAGCCCGATCACCCCGTCACCGAAGCGGGCTGGGCCGGGTTCACCCCGATCCACGACGGTCCCTCCGGAGGTGCCAAGTGACCCATGCGGCCACTGTCCACAGCCTGTGGACAACAGCGGCGGCGGCGCCGGACAAGATCCCGGCGCCCGATATCGAATACGGCCAGCTGTCGCCCACGCTGATCGTGCTCGGTGCCGCGATCGTCGGTGTCCTCATCGAGGCGTTCCTGCCGCGCCGCCAGCGCTATGTGGCGCAGCTGTTCGTCTCCGTCGTCGCCCTGGCCGCGTCCTTCGCCGCCGTCATCGGCCTCGCGGCCGGCCACTACGGCACCAGCAAGGCCCATGTCGCGGCCATGGGCGCCATCGCGATCGACGGCCCCGCGCTTTTTCTGCAGGGCACCATCCTCCTGGTGGCGCTCGTCGCCGTCTTCACCTTCGCCGAGCGGCGGCTCGACCCGGTGGTTCACGGCAACCGCGTCGACTCCTTCGCCGCACAGGCCGCCGCCGTGCCGGGCGGCGAGGCCGAAAAGGCCGCCGTCAAGGCCGGGTTCACCACCACCGAGGTCTTCCCGCTGGTCCTCTTCGCGGTCGGCGGCATGCTCGTCTTCCCCGCCGCGAATGATCTGCTGACCCTGTTCGTGGCCCTCGAGGTCTTCTCGCTCCCGCTGTATGTGCTGTGCGCCCTCGCCCGACGCCACCGCATGCTCTCGCAGGAAGCCGCCGTCAAGTACTTCCTGCTCGGCGCCTTCTCGTCGGCGTTCCTGCTCTTCGGCATCGCCCTGCTGTACGGGTACGCCGGCACCGTCGCCTACGCCGGGATCGCGGACGTCGTCGACGGCCAGGTCCGGAACGTCACCCCGGCGCTCGCCGGGACCATGGGCAATGACGCGCTGCTGCTCATCGGCGGGGCGATGGTGCTGATGGGGCTGCTGTTCAAGATCGGCGCCGTGCCGTTCCACATGTGGACCCCGGACGTCTACCAGGGCGCCCCGACCCCAGTCACCGGCTTCATGGCCGCCGCCACCAAGGTCGCAGCCTTCGGCGCGCTGCTGCGGCTGCTGTACGTCGTTCTGCCGGGGCTCCGCTGGGACTGGCGCCCCGTGATGTGGGGCGTCGCCATCGTCACCATGCTGGGCGGCGCGATCGTCGCCGTCACCCAGACCGATGTGAAGCGGCTGCTGGCGTACTCGTCGATCGCTCACGCGGGCTTCATCCTCGCCGGTGTCATCGCCACCACGCCCGACGGCATCTCCTCCGTCCTCTTCTACCTCGCCGCCTACTCCTTCGTGACCCTCGGCGCCTTCGCGGTCGTCACCCTGGTCCGCGACGCGGGCGGCGAGGCCACCCACCTGTCCAAGTGGGCCGGGCTCGGCCGCCGGTCGCCCTTGGTGGCCGCCGTGTTCGCGGTCTTCCTGCTCGCCTTCGCCGGCATCCCGCTGACCAGCGGCTTCGCCGGGAAGTTCGCCGTCTTCAAGGCGGCGGCCGACGGCGGGGCGGGCGCGCTGGTGGTCATCGGTGTGATCTCCTCGGCGATCGCGGCCTTCTTCTACATCCGGGTGATCGTGCTGATGTTCTTCAGCGAACCCCGCACGGACGGCCCGTCGGTCGCCGTCCCGAGCGCGCTGACCTCGTCGGCCATCGCGATCGGGGTAGCAGTCACGCTGGTGCTCGGTGTCGCGCCGCAGTACTTCCTCGATCTGGCGAGTCAGGCCGGGGTCTTCGTGCGGTAGCGCACGGCGCGCCGCCGATCGCCGACCGTCGCGACGCAGCCGCCCGGCATCCATGGGATGCCGGGCGGCTGCGTCGTCCCCGGAGGCTCATTGCCTCTCAGGGGGCCGACTCCACGACGCCGGGCTCTACGAACGCTCGGGCGCGTGCCTCACGCAGTTTCTGGCGCAGGCACTGCTCGGCGCCACCCTCTCCTCAGACACCCCCGGTGCCGGCACCGCCTGTCGGAACATCAGTCCTCCCCCTGAAACATGATGTAGCAGCACCCACAGTTTAGGGACCACCCCCGACAGCCACGGGCCAGCCGAGACCCCACGTAGCAGAGCTGTGACCAACCCCTAAGCCGCGTGAGCAGCGCCAGGGCGGCCCTCTTTGTCGGTGACGACGACAGCCGCCCGGTGGCTCGACTCGCGCGCATGGCGTCCCTAGCCGTGCCCGACCGCCATGGCCGCGTAGGCGCGTACATCGGCGTCCGGATCGGTGAGCACCGTCGTGAGCGCGTCGCGCGCGGCGGGGTCGCGCTCCGCGTGCGGCGACAGCGACAACACCGCCGCCTTACGGACATCGGCGTGTGGATCGGCAAGGGCCTCCGCCAGCGCCGGGACGCCGAGCCCCGGTTCGGCGGCGGTCAGCGCGGTCGCCGCGCCCTTGCGGACCTGCCACGCGGGGTCGCCCAGCGCGGCCACCGCCTCGGAGTCGAGCGGCGGCGGGCAGCCGGCGGAGGCCAGCGCCTCCAGGGCGGCGGCCCGTACGAGCGTGTCCGGGTCCCGCAGCAGCGGACCCAACAGGTCACGGGCTCGGACGGCGTGGTCGTCGGCAGCCGTGCGCGTGAGCGCGGCGGTCGCGGTGGAACCGTCGGCGGCGGCAGCGCGAGTCGGCGTGCTCGACGCGGTCAGGGCCGCCAGCGTGGCCAGTGCGCCCGCCGTGGCCACGCGGACCTCGCGGGAAGGGTCGGCGGTCGCGGGGGTGAGGGCGTCGAGCGCGTCCACCGAGACCAGCGCCCGTACGGCCTGGATACGGACCTCGATGACGGAGTCCGCGAGCGCCCGGGAGAACAGCCCGGCGTCGCCGAGGCGCAGCGCCCGCAGCACGTCCAGCGCCGCCGCGCGCACTCCCGAGTCGGCCACCTCCAGGGCGCGGACCAGCGGCTCGCGCAGGGCGGGCTCCGGCGGAACCACCTCGACCAGCTCCCGCAGAGAGGCGGCGGCCCCGGCGCGAACCTCGCCGTCCGGGTCGGCGAGGGCTTCGGCGAGCGCCGGGCCCGTCCCCGGCGGCGCGGTCTCGGTCAGGGCGGCGACGGCGGCGTGCCGCACGGCCGGATCGGAGTCCGTCAGGTAGGGGCGGAGGTCGGCGAGTCCGGGCTGCTCCTCGGCGAGGGCGAGAAGTTCGAGGATGCGCGGAGAGGCGGCGGCGGACGCCCCGGCCCCCTCGTCGCGGGCGACGGCGGTCGCGCCCGACCCGCGCGGCGCAGCCTCGCGCGGTCCCGCCGTGGCGACGTGCTCCGGGTGCACCTCGCCCAGGTGGCGCGGCTCCCCGCCCACCGGCGTGTACTCCTCGATCGGCACGAGGTACGGGTCGACCGGGCGGGCCGTGAACTCCATCGCTCCCGAAGCCGACTTGCGCAGATCCAGATGGTGCAGCCATGTCTCGTTGTCGCGCCGCGGATGGTCCGTCCGCTCGTGGTAGAGCCCCCATCGGCTTTCGGTACGGGCGAGCGAGGAGCGCGCGGCCATCTCGGCGCAGTCGCGGATGAAGGTCACCTCGGCGCAGCGCATCAGCTCATGCGGGGTACGGGCGCCCATCCCGGCGATGTCGTCGCGCATCCGCTCGAACGCCTCGATGGCGAGGGACAGCCGGGCGCCGCTCTTCGGCGGGGCGACATAGTCGTTCACCAGGCGCCGCAGCTTGTATTCGACCTGCGGCTGCGGCGGGCCTTCGGGGTGGCGCAGCGGCTCGTAGATCAGGTCGTGCGCGGCGGCCAGCTGATCGCGCGGCAGCTCGCCCTCGTACGCCCGGTGCCGCGCCGCGTCCGCGCCCGCCAGATCGCCGAAGACAAAGGCCCCGATCATGTAGTTGTGCGGTACGCAGGCCAGGTCGCCTGCGGCGTACAGCCCGGGGACCGTGGTGCGGGCGTGCTCGTCGACCCGTACGCCGGAGGCCGAATGGCCGCCGCACAGCCCGATCTCGGAGATGTGCATCTCCACGTCATGGGTGCGGTAGTCATGTCCGCGCCCCGCGTGGAACGCGGCGCGGGTGGGCCGCTCGGTGGTGTGCAGGATGGACTCCAGAGCGGCCACGGACTCCTCCGGCAGATGGCTGAGCTTGAGATAGACCGGGCCGCGCTCGCTCGCCACCTCCGCCGCGAATTCGGCCATCATCTGCCCCGACCAGTAGTCGGAGTCGACGAATCGCTCGCCGTGCCGGTTGACCTGGTAGCCGCCGAAGGGGTTGGCGACATAGGCGCAGGCCGGGCCGTTGTAGTCCTTGATCAGCGGATTGATCTGGAAGCATTCGATGCCGGTCAGCTCGGCGCCCGCGTGGTACGCCATGGCGTAGCCGTCGCCCGCGTTGGTCGGGTTCTCGTACGTGCCGTAGAGGTAGCCGCTGGCGGGCAGGCCGAGCCGGCCGCAGGCGCCGGTGGCGAGGATCACGGCCCCGGCCCGTACGGCGACGAACTGCCCGCTGCGGGTGTGGAATCCGGCGGCGCCGACGGCCCGGCCGCCGGCGGTGAGCACGCGGACCGGCATGACGCGGTTCTCGATGCGGATCCGCTCCCGCATCTCGCGCCGCCGCAGCTGCCGGTAGAGGACCTTCTTGACGTCCTTGCCCTCGGGCATCGGCAGGACGTACGAGCCGGAGCGGTGCACCTGGCGGACCGCGTACTGGCCGTGCTCGTCCTTCTCGAACTTCACCCCGTACCGCTCCAGGCGCCTGACCATGTCGAAGCCGCGGGTGGCGGTCTGACGGACGGTGCGCTGGTCGACGATGCCGTCGTTGGCGCGGGTGATCTCGGCGACGTAGTCGTCGGGCTCGGCCCGGCCGGGGACGACCGCGTTGTTGACGCCGTCCATGCCCATGGCGAGCGCACCGGAGTGGCGGACATGCGCCTTTTCGAGGAGGAGCACGGAGGCCCCGCGCTCGGCGGCGGTGAGCGCCGCCATGGTGCCGGCTGTGCCGCCGCCGATGACGAGGACGTCGCAGGACAGCTCCTCGCCCGCGTCGAGCGCGGGGATATCCAAAGTTTCCATCGTGCGGCCTTTCATGTCCCGAGCGATTCGAGGATCCGGCGGCGCAGTGCGACGGTCTCGGCGGCGTCGTGCGCGGCGCGCTCGCGCGGCTGCGGTACGGCCAGCACCCGGCTGCCGCCCGCCGCGCCGCTCAGCAGCGCCACCCGGTCGCCGAGGAACAGCGCCTCGTCCACGTCATGGGTGACGAAGACGACGGTGGCGCGCGTGCCGCGCAACACCTCGACCAGCAGCCGCTGCATCCCGGCGCGGGTCTGCGCGTCGAGTGCGCCGAACGGTTCGTCCATAAGGACGGCACGGGGCGCGCCGGCCAGCGCGCGGGCGAGTTGCGCCCGCTGCCGCTGGCCGCCCGAGACGCGGTGCGGGAGGTGCCGGGCGTGCTCGGCGAGCCCGACCCGTTCCAGCCACGCCTCGGCCCGTGCGCGGCGCACCGTGCGCGGTATGCCCTTTATGGCGAGCGGGAGTTCGACATTGGCGCGGAGCGTGCGCCAGGGGAGCAGCGCGTCCTCCTGGAAGATCAGCGCGCGGTCGGCCTCGGGCCGGGTGATCGGCGCGCCGTCCTGGGTGACCCGTCCGCCGAGGGCCGGCAGAAGCCCGGCCAGCGTGCGCAGGAGGGTCGACTTGCCGCAGCCGGACGGGCCGACGACCGTGAGGAGCTCACCGGGGGCGACGTCCAGGTCCAGGCCGTGCAGGACGGGCGCTCCCGCGCGGCCGAGGGTGGCGTCCTCCAGCCGGAGGCGTACGCCCGGCGGGGCTTCGGCCGTCCGCGGGGTGGGGGTGGCGGTGACGTCGGGCGTGATCACGGGGTGCCCTCCTCCTTGCGCGGGGGCGTCGGCCGGCCCGTGATCTCCGTACGGGGCAGCCAGCGGGTCAGGCGCCGTCCGGCCAGCTCGACCGCCGTGGAGGTGAGCCAGCCGAGCAGGCCGATCGTGGTCATGCCGACGAAGACGCCCGGGTAGTCGACGATCGTGTAGTCCTGCCAGGTGCGGTAGCCGACCCCATACGCTCCGGAGATCATCTCGGCGGAGATCACACAGATCCAGGAGACGCCGATGCCGACGGAGAGCCCGCCGAGAACGCCGGGTGCGCTGCCCGGCAGGACGACGGACGCCAGGACGCGCCACCGGCTGCCGCCCATGGTCAGTACCGCCTCCTCCCAGACGGGGGCGAGCGCGCGGACCGCGTGCCGGGTGCTGACCAGGATCGGGAAGAAGGCGGCGGTGCAGGTGATGAAGACAATGCCCTGCTCATTGCTGGGGAACATCAGGATCGCCACGGGGACGAGGGCGATGGCGGGGATGGGGCGCAGGACTTCGAGGACGGGGCTCAGCAGGTCGGACACCAGGCGCGAGCGGGCGATCGCGGTGCCGGTCGCCACGCCCAGGACGGCGGCGAGCGCGAAGCCGGTGAGGATGCGGGTGAGGGAGTCGGTCAGATCCTGCCAGTAGGCGTCGGTGGTGAGGCGGCCCGCGAACTCCCGGGCGATGTCGGTCGCGGTGGGGAACTGCGCGAAGCGCAGCCAGAGGTCGATGTCGAGGCCGGTGAGCAGCTGCCAGAGCCCGAGGGCGGCCAGCAGCGACCCGGTGCGCAGGGCGTAGCGGGCCCAGGGGCGGCCTGGCGGCCGCGTCGTGGGGGATGCGGCGGCCGGGGCGGGGCGGGCCCGTACGGGCGTGGTGGGCGCGCTCATCGGGTGGCCGCCAGCGCCGTCGGGTAGCTGATGGTGCGGGCGCCAGGGTGCGCGGCGATCCAGGTACGGGCGTTCTCCGGCGTGACGAAGGCGCGCAGGTCGTCGCCGTCCTTGACCCATACCGCCCGGTCGGCGAACCAGCGGGTGCCGGTGGTTGCGTCGGGCACATAGGCGGCCCGGATCCGTCCGCGGTGGCTGTCGGCGAAGCGCAGCAGCGCGGCGGGGTCCTTGAAGGTGCGTATCCGGTTCTCGCCCTTGAGCCAGAGCTGATTCGGTGAGGCGGGGGGCGTGGCACGCAGCGCCTTGGCATAGGCGTCCGCGCTTCCGTACGCCCGTTTCAGATAGCGATCGTCGACAAAGGACGTCACATCGACCGGGCCGACCAGTTTGGCCGCGCGCAGCACCGGGACGTCCTTCTTGAGCGCGGCGGTCAGGCGCGGCTTGAGGGTCGGATCGAAGGTCGCGATGCCGCCCGTGCCGTTGTAGAGATAGACCACCTCGGGCGGAAGTCCGGTCGCCGTGGCGACCTTACGGGCGGCGTCGAGCGGGTGGGCGCGCAGATAGCGGGTGGCGTCGACCTGGGCGGCGAGGAACGCCTGGACAACGCCGGGGCGCTGCTTGGCGAACGCCTCGCGTGTGGTGACGCCGTGGAAGGTGGGGAGGTTCAGCCGGGCGCCGTCGTACAGCGCCTTGGCCTTGCCCTGGAAGGCGAGCAGCCCCGGCCAGGCCACGAACTGCGAGAGGGCGTCCGCGCTGCCCGCCTGAAGAGCCGAAGCGCCCACGGCGGGCTGCTGGTTGAGCTGGTGAATACCGCGTTGCGGATCGATGCCGACGCGCTGCAGAGCGCGGGTGAGGGTACCGTCGGCGGCCGAGCCCACGCTGGTGGAGACCTTCTTGCCGCGCAGGTCGGACAGGGTGCGGAGCTTGGAGCCGGGCGCGGTGAGGACCGTATTGAGGCCGCCGCGCAGGTTGTAGCCGGTGACGGAGACGAGGCGGGTCGGCGCGTTCAGCTGCGTGCCGCGACCCGCGTTGAGCAGGAGGGGGAAGTCGCCCATCGAGCCGATGTCGACCTTTCCGGCGACCATCTGTGCCGTGATGGGCGCCCCGGTGGCGTAGTCCTGCCACTTCACCTTGTACGTATGGCCGTCGCGGCGGCCGAGGGCGCGCAGTTCGCGTTCGAAGGAGCCCAGTGAGCGCAGCAGGGTGCCCGCGGTCACGGTGTTGATGGTCTTGGACTGGTAGCCGATGGTGACGGTCACCGTTTTGCCGCCGGCCTCCGCGTCGCCGCCACAGCCGGTCAGGGACAGCAGCAGGGCGCCGGCGGCGAGGGCTGCGGAGAGGGTCGTGCGATGCATCGGGACGCCTTTCACCTCAGGAGATAGGGCATGTTGACCGTGACCGCGCCCGTGGGACAGCGGGCGGCGCACGGGCCGCAGTACCAGCACTCGTCGACGTGCATATAGGCCTTGCCGCTGTCCGCGTTGATCGCCAGGGAGTCCAGGGGACACATGTCGACGCACAGGGTGCAGCCGTCGATGCACTTCGACTCGTCGATCGTCACGGGCACGTCGGCACGCTGGGGCGCGAGAGGCATGGCTGTCTCCAGGAAGGGCGAACGGGCGGAAGGGGGGGCTGAGGGCGGAGGGGACGGGGTCAGGCGGCGCGACGCAGCCGGCCGCTCATGGTGATCCGGTCGCCGCGGAACCGGATGAACTCCAGGTCGACCGGGCGTCCGTCATCGAGGTGGGTGAGGCGTTCCAGCATCAGGACGGCCGCACCGCGCGGCGCCTGGAGTACGGCGGCCGAGTGGGCGTCGGCGTTGACGGCCTCGAGGGTGATCTCGGCGGTGCCCAGATCCTGTCCGGTGATCTTTTCGATCAGCCGGAAGACATCGGTGTTCTCCAGGTCGGCGCCGAGGAGTTCGGCGCCGATGTCCATCGGGACGTAGGTGAGGTCGAGGGAGAGCGGGAGGCCGTCGAGCCGGCGCAGCCGCTCGACGTAGAGGACATCGGTGTGGGCGGGGACGCGCAGCCGGTCGGCGACGCACGAGGGGGCGGGGACGGGGCCGACGGTACGTACCTCATTGGTGACCGGGCCGTGTTCGTGCAGGGTCTCGGCCAGGCCCATCAGCCGGTCCAGGGCGTGCGGATACTTCTCCGCCACGACGACCGTGCCCACCCCGGGCACCCGCTCCACCAGCCGCTCGGCGCGCAGCAGACCGAGCGCCAGGCGCACGGTGTTGCGGGAGGCGCCGTAGTCCGCGCCGAGCGCGTCCTCCAGCGGCAGGACGCCCCTGGGGAAGCCGCCGGTCAGAATCTGGTGGCGGAGCAGATCGGCGAGTTGGCGTGCCCGGTCGGCGCGCAGCCGGCGACGGCGCGCGGCGGCGACCGGCGGGGCGTGCTCGCGGGGGCGTTCGCGGGGGCGTTCGGCTGGCATCGGCCGGGCTCCGGGGTGGTGGGCGGCGGGTCGTGTCCGGACCCTACCGACGCGATCGGCACGACGGTGTTGCCAGAGTGTTGCGCCACTTGACGGGGGCTCCGGTGCCGCGCCGACCTGCGGTTTCGTCCTGGAAGCGACAAGATCTGCCACTGCGCGGAGGGCCGTGTGGGGTGCCGTGCGGGGCGCCGCGCGACGAGCCCCCCGGCGGATTCGCCAGGGGGCTCGGGGGAGCGGATTCGCCGGGGGGCTCGGGGGAGCGGGGCGGGGCGGCTGGGCGCCCCGGGTTCAGCTGGAGGGGACGGCGGACGGCAGATCGGTGGGGATGTCGGAGGGGAGACCGGACGGGAACGACGTGGGAACCCCGGACGGGACGTCGCCGGGCGAGGCGGTCCGGGTGAAGGTGTCGTTCTCCGAGAGGGCGTCCCAGTCGACCGTGAGGGTCTTGCCGTCGGCGCTCGGGGTCACCTTGCCCATGGTGCGGTCCGTATTGCCGTCGGCGCACTTGAGCATCAGCATCTTCTGGCCGCTGTCGGTGTACTCACCGGTGCAGGTGTGCTTGCCCGCGACCAGGCCGGCCTTCGCGCCGCTGATGGACAGGATGATCGCTTCACCGCCGGTCTTCGCCACATAGGCGCCCGTCAGCTTCCCGTCAGCGTCCCCCTCCGCCGGGGCGCTCGGCTGGGAGGCGGACGGGCTGTCCTTGGACGTGTCCTTCTTGCTGTCGTCGCTGTCGCTGCCGCATGCGGTCAGCAGCAGGGCGGCGGCGGCCACCGTCCCGGCGATGCTCACTGCCTTCTTCACGCGCTTCTCCTCAGAGTCATAGGGCAGGAGCACGACAAATTAGCAGTCGCTCAGGGCGTCGCCGGAACAACGTGGCCCGTCACGTCGCCCAGAGCGATGCGGGCCCCGTCGGGGCCGGGCGCCCAGGCCGTGAGGGTCACTTCGTCGCCGTCCTCCAGGAAGGTCCGGGCGGCCGAGTCGGAGAGCGGCACGGGGTCGCGGCCGCCCCAGGTGAGCTCGAGAAGACAGCCGCGCTCGGCCGGGTCCGGGCCGCTGACCGTGCCGGAGGCGAAGAGGTCGCCGGTGCGCAGCGAGGCGCCGTTCACCGTCATGTGCGCGAGCTGCTGGGCCGCGGTCCAGTACATGGCGGAGAAGGGCGGACGGGAGATCGTGTGGCCGTTGACGGCGACCTCGATGCGCAGATCGAGTCCCCCGGGCTCGGCGGCCGAGTCGTCCAGGTAGGGCAGGAGCGGGACATCGCGGGCGGGAGGGCTGGTACGGGCCGGGGCCAGGGCCTCCAGCGGGGTGATCCACGCGGCGACGGAGGTGGCGAAGGACTTGCCGAGGAACGGGCCGAGCGGGCGGTACTCCCAGCTCTGGACGTCGCGCGCGGACCAGTCGTTGAGCAGGCAGACGCCGAAGACGTGGTCATGGAACCCGGAGAGCGGCACCGGTGTATTCAAAGGGGAAGGGGCACCGACGACGAAGGCCACCTCCGCTTCGAAGTCGAGGCGCAGGGAGGGGCCGAAGACGGGAGCGAGGGAGGCAGCGTGGTTCGAGGCAGCGTGGGCCGGGGAAGTGCGGGGCGCGGAAGGCAGATGCTGGCCGTGGGGGCGGACGACGGGTGTGCCGGAGACGATGACGGTGCCGGCCCGGCCGTGGTAGCCGATCGGCATGTGCTTCCAGTTGGGGGTGAGCGCGTCGCCGTCCGGGCGGAAGATCTTGCCGACATTGGAGGCGTGGTGCTCGCTCGCGTAGAAGTCGACGTAGTCCGCCACCTCGATCGGAAGGTGGAGGGCGAGGGTGTTGAGGGGGTGCATCAGGGGCTCGATGGTCGGCCGGTGCGCCGGATCGGTCAGCCAGTCGCGCAGTTCTGCGCGTACGGCCTGCCAGACCGGGCGGCCCGCGGCCATCAGCGGATTGAGCGAGGAGGCTCCCAGCAGTTCGGCGTGCGGAGAGGCGGTGGCGGCCGCGGCGGCTCCCGCGTCCAGCACCTGATTCCCGTAGCGCACGCCGATTTTCCGCAGATGAGGAGCCTGGGGTGTGGTGAAGACGCCATAGGGGAGGTTGTCCGGACCGAAGGGATCGCCCTCGGGCAGGTCGAGCGGGGATTGCTGCGGCATCGGGGCTGCCTCGCCTTCTCCTCGTCACCGTGGTGGCCAGCCCACACCCTACGGCGCGCGGGGCGGGAGACAGGGGGGTGTCCGCTGCTGCCTAAAGAGATGGCAATGTCCGGATAATCCTTGCTGGAAGCGGCAATTCCGAAGTAGCGTCCTTCATCGGGTCACGCACAGTGGGGGGGCCACTGCGCTGCGGTGACCGAGGGGGACTCGTGGCGAGCAGTGCCGTGCCGTTCGCGGTGGACCGTTCCGTGCCCGGCCTGATCGTGAAGATCGGCGACTACCCGCTGCACCACGGCGGTGTCGGCGCGATCCGGTCCCTCGGCCGTCTCGGTGTCCCTATGTACGCGGTCACCGAGGACCGTTGCACCCCGGCCGCGCGCTCACGCTATCTGACCAGGGCCTTCGTCTGGCCGACCACCGGCAGGGAGCGGCCGGAACGGCTGGTGGAGGGGCTGCTGCGGATAGGGCGGGCGATCGGCCGGCCAGCGATGCTGCTGCCCACGGACGAGGAGGCGGCGGTGCTGATCGCCGAGCACGCGGAGGTGCTCGCCGGGGATGGCCGCTTTCTCTTCCCGCGGGTGGAACCCGAGTTGCCCCGGCGGCTGGCGAGCAAGCAGGGGCTGCACGAGCTGTGCGTCAAGCATGGGGTGCCCACGCCCGAGGGCGCGTTCCCCGATTCGTACGCCGATGTCAAGGCGTTCGCGGCGAGTGCGCGGTTTCCGGTGGTCGCCAAGAACCGGGAGGCGTTCGAGCGGAGGAAGAAGCCCGCGGTGAGCGGGACCACCCGGATCGCGGGCCCGCGCGAGCTGATGGAGCTCGCACGGGACTGGGGGCCGCGGCCCGGAGTGATCCTGCAGGAGTATCTGCCGCGCGAGGACGCCGAGGACTGGATCGTGCACGCGTACGTCGACGCCGGGTCCACGCCGCTGGCGATGTTCACCGGAGTCAAGGTGCGGTCCTGGCCGCCGCACGCGGGCATGACGGCGTGCGCCTATGTGGTGGACAACGGCGAGCTGGCCCGGATGGCGGCACAGTTCATCAAGCGGATCGGCTTCAGCGGCATCGTGGATCTGGACTGGCGCTACGACCGGCGCGACGGACGGTACAAGCTGCTGGACTTCAACCCGCGGGTGGGCGCGCAATTCAGGCTCTTCGAGAACGCGGCGGGGATCGATGTCGTACGGGCCCAGCACCTCGATCTGACGGGGCGCCCGGTCCCCGAGGCGGAGCAGCGGCGTGACCGGCGGTTCCTCGTCGAGAACATCGATCTGCCCGCGCTGCTCGCCTACCGGCGCAGCGGATACACCGCGCCGCACGCGCCCGCACGGGCGAGCGGGACCGAGCTGGCATGGGCCGCCCGCGACGACATGCGGCCGTTCTTCACCATGCTGGCGCGCTCCGTGCGGCCCGGCGCGGCGCATCTGTACCAGCTGTGGCGCGCCACCAGGAAGTGAAGCCTTGGGGAGGGGATACATGAACGACCCGGTAGCAGTCATCGGGGCAGGACCGTACGGCCTGTCGACCGCCGCCCATCTGCGAGCCCGCGGCCTGCCGGTCCGCGTTTTCGGGGAGCCGATGGTGAGCTGGCGCGAGCAGATGCCCGCGGGCATGCTGCTCAAGTCCACGCCCGTGGCGTCGAATATCGACGCACCGCAGCCTGGGCACACCCTGCTCGACTACTGCCATGCGGTGGGCGGCAAGCGCTATGAGTCCGACTGGGACATCGTGCCGGTCGAGACCTTCTCGGCATACGGTCTGTGGTTCCAGGAGCGGCTGGTGCCGGATCTGGAGCGGGTGCGCGTGGTGGCGGTCGACCGGCGGGGCGGCCGCTTCGAGCTGAAGCTGGACTCGGGGGAGCAGTTCACCGCGCGCGCCGTCGTCGTCGCCAGCGGGCTGGGCGGGCTGGCCCATCTGCCCCGGGAGATCGCCGCCGCCGTACCGGATGGACCGTCCGCTGCGGGACCGGTCTCGCACAGTTCGCAACACCATGACCTCGGGCGGTTCACGGGGCGTCAGGTCGCGGTGGTCGGGGCCGGGCAGTCGGCGCTGGAGAGCGCGGTGCTGCTGGCCGAGGCGGGCGCCGCCTCGGTGCGGGTGGTGGCCCGGGGCCCGCGCGCGGTGGCCTTCGGCGCCCCGCCGGACCGGCAGCCGAGGCTGCGGCCCGAATCGCCCTTCGGCCGTGCCTGGTCGCTGTACGCGCTGTCGTACCACGCCGTGGGCTTCCGCCGGCTGCCCGCGTCGGCCCGGGAGTATCTGGTCCGCAGGGTGCTGGGGCCGAAGGGCGCATGGTGGCTGCGGGACCGGTTCGCCGGGCGGGTGCAGGTCACCCAGGGGCAGCACATCTCCCGGGTCACCGTGGCGGATGACGGACGGCCGGTGGTGCTGTCGCTGCGCGGCGCGGGCGGCCGGACCAGCGAGCTGGCCGCCGACCATGTGATCGCCGCCACGGGATACCGGATGAGCGTGTCCGCGCTGGACTTCATCGGGCCCGAGCTGCGCTCCGAGGTGGTCACCAGCGCCGGCGGCCCCTGGCTGGACGCCGGATACCGCTCCTCGGTGCCGGGCCTCTACTTCACCGGGCTGCCCGCGGCGGCGAGCTTCGGTCCGCTGATGCGGTTCGTCTGCGGCACGGAGTATGCGTCGCCGCGGCTGGCGAGGGCGTTGGCCGCCGCCCACGGCTGAGCGACGGCGACCCGGCCCCGGCCGGCCACCGAGGGTGGCCGGCCGGGGCCGCGGCGAGCCCGGGGGCGCGCCGCTGTCGAGGGGAGAGCGGGCGCAGGCCGCGAGGAACGAGTGGCCGAACACGGTCGACCGTCGACGGGGGCACCTCCAGCGGTAGCTGGGGAGGCTTCAGCGCCCCGGAGGCGAACCGAGCCCCGTGAAAAAGAATGCTCTGCTGCGATCGCGGTACCGCGATGGGAAGCCGGTCGGTTCGGGAGAGAGCGGTGAGAGGCGCACAAGGCGGGAAGGCGCCCACAGTGATCGAGACCCGACCGGATACGCTGCCTGTTGGTGGAGGCAGCGACACATCGACATTCCGCGTGAGCGTTAGGCAGAGACAGGAGCACCCCGTGAGCGTCATCGCGCCCTTTGGGCTGAGCGTGCGGGACCAGACTCTGGAAGCCGACACCCAAGCAGGGCTGACGGCTGTCGAAGAGGGGCTGTTGGAGGCCACCAAGAGCGAGGTGCCCTTCATCACCGAGGCCGCCCAGCATCTGGTGCGGGCCGGCGGGAAGCGTTTCAGGCCCCTGCTGGTGCTGCTCGCCGCGCAGTTCGGCGACCCGTACGCGCCCGGTGTGGTGCCCTCGGCCGTCGTCGTCGAGCTGACGCATCTGGCGACGCTGTACCACGACGATGTGATGGACGAGGCGGACGTGCGGCGCGGGGTGCCCAGCGCCAACGCCAGCTGGGGCAACTCGGTGGCGGTGCTCACCGGCGACTTCCTGTTCGCCCGTGCCTCGCACATCCTGGCCGATTTGGGGCCGGAGGCGGTGCGGATCCAGGCTGAGGCGTTCGAACGGCTGGTGACCGGCCAGATTCTGGAGACGGCCGGCCCCCGCGACGGCCGTGACCCGGTCGAGCACTATCTGGATGTGCTGGCCGGCAAGACGGGCTCGCTGATCGCCGTCTCCGGACGGTTCGGCGCGATGATGTCCGGCGCCGACGAGTCCATCGTCAACATCCTCACCCAGTACGGCGAGCGGCTGGGCATGGCCTTCCAGCTGGCCGACGATGTGCTGGACATCGCCAGCGACAGCCATGAGTCGGGCAAGACGCCGGGCACCGATCTGCGCGAGGGCGTCGCCACGCTGCCCGTGCTGTATCTGCGGGCGCAGGCGGAGTCGTCCGGCTCGGCCGAGGACCGGGAGCTGTGCGAGCTGCTCGACGGGGACCTCACCGATGACGCGCGCCATGCGGAGGTGCTGCGGCGGCTGCGCGCCCATCCGGCGCTGGAGCTGGCCCGCCGGGACACGGTCCGTTATGCGGCGGACGCCCGTTCGATGCTGGCGCCGCTGCCGGAGGGCCCGGCGAAGGCGGCCCTTGAGGGGCTCTGCGACGCGGTGGTCCACCGGGCGGGCTGACGGCGGTGCCGGTGCCCCCGATTGGCCGGGGCCCATCAAGGGTGTCGCCTTCTGGGTTCCCCTCAGTGGGTGACCCCCTAAGGGTGTCGCCTTCTGGGGGAGTACGGCATCCACCGTCCGGCGTGCGGACGTCATCCCCGAGCATTACGCGTAGTTGATCCTGCGGGCTGACGCGCCGCGGCGGTCGATTTGGTGGGATGAAAAGACCACCACATGGCGGGATCGGGCGACAATGGCCCGAGAGGTGGACGAGTGCAGGCTGACAACCGCCGCCGACGACGGAGGTAGAGCAACATGGCACGGATCCGACCGACACAGGTCGCCGACGACGGCTTTTGGGACGACGAACGCCCCACAGGACGGAAAAAAGTCGCCCGATACGCCGCACCGGTCGCGGTGGCGGGGATCGCGGCGGCGACGATAGGGCTCGTCCCGGCGCTCGCCAGCACCGGCGACCCGGACCTGCCGAAGATTTCGGCGGAAGAGCTCATCGGCAAGATGGCCGCGTCGGACACCCAGCAGCTGTCCGGTTCGGTGAAGATCACCACAGATCTGGGCATCCCCTCGCTCCCGGGCGGCGGCTCGCTCGCCGACCTGGGCGGTGCGCAGGGCGGCGACGGCGGGGCGTCCGCCTCGCCCGACGCCCGGCTGATGGAGCTCGCGTCCGGCTCCCACACCCTGCGGGTGGCCGCCGACGGGCCGGAGCGGCAGCGGGTCTCGATCATCGAGAACGCCGCCGAGTACAGCCTGATCCACAAGGGTGACGAGACCTGGGCGTACGACAGCTCCAGCAACGCCGTCTACCACGCCACCGCCCCCAAGGGCGCCAAGGACAAGGGCGACCACCGGCAGGACATGCCCAAGGACCTGCGGGACGCCACTCCGCAGCAGGTCGCCAAGAAGGTGCTCGCCTCCGTGGACGACTCCACTGACGTGGCGGTCGACGGGACGGCGCGGGTCGCCGGGCGGGACGCCTACCAGCTGCTGATCAAGCCCAAGCAGGAGAGCGACTCCACGATCGGCGCGATCCGTATCGCGGTGGACGCGGACAACGGCGTACCGCTGAAGTTCACGCTCACCCCGAAGAGCGGCGGCAAGGCTGCCGTCGATGTGGCCTTCACCAAGGTCGACTTCGGCAAGCCCAAGGCGAGCACGTTCGACTTCACCCCGCCCAAGGGCGCCAAGGTGACGGAGGAGGGTGCCCGCGACCACGGTGCCAAGGAGAAGAAGGGCAGCAAGGAGGCCCAGGACGCCCTCGCCGGGCTGAATGTGATCGGCGAGGACTGGGACTCGGTGGTCCGGCTGGACTCCCCCGGTGGCGAAGCGCCCGCGACGCGCGGCGACGGCGGCCCGGGTTCGGCTTCCGGGCTCCTCGACGGGCTGGGCAAGAAGGTCAAGGGCGACTTCGGCTCCGGCACCGTGGTCAGCACCCGGCTGGTGAACGCGCTGCTCACCGACGACGGCAAGGTCTTCGTCGGCGCGGTGGACAAGGACGCCCTGGTCAAGGCGGCCAACGCGGCCAAGTGAGCCATACGGCCGGCTGAGCCGACACAGACGACACAACGAAGGGGAGCCCGTGGAGGAGCGGTCCGCCGAGGACACCGCGGTCGAGACCCGTGGGCTCACCAAGCGCTACCGGGGCGGTCAGCTCGCCGTCGACGGGCTCGATCTGACGGTGCCGCGCGGCAGTGTCTTCGGCTTCCTCGGGCCCAACGGCTCGGGGAAGACGACGACCATCCGCATGCTCATGGGCCTGATCGAGCCGACGTCGGGAGGGGCCCGGCTGCTCGGCGAGCCGATGCCGCGCGCCGCCCGGAGCGTGCTGCCGAGGGTGGGGGCCCTGATCGAGGGCCCCGCCCTCTACCCCTTTCTGACCGGCCGGGACAATCTGCTGCGTTACGACGCGGCCGATCCCACCGCCGATCCACGCACCCGCGCCGCGCGCGTGGCGGGCGCCCTGGACCGGGTCGGGCTGGCGGCCGCCGCCGGGAAGAAGGCCCGCGCGTACTCGCTCGGCATGAAGCAGCGTCTCGGTCTGGCCGCCGCGCTGCTCCAGCCGCGTGAGCTGCTGGTCCTCGACGAGCCCACCAACGGCCTGGACCCGCAGGGCATGCGCGAGATCCGCACCCTGGTGCGCGAGCTCGCCGAGGAGGGCACCACCGTCTTCCTCTCCTCGCACCTCCTCGACGAGATCGAGCAGGTCTGCAGCCATGCGGCCGTCATGGCCCAGGGCCGTTTGATCGCCCAGGGCACGGTCGCCGAGCTGGCGGCGGCCGGCCGCGGCAGGCTGTCCGTCACCACCCCGGATCCGGCCGAGGCCGTCCGCGTCCTCAAGGAGCACGGGGTGACGGACCTGGTGGTGCTGGACGACCGGGTCTCCGGGGAGCTCCCCCTGCCCGGCCTCGGCACCGGCACCGGTCTTGGCACCGGCACTGGCACCGGCACTGGCACCGGCACTGGCACTGGCCTTGGCACCGGCACTGGTCTCGGCACCGGCACCGGCACTGGCCTTGGCACCGGCACTGGTCTCGGCACCGGCACTGGTCTCGGCACCGGCACTGGTCTCGGCACCGGCACCGGGCTCGGCACCGGCACCGGCACTGGCCTTGGCACCGGCACCGGGCTCGGCACCGGCACCGGCACCGGCTTCGGTGAGGCGCCGCTCGATCTGGCGGACCTCAATGCCGCCCTCGTACGCGCCGGGGTGCGGGTGCGGGCCTTCGGGGCCGAGCGTGCCTCGCTGGAGGACGCCTTTGTCACGCTGACCGGGGAGGGGTTCGATGTCGCGGGCTGATGTGGCGGTGGAGGCGGGCGCCGCGCGGCGGAGCCCGAGTCCGCTGTGGAGCCTGGCGCTCTTCCGCTCCGAGCTGACCACCACCGTCCGCCGCTGGCGCACCCTGGCCCTGCTCGGGGTGCTGGCGGCGGTCCCGGTCCTGATCGGCGTCGCGGTGAAGATCGAGACGAGCGACGGCGGCGGCTTCGGGGAGGGGCATGGGGGAGACGGTCGGGGCCCCGCCTTCTTCGCCGAGATCACCAACAACGGCCTCTTCCTCGTCTTCGCCTCACTGGCGGCGACGCTGCCCGTCTTTCTGCCCATGGCGATCAGCGTGATCGCCGGGGACTCGCTGGCCGGCGAGGCGAGCTCCGGGACGCTGCGCTATCTGCTGGTCGCCCCCGCCGGGCGCACCCGGCTGCTGCTGGCCAAGTACGCCACCGGCCTGGCGTTCTGCCTGCTCGCGACCCTGGTCGTGGCCGTCTCGGGGCTCATCACCGGGGGGCTGCTCTTTCCGCTCGGCGACATCACGCTGATTTCGGGAACCACGGTCCCGTTCGGCGACGGTCTGGTACGGGCGCTCGGCGTGGCGGCGGTCGTGGCGCTCTCGCTGGTGGGGATCGCGACGGTGGGGGTGTTCATCTCCACGCTCACCAACAGCGGTATCGCGGCCATGGCGACGACGGTCGGGCTGGTGGTCACCGCGCAGATCCTCGACACCATTCCGCAGCTGCACGCGATCCAGCCGTATCTCTTCCCGCACTACTGGCTCAGCTTCGCCGATCTGCTCCGGGACCCGGTCTACTGGGACGAGCTGATCAAGAACATGGGGTTGCAGGGGCTGTACGCGGCCGTGTTCGGCTCGGCGGCCTGGGCGAGGTTCAGCACGAAGGACATCACCGCCTGAGCCGGACACGGCCGGTGGCGCGGGATCAGCCGGCCGCGCTCAGGGTCCAGACGGCGTAGCCGATGGCATCGCTGTTGCGGTCCAGCGCGGTGTCGTCGATGTTGCTCGACGTGTCGCACGAGCGGTGGTTGCAGGGGCTGTACGCGGCCGTGTTCGGCTCGGCGGCCTGGGCGAGGTTCAGCACGAAGGACATCACCGCCTGAGCCGGACACGGCCGGTGGCGCGGGATCAGCCGGCCGCGCTCAGGGTCCAGACGGCGTAGCCGATGGCATCGCTGTTGCGGTCCAGCGCGGTGTCGTCGATGTTGCTCGCCGTGTCGCACGAGCGGTGGTAGCAGCGGTCGAACGCCTGACCGGAGGTGCCGCCCCACTTCTGTGCCTGCGCGGCGGTCTTGGTGTAGTCGGCCCCGCTGAACAGACCGCCCACCGGGACGCCCGCGTTCTTGAACGGCGCGTGGTCGGAGCGGCCGTCGCCCTCCGTCTCGATCTCGGTGGGGACGTTCTTGGTGGCGAAGAAGTCCTTGAACACCTTTTCGATCCGCGTGTCGTCGTCATAGACGAAGTAGCCCGGGTTGGGCGAGCCGATCATGTCGAAGTTCAGATACGAGTCGATCTTCGACCGGTCGGCGGACGGCAGCTTGTTGACGTAGTACCGGGAGCCGACCATCCCCAGCTCCTCGGCGCCCCACCAGCCGAACCGCAGATGCTTCGCGGGCTTCAGCCCCTGGCGGGCGACGGTGAGCGCGGTCTCCAGTATCGCGGCGGACCCCGAGCCGTTGTCGTTGATACCGGGGCCGGCGCTGACGGAGTCGAGGTGGGCGCCGGAGAAGACGACGTCGTTGTTGTCGCCGCCGGGCCAGTCGGCGATGAGGTTGTAGCCGGTGGCGCCGCCGGAGGTGAACTGCTGCACGGTGGTGGTGAACCCGGCGGCGTCCAGCTTGCCCTTGATGTAGTCGAGCGACGCCTTGTAGCCGGGACGGCCATGGGCGCGGTTGCCGCTGTTGGCGGTGGCGATGGACTGCAGCTGGTTCAGGTGGGCCTTGACGCCCGCCAGCGGGATGTCCGGCGCGGCGAGGGCGGTCGCGGAAGGGGCGGTCGAGGCGGCCGGGGCGGGGGTTGCGGCCGGGGTCGAGGGGGCGGCGGCCACCAAGGCCGCGATCACCGTGCCGGTGGCCGTGGCGGTGGTGGCCCGGCGTATCCAGGATCTGTGGGGGGTGGGGTGCCGATGAGCGCGTGACGACATGTGGGGGGCTCCGATTCACGCTATGTGATGTACATGGCAGAGCTCTGTGTCGCCGATGTTCCGGTGGTGGCTGACTTTGCGTCAAGGGCGGAAACCGGACATCACCCGCCGGATATCGACCCTCGGCGCGGTTCCGGCAGGGCATCGGGCAGGGCGTCAGGCAGGGCATCGGGCAGCGCATCGGGCAGGACATCCGGGACGGCCTCGGGTGCGTCCACGTTGACCGACATCAGCGCCGCCCGCGAGGCGGCGTCGGTCAGCTCCCGGCGCGCCCGGTGCGCGGTGCGCAGCGCGTCCCAGGTGAGCAGCGCGAGGGCGAGCCAGACGAGGGCGAAGCCCGCCCACCGTTCGGGTGGCATCGACTCGTGGAAGACGGCGAGCCCCAGCACGAACTGGAAGGTGGGCGCGATGTACTGCAGCATCCCGATCGTCGACAGCGGCAGCCGCACCGCCGATGCCCCGAAGCAGATCAGCGGTAGCGCGGTGACCAGCCCACAGCTCGCGAGCAGCACCGAGTGCGCCGGCCCCTCGCTGCCGAACGTGCTGTCGCCGCGCGCTGCGAGACAGACCAGAAAGCCGAGGGCGGGCAGGAACTGCACGGCGGTCTCGGCGGCCAGTGACTCCAGCCCGTCCAGCCCGATCCGCTTCTTGGCCAGTCCGTATGTGGCGAAGGAGAAGGCGAGGGTGAGCGCGATCCAGGGCAGCTTGCCGTAGCCGACGGACAGGACGCCCACCGCCACCGCCCCGACGCCGACCGCCGTCCACTGCGCGGGCCGCAGCCGCTCTCGCAGCAGCAGGACGCCAAAGGCGATGCTGACCAGCGGATTGATGAAGTATCCGAGGGCGGTCTCGACGACGTGCCCGCTGTTGACACCCCAGATGTACAGGCCCCAGTTGACGGAGATGACGGTCGCGGCGAGCGCGATCGTCCCCAGCCGCTTCGGCTGCCGCAGCAGCGGCCGTATCCAGGCCCAGCGCCGCAGGACGAGCAGGACGAGCACGACCGCGACCAGCGACCACACCATCCGGTGGGCGAGGATCTCCATCGCCCCCGCCGGCTCCAGCAGCGGCCAGAAGAGCGGAACGAGGCCCCACATGGCGTAGGCCGCGAAACCATAGACGAGGCCGACACGATCCTGTTGCTGCTGCGGACTCATGGGCCCCTCCCCGAACGGCGCGACGGCCCGGACGGGGCCGTTCCGACGGTAACGCGGACGAGCCCGGCTGTCATTCCCATATCGCTGGACGGTCATGACAGGCGGGCCCGGCGTGCGGTCGGCCGCGGCGGGCCGTGGGTCAGTCCCTTCAGGGCGGCCGTGACGGAGTCGGCGATGGGTGTGGTCGGGCGGCCGACGAGCCGGGACAGATTGCCGGGGGTGGCGGCCGGCAGACCGCGCTCGACCGCGGCGTCGAGCTCGGCCGCGAGGCGGCGCGCCGGGTGTGGGCGCCGGCGTCCTGGGCGGAGGAGGTGGCCCCGGAGGTGCTGGCGGCGGGCGAGGCGTACGACTCGGCAAGGCCCGGTACGTAGGCGCTTCCTAGCCGCTACGAACCGGACCTGCGGTGTGGTGGGTAGGGGAGTGGGGTCAGGACAGCTGCTCGGTCGCGCCGTCCGGATGGATGAGGAGGCGGATCGCCCCGCCGTAGCGGTCGTCCGTGATCAGCGCGGGGGTCGGAGCGCCCAGCCGCTGCGCGCGCTCCTGGAGGATCGAGATGACGACCTCCTGGATGTCTCCGTAGGGCGGTGCGGTGATCGGCACTCCGTCGACCAGCGCGGCGTTCGGGGAGAACACCCGTACCTGGGCGTCCCCGTGGGAAGCGGACGCCCCGCGATATGCGGACTCACTCATGATCGGCCTGTCTGTCCATTACCGGGTGCGCCTTATGCGCTCTCGGGGAGTTCACCGGGGGCGGCAGCGGGGGCGGGCTCCTTGGCCCGTATATACGTGCCGCGGGAGAGCCGGGTGAGGCGGCCCGACTTGACCATGGCGGAGAGGACGTTGCTCACGGCCTTGCCCGAGTCCCGGTGCGGTCCGGGCGCGGCCGGCGAAAGGGCCGCGACCTCGTTCATCACATCGCGTCCGGTGAACGGCTCGGCCATCGTGGCGACCACCAGCTCCACGGCGGCGCGGATGGACAGCGGCGACTGCCTGGAGACCGTGTCCGGGGCCACCGGTGACCGCTCGCCCGGCACGGGAGAAGCAGCCGGGCCGGGGTCACCGCAGGCCGGAAGCTGGTCCTCCAGGGCCCGGCGCGCCGCCCGGATCGCATTGAGGTCCACGTCGTCCGGGCGGCTGCCGGGGACGGCGGAGAGCATGTCAAGAACAGTCTCGATGTTCAGCAGCGCGTCGACGAGCGCACGCAGCAGCGGCGCCAGAAACGCCTGCCGCAGTGCCGCCACCGGGTTGCGCATCGCCAGCTCGACGGAGACCGAACCGGCCAGCGGGCTGACGGCGGGCGTCTCCTCGCCCGGGACCGGCCCCCCTTCCCCGGCGGCGGTGGTGAGCAGCTCGATGACGCCGCGCGCCCGCCGGATGCTCTGGAGCGCCTCGGGCGTCATCCCGCTGCCCGGCACGGTGGTCAGCATGACGGCGAGCAGTTCGGCGCCCGCGAGCGCCTGCGCGGCGGTCCGCACCAGCGGCCACAGCACGGCCCTTCGTACGGCCAGTGCCGGGTCGTCGAGGGAGAAGCTGATTCTTTCCTCCGGCTCGTCCGCCATGGACCGTGATTCTCCGTTCACGCGTCGAATCTTCAAGGGCAACAACTCCGCCGGGCGACGGAATGCGTTTTCCCTGGGGCTTTTCTTCGCGGTGGCCGAGCCGATGCTCACCGACATCCCCCGCTCGGCGGCGAGGTGTTCCTGCAGGGCGTCGAATGCGTCGAGAATCGCATCCAGGTCCGGGGCGCCCGGCCCCGTACGGTCGTCCTCGGGCGGGGAGTCCATCCGCTCCCGTACCCGCGCCAGCCGGCGGGCGACGGTGCTGCGGCTGAGGCCCAGCCGCAGCGCCATCTCGCGCTGGCTCGCGTCGGGGTGCCGGTTCCGCTCCACCGTCACCTCGCTGAGCTGGGCGTGTGCGGCGCGGTCGGCCTCGACGGGGGCCAGGTCACCGGCGGCGTCGCCGATTCCCAGCCGGCGCCGGATCCAGCGGCGGTCGTCGGCGGTGGTCGCGGCGGCGTAACCGTAGGGATCGGCGTCCACCACGGCGTCCCGCAGGCATTCGGCCCACAGCGGGCAGGAGGCGCACATATCGCGTGCGGTGCGGGTCAGTTTCATGAATTCCCGCATAAGCGAACCGGTCTTCGCGCCGCCTTTGGGCGGATTCTCCAGCAGCGGGTGGTGATACAGATCCGCCCGGCGCTGGCAGGGAAGAGGAAGGTCGGTGGGCGCTGCCCTTGTGGGCGCGGAAAACGGCGTACGTATGGTTGCGAGCATGACAAATCTCCCCCGTTAAGATCTTGCGCTCGCGGGGAGTATAAGCCGGACGTACTCAGAGCGGCAACGCGCATGATGTGTAGGTGACTTGACCAGAGGGTATGCACACCCTTCACACCAACGTCAGCCATCCGCGCCGGTGCGGGCCACCAGGCGGCGGACGGCCGTTGTGGTCCTTTTCATACGCCGCCACACCGCCGTGAAGCCGCGTCCGCGCACCGCCAGCACGGCCATCAGCCCGACGAATCCGAGCGGCACGCTGACGTCCGGGACCAGCGCCCCGACGAACGCCGCGACGATCAGGACCGCGTCCGCGATGACCACCGTGACGCCCCGTCGGCCCGGGTGGTCCTTGACCATCCACGCCCCGAGCAGCGCCATCACGGCCAACGTCCAGTAGCCAAAAACCGCCTGACCCCCGATCGCCGAGCCTTGCACCCCGCGCGCGATGTCGCCCGCCGCCGCGGCGTAGCCGGTGACGGCGGCGGTGACCGGCGTCGCGAACAGCGCCAGCAGCAACTGCCCACGGCTGCGCAGCAGCCAGCACGCCAGCGCGAGCAACAGCAGCGTGCCCACACCGATCAAGGCGGCGAAGCTGGACGCGGCGATCGTGAACAGCGTGTACGCGGCGGCCACGCCGAACACCAGCCGGGGCAGCAGCCGTATGGCCACCTCGTCCGCGCTGTCCTGCCGGACGAGCCGGCGCAGCAGACCACCCAACTTCTGTGGCTTCATCAGACCTCCACCATCTAGGACATCCGGCCGTTGGGGCCGCGCTGCTCAGGGTCCGGTCCAGGCTGGGGCCGGGGCCGCGGCTGTGGCTGTGGCTGGGGTTGCGGTGGCGACGGTGGCTGTGGTGCCGAGGGCTGGGCCTGCGGCTGCGGCTGCGGCTGTGGTTGCGGCTGCGGCTGTGGTTGCGTCTGCGGGTTCGGCCGCGGCTGCGGGGGCGAAGGCGGTGGGGACGCCGTCGGGGACGTTCGGTTGCTGACCCGACGCCCGGAGGCGGGCGGTCGGGACTCCTCCGCCTCGGTGGACGCGTCCGTGTTCCCCTCGTTCTCCGCCGCCTCGCCCTCTTGCTTGCGCTTCTTCCACTTGTCTCCGAGCTTCCCGCCCAGCTTGTAGCCTGCCACGACCGGGCCCACGGCGACCTTGCCGGCGACCCGGCCCGCGGTCGGGGCCGTTTTGTTGACCACGTTGTGGGTCTTGTCGACGAGCCTGGCGCTGGGCGCCTCGGCCATGTCGCGCACGCCGAGCACGTCCTCCGCGCCTGCGATCTTCGGGCTGAAGCTGCCGGAGAGCAGCTTCTTGAGCATCATCAACACCGCGATCGTGACCAGCAGGAGCAGCAGCAACTGCATCCCGAGGGCGATCTGGATGGGCAGGATCATCTGGTAGAGGACGAGCAGGACGGTGAGGATGACGCCGAAGCCGGCCCGCAACACGAAGGCGTGGATGAACGTCTCCAGCCAGCCCTTGAGGATCTTCTGCTGCGAGGGGTGGATACCGAGGGTGGCCACCAGCGGCAGCAGGATGATCAGGATCAGCGTCACGGCGTGCCACAGCAGGGTGAGCACGCTGAGCAGGATGACCATCACACCGACGATCAGGGACGCGACGATGGAGTAGAAGGCGATGCCGACCCGGTTGCCGGCGTTGTTGCCGGCCCAGTCCTTGAAGATGTCGCCGTGCTCCCCCTTCGCTACCTCCTTCCGGATCTGTGTCCAGTCCTCGAATTTGTCCACGTGATTGCCACGCCAGATGGCCGCGATGTTATCGGGATCGAATTTTTCGGGTTTTTTGAAATAGTCCTTGTTCGTCTGTGACTGGGCCACGAGATGCCGCATCCGAAGGTCCTCGCAGCGGGCTCCCTTGCCCCATTCGCACTCCTTGGACTTGTCGCTGGGCGTGCATCCCTTCTCGTCGTCGATGATGCACGTCTTGCCGGCGTCGCCGAACTGCCCGAGCGCCCAGGGGCGGAACGCCAGGGTGTCGTAGATCGAGCAACTGGACACCCGCATACCCCGGTTGGGTTCGGTACCGGGCGGCAGATCACAGGGCGGCCCCATCGTGCCGGAGGCACCGGACAGCATCGCTTCCGTCAGCAGTGCGTTGGCCTCGGCTATCCAGCCGTCGGTGTCCCGGACGATCTTGTCGTAATTGCCGCCGGTGAGAAAGGCCATGACGGCGACGATGGTGAGAGCGGCCCAGGACACGCCCGCCCAGATCTCCCGCATCTCCCCCTTGCGCCATTTCGCGAACACCCACAGGCCGGTGAGCAGGATCATGACGGGGACGGCGGGCCGCAGCACGTTTTTCTTCAGCGTCTTGACGACGTTGTCCCGGCCCTCGTACAGCCCGCTGAGCGGACTCGGGTTGGTCGCGGATTCCTTGATGCTGATGGCCGCGCGGGTCAGCAGCTTGGTGCCGTTGAAGATGGAGTCCGCGATGCCGTTCTGGACGTAGTCCATGACGCTGCAGTTGTCGGCGCCGCTGCCCCAGTCGCCGTTGTCCTCACTGGCGTCACCTTTGCCCTTGAAGGTCATCGACCAGTTCATGCCGCGCATGCCGTTGAGCTCGTAGAGCGTGTACGCCTGCGGGGGCTTGGGCATCCTGACCGCGCCACTGACCGTGCCGCCGCGCACCTGCTTGGCCAGCGAGCCTTCGCCGGGCTTCGCGTTCTTGTCCCACTGCCGGACGGCGGGCATCAGCGACTCGCCGTTGTTGCCCGGCGTGTCCATCTGATAGCTGTCGTCGCCCGTGATGTCGCACGAGAATCCCGCGTACGCCGGTGCGGGGGTCGCCAGCGACAGGGCTATCAGGGACAGCCCCAGAAACAGGACGGCCCGTACGGCGACACCGACCCTGACGATACGGCGGCGCAGAGCACCGGGCGGAAGCATAGGCATTCCTCTGGATGAGATTCGGCAAAGAGGCTGAGACGGGGAGGGGCGGGGTGGGGCGGGTCAGCTGCCCGTGAAGTCGGTCAGCACGCAGCCGTCGACCAGCGCCTGCTTCTTCTTGTAGCCACTGGGCGGTGCGAAGGACGGGTCGCAGTTCAGATTCAGCAGGCCGGTCCGCTCCAGGCCACCGGAGCCGCCGCCTGAGAAGTCCACCGCGAAGTTGTCACCCACGTAGAACTTGCCCGTGCCGTCCGCGGAATCCGCGTTGTGCGTCTTGTAGTTCCGCTGGAACTGCTTCATGTTCTTGGGGAGATAGACGACGTAGCTGTTGGTCCACTTCTCCCCGCAGACGCCCTCTTCCTTGATGCCCCAGGCCGCGGCCGCACGCTTCTCCGCCTCGGACGGGTCGTCGGAGAGCCAGTCGAGGTACGTGCCGTTGAGCCGGTCGTCGTTCTTGTCGGTGCTGAGCGCGGAGCAGTCCACGTACGTGCCGAGGAAATCCTGAATGTCCCGCAGGCTGTCGGCGTGCGGCAGCGCGTCCTTCTTCGACTGTCCGACGCCGTCCTTGCCGCCCTTTCCCGCGTCATCGGATCCGCAGGCGCCGGCCGACGCGAGAGCCACCAGCGTCGCGCCCAGGGTGAGAGTGCGCTTCATCCGCATGGGGTTCTTCGCCTTCCTCAGTGTTTCGTGGTGAGTTGCGCCGCTGCCGACGACGCACTGGTGGCGGACGCCGCGTCGTCCGCGGCCTCCTGGAGGTACGTCCAGTTCCAGACGCTCGGGGGCGCGTCGACGCCCTGGCGGGCCGGGCGGGTGGTGCCGTTGGTGTCCGTGGCGGCGAGGATCTCCTTGAAGACCAGGTCGACCGCGACCGTGCCGACCCGCTTGTCCGCGTCGCGCTGCAGGCAGACACCGGTGCGCAGCTCCTGGAGGGCGCTCAGCACCTTCGGGTCGTCCTCGGGCCGGCCGAGCAGCGGGGCGACCAGGGACGCCTCCTGGGCGGACTTCTGCTTGAAGGCGAAGACCGTGTGGATCTGGTTGGCGCCGCCGCTGCGCGCCTCGGAGTCCTCGATCTGCACCAGGTCGATGGCCTGCTGGGTGATCAGCACGGTGACCGCGAGATAGGAGCGGCCCTGCTTGAGCGCCCGGCGCATCAGATCGCGGCCGGCCTCGGTCGCGGTGACGACGTACGCCTCGTCGACGAAGAGCGCCTTGGGGCGCAGCCCGACCTCGCCGGTGACGGGGTTCTTCTCGTACCCGACGTCCAGCATCTGGCTGCCGAGCTCCACGACGGCCATGAGCGCGGTGGCCGCCAGCCGTTCCGCGGGGTTCCAGTTGCGCGGGTCGGAGGCGGAGGGGGACTGGAAGCCGCGAAGGGTGATGACCGTACGGCGCTTGCGCATGCTGGACAGCGGTTGCGGGCGCTCGGCGAACGCGAGCCGGGCGTAGGGGAGGGTGCGCAGCTCGGTGAGGAGCATCTGCGCGAGCTTGAGGTCCTTCACGGCCTCGCGCTCGCCGCTGGCGACGGCCTGCTCATAGGCGTTCACGACCTCGTCCACGACCTGCCACAGCGTGGGCCGCGGCACCTGGAGTTCGGCGTCGCGTGCGCTCAGGCCCCGCTCGACGGCCTGCCGGACGGCGGAGTTGTACCAGCCGACGACGGTGGCCATGGCCTCGATGACCGGGAGCCGGACCCGCTGGTAGTCCTCGTCGCCGAGGAATCCGCGCAGCATGCTCTCGGCGAGGAGGCGGCCGGAGGCGACATCGCGGGCGATCACCCACGGGTCGAGCACCCCGGCCTGCCCCTTGAGCAGGTCGACGACCTCGGTCTCGGCCCAGAACTCCGGGTTGACGGGCTGGAACCGGCTCTGCGGGGTGCCGAGGAGGCCCGCGTCGGCGTCCGCGCTGAACGCCGGGTCGTTGACCTGGGATCCGAAGGCCAGGTAGTAGCACAACTGGGCGAAGTCGGTCTTCGGGTCGATGACCAGGCAGCGGACGCCCGACTCCGACTCCTCGTAGAACTTCTGCAGAGCCAGCGAGGACTTGCCACCACCGGACGCGCCGACGATGGCCAGCCCGCCGCCGTCGTTACGGGCCGGGCCGACGTGCAGCGAGTAGTGCACCGGCATCTTCCCGGCCCAGCCGACCAGGTTGCCGACCCAGCCGAGCCGCTTGCCGGAGCGGTGCTCGGGGTTGTCGCCCAGCTCGGTGCCCGCGGTGGGCAGTCCGGCGCCCAGCTGCTCGACCTCCTGCAGCCGCAGATACGGGGCGATGGGCAGGCTCGGCGCGTCGCCGGGCAGCTGGGACTGGAGCAGCCGCCACTGCTGGCGGGTCGGGCGCAGCAGCGTCACCTTCAGGTCCTGCTTGAACTGCATCTCCAGGACCCGCCGGCGCCGCTCCAGCTCCTTGACGTCGGGCGCGGAGATGGTGAAGCGGATCTGCGCCTCCAGACCCGGCATCTTGTGCTCGTCGATGTCCTCGCACAGGCTCTGGGCGCGGGCCACCTGGCTGGAGAGCTTGGAGTCCGGCTGGCGGCCGGAATTGACCATGTCGTTCATCTCGTCGACGAGGTTGCCGCTGATCTTGTTGGCCCGGTCCTTGAACTTCAGATGCGGGATCAGGGTGAACCGCATGTCGATCTCGACCGGGAACTCGACGTGCTGGGCGGCGTAGCGGGCCCAGGCCGTGCTCTGCCGGAAACGGGTCTCCGCGGGCCAGTTGGCGGCGACCAGCGTCGTGGTGTAGCTGGTCTGCTGCTCGCCGGTCTCCTCGTCGTACTGGTGCAGCACGATATGTGTCTTGCGGTTCTCCCCGGAGAAGTCGACGACCAGGTCGAACTGGTCCGGACCCCAGGAGCGGCTGCCGAGCACCGGCTCCGGCGGCACCGGCAGATCGCCGTGCAGCGGCTTGCGGATGAGCCAGACCAGCTCCTCGCGGGTGAGCGAGGTGCCCTTCAGCCCCTCCAGGCTCTCGTGCACCTCGGAGGCGACCTGGGTCCACTCGGCGAGCACCGCCGGCGACAGATACTCCTCGGTGACGCCGGTGGCGGCGGCCGTGGCCTGGTCGGCGATGCCGATGGCACCACGCAGCAGCCCGGGGTCCTCGTGCGGTTCGGCCTCCGCGGGCAGCACACCGTTGCCGCCGCGCTTGAGCGAGCCGAGCTTGACCAGCAGGATGTTGCGCTCGCGCATCGCGCCGATGCGCTCCTGGTATTCGGCCTTGCGCAGGTTGTACGCCTTGTAGTTCTCGGTCGGGTCCCAGGCCACCGCGTTGAGATCCTCGGCCCAGTTCAGCGCGGTGATCGGCTGGTAGACCTTGCGGTAGTGACACTCGACGTTGCGGTCGCCGCGGGCGAGGTTGAGCAGACCGCGGGCCGGCGCCTCCGCCATCGCCTGCAGCTCGGCGGCGTTGAGGTATTCGTCGATGGCGGTCGGCAGCACCAGACCGGTCCACACGGAGTCGCCGTGGACGAAGATCGTGTCGTCGGCGTAGCGGTAGGGCAGCCGCAGCGCCTCATGAGGGGCCTTGGCTTCCCGGCCGCCGCCCCCGGACGACGGGCGCGCGGACTGCCCCCGACCCTGGCCCTTCCCCTTGGAAGTGGCGGCCATGATCGCGGCTACCACGAAGAAGGCGAGTGCGCCGCCCAGAAGGATCAGCAAGAACATGGAGGAGTCATCCCGCGGTGGTGTCGGACAGGCCGTCGCCCGGTGTGGGGCAGACGGCTGCTGCGGAGAAGGGGGTGCCGCGTTCGGCGGCGGTCCGGCGCGCCGCGCCGTAGCGCGCGTGCCATGAGGAGGAACCCGGCTGCCAGAGGATGACCTGCCAGTGCAGCTTCTCCGGTTCCCGGTCGGCGGAGAGCCCCTGCAGCCGCTTGGGCTGCAGCCAGTAGTCCACCCAGACGACCAGCTGCTGGCTCAGCGTGAGCGCCGAGGGCAGCGGCCGCCCCCAGACGAAGTAGATCGCGAAGGGCGGCCCGAAGTAGAGGACCGACGTCCACACCGACATCCCGAGGAAGGGGAGCACGGCCGAGAGCGACAGCAGCACGATCAGCCAGAGCAGGCCGAAGACGAACGCCGCGCCCAGCGCGGGCAGCAGCAGGCCGGGAAGCGGGATGTTCCCCCAGTTCCAGATCCGCTTCGGGCGGTTGAGCAGGTCGGTGTGGTCGTAGGCGACCATGGGCTCGGATGGTCCATTCGCCATCAGCCGCTCCCCTCGCACAGGTCATGGCGGTCGAAGGCGGCAGACGGCGGGTCTGCCGGCCGTCGCATTACTGCTTGCCGCTGCCGATCTGGCCGCCCAGCCCTATCAGCACGGAGGCGAGGCCGCTGGCGCCGCCGATGATCAGCGCGGCCAGTGCGATGACGCCGAAGCCCTGGAAGGCCTCGCGCATGCCGTCGCCCTTCTTCATCGACATCAGCATCCGGATACCGAGGATCAGCAGGGCGATGACGGCGACCATCGTGCCCGCGGAGCGCAGGATGCTCTCGATGCTGCCGAACATGTCTTTCATCGTGGTGGCTGCCATCGTGGTGGCTGCGAACTCCATGATGTGGTTCCTTTCGGGAGAGGTGGCGTGTGCCCGGTGCCGGGCACACGGTGTGGGCGGATCGGGTCAGGGCGTGCGGTGCTTGCCCGTGGCGGCTCCGGATCGCTTGCCGGACTGAGCCGCGGTGGGGTCCGGCGACGGGGTGCCGCCGGACGGGTCCGTCGCGTCGTCCCCCGTGTCTTCCGGCGTCTGGACCTGGCCGTTGTCGGCGCGGCCGCCGTCGGGGTCGAGGACGCCGCCGTGGATGTTCTGGACGAACCAGCCCTGTTCGGTGTTGACCACGGTCATCCGGTACGCGCGCTTGACGGTCTCGCCGTGCGCGCCGGTCCACTCGACCCGCACCCGGACCTGTACCTGCTGGTCCGTCTTGTAGTGGTACGAGTCGGAGCTGTCCACGCCCTTCGGGAGCAGCGCGTCCACCTCGCCGACCTTCGGATCCGTGAGACGGCCCGCCAGCCCCGCCGTGGCCGGCCCGGTCGCGTCGGGGGTGAGGAAGCGCGTCATCGCGGTGGCGTCCGAGGCGCCCCAGGCCTCGAAGTAGCCGGGCAGCACCTTCTTCTGGAGCTGCGAGGACAGCGCGTCGTCGATCGCGTCGTCGCCCTGGTCGATCTCGGGTACGGAGCCACGCGAGGGCATGGGCATCTCGCCCACGTCCCCGGCGATGCGCAGCCCCTCGCCGTCGGTGAGGTCCTTCACGTACACCGGGACGCTCAAGGTGGTGACCCGGCCCGTGTCCAGGCGGACCTGGATACCCAGATAGCGTCCGTGGTCGCCGTACTCCGGAAGCTTCTCGACGGTGCCGTCCCAGGTGGCGCTGACGGCGCGCTGGGTGCCCTGGCCGCTCCAGCCGCACTCGCCGTCGACCCCTGAGGACGCGAAGCCCGCCAGCGCCTTGCGGCGCTTCTCGGCGGTCTGCGGGGAGTAGGTCAGGCACTGGAGGGCGTAGTGCTCGGCGAAGGTGGCCGCAGCCTGGGTGGGGAAGTCCGTCAGCCGGTAGCGGTCGGCGTCCTTGGCGGACAGAGCCGCCGTCTGTGGGGTGTTCGACTTGCCGATGACCAGGCCCATCACCCCGCAGGAGCCCAGGGCGAAGAGGCAGGTGGTGGCCAGCAGCGTCGCTCGCAGGGCGACATGGGTACGGCGCCCGCCGGGGATTCGGCCGCCCGGCTTGGGTACGTCGAAGGAACCGTCGCGGCCCTTGCCGGTCGCCTGCCCCGTCGACGGAGCCGTCGGGGCCGCAGCCGTCGGGGCCGGAGCCGCTGCCGCTGTGGCCGTCGGCTGTGCGGTGGTGGCACTGCCGCCCTTGCCTCGTCCCTTGCGCTCCTCGCGGGCGGCCTTCTTGGCCTCGTACGCGGCCTTGCGCTCGGCCCGCGCGCGCTCACGGAGCTCCCTCTTCGCGCGCTTCGCGTCCCCCGGGGTCCGGGCGTCGCGCGGCGGCAGCGGGGGAACGGCGGCCTGGCTCGGCGGTACGGCGGCCTGCGGCGCGCGGCGGACCCACGCGGCGGCCACCTGGGCGCGCGCCGCGTCGGGGGACAGGGACTGTTGCTGAGGCTGTTGCTGCTGGGCTTGCTGATACGCCGAGGACTGCTGCGGGTACGCCTGCTGCTGTGCGGGCGCGTTGGCCGCGTAGGGATCGGAGGGATGACCGAAGGATGCGGGGCGTCCCTCGGGCTCGCCTCCGCCGACCGCGCCAGCAGGGCTGTTGTGGTCCGTCATCGACTCGGTGTCTCCAGCGTCTTTCGGTCGCCGACCGCCTCGGCATGTCCGACGGCGGGTGCTGGGATTCAGCCAGCTGTTCGGGCAGTCTGACAAAGAGTTGTCGCACCACAGCACTGAATTTCCTCGCCGGACAGGGGGAGGAAGGGCCGGGATTCACGCCGGGGAAAGCGATGAGGAAAGCGCGAGGAAAGTGTGGGGAATGGTTGCGGGGAAAGACGGAAGGGGATCGCCCGCCGCTGACACAGCCCCCGGCGACAATGCGCGCGGCCCCGTGCCCGTCACCATGACCCGCCCCCGCCCCGCCGCCGCCCCGAAGGATCTGAGTTGAGCGACCAGCCCGCCCGTCCGCAGCCGACCGACCCGCGCGTCTGGAACCCGGCCGCGGTGCCGCAGCAGCCGCTGCCCGCGGAGCATGCCTGGGTGGACGGCTACGAGCCCGGCAACCCCTGGCAGGCCAGGCTCTGCGTGCGATCCGCGCAGGGCACCGTCGCCTATCCCCTCACCCCGCACACCATGCCCGAACTCCTGGAGGCGCTGGTGCGCGTGGCCGAGGAGCAGCAGGGGCTGCCGGTCACCGGCACGCGGCAGGAAGACGCCCCGGAGCAGCCGCAGGCCGAGGCCGAGGAGAACCATGCCGCGCCGGCGCGGCTGAGCAAGAGCCCCGCCGCGCGCCTGACGGGATGGGCCGTCGTCCACGATCTGTGGGAGCGGGAGGACCCCACGGCCCGGCTGGTGATGGGCGCCGTGGTGGTGGCCCTTCTCGTCGTCGGCATCTTCCTGGCCTGACCGCGCCCGGAGGCCGGTGCCCGGCTCTCCACCATGGGGTGGCCTTCGAGTGGACCCCGGCCGAGTGACCCGGCGGGAAAGCCGATTTCCTCGCGCGGGAGTCGCTCGGTCCCTCGGCGCCCCGGATGAGGAAAGCGGCCGCCGTGCTGCTACAGCCAGTGCCTACCGTGGCCCGGTCACCCGACCACGACAGCCCGACCGGCACACAACACAGGGAGGCCCGGGGCCATGGAGCCGGATCCGGAGCACAAGCGGACGGCGCTGCTCGCCCTGGGGGTGCTGGGGGCGCTGCTGATCGCTGTGCTGGTCGTCTTCACCATGTTCAGCGGGGACGACGAGGGGTCGGGGACGGACGGCTCCGGCACGTCGGCCACCGGTTCCGCGCAGGACGCCGACGGAGGTTCCGGCGCCGGCGGTGCGGACGGAGGCCAGGAGGCGGGAGTGGGGCCCATCATTCCGCTCTCCGAGGTCGCCGACGCCCACAAGGTGATGGTGGCGTACCTGGCGGGTACCGCCACCTACGACCACACCAGCACGGCCGGCTCCTGGGCGCCCCCGCTGCTGGAGCTGACCACCGGCGACATGACCATGAAGCAGGAGACGGCCCTGCCCAGCGGCAAGGAGTGGGCCGCCTGCAAGGCGGCCAAGTGCTCGTCGAAGGGGCGGGCCACGGTCGAGCGCGACGCGCTGATCTCCGACGATGTGACGCGGGGCAGCGGTCAGACGATCTCCAGCGTCGTGAAGCTGACGACCACCCGCACCGAGGGCGGGTCCAAGTCCGCCGAGTCCAACTCCTGGCTGGTCAGTGCCAAGAAGGTCGGCGGGCAGTGGCGGGTTTCCGGTTTCAGCCTGTTCGGCCTCGGCAACGCGGGCGCCTCCGACACGACGGGGGAGTGAGGCGCGGATGGTGGCACCGGCCGTTCTGGCGGCCGCGAAGGCAGCGTCCAAAACCGCGAAGGCCGCGAAGGCGGCAGCCCAGCTGGCGGGCGGTCAGGGTGACGGCGGGGGTGGCAAGAAGAAGGGCGGCGGCCCGCTGAAGTTCCTCGTCGGGGGCGGCGGATGCATGACGCTCGGGATGCTGGTCTTCTTCCTCGTCATGATCCTCATGGCGTCGTTCATCGGGGGGATGGGCGGTGGCGCGGCGGGGGCGGCCTGCAGCGACTACGACGACACCGCCGACTCCGGCAACTCGGGCGACGCGGCGGCGACCAACCCGATCATGCCGGCGGGCAAGATGTACATGCCGAGCGAGACGGCGCGTAACGAGATACCGCCGAAGATGATCCTCGCGTCAATGCGCGCCGCCGCCCACTACAAGGGCCTGGACTGGACCCTGATCGCCGGTCAGATGTATCAGGAGACCAAATTCGGCCAGGACCCGTCGGCCGCCCCGGGCGGCCACAACAGCCTCGGCTACGCGGGCATTCTGCAGTTCGGCAAGCCCGCGTGGCACGACTACGGCGCCGACGGCAACGACGACGGGCAGAAGGACCTCTACAACATCGACGACGCGGCGTACGGCACGGCCAACTATCTGCACGCCGAGCACGCCGAGACCAACCCGGCCGAGGCCCTGCGCGTCTACTCCGGCTCGACCACGTCCAACACCATCTACATGCGGGTCGTGCTCACCCAGGCGGCCCGCTACCGGGGTGTCCTCACCGGCGACAAGGACCTGATCAAGCGCTGGTACGCGCATCTGAAGAAGACCATCGACAAGAACCCCGGCTTCCCCACGCTCGGCAAGCAGTCCGACATCCCCGAGCCGGTCAACAACAACGCCCAGCCCACCAACGCGCTGTCCATCTCCGCCACCCCGGCCAAGTCCTGGTCCACCCCGCCGCTCGACGGCGGTACCCCCGACACCGAGCAGGCCGCCTTCCACATCCCGGCGGACGGTACCGGCACGGGGACGGGTACAGACGCGGCGGGCCCGGCCATCGCCCCGGCCGCCTTCAGCCGTCCTCTCGCCAAGCCCGCCCCCGACCCCTCGGGGCAGACGGGCGGCAAGGACTGGCAGATGCCGCTGAAGAAGGGGACGTACCAGATCGGCACCCGCTACAAGGAGCGGGGCAACATGTGGAGCCTCGGGTACCACACCGGGCTCGACCTCGTGGCCCCGGCGGGGACCCCGATCTACGCCCCGGCCGACGGCACCGTGACCAAGGCGGGCCCCGGCGGTTCGTACGGCAATGAGACCGAGATCCGGCACAAGGGCGGCACGGTGACGCTGTACGCCCACCAGACCAAGATCATGGTGAGCGCCGGGCAGAGCGTGAAGCGCGGCGACCAGATCGGCACGGTCGGCGCCACGGGCAATGTGACCGGTCCCCATCTGCACTGGGAGGTGCGGCTGCCGGGCGTGGACAACCCGTTCGTGGCGGGCCAGGACCAGGGCCCCGGCATGGTGGACCCCGAGGACTGGATGAAGGGCAAGGTGACCGCCAAGCCCGACTACGGCACCATCCCCGGCGGCGACGGCAAGCAGACGAGCAAGGACGACGACTTCAAGGGCTGTGCGAACGAGCACAAGGGCCCGGCCATCGCCCCGGACGGTGTGGGCGCCACGGGCGTCATGCCGGACGCCGACGACCCGGTGATCCGGGCGGTGCTGGGCTGGGCGCAGCGCGGCATCGGCACTCCGTACGTCCTGGGCGCGCCGCGCCTCCAGGGCCAGAACCCGACCAGCTTCGACTGCTCCAGCTTCACGCAGTGGGCGTACTACATGGCGAGCAACGGGAAGATCAACATCGGGTCGACCACCTTCGACCAGGAGCCGCATCTGAAGGCGCACGAGGTCTCCCTGTCGCAGGCCCAGCCCGGTGACGTGATCTTCTTCAACCCCAGCTCCCGCGGCTCCGAGCATGTCGGGCTGGTCTGGGACCCCAAGGGACACAAGATCATTCACGCCCCGCGGCCCGGCACGACCGTCCGGTTCTCCACCTGGGACGTCCAGGACAAGGTCACCGGCGTGTACCGGGTGCCGATCCCGAAGGGAACCAACCCCGTCGAAGGCGACGGCAAGAGCAGCGATTCCACCGACTGACGGAATACGGAGAACATGGGGAAGCTCAAGGGCCAGGTCGGGATGGAGGCGGTCTCACCAGCTCATGACCTGGCCGCCGCCACGACCGGGACCGGCGCCCTGGTCTGGCAGCCGGCCGAGGGCAAGGAGCTGTGGACCCAGGGCGAGGACGAGAACGCCCTGAACACCCGGAGCATCTCCCCGCACGGGGTCCTGTACGGAACGGCCGACGGGAGCCCGTCCGGCCTCGCCGTCGATGCCCGCACCAAGAAGGTGCTCAGCAGGAAGCTGGGCGACCTCTTCCCGGCCTTCAACGAGCCGACCGGCTACGGCTGGTTCGGCACCAAGGACGGCCTCTTCGTCTTCCCGTCCACCGCCGTGTGACACCAGGACGCAACCCATGGCGGACGTGCGGGGCCGGACCGGACTCAGTCCCCCTCCGGCCCCGGTTCGGCCTCCATGATCCGCAACCCCCGCGCCACGGCGTACGGCAGGATCGTCACCGCCACGCCCGGCAGCTGCTCCAGCGCCTTGGCCAGCGACTCGGCCGTCCCCCGGTGCAGCAGCTTGCCCAGTGGTGAGGCGTAGGTGCGGCGGGGCACCAGCAGGGTCAGGGCGGTCTGGCCGTCCTCGGTGGTACGGGCCGCCAGCTCCATCACCGTGTGGCGCAGCCGCCGGTCGGGGCACTCCACGACCTCCAGCGCCACGCTCACCCCGCGGGTCGCCTCCCAGCGGGCCATCAGCCGGCGGGCATGACTCTCGTCGACCATGATGTGCACGGCGCGGACCTCGTCGGGGCGCAGCTCATGCGCGTACCGCAGCGCCTTGACCGTCGCGAGGTCGATGCTGTCCGCCAGGACGTAGACGATATGGCGCCGCCAGCGCGGCAGGTCGTCGCCGGGGCGCGGGACCGCCTCCAGGGCGGCGGTCTCCGCGCGGTACTCGCGGTTGATCCGGATCAGCGCCCAGACCCCGAGCGGGAAGACCACCACGACCAGCCAGGCGCCCTCGGTGAACTTCGTGACGGCAAAGATCAGTACGACGGCGGCGGAGACGGTCGCGGTGGCGAGGTTGACGGCGATCTTCCAGGCGCGGCGCGGTTCGCGCCGGCGCAGATGGTAGGCGGTCAGCCCGGCTCCGGCCATGGTGAAGGCGGTGAACACGCCGATCGCGTACAGCGCGACCAGCCGGTCCACATTGGCGTCGGTGACCAGGAGGAGGGCGAGCGCGACGACGGCCAGCGCGACGATCCCGTTGGAGAAGGCGAGCCGGTGGCCGCGCCGGGTCAGCTGTCGGGGCAGAAAGCGGTCCTCGGCGACGAAGCTGGCCAGGAAGGGGAAGCCGGTGAAGGGGGTGTTGGCGCCGGTGTAGAGGATGAGCGCGGTCGCCAGCTGGACGAACGCCAGCCCCAGCGCGCCCGGTACGCCGCCGCCGAAGACCAGATGGGCCTCCTGCGCGATCACGGTCGGGGTGCCGTCCCGGTAGGGGATGGCGTGGGTGAAGTGGGCGAGGGCGGATACCCCGAGCACCAGGATGCCCAGGACGCAGCTCATGGTGATCAGCGTGCGGCGGGCGTTGAGGCCCTGGGGCTCGCGGAAGACGGAGACGCTGTTGGAGATCGCCTCCAGACCGGTCAGCGAGGAGCCGCCGTTGGCGAACGACCGCAGCACGATGAAGAGCGAGGCGCCGTAGAGCAAGCCGCTGCCCGGCGTGCCGAGGTCCACCGCGCCCGCGGCGTGCACATCGGCGTGCGGCAGCCGTCCGGTGAGCCCGCGGACCACCCCGACCACCAGCATCAGCCCGACGGCGACGATGAACAGGTAGGCGGGCACCGCGAAGACCCGCCCGGCCTCGCGCACCCCGCGCAGATTGCCGTAGGCGAGGAGCAGGATCACGGCGGCGCTCAGCGGCAGTTGGAGACGGTCGATCGCGGTCCATCCGCCACCGATGAGATGGGCGAACGAGATGATCGCGTTGGTGCCGGCCGAGACCTGGACGGCGACGGTGACGATGTAGTCGACCAGCAGTGCGACGGAGGCGATCTGGGCGATGTCCGGGCCGAAGTTCTCGCGTGCGACGACATAGGAGCCGCCCGCGCGGGTGTAGATCGTCACCACATCGCTGTAGCAGAGCGTGACCAGCGCCAGCACCAGCAGGATCGCCCCGGTCACCGGCAGGATGAGGGTGAACGCCGCGACACCGATGACCGGCACCAGGACGCGCAGTATCTCCTCGCTGCCGTACGCCGTGGACGAGAGGCAGTCGGAGGCGAGCACCCCGAGGGCGGCCGGATTGCGCAGCTTCTCGCGTCCGATCCGCTCGGTGACGAGCGGTGGGCCGAGCAGCATCCGCTTGAGACGGTAGACGGGGCGGTCGGGCGGCTGGAGCGGTGCGGCGGTGTCGGCCATGGGCATATGAGAGCGGGTGCCTGGCCGGGGCGCCTTCAGACGCTCCGGCCGGGCACCCGCCTGCGCCCGTACGTACGAACGCGCCCGGTGACCGGGGGTGGCTCAGCCGACGACCGTCCAGGTGTCGTTCCCGGCGAGCAGCGCGCCGAGATCGCCCTTGCCCTTCAACTCCACGGCGGCGTCGAGTTGCTCGGACATCTGGTCGTCGTAGACGGGGCGGGTGACATCGCGCAGCACGCCGATCGGGGTGTGGTGGAGGGTGTCGGCGTCGGCGAGCCGGGTCAGCGCGAAGGCCGTGGTGGGGGAGGCGGCGTGGGCGTCGTGAACCAGGATCCGGTGCTCGTTGTCCGCGGTGACCGTGACCACCTCCAGGTCGCCGGTGGCCGTGTCGCGCACGACGCCCTTGCCGAGGTCGGCGCCGAAGCGGATGGGCTTGCCGTGCTCCAGCCGGATCACGGCCTCCTGGGCCCGGTCCTTGTCCTTGAGGGCTTCGAAGGCGCCGTCGTTGAAGATGTTGCAGTTCTGGTAGATCTCCACCAGCGCGGTGCCCGGGTGGGCCGCGGCCTGCCGCAGCACCTCGGTGAGGTGCTTGCGGTCGGAGTCCACCGTGCGGGCGACGAAGCCCGCCTCGGCGCCGATGGCCAGCGACAGCGGGTTGAAGGGCGCGTCGAGCGAGCCCATCGGGGTGGACTTGGTGATCTTGCCGACCTCGGAGGTCGGGCTGTACTGCCCCTTGGTCAGGCCGTAGATCCGGTTGTTGAACAGCAGGATCTTCAGATTGACGTTACGGCGCAGGGCGTGGATGAGGTGATTGCCGCCGATCGACAGCGCGTCGCCGTCACCCGTGACGACCCAGACCGACAGATCCCGGCGGGAGGCGGCGAGCCCGGTGGCGATGGCCGGGGCACGGCCGTGGATGGAGTGCATCCCGTAGGTGTTCATGTAGTACGGGAAGCGGGAGGAGCAGCCGATGCCGGAGACGAAGACGATGTTCTCCTTCGCCAGGCCCAGTTCGGGCATGAAGCCCTGGACGGCGGCGAGGATGGCGTAGTCACCGCACCCGGGGCACCAGCGCACTTCCTGATCGGACTTGAAGTCCTTCATGGACTGCTTGGCGTCGGCCTTGGGGACCAGGGAGAGCGCGTCGAACCCCGGTGCGCCGCCCGTGAGGGTCTCAGTCATCGATGACCTCCTTAAGGGCCGTGGCGAGCTGCTCGGCCTTGAACGGCAGCCCGCGGACCTGCGTGAAGGAGCGGGCGTCGACCAGGTAGCGGGCGCGGATGAGGGTGGCCAGCTGGCCCAGGTTCATCTCCGGCACCACCACCCTCTCGTAACCCTTCAGCACCTCACCGAGGTTGGCCGGGAAGGGGTTGAGATGGCGCAGATGGGCCTGGGCGATACGGTCGCCCGCCGTACGGACCCGGCGGACCGCGGCGGTGATCGGGCCGTAGGTCGACCCCCAGCCCAGCACCAGCGTGCGGGCGTCACCGGTCGGGTCGTCCACCTCGATGTCGGGCACCTGGATGCCGTCCACCTTCGCCTGGCGCGTGCGGACCATGTGGTCGTGGTTGGCCGGGTCGTAGGAGATGTTGCCCGTGCCGTCCTGCTTCTCGATGCCGCCGATGCGGTGCTCCAGGCCCGGGGTGCCGGGGACGGCCCAGGGGCGGGCGAGCGTCTCCGGGTCGCGCTTGTACGGCCAGAAGACCTCGGTGCCGTCCTCGGTGGTGTGGTTGGGGCCGGTCGCGAACCGCACCCGCAGATCGGGCAGATCGTCGATCTCCGGCACTCGCCACGGCTCCGAGCCGTTGGCCAGATAGCCGTCGGAGAGCAGGAAGACCGGGGTGCGGTAGGTCAGCGCGATCCGGGCGGCGTCCAGGGTGGCGTCGAAGCAGTCGGCCGGGGTCTTCGGGGCCACGATCGGCACCGGGGCCTCGCCGTTGCGCCCGTACATCGCCTGGAGCAGGTCCGCCTGCTCGGTCTTGGTCGGCAGTCCCGTGGAGGGACCGCCGCGCTGAATGTCGATGACCAGCAGCGGCAGCTCCAGCGACACCGCGAGCCCGATCGTCTCGGACTTCAACGCCACTCCGGGCCCCGAGGTCGTGGTGACGGCGAGCGCCCCGCCGAAGGCGGCGCCGAGGGCCGCGCCGATACCGGCGATCTCGTCCTCCGCCTGGAAGGTCCGCACACCGAAGTTCTTGTGGCGCGACAGCTCGTGGAGGATGTCGGAGGCCGGGGTGATCGGGTACGAGCCCAGGAACAGCGGCAGATCCGCCTGGCGCCCCGCGGCGATCAGCCCGTAGGACAGCGCCAGGTTGCCGGAGATGTTGCGGTAGGTGCCGGGCGGGAACGCGGTGGCGGCGGGCGCCACCTCGTAGGAGACGGCGAAGTCCTCCGTCGTCTCACCGAAGTTCCACCCCGCCCGGAAGGCGGCCACATTCGCCTCGGCGATCTGCGGCTTCCTGGCGAACTTCTGCCGCAGGAACTTCTCGGTGTTCTCGGTCGGGCGGTGGTACATCCACGACAGCAGCCCGAGCGCGAACATGTTCTTGCTGCGCTCGGCCTCCTTGCGGGACAGGCCGAAGTCCTTCAGCGCCTCGATCGTCAGCGTCGTCAGCGGCACCGGATGGACGTGGTAGCCCTCCAGCGAGCCGTCCTCCAGGGGGCTTTGGGCGTAGCCGACCTTGGCCATCGGGCGCTTGGTGAACTCATCGGTGTTGACGATGATTTCCGCGCCGCGCGGCACATCGCCGATATTGGCCTTCAGCGCGGCCGGGTTCATCGCCACCAGCACGTTCGGTGCGTCACCGGGGGTGAGAATGTCGTGATCGGCGAAGTGCAGCTGAAAACTCGACACCCCCGGCAGCGTGCCGGCGGGGGCGCGGATCTCCGCGGGGAAGTTCGGCAGGGTGGACAGATCGTTGCCGAACGACGCCGTCTCCGAGGTGAATCGGTCACCCGTGAGCTGCATACCGTCACCGGAGTCACCCGCGAACCGGATGATCACACGGTCCAGACGGCGGACTTCCTTGCCGCCGTCCGGTGTTCGCTGTCCCCCGGCGAGCGCCCGCTCGCCCCGCTGATCGGCTGGTTCGGCCTGCTCGGCCGGGCTACTGACCTGGCTGGTCACTGCTTCGGACCTCCCTTGAGGCGGCGCTCCTGGACAGTCGGTGCCGACCGGTTGTCCCATGACCATCGTACGTCGGTAAGGTCCGCCTTCCTTGGCCGGATCATATGGTGGACGTCGCCATAAGAAACCTTTATGTCGTGGTTTGGCGCGGCTTGTCCCTATCTCCGTGCCGCCGATTCCGGTGATCCTACGTTCAGCCCTTGGCCTCGCTGTGGATCCGCGCTCAGGAGTTGAGATAGGTCAGGACCGCGAGCACCCGACGGTGATCTCCGTCACTCGGTGACAGGCCGAGCTTCAGGAAGATGTTGCTGACGTGCTTCTCGACCGCGCCGTCGCTCACCACCAGCTGCCTGGCGATCGCCGAGTTCGTCCGGCCCTCGGCCATCAGCCCCAGCACCTCCCGCTCCCGCGGGGTGAGCCCGGCCAGCACATCCTGCTTACGGCTGCGGCCCAGCAGCTGGGCGACGACCTCCGGGTCCAGCGCCGTACCGCCCCGGGCCACCCGCACCACGGCATCCACGAACTCGCGCACCTCGGCCACCCGGTCCTTGAGCAGATAGCCGACCCCGCGGCTGGATCCGGCCAGCAGCTCCGTGGCGTACTGCTCCTCCACGTACTGCGACAGGACCAGCACCCCCAGCCCCGGATGGTCGCGGCGGAGCCGGACGGCCGCCCGCACCCCCTCATCGGTGTGCGTCGGAGGCATCCGCACGTCGGCCACCACCACATCCGGCAGCGCGCTCTCGTCGGCCAGCTCCTGGACCGCCTTGATCAGCGCTTCCGCGTCCCCGACGCCCGCGACGACGTCATGCCCCCGGTCGGTCAGCAGCCGGGTCAGCCCCTCCCGGAGCAGCACCGAATCCTCGGCGATGACCACCCGCACTCTGTCCTCCACGATGCACGGCCCCCGTTCCCTCGGTCTGGTCGGGACCAGCATCCCAGGATTCGGACGCTCGCGTCGCGCATAACCGGCGGGGCAGGGGGCGTGCAGGGGTCCGGGGCGCCCGTCTCGTCGGGCGCCCGTGATCGCAGGCGGCGTCCCGTCCGGGGCGCCCGCCGTCACCGCCAGGGGAGCCCGGCGGTCACCGCCAGGGGAGCCCGGCGGTCACCGCCAGGGGAGCCCGGCGGTCACCGCCAGGGGAGCCCGGCGGTCACCGAGGTCGGGCCGCCGGCCGGGGAGTGGACGACGAGGATGCCGTCGACCGCGTCGACGCGCTCGGCCAGCCCGGCCAGCCCCGATCCGGCGGAGGTACCGGCCCCGCCCCGGCCGTCGTCCGTGATCCGCAGCATCACCCGGTCCGCGGCGCGCCACACATCGACCTCCGCCGATCTGGCGCCGCTGTGCTTGCTGATGTTCTGCAGCAGCTCGGAGACGGTGAAGTAGGCGATGCCCTCGATGGCGGCCGCGGGCCGCTCCGGCAGATCCACCGTGACCGTCACGGGCACGGTGCACCGGGCCGCCAGAGCGGACAGCGCGGGGCCGAGCCCCCGGTCGGTGAGGATCGCCGGATGAATCCCGCGGGCCAGGTCGCGCAGCTCCCGCAGGGCCAGCTTCACCTCGCCGTGCGCCTCGTCGACCATCTTGGCCGCCGCCTCCGGATCCTCCTCCAGCTTCTCCTTCGCCAGACCCAGGTCCATGGCGAGCGAGACGAGGCGTGCCTGCGCCCCGTCGTGCAGATCCCGCTCGATGCGCCGCAGATCCTCGGCGGCGGTGTCGACGACCGTGCCCCGGTCCGTCTCCAGCTCCCGGACCCGGGTCGCCAGCCGGGACGGGCCGAGCAGCGAGGCCACCATCAGCCGGTCCACCGTGGTCAGCGCCCGCATCACCCACGGGGTCAGCAGCACGATCACCGCGCCCAGGACGAAGGCCCCGGCGATCTCGAAGGGGGAGTCGATCCAGAAGCCGCTCTCCGCGTCGCCGTCGCCCCACAGCTGCAGGCCCGGCTGGTCGGTATAGGTGGGGAAGACCCACTGCCACAGCGGATACGTCACCAGGCCCCAGCCGTAGAAGGTGAACACCACCGAGAAGACGAACCCGAAGATCGCCCAGGGCAGGTGGAGCAGCGCGTAGAGCACATGGCGCCAGGACGTGCCGCTCTTGAGCAGCGCGCCCACCCAGGCGACCGGGCCGCCGTGCCTTCCCTCCCGGCGGCCTTGCGGACGCAGCACCGGCTCGGGCTCGGCCACCGGGGAGCCGAGCAGCGCACGGGCGCGGGCCCGCTCGACGGCGCCGAGCGCCCGGCAGCCCGCGAGGGCGACGCCGAGCACCGGGATGCCGAGGAAGGTGATCAGAAGCCCGGCGCCGAGCGCGAGCATCGTGACCGTCCAGGTGAAGGTGACGATGGCCATCGGCAGGCTGATCACCAGATAGAGCAGCTCGCACCAGACGCGGGCCTCGAACGGCGCTCTCAGCGCCGCGGGCACCACGTGGCCACGGGGCTCGGTCTTCGGCCCGTACGGTCCGTATGCGGTGGCCATCGTCTCGTCCGTCCGTTCTCTGAGAACCGGGTGGGTGGTGTCGCGGCGTTTCCGTCATTCAGCGTTGATCCAGCGTCCCGGAGCGCGGCCGGCCGGACCATCGGGCAGGGGGGCCTCTTCAATGGGGGGCTAGCCCTACCTCCGGCAATGGGGGGCTAGCCCTACCTCCGGCGCACGCCCGGGGACACCGCCGAGCCCGCCGCCGTTCCGGTGCGCTCGCGCCAGGGCAGCTCGGCGGTCACGGTCGTCGGCCCGCCGGACGGCGAATCCACCACGAACAGCCCGTCGACCGAGCCGAGCCGCTCCGCCAGCCCCGCCAGCCCGCTGCCCCCGTCCGTGGTCGCCCCGCCGCGCCCGTCGTCCCGCACCTGGATCAGCAGCCTGCTCTCCGAGCGCCACAGCTCGACCTCCGCCCTGCGGGCGCCGCTGTGCTTGCTGATGTTCTGCAGCAGCTCGGAGACGCTGAAGTAGGCGATGCCCTCGATGGCCGGCGCGGGCCGGTCGGCCAGCTCGACCGAGACCGTGACCGGTACGGTGCAGCGCGCGGCCACCGCGGACAGGGCGGGGCCGAGCCCCCGGTCGGTGAGGATCGCCGGATGGATGCCACGGGCCAGGTCGCGCAGCTCCTGCAGGGCCAGCTTCACCTCACCGTGCGCCTCGTCGACCATCCTGGCCGCCGCCTCCGGATCCTCCTCCAGCTTCTCCTTCGCCAGCCCCAGCCCCATGGCCAGGGCCACGAGCCGCGCCTGCGCCCCGTCGTGCAGATCCCGCTCGATGCGCCGCAGATCGGCGGCGGCGGTGTCGACCACCGTGCCCCGGTCCGACTCCAGCTCCGCGATCCGCCGCTCCAGCTCGTCGGAGGGGGACAGCAGCCCGCGCACCAGCGCCCGGTCCACATTGGTCAGGGCACGGGCGACCCATGGCAGCACCGGCCAGCCGACGAACAACCCGGTCAGGGTGGTGGTGAAGGTGAGGACGCCCCAGGGCAGCCGGATCCCGGCATAGAGCGTGGAGCGCCAGCCGACCGGGTCCCGCAGGCTCGTCCACAGCCAGCCGAAGAAGCCGCCGTCCCGCCGGCGCGGCATGGGGCTGGGCTCCTCGATCCGCACGGACAGCAGCGCCCTCGCCCGCGCGCGCTCGAACCGGCCGAACAGCCGGCTGCCCAGCAGACCCAGGGCGAGCAGCGGCAGCCCCACCACCGTGATCGACATGCCGACGCCCACGGAGAGCCAGGTCACGGCGTAGACGAAGCCGATGATGCCGAGCGGCAGATTGGCCAGGAGATGGGCGATCTCCTTCCAGGTCTGCGCGGGAAAGGCAACGGCAGGCGGGCGCGGCAGCCGCTCGGCGCCGTCGCCGTCGCGGCCCGCGCCGGGGGAAGGGGAGGTCATAGCCGCCAAGACTGCCCGGCCCCGGGCGGCCGCGCCATGGGGTACATCGCCGGTCGGTGGTGGGGCTACCCCCACCGCATGCTGGACGGGCCGGTCAGCCCGGCACCCACAGGGCCTAGACTCCCTGCGTACGGATCGTCGAACATACGAGGTCGACGACGAGCGGGCAGGATCAGGGAGCGAGGGGCGGACGTGCCGGAGGCGACGACCGTACGCACGGCCAGCGTCGAGCTCGCGGCCGACTACTTCCAGGGTTACTCCGTGGTAGGTCTGCTCGCGGCGGTCGGAGTGATCTTCGTCGCCGTGGCCTTCGGGGCCGGGCGGCTGCTGCGGCCCGTGGTGCCGACCCCCGAGAAGCTGCTGACCTACGAATGCGGCGTGGACCCCGTGGGCGAGGGCTGGGCACACACCCAGGTCCGCTACTACGTCTACGCTTTCTTGTACGTGATTTTCGCGGTGGACTCGATCTTCCTGTTCCCCTGGGCGACGGTCTTCGCCGCACCCGGCTTCGGCGCCGCCACGCTGGTGGAGATGTTCATCTTCCTCGGGTTTCTCGCCGTAGGTCTGCTGTACGCATGGAAGAAGGGCGTCCTGGAATGGACGTGACACCGACCCCGACGGCTCCCGTGGATCTCCCGGAGCCGCGCCGCCTGGGCCCGCTCGCCCGGCTGGCCCCCGAGCCCATGAAGGTGGTCCTGAACTGGGGCCGCCGCTACAGCCTGTGGGTGTTCAACTTCGGGCTCGCCTGCTGCGCCATCGAGTTCATCGCGGCCTCGATGGCCCGCCACGACTTCATCCGGCTCGGCGTGATCCCCTTCGCGCCGGGGCCGCGCCAGGCCGACCTCATGGTCGTCTCCGGCACGGTCACGGACAAGATGGCCCCCGCCGTGAAGCGGCTCTACGAGCAGATGCCGGAGCCGAAGTACGTGATCTCCTTCGGGGCCTGCTCGAACTGCGGCGGCCCCTACTGGGACTCGTACTCCGTGACCAAGGGCGTCGACCAGATCATCCCCGTCGATGTGTACGTTCCCGGCTGCCCGCCCCGACCGGAAGCGCTGCTCCAGGGCATCCTCAAGCTCCAGGAGAAGATCGCGCGCGAGTCGCTGAGCGAGCGGTACGCGGCAGACGGCACCACCACCGCCTCAGGCCGCGCGGCCGCGGGGCGCCCGTCCACGGCCGCGCTGCGCAGCGGGCTCGTCACGCCGCCCCCGGCCACCGGGCCGAAGGGGGAGGACACCCGATGACCACCGGCTGGCTGCCGCGCCCCGCCGACGAGCTGTTCGGCGAGGGTGCCACGGCGGAGGAGGCGTACGGCCTGCTGACGGTCGACGTCCCCGCCGACGCCTGGATCACGGCCCTGGAGACGGCCCGCGATGAGCTGGGCTGCACCTATTTCGACTGGCTGAGCGCGGTCGACGAACCCGGTACCGGCTTCCGGGTGGCGGCGTACGTGGTCGCCCTCGGCACTCCGTCTGCCGTGTCCGGCCCGTCCGGCCCGTCCGGCCCGGCGGTGCGCGGTCTGCTGGTCCGCACCACCGTGCCGCACGAGGCGGCCACGCTGCCCACCGCGACCGGCGTCTACGCCGGTGCGGCCTGGCATGAGCGCGAGACCCACGAGATGTTCGGGATCGGCTTCACCGACCACCCCCACCTCGCGCCGCTGCTGCTCCCCGACGGCTTCGAGGGGCATCCGCTGCGCAAGGACTTCGTGCTGGCGGCCCGGGTCGCCAAGGCATGGCCGGGCGCGAAGGAACCGGGGGAGTCGGGCACCGGCCATGGCACCAAGCGGCGGCAGATGCTGCCGCCGGGCGTCCCCGACCCCAACGAATGGGGCCCCCTCAAGGGCCAGCTCCCACCCGCCCCCTCCCGCCCGGCCCGCGCCGCCCGCACGGGCCCGGCAGCCGACCGCCCGGCCCGCCGTACCCGCACGGCGACGGCGGGCTCGGCCAGCCAGTCGGCTGCCGCCGGGGCACCGACGGCGGAGGGCGCGGCTCCGGCCGAGCGTCCGGCGCGCCGTACGCACGGCGCGAGCGAGGGTCCGGCGAGTCGGCAGGCGGCTGCGGCTGAGCCGTCGGCGGAGGCCGCGAGCGAGCGGGCGGCCGCCGGCGCCGAGGCGCGGCCGGTCACGAGGACGCCGGACGCGTCGGGCGAGGTCCCGGCCGAGCGCCCGGTTGGTCGCGCGGGTACCGCGAGCGAGG
>NZ_JBEXHC010000006.1:136685-216060 GCF_040607655.1 Streptomyces sp. NPDC005266
AGGGCTCGGCGAGCCGGCAGGCGGCTGCGGCCGAGCCGTCGGCGGAGGCCGCGAGCAAGCAGACGGTCGCCGACGCCGAGGCGACGTCGGGCGACACCCAGACCGGCATGACGACGTCCGGCGACACGCAGACCGGCATGACGACGTCTGACGAGTCGGACGCGGCTCCGGCCGAGCGCCCGGTTGGTCGCGCGCGTACCGCGAGCGAGGGCTCGGCGAGCCGGCAGGCGGCTGCGGCCGAGCCGTCGGCGGAGGCCGCGAGCAAGCAGACGGTCGCCGACGCCGAGGCGACGTCGGGCGACACGCAGACCGGCATGACGACGTCTGACGAGTCGGGCTCGACCACGGCCGAGCGCCCGGCCCGCCAGTCGGCCGCCCCGGCGGCCGACGGCAGGGCCGAGTCCCCCGCGCCCGCGGAGCGCCCCCGGCGCCCCCGCTCGTCCGACGCCCCCTGGCACAACCCGCGCCCGGCGTGGGACGACGCGGCGAAATCCGGCTCCACGCCGGAGGTCCCCGGGAGGGGCGACGCCGAGCCCGGCCGCGAGCCGGGAGCGGACGGCGGCGAATCCGGCGCCACGGAGCCGGGCGCCGCGGAGCCGGGCGTCACGGAGCCGGGCGCAACGCAGCCGGCCGCCACGGAGCCGGACGCCACGGAGCCGGCCGCCACGGAGCCGGGCGCCGCGCAGCCGGGCGCCGCGCAGCCGGGCGTCACGGAGCCGGGCGCCATGCAGCCGGGCGCCGCGCAGCCGGGCGCCGCGCAGCCGGGCGTCACGGAGCCGGGCGTCACGGAGCCGGGCGTCACGGAGCCGGGCGTCACGGAGCCGGGCGCCACGGAACTGGGCGCCATGCAGCCGGGCGCCGCGCAGCCGGGCGTCACGGAGCCGGACGCCGCGGAACCGGACGCCACGCAGCCGGACGCCGCGAAACCCGGAACCGACGACTCGAGCCACGACGAGACCCACCCCGACACCCCCTCAGGAGGCACCGCGTGAACGACGTCCTCGACGTCACGCTGCGACTGCTCGTCCTCCTGGGCGCGTTCCTGGTACTGCCGCTGGTCGTCGGGCAGACCGAGCACAAGGTCATGGCGCACATGCAGGGCCGGCTCGGCCCGATGTACGCGGGTGGCTTCCACGGCTGGGCCCAGCTGGTCGCGGACGGGGTGAAGTTCGCGCAGAAGGAGGACGTCGTACCGGCCGGTGCCGACCGGCGGGTCTTCCAGCTCGCGCCGGCCGTGGCGCTGCTCCCGTATCTGCTCGTGCTGGTCGCGATCCCGATCGGCCCCGCCGAGGGCGCGGTCGGTCAGGTTGTCGACGCGGGCATCTTCTTCGTGCTCGCCGTGATGGGCGTCGGGGTGCTCGGGTCGCTGATGGCGGGCTGGGCCTCGGCCAATAAGTTCTCCCTGCTGGGCGGGTTGCGGACGGCCGCTCAGCTCATGGCGTACGAGCTGCCGATGCTGCTGGCGGCCGCGTCCGTGGCGATGGCGGCGGGGACGGTCTCGCTGCCCGGCATCCTCGACGCGTTCCAGTGGTGGTGGGTGCCGTGGCAGATCGTCGGTGGGCTGGTGTTCTTCACCGCCGGGCTGGCCGAGCTGCAGCGTCCGCCGTTCGACGCGCCGGTCGCCGACTCCGAGATCATCTTCGGCGCGTACACCGAGTACACCGGGCTGCGCTTCGCGCTGTTCCTGCTCGCCGAGTACGCGGGGATCGTGATCCTGTGCGGGCTGACCACGGTTCTCTTCCTCGGCGGCTGGCACGGGCCGTTCGCCGGTGATCTCGGCTGGCTGTGGACGCTGCTGAAGACGGCCGTCCTCGCCTTCATCGTGATCTGGCTGCGGGTGACCTATCCGCGGCTGCGCGAGGACCAGCTGCAACGGTTCGCCTGGACCTGCCTCATTCCGCTCTCCCTGGCCCAGATCGCCCTCACCGGCGTCGTCAAGGTGGTGATCTCCTGATGGGTATCCCCGGTTCCGGTCTGGCCAAGGGCCTGGCCGTCACCCTGCGCACGATGACCCGGAAGGCGCACACCGCGCAGTATCCGGAGGTGCAGCCCGAGCTGCCGCCCCGTACCCGCGGGGTGATCGGGCTGTTCGAGGAGAACTGCACGGTCTGCATGCTCTGCGCCCGTGAGTGCCCGGACTGGTGCATCTACATCGACTCGCACAAGGAGACGGTCCCCCCAGCCGCTGCCGGCGGGCGTGAGCGCAGCCGCAATGTGCTGGACCGGTTCGCGATCGACTTCGCCCTGTGCATGTACTGCGGTATCTGCATCGAGGTGTGTCCTTTCGACGCGCTGTTCTGGTCGCCGGAGTTCGAGTACGCGGAGGAGGACATCCGCGATCTCACCCATGAGCGGGACAAGCTCCGCGAGTGGATGTGGACGGTGCCCGCGCCTCCGGCCCTCGACCCGGGCGCGGAGGAGCCGAAGGAGGTCGCGGCCGCCCGTAAGGCCGCCGAGAAGCTCGCCGCCGCCGAGGCGGCACAGGCCGAGGCGGCACAAGCAGACGCCGCCCCGGCGGACGACGACTCCGGCCGGAACGGAGCCACATCGTGAGCTCCGCAACGCAGCTGGCGGCGGCCGCCACCGGCCACGGGTTCCTGTCGCCGACCGGTGTCGAAATCGCCTTCCTGCTGGTCGCCGTGGCGACCTTCGCCGCGGCCGTCATCACTGTCACCACCCGGCAGCTGGTGCACGCCGCCCTGTGGCTGGTGGTGGCGCTCGGCGGGCTGGCCGTGGAGTACCTCCTGCTGACGGCGGAGTTCATCGCCTGGGTGCAGGTGCTGATCTACGTCGGCTCCGTCGTCGTCCTCCTGCTCTTCGGACTGATGCTGACCAAGGCGCCCATAGGCCGCTCGCCGGACGCCGACTCGGGCAACCGCCCGGCCGCGCTCGCGGTGGCGGTGGCAGCCGCGGCCGTCCTGGTGTGGGTGGTCGTGGACGCCTTCCGGACCACCTGGATCGAGCTCGACAAGGGCGTGCAGGGCTCCACCGCGGTCTCCGGTGAGAGCCTCTTCCGCCACTGGGTGCTGCCGTTCGAGGCGCTGTCCGTCCTGCTGCTCGCCGCGCTCGTCGGCGCGATCGTCCTCTCCCGCAAGAGCGGCCAAGGCAAGGAGGAGCGCTAGATGCATCTCGCCTACCCCGCCGTGCTCGCCGTCCTCCTCTTCTGCACCGGCCTGTACGGCGTCCTCGCCCGCCGCAACGTGATCCTGGTGCTGATGTCGGTCGAGCTGATGCTCAACGCCGTCAATCTCAACCTCGTCGCCTTCGACGTGTGGCTCCGCGACACCCTGCACGCGGGCCAGGCCCTCACCCTGTTCACCATCGCCATCGCCGCCGCCGAGATCGGCATCGGTCTCGCCATCGTCCTCCTCGTCCACCGCCATCGCGGCACCGCCGACGTCGACAGGCTCCGGGACCTCGCCGACCCCCCGCCGGCCGGCTCCCCGGCCACTGACGACAGCCTGGCAGCACCCACTGACAACGAGGCTGACCAGGCAATTTCCGCCCGGAGGCAGACCGCGTGACGACCACGACCGCCGCCGTCCTCGTCCCCTTGCTGCCCTTCCTCGGCGCCGTCGCGGGGCTGCTGCTCGGCCGCCGCGCGCCCGGGTTCGTACGCCCCCTCGCCGTACTGCCGACCCTCGCCGCCGCCGCGCTCGCGGTGCTCGTCGCCGTGCGGCTGGGTGGGGGAGAGGGCGCCGGGAAGGCGCCGCTGCACGCCGCCACCCGGCTCGCCGACACCGGGTCGGTCCCCATCGACCTCGCGCTGCACATCGACGGCTTCGCCGCGCTGGTCGCGGTGCTGGTCGGCGTCGTCGCGTGCTGTGTGCAGATCTACTCGACCGGCTACCTGCGCGACGATCCCCGCTACCCCTCCTACGCCGCGCTCGTCTCCCTCTTCACCGCCGCGATGCTGCTCGTCGTCTACTCCGACGACCTCATCGTGCTGCTGGTCGGCTGGGAGATCATGGGCATCTGCTCGTACTTCCTGGTCGGCCACTACTGGGAGACCGCCGCCGCGCGCTCCGCCTCCCTGAAGGCGTTCCTGGTCACGAAGCTGGGCGATGTCCCGTTCCTCATCGGCGTCTTCGCCCTCGCGGGCGACACGGGCACCTTCCGCATCAGCGAGATCGTCACCCGGCTGACCTCGGAGACGGCCGGCGCCCCGCTCGACCACCCCACCCTGATCGCGCTGCTGCTGCTCGCCGGGGTCGCGGGCAAGTCGGCGCAGTTCCCCCTGCACACCTGGCTGCCCGACGCGATGGCCGGTCCCACCCCGGTCTCCGCGCTGATCCACGCCGCCACCATGGTGGCCGCCGGTGTCTACTTCATCGCCCGGCTGCTGCCCGTCTTCGTCTCCTCCGCCGCCGCGCTCGCCGTGCTCGCGGCGATGGCGGCCGTGACGATGGTCGGCTCGGCGCTGGCCGCGCTCGCCCAGGACGACATCAAACGCGTCCTGGCCTACTCGACCATCGGCCAGCTCGGCTATATGACAGGCGCGCTGGCCGTCGACGACCGCGGTGCCGCCGTCTTCCACCTCATCACGCACGGCGCGTTCAAGGCGCTGCTCTTCCTCGGCGCCGGCGTGATCATCCACGCGGCCGGTACGAACTCCCTCGCCGCCATGTCCCGGATGAGCGGCCTCGCCCAGCGCATCCCGGACGCCTTCTGGACGACCACGATCGGGCTGCTCGCGCTCGCCGCCATCCCGCCCTTCGCGGGCTTCTTCTCCAAGGAAGCCGTCCTGGGCGCGGCCGAGCACGCCGCCACCGGCCATGAGTCGGCCGTCCCCACCGGCGTCGGCTGGACCGTGCTCGTCGCCGGGCTGCTGACCGCCCTGCTCACCGCCGCCTACGCCGGCCGTCTGTGGCTGCTGGCCTTCCGCGGCACGGGCGAGCGCGTCCCCGACCACGGGAAGCAGCCGGTCGCCATGAACGTCGTCCTGTGGGTCCTCTTCCTCCCCGCGGCCGGACTCGGACTGGCCTACGGCACCCTGCCGGACTGGTTCGACGGCGAGACCCTCGCCCCGACCCTCACCACCTCGGTCCTCGGCACCGGCACGGCCCTCGTCGGCGCGCTCGTCATGTACGGCGCCTGGCGGCACACCTCGGCGCGGGCCGCCCGCGTCCCCCTCGGCGCCGTGGCCGCCCACCCCGACGCCGCCGACGCCGTCTCCGAGGCCGAGGCCATCGCCACCCACAAGGCCGCGTACGGCTCGATCGCCGGAGCCCCCGACCCCGCCGACCCCGGCCGGCTGCTCCTCGGCCCGCTCCACCGCCACGCGGCCGTCGGCTTCCATCTCGACGCCGTCTACACCGCCCTGTTCGTGCGCCCCGTGCGCGCGGCCGCGCAGCTCGTCCGCTTCCTCGACCGCGAGGTCGTCGAGACGTACGTACGCGGCGCGGGCGGCGCGCCCCGCCTGCTCGGCGCCGCCGTCCGCCGCGCCCAGACCGGCAATGTGCAGACCTACCTCGGCGCGCTGCTCGCGGGCTCCCTCGTCCTGGCCGTGGCCGCCGTCCTCGTCGCAGCGGGAGCCTGACCCGTGAACCACACCGTCCAGCAAGTCCTCCTCGCGGCCGTCGTCGTGCTCCCCCTGCTCGGCTGCGTCGCCGCCCTGCTCCCGGCCCCGCCCGGCCTGCGGGGCCGCGGTCCCGACCAGGCCGTGCTGCGGCACGGCGTGACCGTCACCGGTGTCGTGCTCGCCGCCGCCATCGCCCTGGCCGCCGGCTTCGACCACGGTGACCCGGCCCGGATGCAGGCGCAGACGGACATCGCCTGGATCCCGGCGCTGGACATCCGCGTCCACCTCGGCGTGGACGGCGTCTCGCTGCCGCTGATCGTGCTGACCGCGCTGCTGACCTTCCTCTGCGCGCTCTACAGCTACTTCCACCGGCCCGCCGGGCCGTCCCCCAAGGCCTTTGTCGCGCTGCTGCTGCTCCTGGAGTCCGGCACCCTGGCCAGCTTCGCCGTCCTCGACCTGATGCTGTTCTTCCTGGCGTTCGAGATGGTGCTCATCCCGATGTACTTCCTCATCAACCGGTGGGGAGGGGCGGACCGGGAGCGCGCCGCGTGGCGGTTCATCCTCTACACGCTGCTCGGCTCCGTCGTGATGCTGCTCGGCCTCCTGCTCATCGGGCTGAAGGGCGGCACGTTCGACATGGTGGCCCTCGCCTCCGGCGCGGGGGGCGCGGAGCTCAGCCACACCGTCCAGCTGATCGCGGCGCTGGCCATCATCGTCGGGCTCGCCGTCAAGGCCCCGATGTGGCCGCTGCACAGCTGGCTCCCGGACGCCCACACCGCCGCCCCCACCGTCGGCTCCGTCCTCCTGGCGGGGGTCCTGCTCAAGATGGGCACCTACGGTCTCGTCCGTATCGTGCTGCCGATGGCCCCCGAGGCGGCCCACACCTACGCGCCCTATCTCGCCGCGTTCGCCGTCGTCGGCATCATCTACGGGTCCCTCGCCTGCCTCGCGCTCGCCCGCCCCGGCGCCAAGGGCGACCTCAAGCGCCTGATCGCCTACTCCTCCGTCGGCCATATGGGCTTCGTGCTGCTCGGCATCGCCACCCTCACCCCCACCGGGGTGAACGGCGCGCTCTTCGCCAACATCGCGCACGGCCTGATCACCGGGCTGCTCTTCTTCCTGGTCGGCGCGGTCAAGGACCGTTCCGGCACCAGCGACCTCGACCAGCTCTCGGGCACGAACGGCGCGGCCCTGTACGGGCGGGCGCCGCGGCTGGGCGGACTGCTCGCCTTCGGCGCCGTCGCCTCCCTGGGGCTGCCCGGGCTCGCCGGGTTCTGGGGCGAGATGCTCGCCATGTTCGGCGCCTTCGACCCCGCCGACGGGCTGAGCCGCCCGGCATACCTCACCTATATGGCGCTCGCCGGTGTCGGCACCCTCCTCACGGCCGCCTACATGCTCGTCGTCGTACGGCGCGTGTGCATGGGCGACCACCCCGCCGAGCCCGGCACCGGGGCCGAGCCCTCGCGGCCCGCCCTGCCCGATGTGCACGGCCATGAATTCGCCGCCTGGTCCCCTCTGGTGGCCCTCACCGTCCTCGCCGGACTGTGGCCCGCGGCCCTCCTCGGCCTCACCGACCCGGCCGTGCAGCAGCTCCTCGCGGGAGGCAACTGATGACGACCCCGATCGGCACCGGCCTGGCCTCGGCCCCTGCCCCGGACCTCGCCGCGAGCCTGGTCCAGTCCGTCGACTGGCTCGCCGTCGCCCCGCCCACCATCGCGGCCGTGGCCGGCCTCGCCGTCCTCGTCACCGACCTCTTCCTGCCCGAGCGGAAGAAGCCGCTCCTGGGCTGGCTGGCGATAGCGGGCCTTGCGCTCGCCGCGCTCAGCCTGCTGCCGCTCGTCCACGGCGACCGGTCCACCTTCTGCCTGACCTCCGGCGCCCATGCGTGCAGCTATACGGCCGACACGTTCGCCGTCGTCATTCAGTTCCTGGTGCTCGGCGGGGCGCTGCTCACCGCGCTGCTGTCCATCAGTGGCATCGAGGACCTCAAACTTCCCGCGGGCGAATTCTGGTTCCTGCTGCTGTCCTCCGTCGCGGGCGCTGCCCTGCTGCCCGCCTCGCGCGACCTCGCGACCCTCGTCGTCGCCCTCGAAGTGGCCTCGCTCCCGGCCTTCGCGCTCGTGGGGCTGCGCCGCGGCGACCGCCTCTCCTCCGAGGCGGCGCTGAAATTCTTCCTCTCCTCGGTCACCGCGACCGCGGTCATGCTGCTTGGCGTCAGCTTCGTCTACGCCGCCACCGGCAGCATGCATCTGTCCCGGATCGCCGCCGCCCTGAACCATGTCGACCCGCGGCTGGACACCCTCGCCCAGGCGGGCGCCGTGCTCACCCTGGTGGGCTTCGCGTTCAAGACCGCCGCCGTCCCGTTCCACTTCTGGGTCCCCGACACCTATGTGGGCGCGCCGGTCCCGGTGGCCGCCTATCTGTCCGTCATCGGCAAGGCCGCCGGCTTCTCCGGCCTCATCCTGGTGACCGTCCTCGCCTTCCCCTCGTACGCCGATGTGTGGGGCCCGGCCGTCGCCGTCCTCGCCGCCCTCACCATGACCGCGGGGAACGTCGCGGCGCTGCGCCAGCGCCCCGAGCGCGCCTTCAGCGCCGTACGGCTGCTCGCCTGGTCCTCCATCGCCCAGGCGGGCTATCTGCTGGTCCCGATCGCGGCCGCCGGATACGCCGACTCCGCGCAGGACGCCTCCCGGGCCATCGGCTCCACGGTCGCCTACGCCCTCATGTACGCCGCCGTGAACCTCGGGGCCTTCGCCGTGGTCGCCCTGGTGGCCCGTACGAGCCCCGCCAACCGCGTCACCGACTACCGCGGCCTCTACGCCACCCGCCCGGCCGCCGCCCTCGCGCTCGGCTTCTTCCTGCTCTGCCTGGCCGGTCTGCCCCCGGGCGTCATCGGGCTCTTCGCCAAGGTGACCGTCTTCTCCGCGGCCGTGGACGCCGGGCTGGGCTGGCTCGCCGTGGTGATGGCCCTGAACGTCGTGGTCGCCCTGTACTACTACCTCCAGTGGACGGCGGTGCTCTTCCGCGCCCCGGACCCCGCCGCCGGCTCCGTCGTCCGGGTGGCCCGGGCCGCCCCCCTCACGGTCGCCATCGGCCTCGCCGCCGTCCTCGGCATCGCCCTGTCCGGCGCCCCGCAGCTCGTCCTGCGGTTCGCCTCCGGCACCCTGCTGTAGCGGCGCCGGGGGCGCCGGTGACCACTCCCGTGTGCACAAGGGAACTAGTGACCTTCACCTGGCGTTGACCCCTTCAGGAGAGTCCACTGAAAGGTGGAGACACCAAGCAAGGGTCCCCTGCGCACATTGGGAGGGCGTACCGTGCACCGCCGGCACAACGGGCTGAGAACCGCCGTACTTCTCGGGGGACTGTCGGCGATCATCATCCTCATCGGCAGCTTCTTCGGCCGGACAGGCTTGATCATCGCGGTTCTCGTGGCACTCGGGACCAACGCGTACGCCTACTGGAACAGCGACAAGCTCGCGCTGCGCGCCATGCGGGCCCGCCCCGTCAGCGAATTCGAGGCCCCGGGCCTCTACCGCATGGTCCGCGAGCTCTCCACGGCCGCGCGCCAGCCCATGCCGCGCCTCTACATCTCCCCGACCGAGGCGCCCAACGCCTTCGCCACCGGCCGTAACCCCCGCCATGCCGCCGTCTGCTGCACCGACGGCATCCTGCGGCTCCTCAACGAGCGCGAGCTGCGCGGAGTCATCGGCCACGAGCTCAGCCACGTCTACAACCGCGACATCCTCATCTCCTCGATCGCGGGCGCGCTCGCCAGCGTCGTGATGTTCCTGGTCAACTTCGCCTGGCTGATCCCCGTGGGCCGGTCGGACGACGACGAGGGCCCCGGCTTCCTCGGCATGCTGCTGATCATGATCCTCGGCCCCCTCGCGGCCGCCCTCATCCAGCTCGCCGTCAGCCGCTCCCGCGAATACGAGGCGGACGCCTCCGGCGCCCAGCTCACCGGTGACCCCCTCGCCCTCGCCAGCGCCCTGCGCAAGCTCGACGCCGGTACCAAGCAGCTCCCACTGCCCCCTGAGCCACAGCTGGAGACGACCAGCCATCTCATGATTGCCAACCCGTTCGGGGGCCGGGCCGGGATGGCCAAGCTCTTCTCCACCCACCCACCCATGCGGGAGCGCATCGCCCGCCTCGAGCAGATGGCAGGACACCAGCGGTGAAGACGATCCTCAACCTCATATGGCTCGTGCTGTGCGGCTTCTGGATGGCCTGCGGCTACGTTCTCGCCGGTCTGATCCTGTGCGTCACCATCATCGGCATCCCCTTCGGGATCGCCTCCTTCCGCATCGCCGGCTTCGCCCTGTGGCCCTTCGGCCGCATGGCCGTCCCCCGCCGCGACGCGGGCGCCGCCTCCTGCGTGGGGAACGTCCTCTGGCTCGTCCTCGCGGGCTGGTGGCTGGCGCTCGGCCACATCATCACCGGCGTCCTGCTGTGCCTGACGATCATCGGCATCCCGCTGGGCCTCGCCAACTTCAAGCTGATCCCGATCTCCCTGACCCCCCTCGGCCACGAGATCGTCCCCACGGACCAGCCCTTCGCCGCGCGCTGACCGAGGCCACGATCGACCGCCGGATACGCGAACGCCGGGGCCGAAAGCCCCGGCGTGCCGTACCCGGCCGATCCGACTACCGGTAGTTGACGAACTGCAGCGCGAAGTCCAGGTCCTTCCCCTTGAGCAGGGCGATCACCGACTGGAGATCATCCCGGCTCTTGGACGTCACCCGCAGCTCATCACCCTGCACCTGCGCCTTCACGGCCTTCGGGCCCTCGTCGCGGATGATCTTGGCGACCTTCTTCGCGTTCTCCTGCGAGATCCCCTCCTGCAGGGAGGCGAAGAGCTTGTACTCCTTGCCCGACGCCTGCGGCTCACCCGCGTCCAGCGCCTTCAGCGAGATCCCCCGCTTGACCAGCTTGGACTGGAAGACGTCGAGGATCGCCTTCACCCGCTCCTCGGAGTTGGCACGCATCTCGATCCGCTCGCCCGACCACTCGATCGAGGCGCCCACGTTCTTGAAGTCATAGCGCTGGGAGATCTCGCGGCTCGCCTGGTTGAGAGCGTTGTCGACCTCCTGCCGCTCGACCTTCGAGACGATGTCGAAACTGGAGTCGGCCATCTTGAGTTGGCTCCTCGTACGTAGATCCGTCAGTGGCACGGCCCCGCGGACCGCATCAGCCAGCCTAGCGATCTCGGCCATGATCCAGAGGCGATCAACCGGGTGGCGGACCACCCCTCGGCATCAGGTATTGTTTACGTCGTTGCCAGGGAGCAGCGACGCGAAAGCGACGCACCTGGCTATCACCCAGGCGGTGTGCCCGAGTGGCCAATGGGAGCGGACTGTAAATCCGTCGGCTTAGCCTACCCAGGTTCGAATCCTGGCGCCGCCACACTGGGAAAACGGCCCCTGAGCTGCGAAAACGCGGCCGGGGGCCGTTGTCGTTCATGGACGGAGCGGGGCCGTACTGTCCCCAGTGGTCAACACCTCTTGAGGACCTATGCTGAGACCGTCCGGACAACCGAGGACGGTGAGCACGCATGGCCAGGTACGAGCAGATCGCCGACGCGCTCCGGCAGAGCATCCGCGCAGGTCAGCTCCAGCCTGGAGAGCGGCTTCCGGCCGAGGACAAGCTCGCGGCGCGGTACCGGACCAGCGTGCCGACGCTCCAGCGGGCGCTGTCGGAGCTGGTGGCCGAGGGGCTGATCGACAAGCGGCACGGGGTGGGGACCTTCGTCCGTACGCCGCGCCAGCGGGTCGAGCGGAACAACGACCGGCACCAGTGGGAGAAGGACCGGGTACGTCAGCCCCGGGCCGAACGCCTGAAGACCGGATCCACCGAGCACGACACCGGGCTGGAGGTGACCGACCTCGCCTTCCACGCCGAATACCGCGAGGCCAAGGCGGATGACGATCTGGCGGCGGTCCTCGAAGTACCCGTGGGCACGCGGCTGCTGGAGCGGATCTACCGCACCAACGTCCGCGGGGAGGACGCACCGTTCGCTTTCGTGCACTCGTACCTCGTCCACGACGTGGTGGCCGCCAACCCGGATCTGCTCGAGGCCGCCAATGAGCCCTGGCCCGGCGGCACGCAGAACCAGCTCTACACGATCGGCATCGAGCTGGACCGCATGGAGGAGCGCATCACGGCCCGCCCGCCGACCGTGGAAGAGGCCGAAGGGCTCGGCCTCAGGAAGGGCGTCTCGGTGATCGTCCTCCGGAAGATCTCCACCGACATCAACGATCGAGTCGTCGAGGTCTCCGACGTGACCTTGGCCGGCGATCGCACGGAACTCGTCTTCACCACCCCGCTGAAGAGGTGGTGACCATGCCGAACATCATCACCGTCATCACCGCGGTCCACGCCCCGGGCGCCGAGCACCTGCCCGACGCGTACAAGTCGCTGCTCGAACAGGAGCTGCCGGATGGCTGGGGCTGGCAATGGGTCATCCAGGAGGACGGCCAAACCGACGCCGTACCCCCGTATGTCCCCGACGACGCCAGGGTCAGCTTCGGCCAAGGTCGTCACGGACGGGCGGCCATGGCCCGCACGATGGGTCTCTCCCGCGCCGAGGGCGAGTACATCAAGGTGTTGGACGCCGACGACATGCTCACCCCGGGAGCCCTCGCCCGCGACCTGCGTGCGCTGACGGAGAACCCAGGAATCGGCTGGGCCGCCTCGCGGGCCCTGGATCTCCTGCCCGACGGCTCCACCGTGGGTTTCGAGGGCGACCCACCACAGGGACCGATGGCACGCGGCGCTGTGCTCCGGTACTGGAAGGACCACAACTACCGCGCCCCGGTGCTCCCGGGGACCCTCTTCATGCGCCGAGACCTGCTCCTGGCCCTCGGCGGCTGGATGGCCCTGCCGGCATCCGAGGACACCGGCCTGCTCATGGCCCTCAGCGCGGTCAGCCGCGGCTGGTTCACCGCCGAGACCGGCCTGCTCTACCGCAAGTGGCCCGGCCAGGTCACCAGCCAGGCCGCGCACGCCGACGAAGCCGAGCGCGAGGCCCGGTTCGCGGTAATCGAGGCGCGGGCACGCGTCCTGGCGGCCATGGACGGTTGGCGATTCGAGGGGAGCTGAGGGGGACGGCCGGCCGGACGCGGTGATCCACCGCCCCGGGGCCTTTTTGCGCGGCTAAGCGGTTACGGCGAAGTCAAGTGCTGAGCCTTCTCGGCGTCCAAGCCCTCGGCCAGGCCGAACGGCGAGGGATCAGCGGCGAACTTCACCGCATCCGCTTAGGGCAACGTCTGGGCATCGACCCGGGAGAAGATCAGGTCGCTCTCCTCGACGATCGGTCCCCGCCAACGTTCGGGTGCTCTCGGTTCTCGCCGCAAAGCGGCCGGATAGCTGCCCGCCGCGTAGTCGTTGGCCAGGCGGTAGGTGTGGAAGCCCTGCTTCTTCAGGGCTTCCAGCAGTTCCTCGGCGGAGTCACCCAGTTTCGACATCCGCTGGGGAGTGACTTCGATCGTGATCTCCACGTCGGGGCGGAGCCGGTCGAGGACGGGGGTCAGCCCTCGGACCACCCCGCCTTCCGCGCCCTCGACGTCGATCTTGATCACCCTGGCCCGCGTGATCTCTTCTTCCGCAAGGAGATCCGGCAAGGGCTGGGCTGCGATCTCGAAGGTGGACTCAGCTGGGCCGTCGTAGGGAACGATGCTGTTCGCTCCCATGTTGCGCGAGCTGGCGAGTATGAAGGTCAACAACTCGTCGCGGTCGGAGACCGCGGCGTTGACCGCGCGCACGTTGGTGCACCCATTCCGCCGCGCCTGGTCCAAGAGCACCTGGTGGAACGTCGGCGACGCCTCGACCGCCACCACCTTGCCGCCGTCCCCGACGAGGCGTGAGGCCAGGACGCTGTAGTAGCCGATGTTGGCTCCGACGTCCACGAACACATCGCCTGGCTTCAGCCTGCGCTGCAGCCAGCGCGTCAGGTGCGGCTCCCAGACCCCGAAGAGGTGGAGATAGCGCTGAATGAGGTCCTGCGTGTCGACGGCGAACGTGGCGCCGAACCGCGTACGGGCCATGCGGCGCTGAGGATGATCCCTCAGCGCGGCGTTCAGATACCGCTCCACCATGGCCCGCTTTCCGACCGTGCCCGGCGCGTAGCGGACGTACCCGCGGCCGAGACTCACCGCGGCCTGTTCGAGCGGACGTATCACCGGGACCTCCTGGTCAGGCGGGGCCGGCCCTGCTTGCCGCTCGCCCCGAGATCTTCCCTGCGCGCTCATGGAAGCGCCCGACCGCTGGTGACGGGGGATGCACCAGCGGTCGGGCTGTACCCAACAGTAACAAGGTTGCTTGCGTGCGGATACCAACTGCTCCGACGCAAAGAGGGGATGTGACCGTGATCACGTACCGCGGCCGCGCTTCTCGAGTGTTCCGCCTGCCCAAACCCGTACATGCCCTCGCCCACCGGACGTCGACGGCCGCGGCCGTCGACGAACTCGTCGCGCCGCCGGCCGCGCCATGGTCCTCGGGCCCGCGCCGACCCACCGCATCCGGCGCACCCCCACCCATGCTCTGGTGCTCGGACCGGCGGCTGACAACGGCCCGATACGGGCATACGGGCGCGATCACCGACCGCACGGAGGCGTGTACGAGAGACGGGGCAGATACTCGTGCCAGTTGTCCGGCGTCAGGACGCCCCGGGTCATCGAGCAGATGCGACGGACGGCCTCGTCGACGTCCAGGTTCCACAGCCGGACGGTATCGGCGCCGCTCGACACTCCGAGCATGCGGCTTTGGGGACTGAACGACAAGAAGTTGCCTGTCTTGGCGTTGGGGCTCATCGACTGACCAATGGGAGCGGCCTCGGACGGGGCGGTGACGTTCCAGAGTCGGACCGTGTCGTTGCCGCCGCTCGCCAGGGTGCTGCCGTCCCGGCTGAACGTCAGCGAAACGATCGCATCGGTGTGGCCGGTGAGAGGGGAGCCCAGCCGGGTTGCCCTGCGGGGATCGGTGATGTCCCAGAGCCGGACCGTGTTGTCGTCGCTGCCGCTGGCCAGCGTATGGCCGTCCGGACTGTAGGTGAGCGCGTTGACGGGCCCGAGGTGGCCGGTGAGCGGCGCGCCCAGCGGTGCCGCGTGGCGTGGGTCGGTGAGGTTCCACAGCCGAATGGTGTTGTCCGCGCTGCCGCTGGCGAGCGTACGGCCGTCGGGGCTCCAGACGAGGGCGTTGACGTAGCCCTTGTGGCCGGTGATCGGCGCGCCGAGTCGACGAACGTGGGACGGGTCGCTGACGTCGTACAACTGGATGGTGCGGTCGTCATACGCGGTCGCCAGCGTGCGCCCGTCCGGGCTGAAGCCCAGGGCGCCCGCGAACCGTGTCCGCAGTGCGATGGGCGGCCCGGCAGCGGCAGGCCGAGTCGGATCGGTGACGTTCCAGAGCCGCACCGTGCGGCCCCCGGTCATCACCGCGAGGGTGTTGCCGTCGGGGGAGAAGACCGGTTCGCGTATCGCACCCTTCCCGGGCAGGAACGGCTTGCCCAGCGGCACCGGCAGGCTGGGTCTCTCCACGTTCCACAGCCGAACCCTTTGGTCGCGCGCGGCCGTGGCGAGCACCCGCCCATCCGGGCGGAACGCTCCGACGCGGCCGACCATGTCCGACGTTGGTATCGACCACAGGCGGACGGTGTTGTCGCCGGTCCCGGTGGCGAGGGTGCGGCCGTCGGGGCTGAAGCCCAAGGCGTACATCTCGCCGCTGCTCCCTGCGAGCGGCTCGCCGACCTGCGACGGGTATGCCGGATCACTGACGTTCCACAGGCTCGCCGTACTGTCCTCGCTGGCGGCGGCGAGCATGGTTCCGTCAGGGCTGAAGGCCACGGACCATATGGGACCGGAGTGGCCGGTGAGCGGCGCGCCCAGCGGCGCCGCGTGACGTGGATCGTCGACGTTCCACAGTCGGATGGTGTTGTCCGCGCTGCCGCTGGCGAGAGTACGGCCGTCAGGGCTGAAGGCCACGGAGTGAACCAGGTCCGTATGGCCGGTCAGCACCGTGTCGATCGGCTTCGGGTGACGCGGATCGGCCATGCCCCACAGCCTGATCGTGTCATCGTCGCCACCGGCTGCCAGAGTCCGGCCGTCGGGGCTGAACGCCACGGCGCGCACGGCGGCGGTGTGGCCGGTCAGAGCAGCGAGCCTCCTCGGCCGGCCCGGGTCGCTCGTGTCCCAGAGGCGAACGGTGCGATCTTCAGTGGCGGAGGCCAGAGTGTGTCCGTCCGGGCTGAAGGCGAGCAGGTAGCTCGTGCCGTTCTTGCCGGGCAAGGGCGCACCGAGCGGGCGCGGGTGGCTGGGGTGCCGCACGTCCCACAGACGGATCGTGCCGTCGTCGCCGGCGCTGGCGAGGGTGCGACCGTCCGGGCTGAAGACCGCGCTGCTCACCCAGCTCGTGTGGCCGGTGAGGGGCTTGCCCAGGGGTTTGGGGCGAGTCAGGTCGCTTACGTCCCACAGCCGTACGGTCCGGTCGTAGCTGGCGGTGGCCAGGACCCGCCCGTTCGGGCTGAACGAGGTGAGGTAGACGGCGCCGGTGTGGCCGAGCAGCGGAGTGGCCATGGGCGCGTTCACTATCGAGATCAACCGGTTGTTCGTGCCCTCGTCGTCCGGCCGCAAGCGGTGTGCCACCAGGGCAAGCTGGGCGGACAACGACGGATCCGTGTGCTGGAAGCGATCGGCTTCGGTGACCACCTGCTCGAACACCGCATCGTCCCGCTGCTGCCACGCGACCACCGCCGCACCGGCAGCCACCATCGCCAGGACGACCAGAGCCGACACCGCACCCCGGCTGATCCAGACGATGCGCTTGCGCAGCCTGACCGAGGCAGCGAGGAATTCCACCGCGCTCCGGGTCAGAAAGGTGTCACCGGCGGACTTCGCCCAGTCGCGGGCCTGTTCCAGCCGGGAACCCCGGTAGAGCAGTGAGTTATCGCGGTGCGAGTCCTCCCAGGCTCTGCCGTCCTCCTCCAGTCGCTGGCGCAGCAGGTGGTCGTTCCTGCCCTCGTCGATCCAGTCGCGCAGGCGTGGCCAGGCGTGCAGCAGCGCTTCATGGGTGATCTCCACGGTCTCCGCGTCGAGTGTCACCAAGCGGGCGCGCGCCAGCGCTTCGAGCGATTCCTCCGTTTTGTTGGGGTCCGTCGACTCCTCCGACAACTGGCGCCGCATCCCCCGCCTGCGGGTGGCCTGGGTGTCTTCGCCCAGCCGGACCAGCCTGAGGAGGAGCAGCCTCGCGGCCGTGCGCGCCCCGGGATCGAGGCCGGACCAGGCCCGCTCGGCAGTCGCCGCCACCGCTCCCTGGATCCCGCCCGCCGCGCGGTAGCCGGCCAGCGTCAGCCTTCCCGCCTTCCGCCGCTGCCAGGTGGCGAGCAGGGCGTGGGACAGGAGCGGCAGCACCCCCGCGTCATGCGTCCCACGCAGGCCGTCGGCGCTCACTTCCCGGACGATCAGCTCCGCCAGCCCCGGTTCGAGTTCCAGTCCCACGGCCTTGGCCGGGCCGGTCACCGCTTCGCGCAGCTCCGTCGTGGTCAGTGGTCCGAGCACCATGTGCCGGTGTTGCAGCGCGTCGGCCAGTTCGGGATACCCCAGGCACTGCTCGTAGAAGTCCGCGCGTATGCCGAGGACGACGAGCACGGGTGCCGGGTCATCGGAACCGGCGGGCGAGCACGCGGCATGGAGGAGCTGGATGAACGTGCGCCTGTTCGCCTCGCTGGAGCCGAGGGTGAACGCCTCCTCGAACTGATCCACGATGACGACCGGACGAGCGGCGGAGGATGTCTCGCGCCCCGCCCACGCCGTGACGGCCTCCCGCACCGCGTGCGCGAAGTGTGGAGTACCGGGCTCCTTCGCCGCCGCTTCCTTCGCGACGACGCGGGCGAGTTCGGGGATCCGGCGGGTCAGCTCCGCAAGAGGATCGCCTCCCGGCACCAGGTGCAGAATCCCCCTCGCCCGGCTGTTCCGGTCGCCCAGCGCGCCGTTCCGTACCGCGGACACCAAGCCGGCGTTCAGCAGGGAGGATTTTCCCGCCCCCGAAGCGCCCACGAGCATGACCAGGCCACCCGTCTTCTCCGCCGCGCGCAGTTGAGCGACGAGGCATCCCGTGCTCCGCTCTCGGCCGAAGAACCACCGGGCGTCCTGCTGACGGTACGAAGCCAGCCCCCGGTACGGGCACACACCACCGGGAACGGCCCGGGCTTCGGCCGATGGCTGTTCCTCCTCCTCCGCGGATCCCGCGGGGCCCTCCCCGACCGGGTCGGCCACCGCACGCTCCCACAGGCGCTGCCACTGGGCCATGTCGTACAGGCCCGTTGACACCGGCGCGGGCCGCGAGCGACGTGCTTCGGGAATCAGGACGTGCAACACCGCCGCGAGGGCGCCGAACTGGGCAGGCACATTCCTGGCTCGTCGCCAGTCGCTGATCCGCTGAGCGGACACCCGTACGGGCCGCCCCCGTTCGTCGACCCGCTGAAGCCGAACGACCGACTCGGCCACGCTCTTGAGCGGAGGGTTACCGGCCTCCTTGTACAGCAGCGCAAGGCGTTCCGCGAAGGCTGTGCGTGCCCCTGAGCCGGAACTCAAGGTCTCCACTCCTTACTTCCCCCGCGGCTGGACATCCGGACCGGAAAACTTACTTTATATGGATGACCTGCACTTAAGTCGATGACCCGAGACCGGAACCTCCTCGGCGGGAGGCACAACTGGCAGGATCACGACGCACCCGGCACGGCGCGGCTCGAAACCGCCCCACCGTTCGGCGCCGGTCCCCACGAGGGGAGGGACCGGAACCGAACGATGGGGCGTGTGGAGTCAGGAGGCCGTGGCCGCGTCGCTCAGGGCGGCGAGCATGCTGCGCAAAGCGGGCCGCTCCAGGGAGGTCTCCCGGGTCGCCGCCGAGATCACCCGAACCGGCTCGGGGCTGCGGACGCTCCGTGCGAGGAGGCCCGGGGTGCGGGTTGCGCAGCCCCAGCCACGCATCAGGCCCACACCGAGGCCGGCCTGCGAGGAAACATGATCGGTCACCTGACCAGCGCTCGGTCGCTCCCGGTCGGTCCCGGTCATCCCGCCATCTCCGCACGTCCCTCAGCGCTGTATCTGACGTCCCGTCAGATAGGTGCGGGCTGGAGGCGGTCGCCGCAACCAGCGAGACAAGCGCCCGTTTCCGGGCATCCATGCCGGGCACACGCAGTCCAAAAGTGGGAGGAAACGGTGAACGCATCGTCGATCGCACGTGGTCTGGGCTCGGCAACGCGCATACGCACGCGCCTCCGTACCCGTAGGCCCCGTACCGGCACCCGCACACCCGGCGAGGCGGGCGGCCGCGCCATCGAGGCGGCCGCACGCTGGGGGCTGACCGCCCGGGGCGTGCTCTATCTGCTCATCGGCGTCCTGGCGCTGCGCATTGCCTTCGGTGACCGTGGCCAGCAGGCCGACCGGGGCGGGGCGCTCGAGGAGCTGGCCAAGCAGCCGTTCGGCTCGCCGCTGGTCTGGGCGGTCGGCGCGGGGCTGGCCTGTATGGCGCTGTGGCGGCTGTCCGAGGCGGTCTTCGGGGCCGCCGGTCCGGACGGGGGCAAGGCGCGGAAGCGGCTGGCGGGGGCGGCGCGCGCGGTGTTCTACGGCGTGGTCGCGTACTCCGTGCTCTCGTTCGCCGCCGGGGAGAAGGGCAGCGGCTCCAGCGACCGGCAGTCCCAGGATGTGACGGCGCGGTTGCTCGACCTGCCGTACGGCCGGTGGCTGGTCGGCCTCGGCGGAGCGGCGGTGGCCGTGGCCGGGGTGTGGATCGCGGTACGGGCGATCCGGCACACCTTCGTCAAACACCTCAAGGTGTCCGCGATGTCCCCGCGGATCCGGCGGGCCGTGGAGGCGCTGGGGGTCTGCGGCGGGGTGGCGCGCGGGGCCGTGTTCGCGGTGGCGGGCGGCTTCGCGGTGTCGGCCGCGGTCCGTTACGACCCGGACAAGGCGAAGGGCATCGACGACACGCTGCGGAGCTTCACGCGGACGGCGGCGGGGCCGTGGCTGCTGGTCGCGGTGGCGGTGGGGCTGGCGCTGTTCGGGGTGTTCTCGTTCGCCATGGCGCGCTGGCGCAAGGTCTGAGGCGCAAGGTCTGTGGCCCCGGGTCTGTGGCCTCGGGTCTGTGGCGCAAGGTCTATGGCCTCGGGTCTGTGGCCTCGGGTCTGTGGCGCAGGGTCTGTGGCCCAGGGCCTGTGGCGCAAGGTCTGAGGCCCGAGGTCTGTGGCGCAAGGTCTGTGGCCGGGGCCACCCGGGCCCCGGCCCGCCGCAGAAGCCCGGCTACCCCTGTTCGACCACCGCCCGCACCGCCTCCTCGATCGGCGTATCGCCGTTGATCAGCTCCAGGGTGCGGTGCGCGGTGCGGGGCTCGTCGAGGAGGGCGGCCAGGACCGCCGCGACGTCGTCGCGCGTGACCTCGCCCCGGCCCGTGTGCTCGGCCAGGTTCACCCGGCCCGTGCCCGGGTCGTCGGTCAGCCGGCCCGGCCGCAGGACGGTCCAGTCGAGGTTCTCCCGGGCCCGTACGTCGTCGTCCGCCGCGGCCTTCGCGCGCAGATAGGCCGCGAACACGGGGTCCGTACCGGGCGGGGGCTCGCGGTCGGCGCCCATCGAGGACACGATGAGGTACCGCCGCACCCCGGACCGTTCGGCCGCGTCCGCGAAGAGCACCGCGGCCGCGTAGTCGACCGTCTGCTTCCGTTCGATGCCGCTGCCGGGGCCCGCGCCGGCGGCGAAGACCGCCGCGTCGGCCCCCTCCATGTACGTGGCGACGTCCTCGACGGTGGCCTGCTCCAGGTCGCAGACGACCGGTTCCGCGCCGGCCGCCAGCAGATCGCCCGCCTGCTCGGGTTTGCGGATGATGCCCGCCACCTCGTCGCCGCGCGCCGTGAGCAGTCGCTCCAGCCGCATCGCGATCTTCCCATGTCCACCAGCGATGACAATGCGCATGAACCCGACCGTACGCCGGTTGTCCTACGGCTGCTCGTCGCCGCCCTGCGACCGGGTCTGACGCGGCAGGTCGAGGGCGACCGCGGCGGCCGAGTCGCAGTACTCCCGTACCGCGCTGGTGCGGGCCACCAGCCGGCCCTCGTGGATCACCACGCGGCTGTACGCGAGCGAGAGGACACCCGCGAGCCCGTCCCCGCGCACCGCGAGCAGCTCCGCCGGGAACCCGGCCTCCACCCGTACGTCGGGCAGCCCGATGGCCGCCCGGGCCCGCCCGCACACCGCCTCGTACGCCTCGTCGGGGCGCAGCCCGTCCCGCGACGCCAGCAGGAAGGCGGCCTCCAGGGGGTCGCCCCGGCCCACCGGGTTGGCGGCGTCCCGTAGCGCGCCGCTGCCCGCGGCCACCCGGACGCCCGCCGAGCGCAGCAGCCGCACCGGCGCCCAGCCGGCGCCGTGCGTTCCCCGCCCGCCCCGGTCCTCCAGACCGGCGCAGTCGCCCTGGGGAAGACAGACGACGGTGACGCCGGCCGCCGCGAGCCGGTCGGCGATGCGCGCCGCCACCTCGCGCGGCAGCCGGGACAGCCCGCCGCAGGGGCCGATGGTGACGCCCGGCCGCAGTCCGCCGGCCATCGCGGCGAACCGGGCGAGCCGGGCCGGGTCGTCGCCGTCCGTATGGAGGTCGACGGCGCAGCCGTGGCGGGCGGCGAGGTCCAGGACGGCCTCGGCGTGGCCGGCCGGGTCGGGGTCGAGGTCGGGGCAGCCGCCGATGACCGTCGCGCCCGTCCGCACCGCGTCGCGCAGCATGGCGAGCCCGTCCGCCCCGGCGGCGCCGGTCAGCACCCGGGGCACCGCCACCGCGTGGAGGTCGATGAGTCCGCGCAGCGTCCGGCGCGCCTGGAGGACGGCCTCCAGGGAGCTCAGTCCGTGCACCCCGCCGATGCGGACATGGGTGCGCAGCGCGGTCGCCCCATGCCCGAGGTGAAGCAGCGCGGCCTCCGTCGTACGGCGCTGGATGTCCTCGGGGGCGTACGGGACCGGGCCGGCGATCTCGGCGGTGAGGGCGGTGTCGCAGTGGGCGTGCGGTTCGGCGGGGGCGGGGAGCAGCAGATGGCCGCCGAGGTCCAGCCGGGTGCCGGGGCCGGGCGCGAGGCTGCCGGCCGTGCCGACTGCCTCGATCCGCCCGCCGCCGAGCCGGACGTCCACGGTGCGGCCGTCGGCGAGCCGGGCTCCGCCGAGCACCAGCGCGGCGGAACCGGGGGCCGCGCCGTCGTTCCTGGAGGGAGGCTGCGGCTGGCTGTCGGGCATCGCACTCCTGGGAATCGCAGGGCGTACGCGGGCGCGGGGAGGCGCGCGACGGGTGCGTGCGCAGCCAAGATCGCGCGGCGCGATCCGAGCCTAGGACGCGGTGGGGGCGGCTTCGCGGAGGAGCCCAATAGTCGTACCGGTGTGGTGCCTGAGCCACCGGTGACAGGGCGCCGATACGGATTTCACCTTCGGCGGTCGACCGTGTAATGTCTTCATCGCTCGCCCCAATAGCTCAGTCGGCAGAGCGTCTCCATGGTAAGGAGAAGGTCTACGGTTCGATTCCGTATTGGGGCTCTGATGTGTGAGGCTTCCCGTTCGAGTTAAAGTCGTACGGGAGGTCCCTCGCATCACAGCGGTGTAGCTCAGTCGGTAGAGCAAGCGGCTCATAATCGCTGTGTCACCGGTTCAAGTCCGGTCACCGCTACTGACAGTAGCCGATTGCGGGGTCGGTCCTTCGATCGGCTACTCTTTCTGCGTTAATCCCCATCCGTTCGTCAAGGAGCACTCACGTGGCTGCCACCGACGTCCGCCCGAAGATCACGCTGGCCTGCGTGGAGTGCAAGGAGCGGAACTACATCACCAAGAAGAACCGGCGCAACGACCCGGATCGTCTTGAGCTCAAGAAGTACTGCCCGCGTTGCAACGCGCACACCGCGCACCGCGAGACGCGATAGCAATAAGCTCTGATTCGAGGCCGCCCCCACTCGCGGGGGGCGGCCTCGTTTCGTTGGTTCGTTGGTAATTCGATCGCAGGAGGTGCGAGGCGATGGCGCTCGACCAGTCGTTCGTGGGGCGGAGCTACCCGCCCACCGCCCCGTATGAGGTCGGCCGGGAGAAGATCCGCGAATTCGCCGAGGCGATCGGCGACCCCCACCCGGTCTACACCGACCCCGAGGCGGCACGCGCGCTCGGCTACCCCGATGTGATCGCCCCGCCGACCTTCGTCTTCGCCATCACCTTCAAGGCGGCGGGCCGGCAGGTCGTCGAGGACCCGCAGCTGGGGCTCGACTACAGCCGGGTGGTCCACGGCGATCAGCGGTTCGAGTACACCCGGCCGGTACGGGCGGGTGACCAGCTGACGGTCACCTCGACCATCGACTCGATCAAGTCGCTGGCCGGCAACGACGTCCTGTCCGTCCGCGGCGATGTGCACGACGGAGCGGGTGATCATGTGGTGACGTCCTTCACGACGCTGGTCGCCCGCGCGGCCGACACGGAGGAGAGCTGATGGCGGCCAAGGTCGGATACGACGACGTGGAGGTCGGCACCGAGGTGCCGCTGCGCGAGTTCCGGGTGACCCGCGCCGGCCTCGTGCGGTACGCGGGCGCGTCGGGTGACTTCAACCCGATCCACTGGAACGAGAAGTTCGCCAAGGAGGTCGGGCTCCCCGACGTCATCGCGCACGGCATGTTCACCATGGCGGAGGCGGGCCGTGTGGTGACCGACTGGATCGGTGACCCCGGGGCCCTCGTCGAATTCGGCGTCCGCTTCACCAAGCCGGTGGCCGTCCCGAACGACGACAAGGGCGCGGTCGTCGAGATCGCCGCCAAGGTCGCCGCCAAGGACGACGAGGCCCGTACGGTGCGCCTCGACATCACGGCCACGAGCGCCGGCCAGAAGGTGCTGGGCAGGGCCCGCGCCGTGGTCCGGCTCGCCTGAGCCCACTCCCGTACGAGGTGCCGCCCGCCCCCGGACCGTACCGGGGCCGGCCGCCCCGAGGCCGTCCCCCATGGCCTCGTGGCTGCCCCCATCGCCGTGCCCGGGCCACGGACAGGGCCCAGGGGGCGCACCCGTACTCTTGAGCGCGTGCAGGAACTCCACGACGCCCCCCTCGCCCCGCTCACCACGTTCCGCCTCGGCGGACCGGCGACCCGGCTGATCAGGGCCACCACCGACGACGAGGTGGTCGCCGCCGTCCGGGAGGCCGACGCGACCGGCACCCCGCTGCTGGTGATCGGCGGCGGCTCCAATCTCGTCATCGCCGACAAGGGCTTCGACGGCACCGTCCTGCACATCGCGACCAGCGGCCTCACCCTCGACGGGACCCGCCTGGAGCTCGCCGCGGGCGAGAACTGGTCGGCCGCCGTGGCCCGCACCGTCGAGGCGGGGCTGGCCGGGATCGAATGCCTGGCCGGCATCCCCGGCTCCGCCGGTGCGACCCCGATACAGAACGTCGGCGCGTACGGTCAGGAGGTCGCCACCACGATCACCGAGGTGGTCGCCTACGACCGACGCGCCGACGAGATCGTCACGATCCCGAACGCCGACTGCGCCTTCTCCTACCGCCACAGCCGCTTCAAGGCCGACCCGGACCGCCATGTGGTGCTGCGGGTCCGCTTCGAGCTGGAGGACGCGGACGGGCTCTCCGCGCCGGTCCGGTACGCCGAGACCGCCCGGGTCCTCGGCGTCGGGGTGGGGGACCGGGTGCCCGCCGCCATCGCCCGCGAGACGGTCCTGGGCCTCCGCGCGGGCAAGGGCATGGTGCTCGACCCCGAGGACCACGACACCTGGTCGGCGGGGTCCTTCTTCACCAACCCGGTGCTGACGCAGGACGCGTACGCCGCCTTCCTCGCCCGGGTCGCCGAGCGCCTCGGGCCGGACACCGCGCCGCCCGCCTTCCCGGCGGGGGAGGGGTACATCAAGACCTCCGCCGCCTGGCTGATCGACAAGGCGGGCTTCACCAAGGGCTACGGCGCCGGCCCGGCCCGCATCTCCACCAAGCACACCCTCGCGCTCACCAACCGGGGCGAGGCCACGACCGAGGATCTGCTGGCGCTCGCCCGCGAGGTGGTGGCGGGGGTCGAGGAGGCGTTCGGGGTGACGCTGGTCAACGAGCCGGTGACGGTGGGCGTGAGCCTCTGAGATCACCTACGGAAGTCCGTACGGGGTCTCAGTCCGCCAGCCACTCGTCGATCCCCGCCAGCCCCTTGCCGGTGGCGTACTTCGCGCGGGACATGGGCGTCTCAGTCCGCCAGCCACTCGTCGATCCCCGCCAGCAGCTTCCGCCGTACGTCTTCCGGAGCGGCTGAGCCACGCACCGACTGCCGCGCCAGCTCGGCCAGTTCGGCGTCTTTGAAGTCGTGGTGTTCGCGCGCCAGCTCGTACTGCGCCGCCAGCCGTGATCCGAAGAGCAGCGGGTCGTCGGCGCCCAGCGCCATCGGCACCCCCGCGTCGTACAGCGTTCGCAGCGGTACGTCCTCGGGCTTCTCGTAGACGCCGAGCGCCACGTTGGACGCCGGGCACACCTCGCAGGTCACCCCGCGGTCGGCGAGCCGGGCGAGCAGCCGCGGGTCCTCGGCCGCGCGCACCCCGTGGCCGACCCGCGCCGCGCCGAGGTCGTCCAGGCAGTCGCGCACGCTGGCCGGACCCGAGAGCTCACCGCCGTGCGGCGCCGCCAGCAGCCCGCCGTCCCGGGCGATGGCGAAGGCGCGGTCGAAGTCGCGGGCGAAGCCGCGCCGCTCGTCGTTGGAGAGGCCGAAGCCGACGACGCCGCGGTCCGCGTAGCGCACGGCGAGCCGGGCCAGGGTGCGCGCCTCCAGCGGGTGCTTCATCCGGTTGGCGGCGACCAGCACCCGCATCCCGAGCCCGGTGTCGCGGGAGGCGGTCTCGACCGCGTCCAGGATGATCTCCAGCGCCGGGATCAGCCCGCCGAGCCGGGGGGCGTACGAGGTGGGGTCGACCTGGATCTCCAGCCACCGGGCGCCGTCGCGCACATCCTCCTCGGCGGCCTCGCGCACCAGCCGCCGGATGTCGTCGGGCTCCCGCAGACAGGACCGTGCGATGTCGTACAGCCGCTGGAAGCGGAACCAGCCGCGCTCGTCGGTGGCGCGCAGTCTCGGCGGCTCGCCGCCGCTCAGCGCCTCGGGCAGATGGACGCCGTACTTGTCGGCGAGTTCGAGGAGCGTCCCGGGGCGCATGGAACCGGTGAAGTGGAGATGCAGATGCGCCTTGGGGAGCAGATGTACATCGCGTGCCATCTGCAGATACTGCCGTACGTCCGGACCCTCCGGTACCGCTTTCACCGAACGTGGGCTTGCCCGCACAGGAATCCGGGCCGGATGCGCCGGCCGGATACGACAGCGGGCGCCCGGCCTCGGCCGGGCGCCCGCTGTCGTATGGGCGGCGGGTCAGTCGCGCGCCTCGCCCAGCAGCTTCTGGAGCCGCGAGACCCCCTCGACGAGGTCCTCGTCGCCCAGCGCGTAGGAGAGCCGCAGATAGCCCGGCGTGCCGAAGGCCTCACCCGGCACCACCGCGACCTCGGCCTCCTCCAGGATCAGCCCGGCGAGCTCGACGCTGTTCTGCGGCCGCCTGCCGCGGATCTCCTTGCCGATCAGCCCCTTCACCGACGGGTACGCGTAGAACGCGCCCTCCGGCTCCGGGCACTCCACGCCGCCGATCTCGTTCAGCATGCGCACGATCGTGCGGCGCCGGCGGTCGAACGCCTCGCGCATCTTCGCGACGGCGTCCAGGTCGGCGGAGACGGCGGCGAGCGCGGCGGCCTGAGCGACATTGCTCACATTGGAGGTGGCGTGCGACTGCAGGTTGGTCGCGGCCTTCACCACATCCTTGGGACCGATGACCCAGCCCACCCGCCAGCCGGTCATCGCGTACGTCTTGGCGACCCCGTTGACCACGACGCACTTGTCACGCAGCTCGGGCACCACGACCGGCAGCGAGTGGAACTGGGCGTCGCCGTAGACCAGGTGCTCGTAGATCTCGTCGGTCAGCACCCACAGCCCGTGCTCGGCCGCCCAGCGCCCGATCTCCTCGATCTGCTCGCGGGAGTAGACCGCCCCGGTGGGGTTCGACGGGGAGACGAAGAGCAGCACCTTGGTGTGCTCGGTGCGGGCCGCCTCCAGCTGCTCCACGGAGACGCGGTAGCCGGTCGTCTCGTCGGCCACGACGTCCACCGGGACGCCGCCGGCCAGCCGGATCGACTCCGGGTAGGTGGTCCAGTAGGGAGCGGGGACGATGACCTCGTCGCCCGGGTCCAGGATCGCGGCGAACGCCTCGTAGATCGCCTGCTTGCCGCCGTTGGTCACCAGGACCTGGGCCGCCTCGACCTCGTAGCCGCTGTCCCGCAGGGTCTTCGCGGCGATCGCCGCCTTGAGCTCGGGCAGTCCGCCGGCCGGGGTGTAGCGGTGGTACTTGGGATCGCGGCACGCGGCCACCGCGGCCTCGACGATGTAGTCGGGCGTGGGGAAGTCCGGCTCACCGGCGCCGAAGCCGATCACCGGGCGGCCGGCGGCCTTGAGGGCCTTGGCCTTCGCGTCGACGGCAAGGGTGGCGGACTCGGAGATGGAGCCGATGCGGGCCGACACCCGCCGGTCGGTCGGGGACTGTACTGGGGGAGTAACAGCGGTCATATGTGCATCGTCGCAGACCGGGGAAGTGGGCGGCAGGTGGGTTTACGGCACCTTCGGGCGCTTCTCGTTCGACGCCCGGCCGACAAGCACGTACACTCATGCGTCGTTGGCCGCTCAGCAGCCGTTCCGCCCCGCACACTCCGTGCAGCCGGGTGGATGCGGTAGGTTGGGGGTGCCGCGAAGGGTCGTAGCTCAATTGGTAGAGCACTGGTCTCCAAAACCAGCGGTTGGGGGTTCAAGTCCCTCCGGCCCTGCTACACGCACTGAGGTTCAGGGTGCGTGCATGCGTACGCAAGGACAAGCACCGCTGTGCGGCCGGGCCGGACGCGGCACGGCCACGACCCGGATTCAGGTGAGGATGAGTGACGGAAGCCCTGGGCTCCACCGCGACGCCTGAGAGCGGTCGTCCTGAGGACGAGGTGGCGACCAAGAAGGGCCGCCGTGGTGGCAAGCGCGCGAAGAAGGGGCCCTTCGGCCGCCTCGCGCTTTTCTACCGACAGATCATCGCTGAGCTGCGCAAGGTCGTCTGGCCCACTCGCAGCCAGTTGTCGACGTACACCAGTGTGGTGATCGTCTTTGTTCTGATCATGATCGGCATCGTGACCGTGATTGACTATGGGTTTAACAACGCCATCAAGTACGTCTTTGGCTGAGACCCCGCGAATGGGCGGCCGCTGTCATGGCGTCGCCTCTTCGCACGTTCCACCCCTTGAAGCCAGGAAGAAGCAGCCACCGTGTCTGACCCGAACCTGAACGACGCCGCCGAGCCCGTCGAGTCCCGTGAGGACGAGCTCGACATCGTCGAGGCGGCGGATTCCGACCAGGCTGAAGCAGCCGACGCCGCGGCGGGCGAGCCCGCAGAGAAGGAAGCGGTCCACGTCGAGGACGAGGCTGCCATCGAGGCCGTAGAGGCCGACGAGGCCGGTGCCGAGGAAGCGGCCGCGGAGGCCGAAGAGGCCACGGTCGACCCGGTCGAGGCCCTGCGCGAGGAGCTGCGCGGGCTGCCCGGCGAGTGGTACGTGATCCACACCTACGCGGGCTACGAGAAGCGCGTGAAGGCCAACCTGGAGCAGCGTGCCGTCTCGCTGAACGTCGAGGAGTTCATCTACCAGGCCGAGGTCCCCGAGGAAGAGATCGTCCAGATCAAGAACGGCGAGCGCAAGAACGTCCGCCAGAACAAGCTCCCCGGCTATGTGCTGGTGCGCATGGATCTGACGAACGAGTCGTGGGGCGTCGTCCGTAACACCCCGGGCGTCACCGGCTTCGTGGGCAACGCCTACGACCCGTACCCGCTGACCCTGGACGAGATCGTCAAGATGCTCGCCCCCGAGGCCGAGGAGAGGGCCGCCAAGGCCGCCGCCGAGGAGGGTGGCGCGCCGGCGCCGAGCCGCAAGGTCGAGGTCCAGGTACTGGACTTCGAGGTGGGCGACTCGGTCACGGTCACCGACGGCCCGTTCGCGACGCTCCAGGCGACGATCAACGAGATCAACGCCGACTCGAAGAAGGTCAAGGGCCTGGTCGAGATCTTCGGCCGCGAGACCCCGGTCGAGCTGAGCTTCGACCAGATCCAGAAGAACTGACGGCGACGCAGTCGTACGGACGCTTCCGAGCAGGTCAGACGGGCCCCTTGCGGCCGGTCTGACCTGCTCGGTTTTAAGGCGCACAGCTATACCCGTTATCGTTGTGCGGTATGCCTCCATCCGGATGATCCGGACCGGAGGCGAAATACCTCTCACAAGGACCCGGAGAGAGCATGCCTCCCAAGAAGAAGAAGGTCACGGGGCTGATCAAGCTCCAGATCCAGGCCGGCGCCGCTAACCCGGCTCCGCCGGTCGGCCCCGCGCTGGGCCAGCACGGCGTCAACATCATGGAGTTCTGCAAGGCCTACAACGCCGCGACCGAGTCGCAGCGCGGCATGGTCGTGCCGGTGGAGATCACGGTCTACGAGGACCGTTCCTTCACCTTCGTGACCAAGACTCCCCCGGCCGCCAAGCTGATCCTCAAGGCCGCGGGCGTGGAGAAGGGCTCCGGCGAGCCGCACAAGACCAAGGTCGCCAAGATCACCCGCGACCAGGTCCGCGACATCGCCACCACCAAGATGCCCGACCTGAACGCCAACGACCTGGACGCCGCCGAGAAGATCATCGCCGGCACCGCCCGTTCCATGGGCATCACGGTCGAGGGCTGACACTCCCCCGTACGAGGGCTGACACTCCCCCGTACGAGGGCCGACACTCCCCCCTACGAGGGCCGACACGCCCTCGTAGCACCTCCGTGGGAGGGCCACGCGCTGGCCCGGACCACGAACTCCACACACATCAGGAGCAGCAGTGAGCAAGCGCAGCAAGACCCTCCGCGCTGCGGACGCCAAGATCGACCGGGAGCGTGCCTACGCCCCGCTCGAGGCCGTCCGTCTGGCGAAGGACACCTCCACCAGCAAGTTCGACGCGACCGTCGAGGTCGCCATGCGTCTGGGCGTCGACCCGCGCAAGGCCGACCAGATGGTCCGCGGCACCGTGAACCTGCCGCACGGCACCGGTAAGACCGCCCGGGTCCTGGTCTTCGCGACCGGTGACCGTGCTGCGGCCGCGGAGGCCGCCGGCGCCGACATCGTCGGCTCCGACGAGCTCATCGACGAGGTGTCCAAGGGCCGCCTGGACTTCGACGCCGTCGTCGCCACCCCGGACCTCATGGGCAAGGTCGGCCGTCTGGGCCGGGTGCTCGGTCCGCGTGGTCTGATGCCGAACCCGAAGACCGGCACCGTCACCCCGGACGTGGCCAAGGCCGTCACGGAAATCAAGGGCGGCAAGATCGAGTTCCGCGTCGACAAGCACGCCAACCTGCACTTCATCATCGGCAAGGTGTCGTTCGAAGAGGCGCAGCTGGTGGAGAACTACGCCGCGGCGCTCGAGGAGATCAACCGTCTCAAGCCGTCCGCCGCGAAGGGCCGCTACATCAAGAAGGCGGTCCTGACCACCACGATGGGCCCCGGCATCCCGCTGGACGCCAACCGCACCCGCAACCTGCTGGTCGAGGAAGAGGCCGTCTGAGCCGGGCTGGAACCGTAGCCGCCGGGCCCCGCATCTCCTGTATGAGGTGCGGGGCCCGGCGCATGTGCGCCGGCGCATCTCCGCTAGAGTCTCGCCAGACGTAAAAGCTAGTTAAATAAGGGGGAGCCGTGCGCGGTACTCAGTTCGGTATGCGTTGCGCGATAGCAGCCGGTGGCGTCGTTCTCATGGTCGGCCTCACCGCGTGCGGGAGCGAGAAGTCCGGTGGTGACGACAAGGCGGGCGACAAGGCGGGCCAGTCGCTGGGGTCCCCGCTGTCCGCGCTGAAGCTCGCTTCGGAGCGTACGGACGCACAGCACTCGGCCAAGGTCGAGGGCACCACGCAGATGGGTCAGGGCAGCTCCGAGATGTCCGGCGACATGGACTGGGCCGACGGCATCCGGGCCAACATGACCATCACGCAGAAGGGCGGGGCGGTCGCCTCCTCGCCGGTCGAGGGCAAGCCCCTGCAGGCGCGGTACACCCCCGACGCGATGTTCATGAACATGGGCCCCGAGTTCGCCGCGCAGGCGGGCCACGGCAAGCACTGGATCAAGTACGACTACGACGCGCTGGTCAAGCAGGCGGGCCCCTCGGGCGCGTTCCTCAAGGACCAGATGCAGAACAACAACCCGTCGCGCTCGGTGCAGCTGCTGCTCGCCACGGGCAAGGTCAAGAGCGTCGGCTCGGAGGACGTGCGGGGCGTCAAGGCCACCCACTACACGGGCACGGTCAAGGTCTCCGAGATCGCCAAGATGCAGTCCAAGGACCTGAGCCAGTCGGAGCTGGACGCGCTGCAGAAGCAGCTGGAGACCTCCGGCATGGACACCGAGACCATCGACCTGTGGATCGACGGCAAGAACCTGCTGGTCAAGAAGCGTGAGCAGGCCCAGAGCAACAACGGAGCCTATGACTCGACGGTCTTCTACTCGGACTACGGCACCACGGTCTCGGTCCAGGAGCCGGCCTCCTCGGACACCATGGACTTCCAGCAGCTGGCGCCCCAGCAGTAGGGCCGATTTGCCTGGCCGCGGCCCGTTCGCGTAGTCTTCTGCAGAAGCCAAAGACCGCTGGTTGTCGCTGTGTCTCCGCAAGGGGGCGCGGTGGCTGAAGGATCCGCTAGCCGCGGACGACCTGCGTAGGTGACTGTGGTTGCAACTCCCGAGCGGGCCCTGGGCCCGGCCGGTCGAGTCACGCCCCGTGCGCCTGCGCCGGGGCGTTTTCGTGTTGTTCAGTCTCCTTCCTTCAGGCCGAAGCGGTCCTCATCACCCGGAAGGAGGCCGAGGCTCATGGCGAGTCCTGACAAGGTCGAAGCCGTCGAGGAGATGCGGGAGAAGTTCCGTACCTCCAACGCCGCCGTTGTGACCGCGTACACCGGTCTCACCGTTGCGCAGCTCAAGGAGCTGCGTCGTTCGCTCGGTGAGAACGCTCAGTACCGTGTGGTGAAGAACACGCTGACCAAGATCGCAGCCAACGAGGCCGGGATCAACCAGCTCGACGACCTGTTCGCGGGTTCGTCGGCCGTCGCCTTCGTGACCGGTGACCCGGTCGAGGCGGCGAAGGGTCTCCGTGACTTCGCCAAGGAGAACCCCGCTCTCGTGATCAAGGGCGGTGTCCTTGACGGCAAGGCGCTGTCCGCCGACGAGATCAAGAAGCTTGCGGACCTCGAGTCCCGCGAGGTTCTGCTCAGCAAGCTGGCCGGTGCCTTCAAGGCGAAGCAGTCCCAGGCTGCCTCCGTCTTCCAGGCGCTGCCCTCGAAGCTCGTCCGCACCGTGGACGCGCTCCGTGCCAAGCAGGCCGAGCAGGGCGGTGCCGAGTAATTCGGCTCGCTTTCTGATCCTCACCGCCTGAGCGCGGCAAGGGTCGCAGCGGGCCGACGTACGCCCGCCATTCATGCACATCCGGCACCCGCCGAATTAGTGGAAGGACCGCCACCATGGCGAAGCTCAGCCAGGAAGACCTGCTCGCGCAGTTCGAGGGGATGACCCTCATCGAGCTCTCCGAGTTCGTGAAGGCCTTCGAGGAGAAGTTCGACGTCACCGCCGCCGCGGCCGCCCCGGTCGTCGTCGCCGGTGGTGCCGCCGGTGGCGCTGCCGCCGAGGCCCCGGAGGAGAAGGACGAGTTCGACGTCATCCTCACCGGCGCCGGCGACAAGAAGATCCAGGTCATCAAGGTCGTGCGTGAGCTGACCTCCCTGGGTCTGAAGGAGGCCAAGGACCTCGTCGACGGCACCCCGAAGCCGGTCCTCGAGAAGGTCAACAAGGAGCAGGCCGACAAGGCCGCCGAGTCCCTCAAGGGCGCCGGCGCCTCCGTCGAGGTCAAGTGACCTTTTCGGCCCCCGCCACGCGCCGGTAGGCGCACGACGGTGAGGCCGGGCTCCGCGAGGGCGATCACCCGTTGGGGTGGTCGCCCTTCGGTGTTCCTGGGACGGCTACACCGTCTTCCGGGTTCCGGCAGGTATGGTGATCTTCGTTGCCCGTCGCCACGCCCTGTGACGATCTCGCCGGAGTGGGGGGCCTTGACGAACGGCACGCAGCGCGCAATTCTCAGGACGCGACGTCACACCGATCCGTAAGTCCGAGGCATGGATCGTCGGCGAAGCGGGCAGTATCGATATGCGCTTCGAGCGCAGGGCTGCCGACAAGGGCGTGTAGGACAACGAGGGGCGAGGCCCCTCACCGGAGGGAGAGATTGGCGCTGCCGGTCTCAGAAACTCGGCGCTGGACATCAGTGTGCCAGGGGGCTACACTGACCCTTTGCGCTGCCTGTTAGCTGCTCCCTGCCCGTCACCAGGGGCATACCCACCTGAGAGCACTGCCGATGGAACCGCCCTGACCAGGGATTCCATCCATGGGCTCCAGAGGGGACCGGTACGCGCGTAGTGAGTCCGAGCCCTCGGAAGGACCCCCTCTTGGCCGCCTCGCGCAACGCCTCGACTGCCAATACGAACAATGGCGCCAGCACCGCCCCGCTGCGCATCTCCTTTGCGAAGATCAAGGAGCCTCTCGAGGTTCCGAACCTCCTTGCGCTGCAGACCGAGAGCTTCGATTGGCTGCTCGGCAATGCCGCCTGGAAGGCTCGCGTCGAGGCTGCGCTGGACAGCGGTCAGGACGTCCCCACCAAGTCCGGTCTGGAAGAGATCTTCGAGGAGATCTCCCCGATCGAGGACTTCTCCGGGTCGATGTCCCTGACCTTCCGTGATCACCGCTTCGAGCCCCCGAAGAACTCGATCGACGAGTGCAAGGAGCGCGACTTCACCTACGCCGCGCCGCTCTTCGTCACGGCCGAGTTCACCAACAACGAGACCGGTGAGATCAAGTCCCAGACGGTCTTCATGGGCGACTTCCCGCTCATGACCCCGAAGGGCACCTTCTGCATCAACGGCACCGAGCGTGTCGTCGTCTCGCAGTTGGTCCGTTCCCCCGGTGTCTACTTCGACTCCTCGATCGACAAGACGTCCGACAAGGACATCTTCTCGGCCAAGATCATCCCGTCCCGGGGTGCCTGGCTGGAGATGGAGATCGACAAGCGCGACATGGTCGGTGTGCGTATCGACCGTAAGCGTAAGCAGTCCGTCACCGTCCTGCTCAAGGCGCTCGGCTGGACCACCGAGCAGATCCTCGAGGAGTTCGGCGAGTACGAGTCCATGCGCGCCACCCTGGAGAAGGACCACACCCAGGGCCAGGACGACGCGCTGCTCGACATCTACCGCAAGCTGCGTCCGGGCGAGCCGCCGACGCGTGAGGCCGCGCAGACGCTGCTGGAGAACCTCTACTTCAACCCGAAGCGCTACGACCTGGCCAAGGTCGGCCGCTACAAGGTCAACAAGAAGCTCGGCGCCGACCAGCCGCTCGACGCCGGCGTGCTGACCACCGACGATGTCATCGCGACCATCAAGTACCTGGTCAAGCTGCACGCCGGTGAGACCGAGACGGCCGGGGAGAACGGCAGCACGATCGTCGTCGAGACCGACGACATCGACCACTTCGGCAACCGTCGTCTGCGTAACGTCGGCGAGCTCATCCAGAACCAGGTCCGTACCGGTCTGGCCCGTATGGAGCGCGTCGTCCGCGAGCGGATGACCACCCAGGACGTCGAGGCGATCACGCCGCAGACCCTGATCAACATCCGGCCGGTCGTCGCCTCCATCAAGGAGTTCTTCGGCACCAGCCAGCTGTCCCAGTTCATGGACCAGACCAACCCGCTGTCGGGCCTGACCCACAAGCGCCGTCTGTCGGCGCTGGGCCCGGGTGGTCTGAGCCGTGAGCGGGCCGGCTTCGAGGTCCGTGACGTGCACCCCTCGCACTACGGCCGCATGTGCCCGATCGAGACGCCGGAAGGCCCGAACATCGGTCTGATCGGCTCGCTCGCCTCCTACGGCCGGGTCAACGCGTTCGGCTTCGTCGAGACCCCGTACCGCAAGGTCGTCGAGGGTGTCGTGACCGACCAGGTGGACTTCCTCACCGCCGATGAGGAGGACCGCTTCGTCATCGCCCAGGCGAACGCGCCGCTGGCCGAGGACAACACCTACGCCGAGTCCCGCGTGCTGGTCCGCCGCCGCGGCGGTGAGGTCGACTACGTCCCGGGCTCCGAGGTCGACTACATGGACGTCTCGCCGCGCCAGATGGTGTCGGTCGCGACCGCCATGATCCCCTTCCTCGAGCACGACGACGCCAACCGCGCGCTCATGGGCTCGAACATGATGCGCCAGGCCGTGCCGCTGATCAAGGCGGAGTCCCCGCTGGTCGGCACCGGCATGGAGTACCGCTGCGCGGTCGACGCCGGCGATGTCATCAAGGCCGAGAAGGACGGTGTCGTCCAGGAGGTCTCCGCCGACTACGTCACGGTGGCCAACGACGACGGCACGTACACCACCTACCGCGTCGCCAAGTTCTCCCGCTCCAACCAGGGCACCTCCTTCAACCAGAAGGTGGTCGTGGACGAGGGCGCCCGCGTCATCACCGGCCAGGTGCTGGCCGACGGCCCGTCCACCGAGGACGGCGAGATGGCGCTCGGCAAGAACCTGCTCGTGGCGTTCATGCCGTGGGAAGGCCACAACTACGAGGACGCGATCATCCTCAGCCAGCGGCTGGTGCAGGACGACGTCCTCTCCTCGATCCACATCGAGGAGCACGAGGTCGACGCCCGTGACACCAAGCTCGGCCCCGAGGAGATCACCCGGGACATCCCGAACGTGTCCGAGGAGGTCCTGGCCGACCTCGACGAGCGCGGCATCATCCGCATCGGCGCCGAGGTCGTGGCCGGAGACATCCTGGTCGGCAAGGTCACCCCGAAGGGTGAGACCGAGCTGACCCCGGAGGAGCGGCTGCTGCGCGCGATCTTCGGTGAGAAGGCCCGTGAGGTCCGTGACACCTCGCTGAAGGTGCCGCACGGCGAGATCGGCAAGGTCATCGGCGTGCGCGTCTTCGACCGCGAGGAGGGCGACGAGCTGCCGCCCGGCGTGAACCAGCTGGTCCGCGTCTACGTGGCGCAGAAGCGCAAGATCACCGACGGTGACAAGCTCGCCGGCCGTCACGGCAACAAGGGTGTCATCTCCAAGATCCTGCCGGTCGAGGACATGCCGTTCCTGGAGGACGGCACCCCGGTCGACATCATCCTCAACCCGCTGGGTGTCCCGTCCCGAATGAACCCGGGACAGGTCCTGGAGATCCACCTCGGCTGGCTGGCCTCCCGAGGCTGGAAGGTCGAGGGCTCCGAGGACTGGATGCAGCGGCTGCAGGCGATCGGCGCGGACGAGGTCCAGCCCGGCACCAACGTCGCGACCCCGGTCTTCGACGGCGCCCGTGAGGACGAGATCGCCGGTCTCTTCGAGTCGACGATCCCGAACCGCGACGGCAACCGCCTGGTCCAGCCGTCCGGCAAGGCCCGGCTCTTCGACGGCCGCTCCGGCGAGCCGTTCCCGGAGCCGATCTCGGTCGGCTACATGTACATCCTCAAGCTGCACCACCTGGTGGACGACAAGCTGCACGCCCGCTCCACCGGTCCGTACTCGATGATCACCCAGCAGCCGCTGGGTGGTAAGGCTCAGTTCGGCGGCCAGCGCTTCGGAGAGATGGAGGTGTGGGCGCTGGAGGCTTATGGCGCCGCGTACGCCCTCCAGGAGCTGCTGACCATCAAGTCCGACGATGTCACCGGCCGCGTGAAGGTCTACGAGGCCATCGTCAAGGGCGAGAACATTCCCGAGCCCGGCATCCCCGAGTCCTTCAAGGTGCTCATCAAGGAGATGCAGTCCCTGTGCCTCAACGTGGAGGTGCTGTCCTCGGACGGCATGTCCATCGAGATGCGCGACACCGACGAGGACGTCTTCCGCGCTGCGGAGGAGCTCGGTATCGACCTGTCCCGGCGCGAGCCGAGCAGCGTCGAAGAGGTCTGACGGGTCTGGCCGGGGCGGTACGTACGCATCCGTCCCGGCCTCTCCCCGGACCCCCAGTCAGACCCGAAGACACGACCCTGAAAGAGGGATTGACGACAAGTGCTCGACGTCAACTTCTTCGACGAGCTGCGGATCGGCCTCGCCACCGCTGACGACATCCGTCAGTGGTCCCACGGTGAGGTCAAGAAGCCGGAGACCATCAACTACCGCACCCTCAAGCCCGAAAAGGACGGACTCTTCTGCGAGAAGATCTTCGGTCCGACCCGGGACTGGGAGTGCTACTGCGGCAAGTACAAGCGCGTCCGCTTCAAGGGCATCATCTGTGAGCGCTGTGGCGTCGAGGTCACGCGCGCCAAGGTGCGCCGTGAGCGGATGGGCCACATTGAGCTGGCCGCTCCCGTCACCCACATCTGGTACTTCAAGGGCGTCCCGTCCCGGCTGGGCTACCTGCTCGACCTCGCCCCGAAGGACCTCGAGAAGGTCATCTACTTCGCCGCCTACATGATCACGTGGGTGGACGAGGAGCGCCGTACGCGCGATCTGCCCTCGCTGGAGGCCCATGTCTCCGTCGAGCGCCAGCAGATCGAGCAGCGTCGCGACGCCGACCTGGAGGCCCGCGCCAAGAAGCTCGAGGCGGACCTCGCCGAGCTGGAGGCCGAGGGCGCCAAGGCCGATGTGCGCCGCAAGGTGCGTGAGGGCGCCGAGCGTGAGATGAAGCAGCTGCGCGACCGCGCGCAGCGCGAGATCGACCGTCTCGACGAGGTGTGGAACCGCTTCAAGAACCTCAAGGTCCAGGACCTGGAGGGCGACGAGCTGCTCTACCGCGAGCTGCGTGACCGCTTCGGCACGTACTTCATGGGCGGCATGGGCGCCGCTGCCCTGCAGAAGCGCCTGGAGTCCTTCGACCTCGACGAGGAGGCCGAGAAGCTCCGCGAGATCATCCGGACCGGCAAGGGCCAGAAGAAGACCCGTGCGCTCAAGCGCCTCAAGGTCGTCTCCGCCTTCCTGCAGACCCGCAACAGCCCCAACGGCATGGTGCTGGACTGCATCCCGGTGATCCCGCCGGACCTGCGTCCGATGGTGCAGCTGGACGGTGGCCGCTTCGCGACCTCCGACCTGAACGACCTGTACCGCCGTGTGATCAACCGGAACAACCGTCTCAAGCGTCTCCTTGACCTCGGTGCCCCCGAGATCATCGTGAACAACGAGAAGCGGATGCTGCAGGAGGCCGTCGACGCGCTGTTCGACAACGGCCGCCGCGGCCGCCCGGTCACCGGTCCCGGTAACCGTCCGCTGAAGTCCCTCAGCGACATGCTGAAGGGTAAGCAGGGCCGGTTCCGTCAGAACCTGCTCGGCAAGCGTGTCGACTACTCGGCCCGTTCGGTCATCGTCGTCGGCCCGCAGCTCAAGCTGCACCAGTGCGGTCTGCCCAAGGCCATGGCGCTGGAACTCTTCAAGCCGTTCGTGATGAAGCGCCTGGTGGACCTCAACCACGCGCAGAACATCAAGTCGGCCAAGCGCATGGTCGAGCGCGGCCGCACGGTCGTGTACGACGTGCTCGAAGAGGTCATCGCCGAGCACCCGGTGCTGCTGAACCGTGCGCCGACCCTGCACCGCCTCGGTATCCAGGCGTTCGAGCCGCAGCTGGTCGAGGGCAAGGCCATTCAGATTCACCCGCTCGTCTGCACCGCGTTCAACGCGGACTTCGACGGTGACCAGATGGCCGTGCACCTGCCGCTGTCCGCGGAGGCGCAGGCCGAGGCCCGCATCCTGATGCTGTCCTCGAACAACATCCTCAAGCCCGCCGACGGCCGTCCGGTGACCATGCCGACGCAGGACATGGTGCTGGGTCTGTTCTTCCTCACCACCGATGAGGAGGAGCGGGAGGTCAAGGGCGAGGGCCGGTCCTTCGGCTCGGTCGCCGAGGCGATCATGGCGTTCGACGCCCGGGAGCTGTCGCTCCAGGCGAAGATCGACATCCGCTTCCCGATCGGCACCGTCCCGCCGCGCGGCTGGACCCCGCCGCTCCCCGAGGAGGGCGAGCCGGCCTGGCAGCAGGGCGACAGCTTCCGGCTGCGGACCACCCTGGGCCGTGCGCTCTTCAATGAGCTGCTGCCCGAGGATTACCCGTTCGTCGACTACTCGGTGGGCAAGAAGCAGCTCTCCGAGATCGTCAACGATCTCGCCGAGCGCTACCCCAAGGTCATCGTCGCGGCGACCCTGGACAACCTGAAGGCGGCCGGTTTCCACTGGGCCACCCGCTCCGGTGTCACCGTCGCCATTTCCGACGTGGTCGTGCCCGAGGCCAAGAAGGCCATCATCGCGGGCTACGAGGCGCAGGACGAGAAGGTCCAGAAGCAGTACGAGCGCGGTCTGATCACCAAGGACGAGCGCACCCAGGAACTGATCGCGATCTGGACCAAGGCGACCAACGAGGTCGCCGAGGCGATGAACGCGAACTTCCCGAAGACCAACCCGATCTTCATGATGGTCGACTCGGGCGCGCGCGGAAACATGATGCAGATGCGTCAGATCGCCGGTATGCGTGGTCTGGTGTCCAACGCGAAGAACGAGACCATCCCGCGGCCCATTAAGGCATCGTTCCGTGAGGGTCTGTCCGTGCTGGAGTACTTCATCTCCACCCACGGTGCCCGTAAGGGTCTCGCGGACACCGCCCTGCGTACCGCCGACTCGGGTTACCTGACCCGTCGTCTGGTGGACGTCTCGCAGGACGTGATCATCCGCGAGGAGGACTGCGGCACCGACCGCGGCCTCAAGCTCGCGATCGCGTCCAAGGGCGCGGACGGCGTGCTGCGCAAGGCCGACGACGCCGAGACCAGCGTGTACGCGCGCTGCCTCGCCGAGGACATCGTCGTCGACGGGAAGGTCCTGGCCCCGGCCGGCACCGACCTGGGCGATGTGCTCATCGACGAGCTCGTGCGCCACGGCGTGGAGACGGTCAAGACCCGCTCGGTGCTCACCTGCGAGTCCGCCGTCGGCACCTGCGCCATGTGCTACGGCCGCTCGCTGGCGACCGGCAAGCTGGTGGACATCGGCGAGGCGGTCGGCATCATCGCCGCCCAGTCCATCGGTGAGCCCGGCACCCAGCTGACGATGCGTACCTTCCACACCGGTGGTGTGGCCGGTGAGGACATCACCCAGGGTCTGCCGCGTGTCGTCGAGCTCTTCGAGGCCCGTACGCCCAAGGGCGTCGCGCCGGTCTCGGAGGCGGCCGGCCGCGTCCGGATCGAGGAGACCGAGAAGACCAAGAAGATCATCGTCACTCCGGACGACGGCTCCGACGAGACCGCCTACGGCGTCTCCAAGCGTGCCCGTCTGCTGGTGGGCGAGGGTGACCACGTCGAGGTCGGCCAGCCGCTGACCGTGGGTGCCATCAACCCGCACGACGTGCTGCGCATCCTCGGCCAGCGCGCCGTCCAGGTGCACCTGGTGGGCGAGGTCCAGAAGGTCTACAACTCGCAGGGTGTGTCGATCCACGACAAGCACATCGAGATCATCATCCGGCAGATGCTGCGCCGCGTGACGATCATCGAGTCCGGCGACGCGGAGCTGCTGCCGGGCGAGCTCGTGGAGCGCTCGCGCTTCGAGTCCGAGAACCGTCGTGTGGTCCAGGAAGGCGGCCACCCGGCCTCCGGCCGGCCGCAGCTGATGGGTATCACGAAGGCCTCGCTGGCGACCGAGTCCTGGCTGTCGGCGGCGTCCTTCCAGGAGACGACCCGGGTGCTCACCGACGCGGCGATCAACGCCAAGTCGGACTCCCTGATCGGCCTCAAGGAGAACGTGATCATCGGTAAGCTCATCCCGGCCGGTACGGGCCTGTCCCGCTACCGCAACATCCGGGTCGAGCCGACCGAGGAGGCGAAGGCCGCGATGTACTCGGCCGTCGGTTACGACGACATCGACTACTCGCCCTTCGGCACGGGCTCCGGCCAGGCGGTTCCGCTGGAGGACTACGACTACGGTCCGTACAACCAGTAAGCCCCGGTTCGTACGTTCCGAGCGCTCACAGGGCGGTCACCCCATGGCGGGGTGGCCGCCCTGCGGCTATGCTCCGGGTTGGTGTGTCCAGCGCGTGTGCATTTGTTTTGACCGGAGCCGATGCGATAGGTAGGCTCTGACCTTGTGCCTGGGGTCCCTGGGCCCCCGTGCGTGCATGCGTCCGCGTGGGGGACCGAGGTGTCGACACCACAATCCGCACTCTCCTGACATCCGCAGGGGGCTGCGGTGCGCGACACACCCGACCGCGTGGGTCGGAGAAATCCCAGGTTAGCTTTACCGAGACTGGCACACAGAAACCGGAGAAACGGTGCCTACGATCCAGCAGCTGGTCCGCAAGGGCCGCCAGGACAAGGTCGAGAAGAACAAGACCCCCGCACTGGCGGGGTCGCCGCAGCGCCGTGGCACGTGCACCCGCGTGTTCACCACGACGCCGAAGAAGCCGAACTCGGCGCTCCGCAAGGTCGCGCGTGTCCGGCTGAGCAGTGGGATCGAGGTCACCGCCTACGTCCCGGGCGAGGGGCACAACCTGCAGGAGCACTCCATCGTGCTCGTGCGCGGCGGTCGTGTGAAGGACCTGCCGGGTGTTCGCTACAAGATCATCCGCGGCTCCCTCGACACGCAGGGCGTCAAGAACCGCAAGCAGGCTCGCAGCCGCTACGGCGCCAAGAAGGAGAAGTAAGAATGCCTCGTAAGGGCCCTGCCCCGAAGCGCCCGGTCATCATCGACCCGGTCTACAACTCTCCTCTGGTGACCTCCCTCATCAACAAGGTGCTGCTGAACGGCAAGCGCTCCACCGCCGAGCGCATCGTTTACGGTGCCATGGAGGGCCTGCGGGACAAGACCGGCAACGACCCGGTCATCACCCTCAAGCGCGCGCTGGAGAACGTGAAGCCGACCCTCGAGGTCCGCTCCCGCCGTGTCGGTGGCGCCACCTACCAGGTGCCGGTCGAGGTCCGCCCCGGCCGTTCCTCCACCCTCGCCCTGCGCTGGCTCGTGGGCTACTCGCGCGCTCGTCGTGAGAAGACCATGACCGAGCGGCTCATGAACGAGCTGCTGGACGCCAGCAATGGTCTGGGCGCCTCCGTCAAGCGACGTGAGGACACCCACAAGATGGCCGAGTCCAACAAGGCCTTCGCGCACTACCGCTGGTAGTCGCTACCCCATCGAGAACCGAGAGAAGACTGAGCCATATGGCCACCACTTCACTTGACCTGGCCAAGGTCCGCAACATTGGGATCATGGCCCACATCGACGCGGGCAAGACGACCACCACCGAGCGGATTCTGTTCTACACCGGCGTGAGCTACAAGATCGGTGAAGTTCACGACGGCGCTGCCACCATGGACTGGATGGAGCAGGAGCAGGAGCGCGGCATCACGATCACGTCGGCCGCGACGACCTGTCACTGGCCGCTTGAGAACGTCGATCACACCATCAACATCATCGACACCCCGGGCCACGTCGACTTCACCGTCGAGGTGGAGCGTTCGCTGCGCGTCCTCGACGGTGCCGTGACGGTGTTCGATGGCGTCGCCGGTGTGGAGCCGCAGTCCGAGACGGTGTGGCGTCAGGCGGACCGCTACGGCGTTCCGCGTATCTGCTTCGTCAACAAGCTCGACCGTACCGGTGCGGAGTTCCACCGCTGCGTCGACATGATCACGGACCGCCTGGGCGCGGTTCCGATCGTCATGCAGCTGCCGATCGGCACCGAGGCCGACTTCAAGGGCGTGGTCGACCTCGTCCGTATGAAGGCGCTGGTCTGGTCCGCCGAGGCGACCAAGGGCGAGATGTACGACACCGTCGACATCCCGGACACCCACACCGAGGCCGCCGACGAGTGGCGCGGCAAGCTGCTCGAGACCGTCGCCGAGAACGACGAAGAGATGATGGAGCTGTACCTCGAGGGCCAGGAGCCCACCGAGGAGCAGCTGTACGCGGCGATCCGCCGTATCACCATCGCCTCCGGCAAGGGCGGCGGCACCACCGTCACCCCGGTGTTCTGTGGCACCGCGTTCAAGAACAAGGGCGTACAGCCCCTGCTCGACGCCGTGGTCCGCTACCTGCCGTCGCCGATCGACATCGAGGCGATCGAGGGACACTCGGTCAAGGACCCCGACGAGGTCATCAAGCGCCGCCCCTCCGAGGAGGAGCCGCTGTCGGCCCTGGCGTTCAAGATCGCGAGCGACCCGCACCTCGGCAAGCTCACCTTCATCCGTGTGTACTCCGGCCGCATGGAGGCCGGCACCCAGGTGCTGAACTCCGTGAAGGGCAAGAAGGAGCGCATCGGCAAGATCTACCGGATGCACGCGAACAAGCGTGAGGAGATCGACTCGGTGGGTGCCGGCGACATCGTCGCCGTCATGGGTCTGAAGCAGACCACCACCGGTGAGACCCTCTCCGACGCGTCGAACCCGGTGATCCTGGAGTCGATGGACTTCCCGGCCCCGGTCATCGAGGTGGCCATCGAGCCGAAGTCCAAGGGCGACCAGGAGAAGCTGGCCGTCGCGATCCAGCGGCTTGCCGAGGAGGACCCGTCCTTCCGCGTCAAGACCGATGAGGAGACCGGCCAGACGATCATCTCCGGCATGGGCGAGCTGCACCTCGATGTGCTGGTCGACCGTATGCGCCGCGAGTTCAAGGTCGAGGCCAACGTCGGTAAGCCGCAGGTGGCCTACCGCGAGACGCTGCGCAAGCCGGTCGAGCGCCTCGACTACACGCACAAGAAGCAGACTGGTGGTTCCGGCCAGTTCGCCAAGGTGCAGATCGCGCTGGAGCCGCTCGAGGGCGACGGCTACGAGTTCGAGAACAAGGTCACCGGTGGCCGTATCCCGCGGGAGTACATCCCGTCCGTGGACGCGGGCTGCCAGGAGGCCATGGAGTTCGGCGTGCTGGCGGGCTACCCGCTGACCGGTGTCAAGGTGACGCTGATCGACGGTGGCTACCACGAGGTCGACTCGTCCGAGATGGCCTTCAAGATCGCCGGCTCGATGGCCTTCAAGGAGGCCGCCCGCAAGGCCAGCCCGGCCCTGCTGGAGCCGATGATGAAGGTCGAGGTCACCACGCCCGAGGACTACATGGGCGATGTGATCGGCGACATCAACTCCCGTCGCGGTCAGATCCAGTCCATGGAGGACCGGAGCGGCGCCAAGCTGGTCACCGGCCTGGTTCCGCTGTCGGAGATGTTCGGCTACGTGGGCGACCTGCGTAGCAAGACCTCCGGCCGTGCCAGCTACTCCATGCAGTTCGACTCCTATGCCGAGGTTCCCAAGAACGTGGCCGAGGAGATCATCGCGAAGGCCAAGGGCGAGTAACGCGGGTTCATCCGCATTCCTCACCCTTTAGGCTGGAGCAAAGGCATCGGGGCATTTCGTCACAGAGCGCTCGAAACAGCGCTCTGCGGCGGAGCCCCGGACGCCGCCCCCCATACGAATTCGGCGCAAGGGCATCCCCCTCGGGGTCCTGGCCGGTTCGGTAAGACACCTGAACCCATCCGCAAAGTGTGGATGCGTACAGAACCACTCCCCAGGAGGACCCCAGTGGCGAAGGCGAAGTTCGAGCGGACTAAGCCGCACGTCAACATCGGCACCATCGGTCACGTCGACCACGGTAAGACGACTCTTACCGCGGCGATCACCAAGGTGCTGCACGACAAGCTCCCGGACCTGAACCCCTTCACGCCTTTCGACGAGATCGACAAGGCCCCGGAGGAGCGTCAGCGCGGTATTACCATCTCCATCGCGCACGTGGAGTACCAGACGGACTCCCGTCACTACGCGCACGTCGACTGCCCGGGTCACGCGGACTACATCAAGAACATGATCACCGGTGCCGCTCAGATGGACGGCGCCATCCTCGTGGTCGCCGCCACCGACGGCCCGATGCCGCAGACCAAGGAGCACGTCCTCCTGGCTCGCCAGTCCAACGTGCCGTACATCGTCGTCGCGCTGAACAAGGCCGACATGGTGGACGACGAGGAGATCCTGGAGCTCGTCGAGCTCGAGGTCCGTGAGCTCCTCTCGGACTACGAGTTCCCGGGCGACGACGCGCCGATCGTGCGTGTCTCCGCGCTGAAGGCGCTCGAGGGCGACCCCGAGTGGGTCAAGTCCGTCGAGGACCTGATGGCCGCGGTGGACGAGTCGATCCCGCAGCCCGAGCGTGACGTCGACAAGCCGTTCCTGATGCCGATCGAGGACGTCTTCACCATCACCGGTCGCGGTACGGTCGTCACCGGCCGTATCGAGCGTGGTGTGCTGAAGCTCAACGAGAACGTCGACATCATCGGCATCAAGACGGAGAAGACCTCCACCACGGTCACCGGCATCGAGATGTTCCGCAAGCTGCTCGACGAGGGCCAGGCCGGTGAGAACGTCGGTCTGCTGCTCCGCGGCATCAAGCGCGAGGACGTCGAGCGCGGCCAGTGCATCATCAAGCCGGGCTCGGTCACCCCGCACACCGAGTTCGAGGCCCAGGCGTACATCCTGTCCAAGGACGAGGGTGGCCGCCACACGCCGTTCTTCAACAACTACCGTCCGCAGTTCTACTTCCGTACCACGGACGTGACGGGCGTTGTGACCCTCCCCGAGGGCACCGAGATGGTCATGCCGGGCGACAACACCGAGATGACCGTCCAGCTGATTCAGCCGGTCGCCATGGAGGAGGGCCTGCGGTTCACCATCCGTGAGGGTGGCCGTACCGTCGGCGCCGGCCAGGTCACCAAGGTTCTCAAGTGACCAGAGGCTGATGGGTCCTGCCGCTGAGGCAGGGTCATCGGCCACGGGCGGGCCCGCACATCGCAGGATGTGCGGGCCCGCTTTTTTGTGCCGTATCGCGCACTCTCCGCCTCCGATGACTGGCTTGCGGTCGTTGGGTACCCGTCCCCGAGATTTCCCGTCGGTCGCCCGACGGATCCGAGGCAAGGAGAGTGAGAGAGTTGATGACCAATGGCAAGATCGCTATAGCAGTCGTGGGGGGGTACCTCCTCGGCCGGACAAAGAAGGCGAAACTCGCCCTCGGGCTCGGCATGATGCTGGCCGGTAAGAAGATCACGCTGGATCCGCAGCAACTCGCCAGGACGGTCGCCGGTGCGCCGGTGCTCAGCGGACTGAACGCGCAGGTACGCAAGGAACTCGTCGACGCCACGAAGTCGGCCGCGACCAAGGCCCTGACCACGCGTGCGAACGGCCTCGCCGAGTCGCTCCAGGAGCGCACCGCGAGCCTCAAGGGCGTCGCCGGGGACGAGCGCGATGACGACGAGCGCGCCGACGACGAGCGCGCCGACGACGAGCGCGCCGACGACGAGCGCGCCGACGACGAGCGTGATGACGACGAGCGTGATGACGACGAGCGCGCCGACGACGAGCGCGATGACGACGAGCGCGATGACGACGAGGCGAGCGCCGACGAGGCGAGCGCCGACGAGGGTGAGCGCCGCTCGAAGCCGCGCCGCGCCGCGTCGGCCAAGGCACCGGCCGGCCGCGCTCGGAAGGCCGCCTCCACCGCCACCAAGAGCGGCACCAAGGGCGCCGCGAAGAAGACAGCCGCCAAGAAGACGGCCGCGAAGAAGACCGCGAGCACCGGCGGTGGCCGCCGTGGCTGACACCCTGAGCAAGTTGAAGGACGAGTTCGTCAAGAGCCCGGCCGCCGACCGCCTCAAGGACGAGCTGCGGAACTATGTCCAGGCCCGCGCCCAGCACGCGGTCTCCGGCCTCGGCAGCGGCCTCGCCAAGGGCACCCAGGCGCTCGCCGAGGGCAAGTCACCGGGCCAGGCCGTCTTCAAGGCGGGGACCTCTCACCTCAAGGACTCACTCAAGGACAAGGTCAAGGGATTGTTCGGCAAGGGGCGCGGCAAGAGCGGCGGCGGTAAGTCGAAGAGCGTCACGGTGGTCGAGGACATCGACGTCGGCGTACCGGTCCGTGAGGCGTACGACCAGTGGACCCAGTTCCAGGAGTTCTCCACCTTCGCCAAGGGCGTCGTCAGCGTCGAGAAGGCCGACGACACCACCAGCAACTGGAAGGTGAAGGTCGCCAAGTCCACCCGCAGCTGGAAGGCGAACGTCACCGAGCAGGTGCCCGACGAGCGGATCAGCTGGACCACCGAGGGCGCGAAGGGCACCGTCAAGGGCGTCGTGACCTTCCACCCGCTCGGGGACAACCTCACCCGGGTGCTGCTGGTCCTGGAGTACTTCCCGAAGGGCCTGTTCGAGAAGACCGGCAACATCTGGCGCGCCCAGGGCCGCCGGGCGCGGCTCGACCTCAAGCTCTACCGCAAGTTCATCATGATGCGCGGCGAGGCCACGGACGGCTGGCGCGGCGAGATCCAGGACGGCGAGGTCGTGGTGGACCACGAGACGGCCGTGGCGGAGGAAGAGGAAGCCGCGGACCAGTCCGAGGCCGAGTCCGGGTCTGAGTCCGAGGCCGAGTCCGGGTCTGAGACCGAGGCGGAGGCGGAGGACGGGACCGAGGACGCGGACCTTGAGGACGAGCAGGACGTGCCCGAGGAGCCGGAGGAGTCCGACGAGGAGTACGCGGACACCGAGCCCGAGGCCGAACCCGAGGACGGGTACCAGGAGGAGCCCGGGGAGGAGCCGGTGGACGCGTACGACGAAGAGCCCGGCGAAGCGCCCGAGGAAGAGCTGGAGGAAGAGCCCGACGCCGACGAGCACCCCCGGCGGCGCAAGGCGGTGGCCCGGCGCTGATTGGCACGCCGCGTGCCCCACTGCCCGCGGGCCCCACCGCTTGGACTGCGGCCGGGGCCCGCGGGCATGCGGCGGGCATCAGGCCCGCGAGGTGGGGCGGGGGCGCCAGATCCAGGGGGCGGCGTCCGGGGCGATGCCCACCACGCAGACGCCGTGGTGGCCGTCCGGCAGCAGCGCGGGGGTGCCCACCGGCGTCAGATGGCCGGGGGCGCGCAGCGGCCGTTTGCCCGCACCCGTGCCGTACTGGATCTGGACCTCGCCGTCGAGGTCCTTGCCGAGCAGCAGCAGCGTTCTGGCCTTGGTCCGGGCGCCCGGCTCGACCGCGGTGTGGGCGGCGATCGCCCCGTAGCCCGCGAAGTGCGGCACCGCGGCGTCGGCCGCGCCGTGGACCGCGGGCACGGTGGCGGCGGGGGTGCGGTAGATCAGCGCGAGTGAGCCGTCGGGGGCCACCGCGGCGCCCACCGGATCGCCGCCGGGGCGCGGCAGTCCGGCCGGTGGCCGCAGCGTCACCGGGCCGCCCGCGCGCTCCTGCGCCCAGTGGTGGACGGTGTCGCGGCCCGCGGCCACGACATGCACCCGCCCCTCGCGGTCGAGCAGCGCGGTGAGCCCGTCCTGGATCTCGGCGCCGCCGAGCCGCTGCCAGGGGGCCCAGTGGCCCGCGGCGTCCCGTACCCGGGTGGCCAGGCCCTTGTCCGCGGTGCGTACGAAGAGGTGGACCCGGCCGTCCGGGGTCGCGACCGCCGCCGGGCAGCCGACCCGGCGCCCGTGTTCGGGGGTTGTCTCGGGGGTGCCGAGTCCGGTCCAGGCGCGGAACGGCCCCTCCGCGCGGCGCTGTTCCAGCACCACGATCTCCCGGAGGTTGGCCCCGCCCTGCCCCGCCAGCGCCGCGAACCGCAGCGCGATGAGCACCTGCCGCCCGGCGGCGTCCCGTACCGCGGTGAGGGCCGGCGCCAGCGGCCCGCCGCCCAGCCCCAGCGGCGCCCCGAACCGCCCGCTGCCGGGCGTGGTCTCGCGCCACCGCACGGCCTGGGTGCCGAGCACGCCGTAGGCGACCACCCGGCCCTCGCGGTCGGTGGTGGGAGAGGGGAGGGCGGTGGGGTAGCGGTAGTGGGTCGAGCGGATCCAGCCCTTCCGGTTCTGTAGTGGGCGCAGGCCGCCCTGGCCGTAGTCACCGCAGCCCGCCGTGTTGCCGCACTCCCACCGCGGCGAACCGCCGTACGACTTGATCACCCGCGCCTTGTCCGCCAGCACCGCCGGCGGCAGATTGTGCGGCCAGCGCTGGTTGTAGTAGCCGCGGAACGAGGTGGTGGTGAAGCGTGGCGCGTGCCGGTCCCGTCGCGTCGACTCGGCCACCCACTGCCCGATCGCCTTCCAGGTGAACAGCGCGACCGGGGTGTGATCCCGGTGGTCCGAACAGCCCGCCTGGTCGTTGTCCTTCGGGTGCAGCGCGTTGTGCACCTGGAAGTCGGGGTCCGGGTCGAGGGTGTGGATCAGCGTGGGCCGGTAGCGGTCCATGATCTCGGCGAGCACGTCGACCAGCGTCTGATGGCCGTACGAACTGGAGTGCTCCACCGGCGAGCCGGCCGCCAGCAGCGTACGCATCACGGTGCCCGGGACGTCCCACAGCGCCGGGATCCGTACCCCGCCCTCCGACAGCATCGCGATGTTGAGGAACACCAGCCGGACCCGGCGCGCCCCGTTGGTCAGCACATTGGTCTCCGCCGTGACCCCGCCGGGCAGCCGCAGCACCGCCCGCTGCCACGGCGCGAACTGGTTCAGCCCGAGCATCTGCGCGTACGCCTGCCGCAGCCCCTGATGGCGCGAGGACGAGTACGCCGCCTTGTCCGCCGGCGGTATCGGCGTCCTGGGCACATGGTTGATCCCCCGCGCCTCGCCCGCCGTGACATACACGCTGACGACGGGGACCCCGGAACGCAGTACATGCTCCAGGTCCGGGTTCATGAAGTACAGATCGTCATCGGGGTGGGCCATCACCTGGAGCAGCAGCGCTTCCTTGTTGCCCACCGCCGATGTGAACGGCTCCGCCGCCCCCGGCGCGGTCGGCTCAGCCGACCCCCCGGAAACCGGCCCCGCCACCCGGGCCCGCCCGCCGCCGCTGCACCCGGCCGCCGTGCCGGCGGTCAGAGCCGCCAGGGCGGCCAGTGTCTGCCTGCGCGTCGTGCCAGGCAGCGTCCATCGACTGTTCAACTTGGTGACCCCGTCACTTCGGCGGCGCGCGTTGCCCGCGGCCGTGCTCACGTGATAGGGGACGGCGAGTGATCTTCAGAGGTTGTCCGGCGGTCGAGAGGTGTCGATCACAGCTCGGACACAGCCCGTCCACATCGGCCACCCGGCAGGCCTCGGTTGGCGATGAGCATTCATTTCATGCGCCGGCGATGTATCTGCTGGAATCGGGGCTGCGCAGGGCCGTCCCGGAGGAGTTCCGGGTGCGCCGCGAGATGACGTCGTGCTGGGGCCCCGCAACGCTCCGGAGCCCGATGTCCTGGTGGTGCGCGGAAGCCGAGCGCGGTTTGCGGCAGACCCGGTACGAGGCGGCCGACGTGCCGCTCGCCGTGGAGGTCCGTCCCGCCGGACTCCGAGGACCGGGACCGTGACACCAAGCCCCGTACGTACGCCGCCGCGGGCATCCCGCACTTCTGGCTGGTCGGGATGGAGGGCGAGCGGGACCACCCGGCGGTGCACACCTACGAGCCGGACCCGGTGACCAAGGCCTACGGGCTCACCGGGATTCACCACGAACAGCTGAAGCTGACCGTCCCCTTCGCCATCGACATCGATCTCGCGGAATCGATCGTATGTAGCCCAGCCGGTGGCGGCCGCGGTCCAAACGGAGCCCAGCCCGGTGGCTCTTTTCGTGCTCGGCTTTGTGCCTCGGCGCACTCTGCCGCACCATGAGGGAGAAGCGGGCCCGAAGGTTGGACGGGGCGACACCGGGGTAAAGTCTCCGGCCCGATTCGCGACCTCAGTGCCCTGTATGGCACACTAACCAGGTTGCTCGGTTGAGTACCAATGCTGCGCGCCTCCCGCCGGGAGGACTGGAAGCGAGTCCCGCAGTACTCGTCGTCCCTGCTCAGGGGCGGAAGTACGGGAATCTTCCGGGAAGTGTCAGCGGGGCCCCAGCCAGGCGCCCGGTGGGTGACCTTCCCCCACAACCCCCTTCCTCAGGGATTTCCCGTGTGGAGATTTGGAAGAAGGGGCGCGACACGCCCGACCGCGTGGGTCGGGGGTGGACGGGGAGGGCCGCGAACGCCACCGGGTCCCAGAGCGTTACGAGAGACAGGACTACGAAGTAGCCATGGCGGGACAGAAGATCCGCATCCGGCTCAAGGCCTACGACCACGAGGTCATCGACTCCTCGGCGAAGAAGATCGTCGAGACGGTGACCCGCACTGGTGCGTCGGTCGCGGGCCCGGTGCCGCTGCCCACAGAGAAGAACGTGTACTGCGTCATCAAGTCGCCGCACAAGTACAAGGACTCGCGCGAGCACTTCGAGATGCGTACGCACAAGCGCCTCATCGACATCCTCGACCCCACGCCGAAGACCGTTGACTCGCTCATGCGTCTCGACCTGCCGGCGGGCGTCGACATCGAGATCAAGCTCTGAGGTGACGCGCGAGATGGCTAAGCAGATCAAGGGCGTCCTGGGCGAGAAGCTCGGCATGACGCAGGTGTGGGACGAGAACAACCGTGTCGTCCCGGTCACCGTCGTCAAGGCCGGTCCCTGCGTCGTGACCCAGGTCCGTACCGCTGACGCGGACGGCTACAACGCCGTCCAGATCGCCTTCGGCGAGATCGACCCGCGCAAGGTGAACAAGCCCCTCAAGGGCCACTTCGCCAAGGCCGACGTGACCCCGCGCCGCCACCTTGTGGAGCTGCGTACCGCTGACAGCAGCGAGTACACGCTCGGCCAGGAGGTCAAGGCCGAGGTGTTCGAGTCCGGTGTGAAGGTCGATGTGACCGGCACCAGCAAGGGCAAGGGCACCGCCGGTGTCATGAAGCGCCACGGCTTCGCCGGTCTCGGCGCCGGCCACGGCACCCAGCGCAAGCACCGCTCGCCGGGCTCCATCGGTGGCTGCGCCACCCCGGGCCGCGTGTTCAAGGGCCTGCGCATGGCCGGCCGCATGGGCAACGAGCGGGTCACCACCCAGAACCTGACCGTCCACGCCGTTGACGCGGAGAAGGGTCTGCTCCTGATCAAGGGAGCGGTTCCTGGTCCGAACGGCGGCCTCGTCCTGGTCCGTACCGCGGCCAAGGGGGCCTGAGGTAACGATGAGCACCATTAACATCCTTTCGCCGGCAGGCGATGAGGCCGGGACCGTCGAGCTCCCCGCGGAGATCTTCGACGCGCAGGTCAGCATTCCGCTGATCCACCAGGTCGTCGTCGCCCAGCTGGCCGCTGCCCGCCAGGGCACGCACAAGACCAAGACCCGCGGCGAGGTCCGTGGCGGTGGCAAGAAGCCGTACCGCCAGAAGGGCACCGGCCGCGCCCGCCAGGGCTCGACCCGCGCGCCGCAGTTCGCCGGCGGTGGCGTCGTCCACGGCCCCGTGCCGCGTGACTACTCGCAGCGCACCCCGAAGAAGATGAAGGCCGCCGCCCTGCGCGGTGCTCTCTCCGACCGGGCGCGCCACGACCGTATTCACGTCGTGACCGCTCTGGTGGACGGCGACATCTCCACCAAGGCCGCGAAGAACCTGCTGGGCAAGATCAGCGAGCGCAAGAACGTGCTCGTGGTCGCCGAGCGGAGCGACGAGGCCGCGTGGCTGTCCGCCCGCAACCTGCCCCAGGTGCACATCCTGGAGCCGGGCCAGCTGAACACGTACGACGTGCTCGTCTCCGACGACCTGGTCTTCACCAAGGCCGCCTTCGAGTCCTTCGTGGCTGGTCCCAAGGCCAAGGCCGCTGAGACCGAAGGGAGCGCCGCCTGATGAGTGAGGCGACCGCTGTCACCAGCAAGACCTTCACGGACCCCCGCGACGTTCTCGTCAAGCCGGTGGTCTCGGAGAAGAGCTACGCGCTGCTCGACGAGAACAAGTACACGTTCATCGTCGCGCCCGGCGCCAACAAGACCCAGATCAAGCAGGCCGTCGAGGCGGTCTTCTCGGTCAAGGTCACCGGGGTAAACACGATCAACCGGCAGGGCAAGCGCAAGCGGACCAAGACCGGCTACGGCAAGCGCAAGGACACCAAGCGCGCCATCGTGACCCTCGCCGAGGGCGACCGTATCGACATCTTCGGCGGCCCGGTCTCCTAACGGAGATCGGAGCGTCCAGAAGTCCGGAATCTTCCGAGGACTGAGAAATGGGTATCCGCAAGTACAAGCCGACGACCCCGGGCCGTCGTGGCTCCAGCGTCGCCGACTTCGTCGAGATCACGCGGGACACGCCGGAGAAGTCGCTGGTCCGCCCGCTGCACAGCAAGGGTGGTCGTAACAACGCCGGCCGCATCACGGTCCGCCACCAGGGTGGCGGTCACAAGCGTGCGTACCGCGTGATCGACTTCCGCCGTCACGACAAGGACGGCGTCCCGGCGAAGGTCGCGCACATCGAATACGACCCCAACCGCACCGCGCGCATCGCGCTGCTGCACTACGCCGACGGCGAGAAGCGCTACATCATCGCGCCGCGCGGCCTGTCGCAGGGCGACCGGATTGAGAACGGCCCCGGTGCCGACATCAAGCCCGGTAACAACCTGGCGCTGCGCAACATCCCGGTCGGTACCACGATCCACGCCATCGAGCTGCGGCCCGGCGGCGGCGCGAAGTTCGCCCGCTCCGCGGGTGCCTCCGTGCAGCTGCTGGCGAAGGAGGGCTCCATGGCCCACCTTCGTATGCCGTCCGGTGAGATCCGCCTGGTCGACGTCCGCTGCCGCGCCACCGTTGGCGAGGTCGGCAACGCCGAGCAGTCGAACATCAACTGGGGCAAGGCCGGCCGCATGCGCTGGAAGGGCGTCCGCCCGACCGTTCGTGGTGTGGTCATGAACCCCGTCGACCACCCGCACGGTGGTGGTGAGGGCAAGACCTCCGGTGGTCGCCACCCGGTCTCGCCGTGGGGTCAGAAGGAGGGCCGTACGCGCTCGCCGAAGAAGGCCAGCAACAAGTACATCGTCCGCCGCCGCAAGACGAACAAGAAGCGCTAGGAGCGGGTTTAGATGCCGCGTAGTCTCAAGAAGGGGCCCTTCGTCGACGACCACCTGAGCAAGAAGGTGGACACGCAGAACGAAGCCGGCACCAAGAACGTCATCAAGACCTGGTCCCGCCGCTCGATGATCGTCCCGGCCATGCTCGGCCACACGATCGCGGTGCACGACGGCCGCAAGCACGTCCCGGTGTTCGTCACCGAGTCGATGGTCGGCCACAAGCTCGGCGAGTTCGCGCCGACCCGCACCTTCCGCGGCCACGAGAAGGACGACCGCAAGTCGCGTCGTCGCTGATCGGCGGAGTTGCGAAGACTATGACTGACACCGAAGGGACAACCATGGAAGCCAGGGCCCAGGCGCGGTACATCCGCGTCACGCCCATGAAGGCCCGCCGCGTGGTGGACCTCATCCGTGGCATGAGCGCCACGGAGGCTCAGGCGGTCCTGCGTTTCGCCCCGCAGGCCGCGAGCGTGCCGGTCGGCAAGGTGCTTGACAGCGCCATCGCCAACGCCGCGCACAACTACGACCACACCGACGCCGACAGCCTCGTCATCTCCGAGGCATACGTCGACGAGGGCCCGACCCTGAAGCGGTTCCGTCCGCGCGCCCAGGGCCGCGCCTACCGGATCCGCAAGCGGACCAGCCACATCACCGTGGTCGTCAGCAGCAAGGAAGGAACCCGGTAATGGGCCAGAAGGTTAACCCGCACGGGTTCCGGCTCGGCATCACCACGGACTTCAAGTCCCGGTGGTACGCCGACAAGCTGTACAAGGACTACGTCAAGGAAGACGTCGCCATCCGCCGGATGATGACGAAGGGCATGGAGCGCGCCGGTATCTCCAAGGTGGAGATCGAGCGCACCCGTGACCGCGTCCGCGTCGACATCCACACCGCCCGGCCGGGCATCGTCATCGGCCGTCGCGGCGCGGAGGCCGACCGTATCCGCGGCGAGCTGGAGAAGCTCACCGGCAAGCAGGTGCAGCTGAACATCCTCGAGGTCAAGAACCCCGAGGTGGACGCTCAGCTGGTGGCCCAGGCCGTCGCCGAGCAGCTCTCCTCCCGCGTCTCCTTCCGTCGTGCGATGCGCAAGTCGATGCAGAGCTCGATGAAGGCCGGTGCCAAGGGCATCAAGATCCAGTGTGGTGGCCGTCTCGGCGGCGCCGAGATGTCCCGCTCGGAGTTCTACCGCGAGGGCCGCGTGCCCCTGCACACGCTCCGTGCGAACGTCGACTACGGCTTCTTCGAGGCCCGTACGACCTTCGGCCGCATCGGCGTCAAGGTGTGGATCTACAAGGGCGACGTCAAGAACATCGCCGAGGTCCGCGCCGAGAACGCCGCCGCCCGCGCCGGCAACCGCCCGTCGCGTGGTGGCAGCGACCGCCCGCAGCGCCGTGGTGGCGAGCGCGGTGGCCGTGGCCGTAAGCCGCAGCAGCAGGCGCAGAGCGAGGCCCCCAAGGCCGAGGCTGCTGCTGCTCCGGCTGCTGAGAGCACCGGAACGGAGGCCTGACCGACATGCTGATCCCTCGCAGGGTCAAGCACCGCAAGCAGCACCACCCGAAGCGGTCCGGCATGGCCAAGGGCGGTACGGAGCTGGCGTTCGGCGAGTACGGCATTCAGGCCGTGACGCCGGCGTACGTCACCAACCGTCAGATCGAGGCCGCTCGTATCGCGATGACCCGCCACATCAAGCGTGGCGGCAAGGTCTGGATCAACATCTACCCGGACCGTCCGCTGACGAAGAAGCCTGCCGAGACCCGCATGGGTTCCGGTAAGGGCTCGCCGGAGTGGTGGGTCGCGAACGTCAAGCCCGGTCGGGTGATGTTCGAGCTGTCCTACCCGAACGAGAAGACTGCGCGTGAGGCGCTCACCCGCGCTGCTCACAAGCTCCCGATGAAGTGCCGGATCGTGCGGCGCGAGGCAGGTGAGTCGTGATGGCGGCCGGTACCAAGGCGTCCGAGCTGCGTGAGCTCAACAACGAGGACCTCGTTGGGAAGCTGCGTGAGGCCAAGGAAGAGCTGTTCAACCTCCGCTTCCAGGCGGCGACCGGACAGCTCGAGAACCACGGCCGGCTGAAGGCCGTCCGCAAGGACATCGCCCGGATCTACACCCTGATGCGGGAGCGCGAGCTCGGCATCGAGACGGTGGAGAGCGCCTGATGAGCGAGACGAATGTGACTGAGAACGCAACGCAGAACCGCGGCTTCCGCAAGACCCGTGAGGGTCTGGTCGTCAGCGACAAGATGGACAAGACCGTCGTCGTCGCCGTCGAGGACCGGGTCAAGCACGCGCTGTACGGCAAGGTCATCCGCCGTACCAACAAGCTCAAGGCGCACGACGAGCAGAACGCCGCGGGTGTCGGCGACCGCGTCCTCCTCATGGAGACCCGGCCGCTGTCCGCGACCAAGCGCTGGCGCGTCGTCGAGATCCTCGAGAAGGCCAAGTAATTCCTGCGGGCAGCAGCACGCAGGACAGTTCCGCCAGGCTCGGCAGGGGCTTGATACATCAAGCCCCTGCCGGGAACCGGCAGACGATCAGGAGATAGACGTGATCCAGCAGGAGTCGCGACTGCGCGTCGCCGACAACACGGGCGCGAAGGAGATCCTTTGCATCCGTGTTCTCGGTGGCTCCGGTCGCCGCTACGCGGGCATTGGTGACGTCATCGTCGCCACCGTCAAGGATGCGATCCCCGGTGGCAACGTGAAGAAGGGTGACGTCGTCAAGGCGGTCATCGTGCGCACCGTCAAGGAGCGCCGCCGCCCGGACGGTTCGTACATCCGCTTCGACGAGAACGCGGCCGTCATCCTCAAGAACGATGGCGACCCCCGCGGCACCCGTATCTTCGGCCCGGTGGGCCGTGAGCTGCGCGAGAAGAAGTTCATGAAGATCATCTCGCTCGCGCCGGAGGTGCTGTAACCGATGAAGATCAAGAAGGGCGACCTGGTCCAGGTCATCACCGGTAAGGACAAGGGCAAGCAGGGCAAGGTCATCGCGGCCTTCCCCCGCGAGGACCGCGTCCTGGTCGAGGGTGTCAACCGGGTCAAGAAGCACACCAAGGCCGGACAGACCGCTCGTGGGTCGAAGACCGGCGGCATCGTGACGACCGAGGCCCCGATCCACGTGAGCAACGTTCAGCTCGTGGTGGAGAAGGACGGCAACAAGGTCGTCACCCGCGTCGGATACCGGTTCGACGACGAGGGCAACAAGATCCGCGTTGCCAAGCGGACCGGTGAGGACATCTGATGACTGCCACCACCACTGCACCGCGTCTCAAGACGCGCTACCGCGAAGAGATCCAGGGCAAGCTGCAGGAGCAGTTCTCCTTCGAGAACGTCATGCAGATCCCGGGTCTGACCAAGGTCGTGGTCAACATGGGTGTGGGCGACGCCGCCCGCGACTCCAAGCTGATCGAGGGCGCCATCCGCGACCTCGCCACGATCACCGGCCAGAAGCCGGCCGTCACCAAGGCCCGGAAGTCCATCGCGCAGTTCAAGCTGCGTGAGGGTCAGCCGATCGGTGCCCACGTCACCCTCCGCGGTGACCGCATGTGGGAGTTCCTGGACCGCCTGGTGTCGCTCGCGCTGCCCCGTATCCGCGACTTCCGCGGCCTGTCGCCGAAGCAGTTCGACGGCCGGGGCAACTACACCTTCGGTCTCACGGAGCAGGTCATGTTCCACGAGATCGACCAGGACAAGATCGACCGCGTCCGGGGTATGGACATCACCGTGGTGACCACGGCGACCAACGACGAAGAGGGCCGGGCCCTGCTGCGTCACCTCGGCTTCCCGTTCAAGGAGGCGTGAGCCGTGGCGAAGAAGGCTCTTATTGCCAAGGCCGCCCGCAAGCCCAAGTTCGGCGTGCGCGGGTACACGCGCTGCCAGCGCTGCGGACGTCCGCATTCCGTGTACCGCAAGTTCGGCCTGTGCCGCGTGTGCCTTCGTGAGATGGCTCACCGTGGCGAGCTGCCGGGCGTGACCAAGAGCTCCTGGTAATCAGCCCACCCGTCTCCCACCACCGCCCTCAACGGGCGCCCTGGCGGGCGACAGGATTGAATTTTGGGCTGGTACCGGGCTCTCGGTAAGCAAATGGATGGCGGGCCCCGCCCTCCCACTCCCGTAGAGTGGAAGGGTTGGGCGCTCGCCGCCCAGAATCCTTACTACGCCGTAGGTCCCCGCGCCGCACCCGTGCCCACCGTGAGTGGGTGAGAGGGATGGCGCAGATAGGAAACCCCGGCGAGAGAGGCCGAAGGCCATCATGACCATGACCGATCCGATCGCAGACATGCTGACGCGTCTGCGAAACGCGAACTCGGCGTACCACGACTCCGTCGTGATGCCCCACAGCAAGATCAAGTCGCACATCGCGGAGATCCTCCAGCAGGAGGGCTACATCACCGGCTGGAAGGTCGAGGACGCCGAGGTCGGCAAGAGCCTCGTCCTCGAGCTGAAGTTCGGCCCGAACCGCGAGCGCTCGATCGCCGGCATCAAGCGGATCTCGAAGCCGGGCCTGCGGGTCTACGCAAAGTCCACCAACCTGCCGAAGGTGCTCGGCGGCCTGGGCGTGGCGATCATCTCCACGTCGCACGGGCTCCTCACCGACAAGCAGGCCGGCAAGAAGGGCGTGGGTGGGGAAGTCCTCGCCTACGTCTGGTAACCAGGGAACGGAGGAAGCACATGTCGCGCATTGGCAAGCTGCCCATCCAGGTTCCCGCTGGTGTGGACGTCACCATCGATGGCCGTACGGTCGCTGTGAAGGGTCCCAAGGGCTCTCTCTCGCACACCGTCGCGGCGCCCATCGAGGTCGCCAAGGGTGAGGACAACAACCTCGTTGTCACCCGCCCGAACGACGAGCGTCAGAACAAGGCCCTGCACGGCCTGTCCCGCACGCTGGTGGCGAACATGATCACCGGCGTGACCCAGGGCTACAGCAAGGCGCTCGAGATCAGCGGTGTCGGTTACCGCGTCCAGGCGAAGGGCTCCAACCTGGAGTTCTCCCTGGGCTACAGCCACCCGATCCTGGTCGAGGCACCGGAGGGCATCACCTTCAAGGTGGAGTCCCCGACCAAGCTGAGCGTCGAGGGCATCGACAAGCAGAAGGTCGGCGAGGTCGCCGCGAACATCCGCAAGCTGCGCAAGCCCGACCCGTACAAGGCCAAGGGCGTCAAGTACGCGGGCGAGGTCATCCGCCGCAAGGTCGGAAAGGCTGGTAAGTAAGCCATGGCATACGGTGTGAAGATCGCTAAGGGCAACGCGCGCAAGGCCGCTGCCATCAAGCGCCGTCACATCCGCGTCCGTAAGCGGATCTCCGGTACGCCGGAGCGTCCCCGCCTCGTCGTGACGCGGTCCAACCGTCACATGGTGGCGCAGGTCATCGACGACATCGCAGGCCACACCCTGGCCTCCGCGTCGACCCTCGACACCTCCATCCGTGGCGGTGACAGCGACAAGAGCGCGCAGGCCAAGCAGGTCGGCGCCCTGGTGGCCGAGCGAGCGAAGGCCGCGGGTATCGAGGCCGTCGTGTTCGACCGCGGTGGTAACCAGTACGCCGGGCGGATTGCCGCTCTGGCGGACGCCGCCCGCGAAGCCGGGCTGAAGTTCTAGGCCCCGGTTCCTACGCAAAGCGGACGTAAACGAGAGAGGTAAATCCAATGGCTGGACCCCAGCGCCGCGGTGGCGGCGCCGGTGGCGGCGAGCGGCGGGACCGGAAGGACCGGCGGGACGGCGGCGCAGCTGCCGAAAAGACCGCCTACGTCGAGCGTGTTGTCGCGATCAACCGCGTCGCCAAGGTTGTGAAGGGTGGTCGTCGCTTCAGCTTCACCGCGCTGGTCGTGGTGGGCGACGGTGACGGCACCGTGGGTGTCGGTTACGGCAAGGCCAAGGAGGTGCCGGCCGCGATCGCCAAGGGCGTGGAGGAGGCCAAGAAGCACTTCTTCAAGGTCCCCCGGATCGCCGGCACCATCCCGCACCCGATTCAGGGCGAGAAGGCCGCGGGCGTCGTGCTGCTCAAGCCGGCGTCCCCCGGTACCGGTGTGATCGCCGGTGGCCCGGTGCGCGCCGTGCTGGAGTGCGCGGGCATCCACGACGTGCTCAGCAAGTCGCTCGGCTCGTCGAACCCGATCAACATCGTGCATGCCACGGTGACGGCCCTCCAGGGACTTCAGCGTCCCGAGGAGATCGCCGCCCGCCGAGGTCTGCCGCTGGAGGACGTCGCCCCCGCCGCTCTGCTGCGGGCGCGTGCCGGGGTGGGTGCGTGAGCATGGCCCGCCTGAAGATCACGCAGACGAAGTCCTACATCGGCAGCAAGCAGAACCACCGCGACACGCTGCGTTCGCTCGGGCTGAAGAAGCTCGGCGACGTGGTTGTCAAGGAGGACCGCCCCGAGTTCCGCGGCATGGCGCAGACCGTGCGGCATCTCGTGACGGTTGAGGAGGTCGACTGAGATGGCCGAGTCTTCGGCGAATAAGCCGCTGAAGGTCCACAACCTCCGGCCCGCCCCGGGCGCCAAGACCGCCAAGACCCGTGTCGGTCGTGGTGAGGCGTCCAAGGGTAAGACCGCTGGTCGTGGCACCAAGGGCACCAAGGCCCGCTACCAGGTTCCGGAGCGCTTCGAGGGCGGGCAGATGCCCCTCCACATGCGGCTCCCGAAGCTCAAGGGCTTCAAGAACCCGTTCCGCACCGAGTACCAGGTCGTGAACCTGGACAAGCTGGCCGAGCTCTACCCGCAGGGTGGCGAGGTCACGGTGGCCGATCTGGTCGCCAAGGGTGCGGTGCGCAAGAACCAGCTCGTCAAGGTGCTGGGCACCGGTGAGGTCTCCGTGGCACTCCAGGTGACGGTCGACGCCGTCTCCGGCTCCGCCAAGGAGAAGATCACCGCCGCCGGTGGCAGCGTCACCGAGCTCGTCTGAGCAACGTGCGAAACTGGCCGGGGATGCCCCAAATACGGGGCATCCCCGGTTGGTCGTTCCAAGCGGGGCCGGGTCGCCGGTAAGGTGGCTGGCGTTATTACCTTCCGCGCGGTGCGTGTCCGCGTGGGTCCTGGCTGATAAGTATTCGTCGATCCTCAAGACCGTCACCTCTCGCGCATGCACGCGGGGGGCGCAGGAGGCACCGTGCTCACCGCGTTCGCCCGGGCGTTCAAGACGCCCGACCTGCGCAAGAAGCTGCTGTTCACGCTGGGCATCATCGTGCTCTTCCGGCTCGGGCAACACGTCCCGATCCCGGGCATCGACTACAAGAACGTCCAGACGTGCATGGACCTCGCCAAGGGCCAGCAGGGGCTGTTCGGCCTGGTCAACATGTTCAGTGGTGGCGCACTGCTCCAGATCACCATCTTCGCGCTCGGAATCATGCCGTACATCACGGCGAGCATCATCCTGCAGCTGCTGACCGTGGTGATCCCGCGTCTCGAGGCCCTCAAGAAGGAGGGTCAGTCCGGTCAGGCGAAGATCACGCAGTACACCCGCTATCTGACTGTCGCGCTGGCGATTCTGCAGGGCACCGGCCTGGTGGCCACCGCCCGCAGTGGTGCGCTCTTCCAGAGCTGCCCGGTCGGCGGCCAGATCGTCCGGGACGACTCGATCTTCACCACCGCCGTGATGGTCATCACGATGACCGCGGGCACCGCGCTGATCATGTGGCTCGGTGAGCTGGTCACCGACCGCGGCATCGGCAACGGCATGTCCATCCTGATGTTCGTCTCCATCGCCGCCGGTTTCCCCAGCGCCATGTGGAGCATCAAGCAGCAGGGCAAGATCATGGGCGGCTGGCTGGAGTTCGGCCTGGTCGTCCTGTGCGGCCTGGCCATGGTCGGCCTGGTGGTCTTCGTCGAGCAGGCCCAGCGCCGGATCCCGGTGCAGTACGCCAAGCGGATGATCGGCCGTCGCTCGTACGGCGGCACCTCCACCTACATCCCGATGAAGGTCAACCAGGCGGGTGTGATCCCCGTCATCTTCGCGTCGTCCCTGCTCTACATCCCGGCGCTGATTGTTCAGTTCTCCAATTCCAAGGCGGCCTGGGCGACCTGGATCTCTCAGAACTTCGTCAAGGGCGATCACCCGATCTATATCGCCACGTACTTCCTGCTGATCGTTTTCTTCGCCTTCTTCTACGTCGCCATCAGCTTCAACCCCGAAGAAGTTGCCGACAACATGAAGAAGTATGGTGGGTTCATCCCGGGCATTCGGGCTGGTCGTCCCACTGCTGAGTATCTGAGCTACGTGCTGAACCGCATCACGTGGCCGGGTGCGCTCTATCTGGGCTTGATCGCCCTGGTGCCCACGGTGGCCCTGGTGACGCTCAACGCCAATCAGAACTTCCCGTTCGGTGGCACGAGCATCCTGATCATCGTGGGTGTCGGCCTGGAGACCGTGAAGCAGATCGAGAGCCAGCTTCAGCAGCGACACTACGAAGGGTTCCTCCGCTGATGCGAATCGTCCTCGTCGGGCCGCCCGGAGCCGGCAAGGGTACGCAGGCCGCGTACCTGGCCGATAACCTGTCGATCCCGCATATCTCCACGGGAGACCTCTTCCGTGCCAACATCAGCCAGGGCACACCGCTCGGCAAGCAGGCGCAGGAGTACATGCGGGCCGGGCAGCTCGTACCGGACGAGGTCACCATCGGCATGGCCGAGGACCGGATGGCCCAGCCGGACGCCGCGAACGGCTTCCTGCTCGACGGCTTCCCGCGGAATCTGAACCAGGCCGAGGCGCTCGACACGCATCTGGGGGACCAGGACCAGACGCTGGACGCGGTGCTGGACCTTGAGGTCCCGGAGGACGAGGTGGTCAAGCGGATCGCCGGCCGCCGCACCTGCCGCAACCAGAGCTCGCACACCTTCCATGTGGAGTACAAGAAGCCCGAGACCGAGGGCGTGTGCGACGACTGCGGCGGTGAGCTGTACCAGCGCGAGGACGACAGTGAGGAAACGGTCCGCAAGCGACTGGAGGTCTACCACCGCGAGACCGAGCCGATCATCGACTACTACAAGGCCAAGGGCCTGGTCGTGACCATCCCGGCGCTCGGCAAGGTGGCGGAGGTCACCCAGCGGGCCATGGACGCCCTGAAAGCCAAGGCCGCCGAAGCGGCTTGAGGGCCTGACGAGAGTCGTGTGACGGCCGCGGCGCCCATAAGGGGCGTCGCGGCCGTACTGTTGAGCAGAACCGATGGACCGCGGAAGGTTGAGTGATGGTGGAGATCAAGACCGCCGAGCAGATCGCGAAGATGCGCGAGGCGGGGCTGGTGGTCGCCGCCATCCACCAGGCGACGCGTGAGGCGGCCGTTCCCGGCGCCACCACCAAGGACCTGGACGACGTCGCCCGCAAGGTGCTCGCCGACCACGGCGCCAAGTCGAACTTCCTGGGTTACGGCGGCTTCCCCGCGACCATCTGCACCTCGGTGAACGACGTCGTGGTGCACGGCATCCCGGACCGGGAGACCGTCCTGAAGGACGGCGACATCATCTCCATCGACGCGGGCGCGATCGTGGACGGCTGGCACGGCGACGCCGCCTTCACCGCCTTCGTCGGCACCGGTCACGCACCGGAGCTGCATGAGCTGAGCCGGGTCACCGAGGAGTCGATGTGGGCGGGGATCGCCGCGGTCCGCAAAGGCAACCGGCTGATCGACATCTCCAAGGCCATCGAGGGCTACATCCGCCGCCAGCCGCGTCCCGCCTCCGGCAAGTACGGGATCATCGAGGACTACGGCGGCCACGGCATCGGCTCGCAGATGCACATGGACCCGCATCTGCTGAACTATGTCTCCAAGAAGCGCGGCAAGGGCCCCAAGCTGGTCCCCGGCTTCTGCATCGCGATCGAGCCCATGGTGAGCCTCGGCACCGCGAAGACGCACGTCCTGTCGGACGACTGGACCGTCAAGACGGACGACGCGACCTGGTCCAGCCACTGGGAGCACTCGGTCGCGCTGACCGAGGAGGGCCCGCTGGTGCTGACCGCCGTGGACGGCGGCAAGGCCAAGCTTGCGGAGCTGGGGATCGACACCGCGCCCGACCCGCTCGCATGAAGCTCGGCATAATGATCTCCCGATCGGGGCATGCTGCCCCGGATTCGTGTTTCGGGATGCGCTGACGTAGACTGACACGTCGGCTCACGCATGCCCTCCCGCATGTTGCGAGCCGATCAAGGTAGCCGATCCCGAAAGCAGGACATGGCCAAGAAGCAAGGCGCCATCGAAATCGAGGGCACCGTGATTGAGTCTCTGCCGAACGCGATGTTCAAGGTGGAGCTTCAGAACGGTCACAAGGTCCTCGCGCACATCAGCGGCAAGATGCGTATGCACTACATCCGCATCCTGCCCGATGACCGGGTCGTGGTGGAGCTGTCTCCGTACGACCTCACGCGCGGACGGATCGTCTACCGCTACAAGTAGATCTCACGACCCGGAGAACCTCACACCATGAAGGTCAAGCCGAGCGTCAAGAAGATCTGCGACAAGTGCAAGGTGATCCGCCGCCACGGCCGGGTCATGGTCATCTGCGACAACCTGCGCCACAAGCAGCGCCAGGGCTGACGCACGCCGGCCGATAGACCTGCACCACTCGCAGCAATCTTCGCGCGACGCATAACTGTATGTACATACGCAGTCACCCGTTCCCGCCTCGCGGGGACGACACCCCCGGTCGGAGGCCGGGGACCCGGGAGCCGTGGTGAACGGCGGCCGGGAGCGGTGCTGCGGAAGACCTCCGACAACCATCTGGAGCCAGATTCATGGCACGCCTCGCAGGCGTTGACCTCCCGCGCGAAAAGCGCGTCGAGGTCGCCCTCACCTACGTCTTCGGCATCGGTCGCACCCTTGCCCAGCAGACGCTCGCCAACACCGGTGTGAACCCGGACACCCGCGTTCGTGACCTGGCCGAAGAGGACCTGGTCAAGCTCCGCGAGTACGTGGACAACAACTTCAAGACCGAGGGTGACCTCCGTCGTGAGATCCAGGCCGATATCCGCCGCAAGGTGGAGATCGGCTGCTACCAGGGTCTGCGCCACCGCCGCGGCCTGCCCGTCCACGGCCAGCGCACCAGCACCAACGCCCGCACCCGCAAGGGCCCGCGTCGCGCGATCGCCGGTAAGAAGAAGCCGGGCAAGAAGTAGTCCTCACCGGACGCTGCCAAGCGGTCCGAGCTGTAGGACCGACCACCTCCACGGGAGAATTCAGGAATGCCTCCGAAGAGCAGGACGGCCGGCGCCAAGAAGGTGCGCCGCAAGGAAAAGAAGAACGTCGCCCACGGGCACGCTCACATCAAGAGCACGTTCAACAACACCATCGTCTCGATCACCGACCCGACCGGGAATGTGATCTCTTGGGCCTCCGCCGGCCACGTCGGCTTCAAGGGCTCGCGCAAGTCCACTCCGTTCGCCGCGCAGATGGCCGCCGAGTCGGCTGCCCGCCGCGCGCAGGAGCACGGCATGCGCAAGGTCGACGTGTTCGTCAAGGGTCCGGGCTCCGGCCGTGAGACCGCGATCCGCTCGCTCCAGGCCACCGGCCTGGAGGTGGGTTCGATCCAGGACGTCACTCCGACTCCGCACAACGGATGCCGCCCGCCCAAGCGCCGGCGCGTCTGACCAGCCGAAGTAGGAGATAACTAGACAATGGCGCGTTACACCGGGGCCGACTGCAAGCGTTGCCGTCGGGAGAAGCAGAAGCTCTTCCTCAAGGGGAGCAAGTGCGAGAGCGCGAAGTGCCCGATCGAGATCCGTCCTTACCCCCCGGGTGAGCACGGTCGCGGGCGCACCAAGGACAGCGAGTACCTGCTGCAGCTCCGTGAGAAGCAGAAGGCGACCCGCATCTACGGCGTCCTTGAGAAGCAGTTCCGTGGCTACTACGCGGAGGCGAACCGGAAGACCGGCAAGACCGGTGAGAACCTGCTTCGCATCCTCGAGACCCGCCTCGACAACGTGGTTTACCGGGCCGGCTTTGCCAAGTCCCGCGACCACGCCCGTCAGCTGGTCCGCCACGGCCACATCAACGTGAACGGCCGCAAGACCGACATCCCGTCGGCTCGCGTCGCCGTGAACGACATCATCGAGGTTCGCCCGAAGTCCCGGACCATGACCCCCTTCCAGGTGGCTCAGGCCGAGGCCGGCGAGCGCACCGTGCCGGCGTGGCTGGAGGCCATTCCGTCGCAGCTGCGGATCCTCGTGCACTCCATGCCCGAGCGTCAGGTGATCGACACCCAGGTGCAGGAGCAGCTGATCGTCGAGCTCTACTCGAAGTAGTACTGCGGTAGTACTGCGAGTAGTGCATGCGATACGGGCGGTACGGCGCCATTGGGCACGTACCGCCCGTACTATTGAAGGGTTCGGCGTCAAATAGCGGGCGCCGGAGACTGGAGGCAAAACCCATGCTGATCGCTCAGCGTCCGTCCCTGACCGAAGAGGTCGTCGACGAGTTCCGCTCCCGGTTCGTGATCGAGCCGCTGGAGCCGGGCTTCGGCTACACCCTCGGAAACTCCCTGCGTCGTACGCTCCTCTCCTCGATCCCCGGTGCGGCGGTCACGTCCATCCGGATCGACGGTGTCCTGCACGAGTTCACCACCGTGCCGGGCGTCAAGGAGGACGTCACCGACCTGATCCTCAACATCAAGCAGCTGGTCGTCTCCTCGGAGCACGACGAGCCGGTCGTGATGTACCTGCGCAAGCAGGGCCCCGGCCTGGTCACCGCCGCGGACATCGCCCCGCCGGCCGGTGTCGAGGTGCACAACCCCGACCTCGTCCTCGCCACGCTGAACGGCAAGGGCAAGCTGGAGATGGAGCTGACCGTCGAGCGCGGTCGCGGCTACGTCTCCGCCGTGCAGAACAAGCAGGCGGGCCAGGAGATCGGCCGGATCCCGGTCGACTCCATCTACTCGCCGGTGCTCAAGGTCACCTACAAGGTCGAGGCGACCCGTGTCGAGCAGCGCACCGACTTCGACAAGCTGATCGTCGATGTCGAGACCAAGCAGGCCATGCGTCCGCGTGACGCCATGGCGTCGGCCGGTAAGACCCTGGTCGAGCTGTTCGGTCTGGCCCGCGAGCTGAACGTGGACGCCGAGGGCATCGACATGGGCCCGTCCCCGACGGACGCCGCCCTGGCCGCCGATCTGGCGCTGCCGATCGAGGAGCTCGAGCTCACCGTCCGCTCGTACAACTGCCTCAAGCGTGAGGGCATCCACTCGGTGGGCGAGCTCGTCGCCCGCTCCGAGGCGGACCTGCTCGACATCCGCAACTTCGGCGCCAAGTCGATCGACGAGGTCAAGGCGAAGCTGGCCGGCATGGGCCTGGCCCTCAAGGACAGCCCGCCCGGATTCGACCCGACCGCCGCCGCCGACGCCTTCGGCGCCGACGACGACGCGGACGCCGGGTTCGTGGAGACCGAGCAGTACTGACCCGACGGGTCACACACTTCCGGCGGGTGACCGCCCGCCGGTAACTGACACCGGTACCTGATACGGCCGGTGCAGACATCAAGGAGAAACACCATGCCGAAGCCCGCCAAGGGTGCCCGTCTGGGCGGCAGCGCCGCGCACGAGCGGCTGCTCCTCGCGAACCTCGCGAAGGCGCTGTTCGAGCACGGCCGCATCACCACCACCGAGGCCAAGGCGCGCCGTCTGCGTCCGGTCGCGGAGAAGCTCGTCACCAAGGCGAAGAAGGGCGACATCCACAACCGTCGCCTGGTGCTGCAGACGATCACGGACAAGAGCGTGGTGCACACTCTCTTCACCGAGATCGCGCCCCGCTACGAGAACCGGCCGGGTGGCTACACCCGCATCACCAAGATCGGTAACCGTCGTGGCGACAACGCCCCGATGGCGGTCATCGAGCTGGTCGAGGCGCTGACCGTGCAGCAGGCCGCTGTCGGCGAGGCCGAGGCCGCCACCAAGCGCTCCGCCAAGGACGCTGCCGGCGACCAGGCCGTCGCGGACCTCAAGAAGGACGAGGCCCCGGCTGCCGAGGCCACCGAGGCTCCGGCCGAGCCTGCCGCGGACGCGGCTGATGAGAGCGGGAAGGACGCCTGAGGCGTCTGACCAGGCACGGATGGGCCCGCCCCCCGGGATTCCGGGGGCGGGCCCCTTCCGCGTTCGAGAGGAACTGTGGTGAGTGACGAGGTGGCGCCCGGCTTCGTGCGGATACGTCTGGACCTGGCCTACGACGGCAAGGACTTCTCCGGCTGGGCCAAGCAGCGCGAACGGCGCACGGTGCAGGGCGAGCTGGAGAGCGCCCTGCGCACGGTGACGCGTTCGTCCGAGACCTATGAGCTGACGGTCGCGGGCCGCACCGACGCCGGGGTGCACGCCCGCGGTCAGGTCGCGCATGTCGATCTGCCGGAGCCGCTGTGGGCCGAGCACAAGGACAAGCTGTCGCGCCGGCTGGCCGGCCGGCTGCCCCATGACATCCGCGTCTGGCGTATCGCCGAGGCCCCGCCCGGCTTCAACGCGCGCTTTTCCGCGATCTGGCGTCGCTACGCCTATCGCGTCACCGACCACCCCGGCGGGGTCGACCCGCTGCTGCGCGGCCATGTGCTGTGGCACGACTGGCCGCTTGACGTGGACGCCATGAACGAGGCGTCCGAGCGGCTGCTGGGCGAGCACGACTTCGCCGCGTACTGCAAGAAGCGGGACGGCGCCACCACCATCCGCACCCTCCAGCGGCTGAGCTGGGAGCGTGGTGCGGACGGCATCATCACCGCGACGGTGCGCGCCGACGCCTTCTGCCACAACATGGTCCGCTCGCTGGTCGGAGCGCTCCTGTTCGTGGGCGACGGCCATCGCCCGCCGGACTGGCCGGCCAAGGTCCTCTCCGCGGCAGTCCGCGACTCGGCGGTCCATGTCGTGCGCCCGCACGGCCTCACCCTCGAAGAGGTCGGCTACCCGGCCGACGGCCAACTCGCCGCCCGAAACCGTGAGTCCCGCAACAAGCGCTCCCTCCCGGGCGCGACGGCCATCGGCTCGGGCTGTTGCTGACCGCTCGGGGGTGTACGGGGGCGATCAGTGGGTACTCGCGGCCGCGTAGGCTGACGCGCTTTTCGGGAGCCCCGGTGGATCGATAACATTTGCTATCGGACAACAGAAACGGGCCGATGGGAGGGGGCGACGGCCCGCGTACCAGGGGTCGTCGACCGCGAAGGGATCCGCGTGAGCACCAGCGAAGCCGCTGTACGAGAACGCCTGACGAAGGCTCTGCAGGAACGGGACGAGGAGATCGCCGACCACTGGGTGAAGCTCCAGCTCGAGCAGATCCTGCTCGACACCGACATCAGCGAGGCCGAACTCCGCGAAGAGGCCGACGCCCTGATCGACGCGCTGGTCCCGGGGCTGCAGAGCGGGGTGCCGGTGGAGCGCGTGGTCCCTGCCAACGCCGGGCTGCGCGAGGCGGTGGTCGGCCTGTCGCTGCGCCGCGCACGGGCCGGGGCGACCCCGACCGCGACGTCGCTGGCCGTGCTCGCCCTCAAGGAGGCGCTGCTCAAGGCCGTACAGCGGGAGACCCGTGACGCGGAGGAGCTCTTCGCCACGGCCATTGTGATCAACCGGCTGCTCGATGTGGCCGGGGCGCTGTCCTTCGAGACCTATGTGGAGGGCCGCGAGGAGATCATCCACCGGCAGAGCCAGCAGCTGATGGAGCTGTCGACGCCGGTGGTCCGGCTGTGGGGGCAGGTCCTGGCGGTTCCGCTGATCGGCACCCTGGACACGGCCCGCACCCAGGTGGTGATGGAGAACCTGCTCCAGGCGATCCAGGACCATGAGGCGCTGGTGGCGATCATCGACATCACGGGCGTTCCGACGGTGGACACCGCTGTCGCCCAGCATCTGATGCAGACCGTCAACGCGGTACGGCTCATGGGCGCGGACTGCGTCATCAGCGGGATCCGCCCGTCCATCGCACAGACCATCGCCCAGCTCGGCATCGATCTGTCCACCATCCTCACCCGGGCGTCGCTGGCCGACGCGCTGTCCGCCGCGATCAAGCTGACGGACGGCGCGGATCCCGACGGGGAAGCGCTGGTGGGGAGCCGGTGACCAGTCCCCGCCCCACCGGGGTCCCGATTCTGCGGCTCGGCGACGTTCTGGTCACCGGGCTGCTGAACGAGCTCGACGACAAGGCCGCCATCTCCTTCACCGAGGAGCTGACCGCGCGCATCTCCTCCGAGGGCGCGCGCGGGGTGCTGATCGACATCTCGCGACTGGAGATCATCGACTCCTTCGTGGCCCGTACGCTGATGGAACTGACCACGGTGGCGCGGCTGCTCGGTGCGCGGGTGCTGGTGGCCGGGATGCGACCGGCGGTGGCGATCACCCTGGTCGAGCTGGGCATAGAGCTGGTCGGCGTCGAGACGGCGCTGAACGCGGAACAGGGGATGGCCGCACTGGGGTGGCACCGGGCATCCCAGCCTTCGGAACGGGCCCGTCGTGAAGCTCACTGATGAGTCCACCCTCCCCTCCACGGCGCCGGCGCGGTCACAGCGAACCGGTGCGGACTGGGCTGCCCCGCGGACCTACCCGGTGCGGACGGAGGAGGATCTGCTGACGGTACGCCACGCGGTGCGCGCGGCCACCGTGGAAGCGGGCTTCGGCCTGGTGGACCAGACCCGGGTGGTCACGGCCGCGAGCGAGCTGGCCCGGAACGCCTATGTCCACGGCGGCGGCGGCACGGTCACCGTGGAGTGCCCGCGCGGACCCGGCGGCCGGGGGCTGCGGCTGATCGTCAGCGACGAGGGGCCCGGCATCGCGGACCTGGACGCGGCGCTCACCGACGGCTTCACCACGGGCGCGGGGCTGGGACATGGTCTCGGTGGTGCCCGTCGGCTGATGGACGAGTTCGCGGTGCACACCGGTCCGGGGAAGGGCACCGTGGTGACCGCCACCCGCTGGACGGCACGGTGATCCATACGGTCGCGGCGCCCACCGCTCAGGTGCGGGTCGATCACCACAGCGCCATCCATCTGGCGGCGGAGACCGCGCGCGGGGTCGCGCGGGACTGTGGGCTGCCCGGGGCGCTGCCCGACCGGGCGGCGGTGATCGCCTCGGAGCTGGCCACCAATCTGGACAAGCACGCCAGCGACGGCACCCTCTACATCCAGCCCGCGCCGCTCGGCGAGGGGGTGGAGATCCTCGCGGTCGACCGAGGCCCCGGCATGGCCGAGCTCGAACAGTGCCTCGCCGACGGCTTCACCACCTCCGGCACGCTGGGGATGGGCCTGGGCACCGTCAATCGGATGGCCACCCACTTCGCCATCCGCAGCGGCACCGGCGCGGGCACCGTGGTCTGCGCCCGTCTCGCGTCGCCGGGCGAGCGGCTGACGGCGGCGCAGGGCGTGGGCTCGGTCTGTCTGCCCATGGAGGGGGAGGACGAGTGCGGCGACGCCCGCGCCATCGCCGAGACGGATGACACCCGCACCGCGGCCGTCGTCGACGGTCTGGGCCATGGCGGTCAGGCGGCCGAGGCGGCCCGAACGGCGCTGCGGACCTTCCACGCCGACCCCGGCCGGCCGCTGCCCGACACGCTCACCCGGATGAACCGCGCCCTGCGCCACACCCGCGGAGCCGCCGTCGGGCTGCTGCGGCTGCACCCCGACCGCGCCGACTACTGCGGCATCGGCAACATACGTGTCCTGGCCCTGTCCGCACAGGGTGTGGAGCACCGCATGACCGGTCAGCCCGGGGTGGTCGGCTGGAGCATGCCGGTGCCGCGCGTCCACAGCTTCTCCCTCGCCTCGGGGGTCACCGCGGTGCTCCACAGCGACGGCATCGACGCGCGCTGGGCGCACGAGCCGTCCCCGTTTCTGCTGCGTCTTCCGCCACCCCTGCTGTCCGCCGCGCTCGCCCATGGCCATCGCCGCGTCCGCGACGATGCCACGGTGCTCGCCGCCAGGCCCCCACAGAGGCTGCCATGACCATCAGGACGATCAGCTGCCCGACCCGGGCGGCGCTCGGCCGGGCGGTCCGGGGTCTGGCCCGGTCGCACGCCCTGGACGTCGTGGTCCGGGCGCGGCTCGTGCTGTCCGTGACCCAGGCGGCCGGGGCGGCGCTGGGCGCGGGCGGGACCGTCGGCCTGGAGTGGTCGTACGAGCAGGCGCACGGCCGGCTCAGGGTGGGGATCAGGCTGAGGGGTGGTGCGGGCAAGCCGGACGCGGAGGGTCTTCCGCTGGCCGCGGAGTCGGTGACCGAGGACGAGGTGGTCTGGTGTCTGCCCGCTGCCCCGGCGACTGCGGCGGCGTACGACGGCGTCCCCCAGGACGACGCGGAGCTCGCGGCCGAGGAGCTGCGGGCCGTCATGGCCACGGCCGACGAGCTCACCGGCGAACACCGGCGGCTCAAGGACGAGCTCGCCGAGACCAACAGCGGTGTTCTCGCGCTCTATGTCCAGCTGGAGGAGCGCGATGAGCAGCTGCGCACCGCGCACGGCCAGACGCTGCGCGAGCTGGAGGACGCGCTGCGCCCTCCGCCCATCGAGGCCGAGGGGCTCGAACTCGCCGTCCACTACGCCCCGGCGGGCACCGACGCGCCCACGGGCGGGGACCTGTACGACTGGTTCGTGCTGCCGGACGGCACCGTGCACATCACGATCGTCGACGCGCTGGGCCATGGGGTGACCAGTACGCGCAGCGCGCTCAATGTCACCCATGCCGTGCGCACCCTCGCGCTGGAGGGGCACGAGCTGCAGTCGATCGTGGCCCGGACGGATGAGATTCTGCGGCCGTTCGACCGGAGCGTGATGGCGACCGTGCTGCTGGCGCGGATCGATCCGGCCACCGGTGAGGTGTGGGTGGCCAACGGCAGCCATCCGCCGGCGCTGCTGATGCGCGGTGACGGTTCGGCCCGGTATCTGGAGGCGCGCGGGCGGGGGATCGGCTTTCCGCTGCCGGGAAGCGATCGGCTGCTGACCGAGCGGCTGGCCCCCGGTGATCTGCTGGTGCTCTACACCGATGGGCTCACCGAGAGCCGCCGGGATCCGATCGAGGGGGAGAAGCGGCTGATCAAGGCCGCGCACAAGCATCTGCTCAGCCCCATAGAGAAGATCCCCGGCGCCATCGCGGATGATATGCACACGGTGATCCTCCATCCGGACGACACCCTCGCGCTGGCGGTACGGCTCGCGGAGCGCTGACCGCTGACCGGCCGCGGCCGGGCCCCGAACATGGCTCAGCCGCGGCACGCGTCGCGCGTGCCGAGGCTGAGCGTCATTGACGTCGGGCGGGTCCTACCCCATGGCCTTACCGGGCCGGACCGAGGCGCTGCCCCGGAATGCGGCCCTGACGGCCCTGGTGCGGCTGGTGCCCCTGGGCGTACCCCTTGTGACGGAGCGCCGGGCGCAGCCGACGGCGGCGCGCACCCTCGTCATGCGGCTGCGCGCGGACCAGTTCCTCGAACAGCGCGCGGGCCGCGACCATCGCCTCCCGCAGCCGATCCGTCTCCACCTGACCGTCGTGGGTCAGGGCCGCGGTGGTGTGCAGCTGCCGGTAGCCGTCGACCTCGTAGGCGTGGCGGACGGACATAGCCTCCACCCGCTCCTTGTAGGACCCGGCCGGGTAGCCGCGCTCGGCGGCCAACTGCTCCAGCAGCCGGTCGGCTTCGCGCACCACCCGGGAGGGCGAGTCGACGAACTGCTCCTGCAGGCCCGCCCACCGCGCCGCGTACTGCTCCCGGGCCTCCGGCGTCAGACGCTGTATCGACAGGTCGCCGTAGTGCCGGACGCGCTCGCTCAGCTCCCACTGGGCTGCCTTCGCATCGCCGTTGTGCCGTGCGACGGCCCGGTCGTACTCGGGACCGAACCGGTTCACCAGGCCGGTGCGGCTGCTCTGCCGCACCGCCGGAGCGAGGACGAGCGCCGCCATGGCGGCCAGTGCCGCCACCAGGATGATGAGCGTAACTATTGACATGGCTTATGCCTTCCGCAGAGATTTTCCTCGCTCGAGGCTGATATCACCCAGTGTTACCGATCGTGGGGGCCGCAAACACCGGCGCCTGGACCCGTATTGGTCAACCCCTCGGGGCCGAACAGGCGATGGCCAGATCGCCGCCCCGGGTGAGATGGGGCCGGACACCGTGAGTCAGGGGGTGGCAGTCCGTCTGGTCGCGGTCGACGATGTCGCCGAGGATGCGGCCTATCCGGATCGGGGTGCCGGCCGTCGCGGACTTACGGAGCGTCAGCGTCCACCCGGCCGTTCCGTCGTCGTCCGCGCGGGCGTCATGGATCCGCTCGTAGGGGACGGTGAAGCGGAACCGGCTGTTGCCCAGGGCGGTGACCCCGGTGAGGAACGGGCGGCCCGGACCCCGGGTCGGGGTGGCCACCGCGGTCGGGGCGGCGTCGGGCCCGAAAAGGGCGCCGTGCAGGGTGCCTTCGACGGCGAGCCCGTCGGCGTCCGCACGGATCACCCGGGCCTCGGCGTGGGCCGGGCGCCGCCAGGCGCGCAGCGCGAGATAGCCGTCGACGGTGGGGTACGGGATCCACCAGGAGAACGGGGAGCCGGGCAGCGGCTCCAGACCGAGCAGCCCGCGCCCCTCGGCGTAGCGGCACACGACACGCCGACGGGCGCCGTCGGCGGGGCGTACGACATGGAAGTCCCAGCGGCCCTCGGCGAGGTCCACCGCCCCGCGGTCGACCGTCGCCGTCCAGCGGTCCGCGCCGGTCGCCGTCGGCGGGTGGAGCGGCAGGCGGACGGGGGCGCCGTCACCGCGGCGGCGAGTGAGGGTCAGCGCGAGGTCGGCGCCGTGGACATCGGCGGGTTCGATGCGGACGGACAGATCTCCGTTGGCGGTGACGCGGCAGGAGGCCACGGGCCGCAACGGCTTGCGGATCAGCTGCCTGACCGCTCCCTTGAGACTCTTCACGGGGGCGCCCGCCGCACCGCCCTTCACCGGCCGGAGCGCCGGGCGCCGGGCGGCGGGGGCCATGGTGCCACGCGCGGCGTGGAGTTCGGCGATGAGCTGCTCGTACGCGGCCGCCACGCGCTCCGGGGCGTAGCGCCGCGCCGTGACGCGCGCCGCCGCGCTCATCGAGCGGCGCAGTCGGCGGTCCTCGATGAGGGTCAGCAGGCCCTTGGCGATGCTGTCGGCGTCGCCGGACGCGACCAGGAGCCCGTCCCGGCCGTCGGTGATGATCTCGCCGGGGCCGTGCGGGCAGTCGGTGGCGACCACGGGCACACCGCAGTGCATGGCCTCGACGATCGTCATGCCGAACGACTCCTCGCGGGAGGTGACGGCGGCTATCGCGCCCTTGGCCCACTCCGTCTCGATGGGGGAGTGGGCGCCCATGAGGGTGACGTGCCGGGCCAGCCCGAGTTCGTCGATCTGGCGGCGGAGCGCGGCCTGCTGGGGACCGCGTCCATAGATGCGCAGATGCCAGTCGGGGTGTTTGGCGGCGACCGTCGCCCAGGCGGTGACCAGCAGGTCGTACCGCTTGACGGGGATCAGCCGGCCCGCGGCCACGACCAGCTTGGCGCTGCCGTCGGAGGGTTCGACACCGGTGGCGGGCACCCCGTTGGGCAGGGCGGCCAGCCGGGTGGTGACGTCGGGCAGATGGGCGCGGTGGGTGGCCGCGTCGGCCTCGGAGACGGAGGTGTAGGCGTCCAGGTGGGGGATGGCGGCGTTGACCGCGGCGCGGATCTCGGCCGTATGGGTGCCGTAGATCCGGTGTTCCTGACCGATTTTCAGGTAGCGGCTCTCGCGGCCGAGGGAGGCGAGGTAGACGACCAGCCCGGGGCGGGTGGCGATGACGACATCGGCATCGGTCCGGGCGAGATGGTCCGCGACGCGCTGGTCGGTGAGGGCGTTGAAGTTGGTGGTGCCCTTGGCCTCGGCGGCGGGGACGTGGGCGCTGGGCCACGTCAGCAGCGGGTCGTCGAGGTCACTGGAACCGGTCGCGGCGTCGGGGCGCTTGTCGATGAGCGGCGTCAGCCGGACGCCGCGAGGGAGGGGGAGGTTCGGGGTGTCGATGGTGCGGATGAGGGAGACGATCTCCACGCTGTGGTGGATGGCGAGCGCGCCGGCCACATTGAACGTCGACCGGATGGTGCCGCCGATTCCATAGGCGTTGTGCAGCAGAAAAGAAATCCTCATGGTGATGTACGCGCGGCGCACTGGATCTGCCGCGTCCTGCCCTCCCCTCAGCCGGTAGGACAGGCACTGGAGGCGGAAAAGTTGCTTATGCGCGTGGCGATATGGGACGCGCCACATTGAGGCAACCTTCAGCGGTCCCGGGCGTCCGCGGGAAGGCGAGGCGGTGTTCAAGCGGTGGCGATATCGGATCGTCACGGAAAACGCTTGGCCGCTTGCGATCGCCCATAGTTGGATGACGGCAACATGTGGGCGGGGGCGTCAATCAAGGGTGGACAACGGCATGAACAAGTCTGGGGCGAGGCGGACCGTGCTTGCGGCGGCGACGATGATCGCGGCGCTGGGCCTGACGGCCGGCTGTGGCAGCGATTCCGGTGACGGCAAGGGCGACAGTGCCAAGAGCGGCGGCAAGAACGGTGACACGGCCGCGAACGGCGCTCCCCTGTCCGCGTCCGCCCTGCAGAAGGCCGCGCTGGTCAAGGGCGATGTCAAGGGCTTCGAGATCCAGAAGATGACGGAGAAGGACGTCAGCGACGGCGGGGAGGCGAAGGCCGCCAGGCCCGAGTGCCAGCCGCTGGCCGCGCTGATGGGTTCCCGCTTCGACCCGGCGCCCAAGGCCAGCGTCTACCGCACGTACGCCGTCACCGGCTCCGCCGCGAAGGCCGGCGCCTCCGGCCTGATTCGGGTCTCCTCCTACGGCCAGGGGGATGCCGAGAAGACCATCAAGGACATCCGTGACGCGGTGACGGCCTGTCAGGGCGGATTCGCCGCGAAGGACGGCTCCGGGAGCAAGTCCGATGTCTCGAAGGTGTCCTCGCTGGACGCGCCGAAACTGGGCGACGAGGCGGTGGCCTACAGCCTGCTCGACAGCGACAAGGAGAAGGCCGTCATCACGTTCTCGGTGGTGCGCTCGGGGCCGCAGCTGACGGTGTTCTTCGGTGTCAACCTCGTCGATCCGGCCAAGTCCGAGGTTCCGCGGGAGCTGCTCGGCGCCCAGGTGAGGAAGGTTGAGACGGCGGCGCGCTCCTAGCGGTGCGCTCCTGAGGCCACGGCCGGCGGCCCGCCGCCGGCCTCAGTCGGTGGCGGCCGCGGCCGCCGACGCCTGTGCGTTGCCGCGGGCCATGATGCGGCGGAAGGTGTAGTCGGCCAGGTCCCGGCCCGCCTGGAGGGCCTTGGTGTCCGACTGGGTGACCGCCTGGCCCGACGTGTAGCCGGAGATCGTGAAGTAGGCATACCGGCCGATGGCGTTGGCCGAGGTGCGGCACGCCGTCTGACGGCAGAAGGACGGCACCCCGCCGCCGGCCAGCGAGGCGATATTGGGCTGGTACCCGTCCTTCGCCTTCTCCGCCGCCGCCTTGCCGTCGAAGACGGCGACGCCGACCGTCACCGCGACGCCGTCCCGGGAGAACGTCGCCCGGAACACCTTGCGGCAGCCGTTGCCGCTCAGGATCGAGCCGAGCGCCCCCTGGGCCGCCGCGGCGCAGCTCGTCGTCGAGGCGGTCGTGGCCTTGGCGTACGAGCGGTCGTCCGTGGCCGCCTTCTTCTCGGGGAAGAGCGCGCCCACGCTGAGCGGCGCCTTGTCCCGCTTGGCGCTGGAGATGATGTCCAGCGGCCTGGGCGGGGCCGGCGGGGCGACATCGGAGAAGGTGGGCTCGGGCGACCCGGACTCGCTCGGCAGATCCTGCGGCGTGGGCAACTGGCCGGCCGAGTTGCCGTCGGTCCTGTCCTTGCCGCCGCTGCTGACCACGGCGGTGGCCACGATCGCCGCGACGGCCGCCGTGGCGAGCACCCCGCCGCCGATGAACAGCAGTCTGCGGCGCCGGTTGCGCGCGGCGGTGTTGTCGGCGAGCGCCGCCCAGTCCGGCGTCGGCGGCTGAGGCGGCTGAGATCCCCCGGGCCCGTACGGCCCCCCTTGCCCAAAGCTCATGGCGCACATCGTAATCGGGCCACCTCATAAACCGGTTGGCCCGGTCGGTGGCCCCCGGTCACAATCCGGTCATGGGTCATGTGGAGGCAGGGCATCTGGAGTACTACCTGCCGGACGGGCGGGTGCTGCTCGGCGATGTGTCGTTCCGGGTCGGGGAAGGCGCCGCGGTCGCGCTCGTCGGTGCCAACGGCGCCGGGAAGACGACCCTGCTGAGGCTGATCGCGGGCGAGCTGCGGCCGCACGGCGGAGCGGTGACGGTCAGCGGCGGGCTCGGGGTGATGCCGCAGTTCGTCGGCTCCGTACGGGACGAGCGGACCGTACGGGATCTGCTGGTGTCCGTCGCCCGGCCGCGGATCCGGGAGGCCGCGCGGGCCGTGGACGCGGCCGAGCTGGCGATCATGACGCGGGACGACGAGCCCGCGCAGCTGGAGTACGCGCAGGCGCTCAGCGACTGGGCCGAGGCCGGTGGCTACGAGGCCGAGACGGTGTGGGACATGTGCACCGCGGCCGCGCTCGGCGTCCCGTACGAGCGGGCGCAGTGGCGCGAGGTGCGCACGCTCTCCGGCGGCGAGCAGAAGCGGCTGGTGCTGGAGTCGCTGCTGCGCGGCGCCGATGAGGTGCTGCTGCTGGACGAGCCGGACAACTATCTGGACGTCCCCGGCAAGCGGTGGCTGGAGGAGCAGCTGCGGGAGACCAAGAAGACGGTGCTCTTCGTCTCCCATGACCGGGAGCTGCTGGCCCGCTCCGCCGAAAAGATCATCAGCGTGGAGCCGGGGCCGGCGGGCAGCGACGTCTGGGTGCACGGGGGCGGCTTCGCTACGTATCACGCGGCCCGCAAGGAGAGATTCGCGCGCTTCGAGGAGCTGCGGCGGCGCTGGGACGAGGAGCACGCCAAGCTGCGGCGGCTGATGCTCACCTTCAAGCAGAAGGCGGCGTACAACTCGGACATGGCGAGCCGCTACCAGGCGGCGAAGACCCGGCTGCGGAAGTTCGAGGAGGCCGGCCCGCCGCAGGAGCCGCCGCGCGAGCAGGACATCCGGATGCGGCTCCGCGGCGGCCGCACCGGGGTGCGGGCGGTGACCTGTCAGGGCCTGGAGCTGACCGGGCTGATGCACCCCTTCGACCTGGAGGTCTTCTACGGGGAGCGGGTGGCCGTCCTCGGCAGCAACGGCTCGGGGAAGTCCCACTTCCTGCGGTTGCTGGCGGGCGAGGAGGTCGCGCACACCGGGGCGTGGAAGCTGGGCGCGCGGGTCGTCCCCGGACATTTCGCCCAGACTCATGCGCATCCCGAGCTGCTGGGCCGCACTCTCGTCGACATCCTGTGGACCGAGCACGCCAAGGACCGCGGCGGGGCGATGAGCGCCCTGCGCCGCTATGAGCTCGAGCGTCAGGGGGACCAGCGCTTCGACAAGCTCTCGGGCGGGCAGCAGGCCCGCTTCCAGATCCTGCTGCTGGAGCTGGCGGGGACGACGGCGCTGCTCCTGGACGAGCCGACCGACAACCTGGACCTGGAGAGCGCGGAGGCGCTGCAGGAGGGGCTGGAGCGGTACCAGGGCACCGTGCTGGCCGTCACCCACGACCGCTGGTTCGCCCGCTCCTTCGACCGCTTCCTGGTCTTCGGCTCGGACGGCCGGGTCCGTGAGGCGCCGGAGCCGGTCTGGGACGAGACCCGGGTGGCCCGTAAGCGGTGACGGGCGGGCCGGGGTGCGGCAGCGCGGGCACCGGCCGTGCGGGCCGTTGCCGGGTGCGGGCCCGTTGTGCCCACTCGCCCCCGGCTGCCGCTGGGAGGTGCCCCCGGCCCCGGCGGAACGATGGCCCACAACCTGCCCGGTACGCGCCGCCCCGGCGTCGCGCGGCGGCCCCCGGCGTAGGTCGGGCCCCGGGGCGGGTGAAGGAGCCGGGCGTCGCGTGGCGGGCCCCGGCCGTAGGTGGAGTTCCGGGGGTGAGTGAAG
>NZ_JBEXHC010000006.1:216159-429478 GCF_040607655.1 Streptomyces sp. NPDC005266
GGGGCTGGGCGTCGCGTGGCGGGCCCCGGCCGTAGGTGGAGTTCCGGGGGTGAGTGAAGGGGCTGGGCGTCGCGTGGCGGGCCCCGGCCGTAGGTGGGGTTCCGGGGGTGAGTGAAGGGGCTGGGCGTCGCGTGGCGGGCCCCGGCCGTAGGTCGGGATCCGGGGTGAGCGAAGGGGCCGGGCGGCGCGGAGCGCAGGGGCGTTTTGACCCGTGCGGGGCCGGGCCGGTATTCTGCCAGTTCGTTATGCGTACTGGCTTGCTCGTTCTCACGTGAGAGGCCGTTACGCCGGTCCACCGGGCCGATGACCAGCGGCATGCACTCGGTTGCGTCACCGATGTGCGGCCAGGGCTGTCGTGATCGTCCGGGTGGCCTTGTCAGGTCCAAACTCACTGAAGAAGCGAAGGCTACGACCGTGCGTACGTACAGCCCCAAGCCCGGCGACGTCCAGCGTCAGTGGCACGTCATCGATGCCACCGACGTTGTTCTGGGCCGTCTGGCCACCCAGGCTGCCACCCTGCTGCGAGGCAAGCACAAGCCGGTGTACGCGCCGCATGTCGACGCTGGTGACTTCGTCATCATCATCAACGCCGACAAGGTGCACCTCTCCGGTAACAAGCGGACCCAGAAGATGGCGTACCGCCACTCCGGCTACCCCGGTGGTCTGCGCTCCATCCGTTACGACGAGCTGCTGGAGAAGAGCCCCGAGAAGGCCGTCGAGAAGGCCATCAAGGGCATGCTCCCCAAGAACACCCTGGGCCGTCAGATGCTCTCGAAGCTGAAGGTGTACTCGGGTGACCAGCACCCGCACGCCGCTCAGCAGCCGGTCCCGTTCGAGATCACCCAGGTCGCGCAGTAGTCCGGCCACCCCTTACGACGAAGAGAATCTGAGGAGCATCGTGGCCGAGACCACCGCCGAGACCCCCCTCGATGTCGAGGAGTACACCACCGAGAGCGTTGAGACGGTCGAGTCGGAGTACACCTCCGAGTCGCTCGCTTCCCGCTTCGGCGAACCGCAGCCGGCCGCCGGCACCGGGCGTCGCAAGAACGCCGTGGCGCGCGTGCGCATCGTGCCGGGCAGCGGGCAGTGGAAGATCAACGGGCGTACTCTTGAGGAGTACTTCCCCAACAAGGTTCACCAGCAGGAAGTCAACGAGCCCTTCAAGGTGCTCGAGCTGGACGACCGCTACGACGTCATCGCCCGCATCTCGGGCGGCGGCGTCTCCGGTCAGGCCGGTGCGCTGCGCCTTGGCATCGCCCGTGCGCTGAACGAGGCGGACGTGGACAACAACCGCGGCCCGCTCAAGAAGGCCGGCTTCCTGACCCGTGACGACCGCGCCACCGAGCGTAAGAAGGCCGGTCTGAAGAAGGCCCGCAAGGCGCCGCAGTACAGCAAGCGCTAATCCTCGCCCTCCGCGGACCATCGCGGATCGTGCGGCTTCGCTGCTTATCCGAACGCCCCGGCGGCACCACCGTGCCCCCGGGGCGTTCGGCTATCGCCATCCGGGGGCGTATACCTTCAAGCAAGATTCCAGCAATCTTCTGCCCCCCAGCTCGTAATCTCGGAGGACACCAGTGGGACGACTCTTCGGTACGGATGGTGTGCGCGGCGTCGCGAACGCCGGTCTGACGGCTGAGATGGCGCTCGGCCTGTCGGTCGCGGCGGCGCACGTGCTCGCCGAAGCGGGTACCTTCGAGGGCCATCGGCCGGTGGCGGTGGTCGGGCGGGATCCGCGTGCGTCCGGGGAGTTCCTGGAAGCGGCCGTGGTGGCGGGGCTGGCGAGCGCGGGCGTGGACGTCCTGCGGGTCGGCGTGCTGCCGACCCCGGCCGTCGCCCATCTGACCGGCTCGCTCGACGCGGACCTCGGCGTGATGCTCTCCGCCAGCCACAACCCCATGCCGGACAACGGCATCAAATTCTTCGCCCGCGGCGGCCACAAGCTGGCCGACGAGCTGGAGGACCGCATCGAGGCCACCTACCACGCGCACGCCTCCGGCGAGCCGTGGGACCGGCCGACGGGCGCCGGGGTGGGCCGGGTGCGGACCTACGAGGAGGGCTTCGACGACTACGTCGCCCACCTCATCGGCGTCCTCCCCAACCGGCTGGACGGGCTCAAGGTCGTCATCGACGGGGCCCACGGGGCTGCCGCCCGGGTCTCCCCGGAGGCCTTCGCGCGGGCCGGAGCCGAGGTCGTCACCATCGGCACCGAGCCGGACGGGCTCAACATCAACGACGGCTACGGCTCCACCCACCTCGCCCGGCTCCAGGCCGCCGTCGTCGAGCACCGCGCCGACCTCGGCGTCGCCCACGACGGCGACGCCGACCGCTGCCTCGCCGTGGACGCGGCAGGCCGCGAGGTCGACGGCGACCAGATCCTCGCCGTCCTCGCCCTCGCCATGCGCGAGGCGGGCACCCTGCGCAAGGACACGGTCGTCGGCACCGTGATGTCCAACCTCGGCTTCAAGCTCGCCATGCGGCGCGAGGGCGTCGAGCTGGCCCAGACGGCGGTCGGGGACCGCTATGTGCTGGAGGAGATGAAGTCCTACGGCTACGCCCTCGGCGGCGAGCAGTCCGGCCATGTCATCGTCCTCGACCACGCCACCACCGGCGACGGCACCCTCACCGGCCTCCTCCTCGCCGCCCGCGTCGCCGCGACCGGCCGCACGCTGGCCGACCTGGCGGCCGTCATGGAGCGCCTTCCCCAGGTGCTGATCAACGTCCCCGACGTCGACAAGTCCCGCGTCTCCTCCAGCGCCGAGCTCGCCACCGCCGTGGCCGAGGCGGAGCGCGAGCTCGGCGAGACGGGCCGGGTCCTGCTCCGCCCGTCGGGCACGGAGCCGCTGGTCCGCGTGATGGTCGAGGCCGCCGACATCGATCAGGCCCGCTCGGTGGCGGGCCGTCTGGCGGACGTCGTCAAGTCGTCCCTGGGCTGAACCCCGGCCGCTCTCACGTGCCGGACGGGCTGATGCCCCACCCCGGCCGCTCTCACGTGCCGGACGGGCTGATGCCCCACCCCGGCCGCTCTCACGTGCCGGACGGGCTGATGCCCCGGCCCGTCCGCTCTCACGTGCCGGACGGGCTGATGCCCCGGCCCGTCCGGCGGCGCTGCCGCGCCCACAGGGCCTTCTGCACGAGCAGTGTCAGCGTGCCCGCCAGCACGATCCCCGCCAGGTTCAGCAGCAGCTGCTCGATCGATCCCCACATCTGGTCGATCTCGCCGTAGCCGAGGGCCACCGCCGCGTTGGCCGCCGCCGGGACGGTGGTCACCGAGATCGCCACACCCACCAGCAGGCCGGACTTCGCCGAGGTCAGGGAGAGCGTTCCGGCGATTCCGGCGAGCACGGCCACCACGAACGAGAACATGTCCGGCTTCCAGATGAAGTCCGTGTTCGGGCGGTCCGCCTCCAGCATGTCCCGGCCGAAGAGCCCGAGGGCGTCCATCAGCAGGCTGAAGCCGGTCGTCAGGGCCATGGCCGCCGCGAAGCCGACGACCAGGGCGATCGCCGAGCGGGCGGCCAGCCGGGGGGCGCGCCGGACGAGCGCGGTGCACAGGCCCGCCAGGGGGCCGAACTCGGGGCCCACGGCCATCGCGCCGACGATCAGGATCGCGTTGTCCAGCACCACACCGCACGCCGCGATCATCGTGGCGATGACGAGGAAGGCGAGGAAGGTCACGGAGAGCGTGGACTCCTCGTGGGTGGCTTCGGCCAGGTGCTCCCACAGCACGGCGTCCGCGCCCTCGCCGGGCGCCTCCGCCTCGGCCTTGTCGGCGCGCCGGGAGAGCGACAGGTCGATGTCCTCGACGGCGATCGAGCCGGTCTCGTGGAGGCCCAGCTCACGCAGCTCGGCCAGCAGTGCGTCGCCCGCCTCACGGGCGACGTCGCACAGCACGACGTCCCCGGCGGGGTCGCGCGCGGCGCCGGGTAGCACCACGAGATGCGTGGCGCCGACGGTCCGCTGGATGGTGCTGACCACCTCGTCGGTGCGGTCGGCCGGGGCGATCAGCCGCAGATGCAGCACGACGGGACTCCTCAGAGCTTGCGCAGGGACAGCCGCTGGACCTTGTGGTCGGGGCCTTTGCGGAGCACGAGCGTCGCCCGCCCCCGCGTCGGCTGGACATTCTGCTTCAGATTCGGCTCGTTGATGGTCCGCCAGATCATGCGGCCGTAGTCGAGCGCCTCCTCCTCGGAGACCTGGGTGTACTTGCGGAAGTACGACGACGGGTCCTGGAAGGCCGTCTCGCGCAGCTTCCTGAAGCGGCCGAGGTACCAGCGCTCGATGTCCTCGGTCCGGGCGTCCACGTACACGCTGAAGTCGAAGAAGTCCGCGAGCCCGACCCGGGTCAGACCGTCCTTCCCCGGCAGCGCGGGCTGGAGCACATTGAGCCCCTCGACGATCAGGATGTCGGGGCGGTGCACGGTCAGCCGCTCGTGCGGGACGATGTCGTAGATCAGGTGGGAGTAGACCGGCGCCGTGACCTCGGCCTTGCCGGCCTTCACATCGGCGACGAAGCGGGTCAGCGCCCTGCGGTCGTACGACTCGGGGAACCCTTTGCGGGACATCAGCCCGCGCCTTTGCAGCTCGGCGTTGGGGTGGAGGAAGCCGTCGGTGGTGATCAGCTCGACGCGGGGGTGCTCGGGCCAGCGGGCCAGCAGGGCCTGGAGCAGCCGGGCGGTGGTGGACTTGCCGACCGCGACGCTGCCCGCCACGCCGATGACGAAGGGGGTGCCGTCCTGGGTGCCGCCGCCCTTCTTCGTACCGCCGAGGAAGGTGTTCAGCGCGCCGCGCAGCCGGCCGGTCGCGGCGACGTAGAGGTTGAGCAGCCGGGAGAGCGGGAGGTAGACGTCCCGTACCTCGTCGAGGTCCATGGCGTCGCCGAGCCCGCGCAACCGCTCCACCTCCTCGGCGGTCAGCGGCAGCGGGGTCTTGTCCCGCAGCGCGCTCCACTCGGCGCGTGACAGATCCACGTACGGGCTTGCCTCGCCGCTCCGCCGCTGTGGGGCGCGCACGGTGCGCGCCGCGCGCGCGGTTGACGTGATCACACCCTCATTGTGTGGGCTGGGGACCGGGGAGTGGGGTGCGCGGGGGCGTGGGGTCGGTCACCCCGGCGCGGGGGTGCGGGTCGTACGCTGCGTGCATGTGCGGAATCGTTGGTTATGTGGGAGGGCAGTCCGCCCTCGATGTCGTCCTTGCCGGGCTCAAGCGGCTCGAGTACCGCGGCTATGACTCGGCCGGGGTGGCCGTGCTGGCCGACGGCGGGCTGGCCGCCGCGAAGAAGGCGGGCAAGCTCGCCAACCTGGAGAAGGAGCTGGCCGACCGTCCGCTGCCCAGTGGCAGCACCGGTATCGGCCACACCCGCTGGGCCACCCACGGCGGTCCGACCGACGCCAACGCCCATCCGCATCTGGACAACGCGGGCCGGGTCTGCGTCGTGCACAACGGCATCATCGAGAACTTCGCCGTGCTCCGCGCCGAGCTGGCCGAGCGCGGCCATGAGCTGGCCTCGGAGACGGACACCGAGGTCGTGGCGCATCTGCTCGCCGAGTCCTTCTCCTCCTGCGGCGATCTGGCCGAGGCGATGCGCCAGGTGTGCCGCCGGCTGGAGGGCGCCTTCACCCTGGTCGCCGTGCACGCGGACGCGCCGGATGTGGTGGTCGGGGCGCGCCGGAACTCGCCGCTGGTCGTCGGCGTCGGCGAGGACGAGGCGTTTCTCGCCTCCGATGTGGCCGCCTTCATCGCGCACACCCGCGAGGCCATCGAGCTGGGCCAGGACCAGGTCGTGGAGGCGCGCCGGGACGGGGTGACGGTCACCGACTTCGACGGGGCGCCCGCCGAGGTCCGCCCGTACCACGTGGACTGGGACGCCTCGGCCGCCGAGAAGGGCGGCTACGACTACTTCATGCTCAAGGAGATCGCCGAGCAGCCGAGGGCCGTCGCGGACACCCTCCTGGGCCGTATCGACCTGGCCGGAAACCTCTGTCTGGACGAGGTCCGGATCCCGGCGTCGGTGCTGCGCGAGGTCAGCAAGGTCGTGATCGTCGCGTGCGGCACCGCCTTCCACGCCGGGATGATCGCCAAGTACGCCATCGAGCACTGGACCCGGATCCCCTGCGAGACGGAGCTGGCCAGCGAGTTCCGCTACCGGGATCCGATCCTCGACCAGCGCACCCTCGTCATCGCCATCTCGCAGTCGGGCGAGACGATGGACACGCTGATGGCGCTGCGGCACGCCCGCGAGCAGGGCGCGAAGGTGCTCGCCATCTGCAATACGAACGGCTCCACGATTCCGCGCGAGTCCGACGCCGTGCTGTACACCCACGCCGGGCCCGAGGTCGCCGTCGCCTCCACCAAGGCGTTCCTCACCCAGCTGGTCGCCTGCTATCTGGTGGCCCTCTATCTGGGGCAGGTGCGCGGCACCAAGTGGGGCGACGAGATCCTCTCCGTGATCCGTGAGCTCTCCGAGATCGCCACCCAGGTGGAGGAGGTCCTGGAGACGATGGAGCCGGTACGGGAGCTCGCGCGCACCCTCGCCGACAAGAACACCGTGCTCTTCCTGGGCCGGCATGTGGGCTACCCGGTGGCGCTGGAGGGTGCGCTCAAGCTCAAGGAGCTGGCGTACATGCACGCCGAGGGGTTCGCGGCGGGCGAGCTCAAGCACGGCCCGATCGCGCTGATCGAGCAGGATGTGCCGGTGGTGGTGGTCGTGCCGTCGCCGCGCGGGCGCTCGGTGCTGCACGACAAGATCGTCTCGAACATCCAGGAAATCCGGGCGCGCGGCGCCCGGACCATCGTCATCGCGGAGCGCGGGGACGAGACGGTCGCCCCCTACGCGGACCACCTGATCGAGATCCCGGTCACCCCGACCCTGCTGCAGCCCCTGGTGGCCACCGTGCCGCTGCAGGTCTTCGCCTGCGAGCTGGCGACGGCGCGCGGGAACGAGGTCGACCAGCCGCGGAACCTGGCCAAGTCGGTGACCGTCGAGTGAGCGCATGATCGTCGGCGTCGGCATCGACGTGGCCGAGATCGACCGGTTCGCGGACGCGCTGCGGCGTACGCCGGGGATGGCGGACCGGCTGTTCGTCGAGGCCGAGCTGTGGCTGCCGAGCGGGGAGCGCCGCGGCGTCGCCTCGCTGGCGGCCCGGTTCGCGGCCAAGGAGGCGCTGGCCAAGTCCCTGGGCGCCCCGGGCGGCCTGCGCTGGACGGACGCCCAGGTCCTGACCGAGCCCAGCGGCCGGCCGCGGCTGTCGGTGCGCGGCACGGTCGCGACCTGGGCCGAGCGGCTGGGGGTGCGGGGGCTGCATGTGTCCCTCAGCCATGACGCGGGCGTCGCGTCGGCTGTGGTGATCGCGGAAGGGTGACCTTGCCGCTCCTGCGGTGCGCCTGGAGTGCGTGGTGGGTGCCGGGGGCGGGGCCTGCGGGGCGGCGCCCTGGACCGCATATTTACGGTCGTGCCCGGGGACGTGGGGTGGGTCCGGGGATAGGCGCCACAAATATGCGAAAGCGTCCAGGACACCACCCCTCCGACCCCGCCCCTCCCTCCGTCGGGCGGCTCCCCGCCGGTGGCACCGGCCCTTGCCCGGTCCCGGTGCCCGCCTGGTTGCGGGTGCTGGGCGGGGTGGGTGCGACCCTGCCCCTTCCCGTCTCGTCGGCGGCTCCCCGTCCGGTGGTTCCGGCCCCGCTGCCGCGGGAGGGACATGTTCCGGCCGTAGCGCTGTATGCGATGGATGTGACGAACAGCCGTCGCAGTCTCTTGCGGGGGTACGGTCAGGGTCGAGTGATCGGTCAACGAGCCTGGGCGGCGCCCGGCGTCGTCCAGGGCGACGACGCCGCGGAAGTCGTCCTTGCTGTTGACCGAGCGGTCCCGGCCCGAGGTCCGGTCGGTGGTCAAGAGCCGAACGGCGGCCTCGCCTGCGCGGTCGCGGACCTCGAGGGCGAGGGCGCCGCGCAGGACGAGCAAGCCGTCGCGGTCGAAGGCGAAGCCGGAATACGCGACACCTGAACACGCGACCTCACCAGTCCCGAGGCCGGTCTCGAAACACCGGGGTCAGGAGGTAACGCGGAGCGTCAGTTCGCGAAGCTGGCGGCCGGTGGTAGTGATGTCGTATCGGCGCGCGTTATTGAGAGACGCCTTGGTCAGGGCCTTGCGCCGGTGGACGTCCCGGCCCAGCTCGTCTAGGGCCACGGCCAGCGAGCGTGGGTCGCCAGGCGCGTAGGGAATGCCAGTGCTCCCGAGAATTTCCCTTACACCGGGAAGATCGGCGTAGGCGACCGGGAGTCCGTGGGCTTGGGCCTCGATGAGGACGAGCCCGAAAGCCTCCAGACCTCTGGTCGTGAAGACGAAGGCGTCGAAGTTCGGCAGACGGCGCCACAGTTCGGCGCGGGGCAGGAGCGGAACAAAATGGACCCGGTCCCGCAGCCCGAGTTCGATAGCCCGCTGCTCCAGATGCTCCCGTAGGGGTCCTTTGCCGATCACGGTCAAGTGGTGCGGCTGATCGGTCAATGCGAGGGATTCGACGGCGGTGATCGTGGATTTGTTGTCGTCCAGGCGACCGGCGTGCACCAGAGTCAGGGGTCCGATTCCAGTAGGCGGTTGATCGCGTACCCGGGCATCGCTCAAGGGGATACCCCACGGGATGACGGTGAGTCGATCGGTGAATCGGCGTCCGGTGAGACGGTCGATGCGGTCGGCGAGGGCGGAGGTCGGGGCGACGATCGCGGCGCTTGCGGCAGCAACTTCATTCATGACCTCGCGTTCCGATGCGCTGCGCTCGGCCACCATCACGTCGGGGCCGTGGGCGATGGCGATGATCGGGATGTTGCCAGCGATTCGGGTGAAGGCCAGGCTGAGAGCGAGCCCGAGGTACTGGGCGTGGATGGCGTTCGGCTGGATCTTCTCGATGAGCGCACCGACCTCACGCGTCAACTCGTCAACGTACGGGTCGAAGTCGGGGCCGTGAGGGCGTTTCGTCGTGGAGAGGGTGATTAGCTGATCAAACGCGGCCTTCCAAGCCTGATCGACCGGTCCCCTTCCCAGGAAGGTCGTGTGGGTATTAGGCATCGCTCCGTAGAGATCGTTGACGAGGATCATGCTCCCGGACGAAGGCTCGGAGATGCGGTTGATGCCCGTCAGGATGTTCAGGAGTTTAGAGGTCATGCGGAGATCCCATCAATGGATGCCCGTTGCATGGGAATCGGAGATCGGGCTCCCAGGGCCACCTCGACTCGTGAGTCAGCGATGGCGATCTGCCTCTCGCGCTGACGAGGTGGCGCCCACCACGACGCCAGGTGCGGCGTGAAGACGGCCGAGACCTCCTCGGCCGGATGTAGGTAGCCCTTACTGTCCTGTTCTGCCGTCCATACTCTGACTGCCGACCTGGGGTAGACGGGATTTATCCCTATCTCTCCCTTGGGGAGGATTCCATTGAAGGGTGTGGGTATTCCCTCGATGTTCCAGTAATCCCATGCCTCAAGAGCCTTGGCTTTCTCGAAGCAATGGTAGAGCTGCTGATAGCGCGGCATGTACCGGATCTCGCGGAAGATCATCTGGCCGATCAGTCCAGGCGCGACGTTCCGGAGCGTGCTGAGATCAGCGCCCAGGAAGGTGACCGACGCCGCATCCTGGGACGGGTGCAGCGCGGTCCGGGCGAACAGGTGGGACAGTCGTCGCCGGACGTACTCGGCGACTCCCGGGCCGAGAGCTGGTTCCATGCCTTCGATGAGCTGGACGAGCCGGTGATACCGCGGATTGAAACGGGCCAGGTCGAACAACTGGTCCATGCCGTCCACGGCGGCGAAGGCGAGTCGTTTGTAGAGCCAGTTGTTCAGCTCTCCCGCCTGGGCATAGGTCTTGGTCTCCGGAGTAACGGAGTGGAGCATCAGGTATTCGGACAGAACCTCGAAGTACAGGTAGCCGAGGAACGGCACGTGGGCCACGGCGTCGGACAACTGGTCGATGAACTCGGGTGCCGGAGTGGCATGGCCGGCAGCGTTGCGCAGGGCGACGTCGAGGAACACGGCCGCGGAACGCAGCCCGGTCAGCACGGCGTGGTCAAGCTGGTCGTTCTCGGCCAGGGTCAGGAAGCTCTGGTAGCGCAGGTAGGTACGCAGGTGGATGGCACCGAGATACAGGTAGTCGACGCCCTTGGGCCGGATCGGGGCGTCCGGGATGACCTCGAAGACCATGGGCGTGGTGGAAGGCTTCGTCCGCATCAGGTAGGCGCCGAGGTTGTGGGGGCGCAGTCCCTCACGCTGACTGACGAGAGGCGAGCAGTACAAGGCTCCGACCAGGCATCCGGTGGAGACGTGCAACTGCCGGCTGGTGCGGATGGCGTCGATGTTCTTGGTGGTGTGCAGCAGGTACATCGGATTTCCGCTGACGAGCGCTTCGGTCATGGCGTTGTGTCGTATCAGCCAGCCGTTGGGGGCTGATGTCTCCAGATACTGGCGCCAGTCGCTCTCGCTTTCGGCCAGCGAGGCAGGAATTTGACGCTGCGCGGGCATGGTGTAGTCCGTGTGGGCGTGTTCCCACTCGTCGCGCAAGAGAACTCCCGGGAATGGAGGATTGGCAGCGGGTCGGGAGGATCTCGAGATGCTAAAGAGTCTCGACGTTCACTCCGGAAAGGCGGTTTCGGCAGTCGAGAACATAGGTCGCGCATTTCTCGATCATCGGGAGGTCGAATCGGGTGTGGTCCATGAGAAGCACCACGGCATCAGCGGCCGCGACCTCCTCCGGGGTCGCGTCGACCCGGGGCATGTTCAGCTTGGTGTCGTCACCCTCCGGGACGTTGGGGTCGGCGCCGCGGACCTCGGCGCCGAGGTTGATGAGAAGTTCGGCGACACGTGCCGAAGGTGAATTGCGAAGGTCGGTGGCGTTGTACTTGTAGGTCAGGCCGAGCAGCAGGATCCGAGATCCGTTGATGGTCATGCGGCGCTTGTCGAGTGCTTCCACGAGACGCCGGACGACGTAGTCGGGCATGTGGCGGTTAATGTCGTCGGCGAGTTTCACGAACCGGAAAGGGACGCTGAGCTCCTGTTGGATCTTCCACGAGAGGAACAACGGGTCGACGGGTAGGCAGTGCCCGCCGACTCCCGGCCCCGGGGTGAACCGCGTGAATCCGAAGGGTTTGGTCGCGGCGGCGTCGATAGCCTCCCAGATGTTCACGCCGAGGGAAGCGGCCAGCATCGCCATCTCGTTGACCATGGAGATGTTGACGAACCGGAAGACGTTCTCGATCAGCTTGGCCATCTCGGCGACCTTGGTCCCGGACACCGGTACCGTGGTCTGAAAGATGCCCTCGTAGAAACCCTTGATCACGTCGAGTGATTTGGCGTCGATTCCGGACACCAATTTAGGGGTCCCGTCGAACGACCACCTCTTGTTTCCCGGAGCGATACGCTCGGGACTGAATCCGGCCAGGAAGTCCACCCCGCCTTTGAGGCCCGACGCCGTCTCCAGGATCGGCAGCAGCAGTTCCTCGGTGGTGCCGGGATAGGTCGTGGACTCCAGGACAACGGTCGCGCCGGGCCGAAGGTGCTCGCCCAGGGTCCGGGCGCAGGACTCGATGTAGGTCAGGTCGGGCACGCCGTCCCGCAGCGGGGTCGGCACGGTGATCACCGCGATGTCGAAGCCGGCCAGCGCGGCAGCATCGGCGGTCGCGGAGTAGACCCCGGAGCCCAGCACTGCGCGCAGCCGTGAGGAGGCCACATCCTCCACGTAGGACTGGCCGGCGGCGAGCTGCTGGACGCGGTGCGGGTCCACGTCGTAGCCGACGACACGGTGACCCACCTCTGCGGCGCGCACGGCCAGTGGAAGCCCTACGTAGCCCTGACCAGCGACAACTATCTGCATGGCAGCTCCTACTCGATTGCGGTGCTTGAATGGACCGTCGTTCCTGGTCTGGCAAGGAGAAGCGCTGTGCCCCTGGTGTCTGTCGTGATGCCCGTGTACAACTCGGCGGCCACCCTCGGCGCAGCCGTCCGATCGGTGCTCACGCAGACCCACAGCGACCTGGAGCTGTTGGTCACCGACGACCAGTCCTCCGATGGCTCCATGGACCTGCTCCGCGAGTTCGCCGAGCAGGACGAGCGCGTCCTGCCAAAGTCGGCACCCGAACGGGGCGGTGCGGGCCGGGCCCGCAATCTGGCGATCGAGCGGGCCAACGGGGACTACATCGCCTTTCTCGACAGCGACGACATGTGGCTTCCGGAGAAGACCGAGAAGCAGCTCGCCTTCGCTGCGGCGGGTAGCGCGCCTTTGACTTTCACCTCGTACTTCAAGATGGACGCCGACTACGACGGCGAGAGCACCGACTGGGTCCCGAACGGGCGGGTGGTCCGTGCGCGGGAGCACGTGGACTACCGCGCGATGCTGGTCCAAGACCACATCGGTGCTCTCACCGCCATGTACGACCGCAATGTCCTGGGCACGAGGCTGATGCCGGAGATGCGAAAGCGCCAGGACTACGCCCTCTGGCTGTCGATCATGCGGGACGGCGCTGACGCCCATGGCCTGGCTGAGCCACTTGCGGTGTACAGGGCCCACCAGGCAGGATCGCTGTCCTCCAACAAGCTCTCGCTCGTGCAATACAACTGGGCCCTGTACCGCGAGCACGAGCATCTGTCGGTCCCGCGGGCGACGCGGGCGCTGGCCGGCGCTGTGTGGCAGTCGCTGCGCAACTCGCGCATCTAGATCCGTGCACGGGCCAAGGGAGCCCGGTGCGCAACCGTTTCCGGGGGTGCCCGACCGGGCCCCGCCCCGTGGCCGTGCCGCGTGCTCGGGGGCTGGACCTGGAGGTGGGACTCGGTGGGTCACCGGTGCCGTCGGCCGGCTACGTGGCCGAGCCGTCGCCGGCCCTCGCGCGGAGGAACAACTGGAGGAGTAGCCGCCGGTCGGAGACCGGGACGGTCTCCTGACCGCTGTGGAGCGCCTCCCGACCGTGCAGGAAGCGGTGCTGGTTCACGATGAGGTAGTCCCCGGGCTGGAGCATGAAGGAGACCTGACCCCGGACGAGCTCGTCGGCGAGCTCCCTGGCGGCGTCGGCGTGCGCCTGGCCGAGCTGGGACCGCTCCAGCATCTTGGCGGTGAAGCGGACGAACCCCTCGCCCGGGTCGGAGCCGTCCAGGATCGGGAACGGCTTGTACTCCTCGCCGACGCCGTGCAGGTCGAAGAAGGTCCCGTAGTGGTAGGCCGTCTCGGCCAGGAGGGCGCGGCTGTTCTCCGACAGCCGCGCCACCGCAGCGTGGGCGTCGGAGAGGATGCTGGGGCCGCCGCCGAGCGGGTCGGGGCGAACGCAGAGGAGCGTGGTGTAGTCGGGGGGCAAGGTTCCGTTCACCAGGTCCATGTGGAAGGCGTTGTATCCGATGCCGCTGGACTTGCCGGGGTCCTTGTCGACCTTGACCCCGATGTCCTTCCACAGGGGCCACCGCGGGAAGGGCGAGAAGGGGACGGCCACCTCGGCCGCGAAGGCCGTCGCCAGCCGCAGGAACCGGTCGTCGTCGGTCCCCAGCGCCTTGGCGAGGTTCCCCAGGCGCAGCACGGCGTATCCGCCGCCATCCCCGGTCAGCGCGTGGCGCAGGATCGCGGCAGATTCCTCGAACCGCGGGGTGGCCTTCAGCTCGGTCCGGTACCGCTCCATGGTGGACGTCGCCAGGAACGAGCCATCCAGTTCCCAGGGCGGGAGAGCACGGTCGATCAGAGCGGCTTCGAGTTCGCTCGGGATGTCGATGAACACGCGGGGCTTCCTTCTCTCTTGGGGTTCTCGGCGGGGACCAGGGGCAGGCGGACGACGATCCGCTTGCCGCCGGTGGCGGTGTCCGGGATGACCTCGGCCCGGCCATGGACCTCCCGCACCAGGGCGTTGACCAGGAACAGGCCGCGGCCCCCGAGGTCGTGGGCAGCCGGTAGGGGCTTCGGCTTGAACGGGTGGGCATCCGCGACGGCCAGCACCAGTTCGGCCCCGTCCTCGACGGCGAAGCTGACCGTGGCGGTGGGCGAGAGCACAGCCGCGTGCTGCACCACGTTCGTCACGAGCTCGCTGATGATCAGGCACGCTGTGTCCACGACCTGCTCGGACATACCCCAGCCTGCGAGGACTTTGACGGTCTCACGGCGGGCCAGCGGGACGTGCTCGGCCGTGGAGATCACCTGGAGGTCGTGGTGCATCGCAGTGCTGGACATCGCGCAGCTCACCCTCTCTCCGGGCGGCAGCTGCCCGGACCATAACAGAGGGTAAGTGCGCCAGCACGCAGGGGTGTTCACTGTCGTGAACCCACAGGCCCGAACCAGTTCAGGGTCGACGAGGCACCGCCGGAGGGAGCGTTCGCGTACGAAGCACCGTGCTCCGTCGCGTACGGGCTTATGTCTTCAGCCGGACGGAGAGGTGTCGCCGGTCAGAGTGGCAGGCCGATGCGGTGGGCCAGGCCCCGCAGCTCCCGGGCGGTGTGGGCGGGCAGTTGCCGGTCCGTGAGGAACTCGACGGTGTTCCTCACCTGCGCGTTGGCGTGGATGCGCTGGGGGGCGATCTGCTCGGCGGTCAGCAGGGCCGCGACCGCCTCGGCCTCCCGGCCGCGCAGATGGGACAGGGACCGGCCCAGATCGGCGTGGAAGGCGGCCTGCCGCCCCGGAGCGTGTTCCAGGGCCTCGGGATGCACCCCGCCCCCGACGGTGACGGCCTCGCCGTGCAGACCCAGGTCGGTGTTGAGGCTCACCTGGTGGATGCCGACGTTGGTGGGGCCGAAGTTCAGGTGCCAGGCCCGCGTCTCGCCGGTGCGGTCGGCGAGGTTCGCGGCCTCGGCGAGGTGGCCGCGGACTTCTGCGGCGCGGGCCTTCCCGGGCCGCTGCCGGTCCTGGGTCAGCGAAGTGGCGGAGATCAGGTGGAGTTCGCCGAGCAGAGCGTGCGCGTCCGGGCTCGTCAGATGCGCTTCCAGGGTGTTGGCGGCGGCGGTGGCCAGGGCCAGGGCCTGGGTGGGGCTGCCGGCCGACATCAGCACATGAGTGTGGAAGAAGCCGGAGAGTGCGGAGTAGACCGGGTCGTCGAGTTCCACGATCGCTTCGGCGGCCCGGGTGACGGCGATGAACGCCAGATCGGTGTAGCCGAGGTTCTTCAGCAGCAGAGTGCAGGCCGGGTGGTAGGCGTCCGCCAGCAGCTTCAGCATCCGGTACCGCAAGGCGCCGTCGGCGGTCCCGGTCGCGGCGTGCAGGTCGGCCAGCAGCGTGGGCAGGCCGGCGGCGAGGGTGCCGTATTCGGCAGCGTGGTAGAGCCGGTTGGCTCGTTCCACCCGCTGGGCCAGCACCGTCGCCGGAACCTCGGGCGGGCGGAGGTCCGGCGGGGCGGCCATGGTGATCCCCATCAGCGTCAGCCGCAGAGCCGGGATCGCCTCGTGGGCTGCACTCGCGTTCGGGTCCACTGGGGCGAAGGGCTGGCCGGTCAGCTCGGACGGAGCGATCTGCAACGCCTCGGCGAGGGCGGTGATGTGACTGGAGCGGTCCAGCAGCCGCTGGCCGTTCTCCACCATCGACAGCTGGCCGGCCGACACTCCGGCCAGGCCCGCGAGGTTGCGCAGGCTCATCCCGCGCTGGCGGCGGGCCGAGCGCAGACGCTCGCCGATCCTCCGGGCCTTCTCTTCGTCCATGACCCCCGCCTTCAACGCCCGTGCCTCAGCCGTAGCGTAGGGCGAGCATCCAGCGTCCAGGGGTCTTTCCCGCCAAGACGGGTGGCATCACCGCAGCCCGGCCCGCTCGGCCAGATTCCGCGCCGCCTCGGCCTGGACGGTGTCGGTGGTGCGTGCAGCGAGCGCGGCGACCAGCTCCCGGGCGAAGGGGTCCAGCCGCAGCCGCAGCGGAGCCGCCGCGTCGGCTTCGACGAGGCGGGCGGCGGCCTCATCGACGCGGCCACGGCGGGCCTCGGCCGCGGCGGCAACCGTCAGCAGGCGGGATCGCTGAGCGCCGTCGAGTTCGGTCAGCTCCGCCGCGCGGGCATGCTCGGCGGCTTCCTCGGCGTCGCCGTGCTCGGCGGCGACGGCGGCACGGCCCACGACCACCATGGCCGACTCCCGCGCGTCGGTGGCCCGCTCGGCAGCCGTGGCAAGGAGCCGTTCGGCGTGCTGGCGACGTCCGGCTATGGCCTGGGCGACAGCGGCCAGCGCCGGAAGCTCCCACCCGGCTCCGGCGTTCTCGGCACGTTCGGCGCGGGCCAGCGCGTACTCCGGAAAGCCGAGGTCGATCAGGAGCCGCACCTCCTCGACCAGCACTGGCAGCGGTTCGCGGGTGCCGGGGCGGGCGCGGTGCAGCAGCATCCACGCCAGGTCCTTGTAGCCCAGGCGCCGCAGCAGCCCGGCGCCCAGCACATGCACCTGAACCCGCAGCCGCACAGCCTCCGCCCGCCCATGCACCGAGGCAGTGACGACCGCGTGGTCCGCGCCCTCGATCAGCTCCGGCAGCGCGAGCGCGAGAGCGTGCTCATCGCCCGCCGCACCGGCCTGTGCGGCGGCCCGGGTCTGCTCCGCCAGTTCCTCCAGCAGCAGGCTGGCGGCCGAATCCGGGTGCGGGCGAGCGACGCGGCGTCGCAGGTGGAAGGCGACCGCCCGCACCGCCGCGTGCTCTTCCCCGCGCGGCGGGTAGGGCTGCCCGGTCAAGTCCGCGACATCCAAGCGCAAGGCGGCGGCCAGCGCCGCCAGCCGGCTGCGGCGGTCCACCCACTCCCCGCCCGTCTCCAGCGTGGCGACGTAGTCGAGCGGTAGGCCAGCGCCGGAGGCTAGGTCCTCGCGGGTCAGCCCCCGGCGCAGCCGCCAGGCAGCCAGGCGGGCCCCAATCGGGCCGCCGACGGCCGTCTCATCCAGCTCGCGCATCACCAGATTGCTCGCATACCCACTCGCCCGGACCATGTGCTCTGCCAGGACAAAGGCCCGCTCATCCCACTCAGGGGTATCCGCGGTGAGCTCGTATGCCCTTCGCGCGACACACTAGTCACACTGGCGAAGACGGTGCGAACCGGCAGTTGATGCGTTCGCTCATGGCGAGGGACGGCCCGGGGTCGGCAGGACAGCGACGTTCTCTCCCTCCAACGCACTCCAGGCGCTGACCAGCATCTGAGGTCATAGGGCCGCACCCACCCCCGCCGAGCGCCCGTCCCAGGGCGATCCGGCGGCCCGGGGCCGGGCCATACCCACCCCCACCCCAATGCCCGCCACCGGACGGACCTGGAACCGAGCCAGGGACTGTGCTATTGGCGTGTGGTCGCCAGCGAGGCGGGAGGGGGCGGGGTCGGAGGGGTGGTGTCCTGGACGCTTTCGCATATTTGTGGCGCCAATCTCCGGCCCGCCCCACGCTTCCGGGCACCGGCGCCGTAAATATGCGGTCCAGGGCGCCGCCCCGCAGGCCCCGCCCCCGGCACCCACCGCACCCCAGGCGCACCGCCCACGCACCCGCACGCAACTCGCAACCCGTGGCCCGCACCCGTCAGGCCAGCACGTCCCGCCACGTGTCGGGGAGGGCAGTCGCCACGTCGTCCGCCACGATCGGCGCCCCGTGCGGACCGGTCGCGCGGCGGGCGGCCAGGCCGTGGAGGTAGGCGCCGACCGAGGCCGCGTCGCGGGCGGGCAGCCCCGCGGCGAGCAGGGAGCCGGTCAGCCCGGACAGCACGTCGCCGCTGCCCGCCGTGGCCAGCCAGCCGGTGCCGGTGGGGTTGACGCGTACGGGCCCCTGCCCGTCGGCGATCAGCGTGGTCGATCCCTTCAGCAGCGCCGTCGCGCCATAGCGCTCGGCCAGGGCACGTACGGCGGCCAGCCGGCCCGTCTCGACCTCCTCGCGGCTCGTACCGAGCAGCGCCGCCGCCTCGCCCGCGTGCGGGGTGAGGACGGTGGGGGCCGCGCGTCCCCCCAGCCCGCCGGCGGGCAGCAGATGGAGCCCGTCGGCGTCGACGAGGACGGGGACGTCGGAGGCGAGGACGTCCTCCACGGAGTGCCGGGCCGCCGCGCCGTCGCCGAGCCCGGGGCCGACGACCCACGCCTGGACGCGGCCCGCCTTGCCCGGGGGACCGGTGTGTACGAGGGTCTCGGGGAAGCGGGCGATCACCGTGTCGGCGGCGGGCCCCACATAGCGCACGGCCCCGGCGCCGCCCCGCAGCGCGCCGGAGACCGCCAGCACGGCGGCGCCCGGGTAGCGGGCGGAGCCCGCGACGACGCCGACCACGCCCCGCCGGTACTTGTCGCTCTCCGGCGCGGGGCGGGGCAGCAGCTCCGCGACGTCGTCGTGCTGGAGCGCCTCCGCGTCCGGGACGTCCGGCAGATACGCGTCCAGGCCGATGTCGACCAGGCGCAGCGCGCCCGCGTGCTCATGCGCCGGGTCGATGAGCAGTCCGGGCTTGTACGTACCGAAGGTCACCGTCGCGTCCGCGCGCACGGCGGGCCCCCGTACCTCGCCCGTGTCCGCGTCCACCCCGCTGGGCAGGTCGACGGAGACGATGGTGCCGCGCACCGCGCGGACCAGCCGCTCGGCCTCGGGCCGCAGCCCGCCCTTGCCGCCGATGCCGACGATGCCGTCCATCACGAGGTCGGCGCGGGCCAGGACCGCCTCGCCGTCGGCGGCCGGCACCGCGTGCCCGCCGGCTGCCCGCAGGGCGGCGAGTCCGCCGGAGTGGGCGCGGTCCGGGGCGAGCAGCACCGCGGTGACCCTGGCGCCGCGGCGGGCCAGCCGGGCGCCCGCGTAGAGCGCGTCCCCGCCGTTGTCGCCGCTGCCGACCAGCAGGGCCACCCGGGCCCCGTACACCCGGCGCAGCAGATGGGCGCAGGTGGCGGCGAGCCCGGCCGCCGCGCGCTGCATGAGCGCTCCTTCGGGCAGCCGTGCCATCAAGTCCCGCTCAGCGGCCCGTACGGTCTCGACGCTGTAGGCAATCCTCATGGCCATAGTCTCCCGAACGAAGGGCACTCCTTGCGGGGAAGCACACACTCCAGTGTGCTGATCGGCCTGAGAGACTGGCGGAGATGGACGAGACACCGATGCGCGCTCGTGCCGTGGTCGATCTGGCCGCCGTACGGGCCAATGTCCGGGTGCTGCGCGAAGCAGCGCCCACCGCCGAGCTGATGGCCGTGGTCAAGTCGGACGGCTACGGCCACGGCGCGATCCCGTGTGCCCGCGCCGCCCGTGAGGCGGGCGCGAGCTGGCTGGGCACGGCCACACCCGAGGAGGCGTTCGCGCTGCGCGCGGCGGGCGACACCGGCCGGCTGATGTGCTGGCTGTGGACGCCCGGCGGCCCGTGGCGGGAGGCGATCGAGGCGGATATCGACGTCTCGGCCAGCGGTGTGTGGGCGGTGCGCGAGGTCGTCGCGGCGGCCCGAGCGAGCGGCCGTACCGCCCGGCTCCAGCTGAAGGCCGACACCGGGCTCGGCCGCAACGGCTGCCAGCCCGCCGACTGGCCCGCCCTGGTCGCCGAGGCGCGTGCCGCCGAGGCGGAGGGGACCGTGCGGGTGACCGGGCTGTGGTCCCACTTCGCGTGCGCGGACGAGCCGGGGCACCCCTCGATCGCCGCCCAGCTGTCGGTCTTCCGCGAGATGGTCGGCCAGGCGGAGCGGGCGGGGCTGCGGCCCGAGGTGCGTCACCTGGCCAACTCCCCGGCGACCCTGACCATCCCCGAGTCGCACTTCGACCTCGTACGGACCGGGATCGCCGTCTACGGCATCTCGCCCGCGCCCGAACTCGGCGTCCCCGCCGACCACGGGCTGCGCCCGGCCATGACCCTGTCCGCCTCGCTCGCCTCCGTGAAGCGGGTGCCGGGCGGCCATGGCGTCTCCTACGGCCACCGCTATGTCACGCCCGGCGAGACGACCCTCGCCCTGGTGCCCCTCGGCTACGCGGACGGCATCCCGCGCCACGCCTCCGGCACCGGCCCGGTGCTGGTCGCGGGCAAGTGGCGGACCATCGCGGGCACGGTGGCGATGGACCAGTTCGTGGTGGACCTGGGCGGCGACAGCGCGGCCCCGGGAGATGAGGCGGTGCTGTTCGGGCCCGGCGACCGGGGGGAGCCGACCGTCGAGGACTGGGCGCGTGCCGTGGGCTCGATCGGCTATGAGGTCGTCACGCGCATCGGGGGCCGCGTCCCCCGCGTTTATGTAGGTGAGCACGGGGGCACAGGGATCTGACCATGGGCGAGGACAGCACGGCAGAGATGGCGACGCGAGTCGCGGCGGGGGCCACAGCCGTGGGCTGGCGGCGTGGCGCCGGGTTCGCGGGTGCCGCGATCGGCGTCCTGGCCGCGGGCGCGGCGGCGGGCGTCGCGGTGGAGCGACTGACGGTCGGCCGGGGCGTACGGCGCAAGGCGCGGCTCGCGCTCGATGCCGAGGGCCCGTACGGCACTCTGCGCGGCACCCCCGCCACGGCGATCGCCGACGACGGTACCGAGCTGTACTACGAGGTGGAGGAGGTGCGGGAGAGCGCCTCCTCGCCGTCGCCCGGGCCGCGCCGCAAGCGGCGGTTCGCGCGCCGTCCGGCCGTCGCCCCCGTCACCATGATCTTCAGCCATGGCTACTGCCTCGGCCAGGACTCCTGGCACTTCCAGCGCTCGGCGCTGCGCGAGGTGGCCCGCACGGTCTACTGGGACCAGCGCTGCCACGGCCGCTCGGCGCGCGGCTGCGCCCAGGCCGACGGCGACCAGATCAGCATCGACCAGCTGGGCCGCGATCTGAAGGCCGTGATCGACGCCGCCGCGCCCGAGGGCCCGCTGCTGCTCGTCGGCCACTCCATGGGCGGCATGACGATGATGGCGCTGGCCGCGCAGTACCCGGATCTGATCCGCGAGCGCGTGATCGGCGCGGCCTTCATCGGCACGTCGGCGGGGCGGCTCGGCGAGGTCAGCTTCGGCCTTCCGGTCGTCGGCATGAACGCGGTCCGGCGGGTGCTGCCGGGGCTGCTCAAGGCGCTGGGCTGGCAGGTGGAGCTGGTGGAGCGGGGCCGGCGGGCGACCGCGGATCTCTTCGCCGGGCTCATCAAGCGGTATTCGTTCGGTTCCAAGGACGTGGACCCCGGGGTCGCGCGGTTCGCCGAGCGGCTGATCGAGGCCACCCCCATCGATGTGGTCGCGGAGTTCTATCCGGCCTTCATCGCCCATGACAAGGCGGCGGCCCTGCCGCACTTCGACGGGCTGCCGGTGCTGGTGCTCGCGGGCGACAAGGACCTCATCACCCCGATGGAGCACAGCGAGGCCATCGCGGAGCTGCTGCCGGGGGCGGAGCTGGTGATCGTCGAGGAGGGCGGTCATCTGGTGATCCTGGAACACCCCGAGGTGGTCAACGGACATCTGACCGAGCTGCTGGCGCGGGCCGTGGGAGGCGTCGGCGGACGCGCCAAAAGGGACGTCTCCGGCTGAGTACCATCGGCGGGTATGGACACAGGCACGCGCATCACCGTCACCTCTCCCGACCAGATGCGGGACGTGGGACGCAGACTCGCCAAGCTGCTGCGCCCCGGTGACCTGGTGCTGCTCACCGGCGCGCTGGGTGCGGGCAAGACGACGCTGACCCGGGGCCTGGGCGAGGGCCTGGGCGTGCGCGGCGCGGTCACCTCTCCCACGTTCGTCATCGCCCGGGTCCACCCGTCGCTGTCCGACGGCCCGCCGCTGGTCCATGTCGACGCCTACCGGCTGGGGGGCGGCCTCGACGAGATGGAGGACCTCGACCTGGATGTGTCGCTGCCGGATTCGGTGGTGGCCGTGGAGTGGGGCGAGGGCAGGGTCGAGGGGCTCTCGGAGAACCGGCTGCATGTGGTGATCGAGCGCGCGGCGGGTTCGGACACGGCGGTGGTGGGCGACGTGGACGATGTCCGCGCCGTGGTGGTGACGGGTGTCGGCCCGCGGTGGGCGGGCGAGGACCTGGCATCGCTGGCCGGTTGACGGGGTAGATTCCGACAAGCCGTCGGCATGATGTTGCACTCCGGGCATCGGCCGTGGTCACATGGTAGGGGAAGCATGGTTAGGTGTACCTAACCTGCTGTGTGCTTCCTCTCGCTCGTCCGACTGCCCCAGGACCCTCAGGAGGCATCCATGTCGGCCCAAGAACCCGCGGTCGGAGCCGACCGGAGCCAAAGCGACGACCGCTCCCCGTCGATGACGGAGCTGCTGGCGGCGTGCGCGGCGGCGAGCGCGGTCTCGACTCCGCCGACGGCGGAGCCCCTGGCGGCCGCCCCGTCCGACGACGCGCCCACGAACGACGAGGCGCGCGACGCCGCCTAGTCCCTCCAGGGGCGGAGCCCCCGCAACGGACCTGGGCTACGCCGCCTAAGCGGATGCGGTGAGGTTCGCCGCTGATTCCTCGCCGTTCGGCCTGGCCGAGGGCTTGGACGCCGAGAAGGATCAGCACTTGACTTCGCCGTAACCGCTTAGTCCCTCCCGGGGCGGAGCCCCCGCAACGGACCTAAGGCAGTACGACGACCTTGGTGCCGACCGGGGCGACCTCGAACAGCGCCGTCGCATCCGCCCGGCTCTCCCGGATCGCCCCCGTCCGCTTCCGCGCCTTCGGATCCGGCATCGAGCCGTCCACCGCCGCACTGAAACCGAACACGGCGCCCCCTTCCGAGTGGAAGACGACGATGTGCTCGACCTGCACCCCGTCCGACCCCACCCCGCTGAGGCGGCGGTCCGTGACCTGGTACGTCCCCGGGTCGGGGCTCGCCGGGCTGGGACCGACCTCGAAGGTGCGGGTCGCCTTCTCCTGCGCGGAGACCAGCCACACCCGCTTGCCGCCGAGCGAGTAGACGATGCGCTGCCCCGTCCCCGACCGCGCCGGCAGGGCCGTGGCCTTCGGCTTCGGCTTGGTGGCCTTCGGCTTGTCCTTGGCGCCGCCCGAGTGCGAGCCGGGGCGGGCCTGGGTGGGGTGGTCGGGGGCGGTCGCGGCGGCTTGGTAGCCGAGGAACCCGACGCCCGCGAGTGCGGCGGCGGTGAGTAAGGCCACGGCGGGCCCAGTGCTGCTCCTTGCCACGGCGGCAACCCTCTCCTGCGGTCAGTACGCGCTCACGGCCCGTACACACTTAACGTGACGGTAGCACCGGCGCGCGCCCCCCATGCGCGCTCCCGGCGCTCCGCCCCCGCCTTGCTCCACCTTCGGTACAAGGGCCGGCGGCGCCGTAGGCTGTCCTCGTGCTGTTGCTCGCTCTTGATACCGCCACCCCCGCCGTGACCGTCGCCCTCCACGACGGCACCGAAGTCCTCGCAGAGTCCGCCGAGGTCGACGCCCGGCGCCACGGCGAGCTGTTGCTGCCCACCGTCCACCGGACACTGAAAGCGGCGGGCGCCGAGCTCGGCGCGGTGACGGAGATCGTCGTCGGTGTGGGCCCCGGCCCGTACACCGGGCTGCGAGTGGGGCTTGTCACGGCCGCCACCTTCGGGGCGGCGCTCGGGATCCCCGTCCACGGGCTGTGCACGCTCGACGGGATCGCCTGCGCCGCCGGCCGGGCCGGCCTCACGGGCCCCTTCGTCGTGGCCACGGACGCCCGGCGCAAGGAGGTCTACTGGGCGCGGTACGACGACCCCCGCACCCGCGTCACCGAGCCCGCCGTCGGCCACCCGGCGGATCTCTCCGAGCGGGTCGCCGGGCTCCCCGCCGTCGGGGCGGGCGCGCGGCTCTACCCGGCCGCGTTCGCCGAGGTGCCGGAGGGGATGCCCGAGCACCAGTCGGCCGGCGCGCTGGCCTCGCTCGCCGCCGAGAAGCTGGCGCGCGGTGAGGAGCTGCTGCCGGACCGGCCGCTGTATCTGCGGCGCCCGGACGCGAAGGTGCCCGCCAACTACAAGGTGGTCACCCCCAAGTGACCGGTACGACCGCGACGCTGCGCGAGATGCGCTGGTGGGACATCGAGCCGGTGGTGGAGCTCGAACAGGAGCTGTTCCCGGAGGACGCCTGGTCGCGCGGGATGTTCTGGTCCGAGCTGGCCCACGCCCGCGGCGGCCGGACATCCAGGCATTACGTGGTGGCCGAGGCGGACGGGCGCCTCGTCGGCTACGCCGGTCTCGCCGTCTTGGACCGCACCGGCGACGTCCAGACCATCGCGTCCGCCCGCGATTACTGGGGCACCGGCCTCGGCGCCCGTCTCCTCACCGACCTCATCACCGCCGCCACCGCCTTCGAATGCCGCGAGGTGCTGCTCGAAGTGCGCGTCGACAACACCCGCGCCCAGCGCCTCTACGAGCGCTTCGGCTTCGAGCCCATCGGCATCCGCAGGGGCTACTACCAGCCGGGCAATGTCGACGCCCTGGTCATGCGGCTCACCGACCCGGCCGCGACGGCCACCACCACCGTGACCTCAGTACAAGGAACGAAGACCCATGGTTGACTCACGCAGCGAACCTCTCGTACTCGGTATCGAGACCTCCTGCGACGAGACCGGCGTCGGGATCGTCCGCGGCCACACCCTCCTCGCCGACGCCATCGCCTCCAGCGTCGACGAGCACGCCCGCTTCGGCGGTGTCGTCCCGGAGGTCGCCAGCCGCGCCCATCTGGAGGCGATGGTCCCGACCATCCAGCGCGCCCTGAAGGACGCCGGGGTCGCCGCCTCCGACCTCGACGGCATCGCCGTCACCGCCGGCCCCGGGCTCGCGGGCGCGCTGCTCGTCGGCGTCTCCGCCGCCAAGGCGTACGCGTACGCGCTCGGCAAGCCGCTCTACGGGGTCAACCACCTCGCCTCCCACATCTGCGTCGACCAGCTCGAACACGGTCCGCTGCCCGAGCCGACGATGGCGCTGCTGGTCAGCGGCGGCCACTCCTCGCTGCTTCTCGCGCCCGACATCACCTCCGATGTACGGCCGCTGGGCTCGACCATCGACGACGCGGCGGGCGAGGCGTTCGACAAGGTCGCCCGCGTGCTGAACCTCGGCTTCCCGGGCGGCCCCGTCATCGACCGCATGGCCCGCGAGGGCGACCCGGACGCGATCGCCTTCCCGCGCGGACTGACCGGCCCGCGCGACGCCGCGTACGACTTCTCCTTCTCCGGCCTCAAGACCGCCGTCGCCCGCTGGATCGAGGCGAAGCGGGCGGCCGGTGAGGAGGTCCCGGTCGCCGATGTCTCGGCCTCCTTCCAGGAGGCGGTGGTGGACGTCCTGACCCGCAAGGCCGTCCGCGCCTGCAAGGACGAGGGCGTCGAGCACCTGATGATCGGCGGCGGCGTCGCCGCCAACTCGCGGCTGCGCGCCATGGCCGAGCGCCGCTGCGAGGACGCGGGCATCACCCTCCGCGTCCCCAGGCCCAAGCTGTGCACGGACAACGGGGCGATGGTGGCGGCGCTCGGTGCGGAGATGGTGGCGCGGGGGCGGCCGGCGTCGGCCTGGGAGCTGTCGGCGGACTCCTCGCTCCCGGTGACGGACCCGCATGTCCCGGACCCCCGTCACTCCCACGACCATGACCACGTCCACGAGCTGAGCCGGAAGAACCTCTACGCATGACCGTCGCCCTGATGTGGGAAGCCCGGGCCGTCGAGGGAAAGGGCGAGGAGCTGCTGGCCTGGGCCGGAGGCCGGCCCCTTGACCCGCCCCCGCTGCGCCGCGAGACCTTCCGCGCCCCCGAGGACCGGGTGCTCGTCATCACCTGGTGGGACGGCACCTACGAGACCCCGGGCCTCCCGGAACTCCCCGAACCGGGCGAGGACTTGGTGCGCCGGGCGGTCCACCGTTGGCGCTTCGAGACGGTCGAAACGGTGGAAACGTTCGAAGCAGACGCGGCGGAGGTCTGACCCCGACGCGAAGGCGCGGTCACCCCCAGCGGGGTGACCGCGCCTTCGTCGTGCGCGTCTGAGGCGTCAGTGCGCGTGGCCGTGGCCGTGGCCCGCGGCCTCCGGCTCTTCCTCCGGCTTCTCGACCACCAGGGTCTCGGTGGTGAGCAGCAGCGAGGCGATCGACGCGGCGTTCTCCAGCGCGGAGCGAGTGACCTTGACCGGGTCGATGACGCCGGCCTTGACCAGGTCGCCGTACTCCTCCGTCGCCGCGTTGTAGCCGTGGCCCTTGGGGAGCTCGGCGACCTTCGCGGTGATGACGTAGCCCTCGAGGCCGGCGTTTTCGGCGATCCAGCGCAGCGGCTCGACGGCCGCGCGGCGGACCACGGCCGCACCGGTGGCCTCGTCGCCCTGGAGGTTCAGGCTGTCCTCGAGCACCTTCGCGGCGTGGACCAGAGCGGAGCCACCACCGGAGACGATGCCCTCCTCGACCGCGGCGCGGGTCGCGGAGATGGCGTCCTCCAGGCGGTGCTTCTTCTCCTTGAGCTCGACCTCGGTGGCCGCGCCCACGCGGATCACGCATACGCCGCCGGCCAGCTTCGCGAGCCGCTCCTGCAGCTTCTCGCGGTCCCAGTCGGAGTCGGTGGTCTCGATCTCGGCCTTGATCTGGGCGATGCGCCCCTGGACGTCCTCCGGCTTGCCGCCACCGTCGACGATGGTGGTGTCGTCCTTGGTGACGGTCACGCGGCGGGCGGAGCCCAGCACGTCCAGGTCGGCCTGGTCGAGCTTGAGGCCGACCTCTTCGGCGATGACGGTCGCGCCGGTGAGGGCGGCGATGTCGCCGAGCATGGCCTTGCGGCGGTCGCCGAAGCCGGGGGCCTTCACCGCGACGGCGTTGAAGGTGCCACGGATCTTGTTGACGACGAGGGTGGAGAGGGCCTCGCCCTCCACGTCCTCGGCGATGATCAGCAGCGGCTTGCTGGCGCCGGCCTGGATGATCTTCTCCAGGAGCGGCAGCAGGTCCTGGATGGAGGAGATCTTGCCCTGGTGGATCAGGATGTACGGGTCGTCGAGGACGGCCTCCATACGCTCCTGGTCGGTCACCATGTACGGCGACAGGTAGCCCTTGTCGAAGGACATGCCCTCGGTGAAGTCGAGCTCCAGACCGAAGGTGTTGGACTCCTCGACGGTGATGACACCGTCCTTGCCGACCTTGTCCATCGCCTCGGCGATGAGCTCGCCGACCTGCTTGTCCTGAGCGGACAGCGCGGCCACGGCGGCGATGTCGGTCTTGGAGTCGATCGGGCGGGCGGTGGCCAGCAGCTCGTCGGAGACGGCCTTGACCGCCGCGTCGATGCCCTTCTTCAGGGCGGCCGGGGAGGCACCGGCGGCCACGTTCTTCAGGCCCTCGCGGACCAGGGCCTGGGCCAGCACGGTGGCGGTGGTGGTGCCGTCACCAGCGATGTCGTTGGTCTTGGTCGCCACCTCCTTCACCAGCTGGGCGCCCATGTTCTCGTACGGGTCCTCGACCTCGACCTCGCGGGCGATGGTGACACCGTCGTTGGTGATGGTCGGAGCACCGAACTTCTTGTCGATGACGACATTGCGGCCCCGGGGGCCGATCGTCACCTTGACGGTGTCCGCAAGCTTGTTGACGCCGCGCTCGAGAGCGCGACGGGCGTCCTCGTCGAACTTCAGGATCTTCGCCATGGGTTGCGTATGTCCTCTCAAACGAACCGCGCCCCGACCCCGGGTATCTGTGACACGGGCACCGGGGCGCGGCTCATAGGCAAAACTTCGGTGATTACTTCTCGACGATCGCGAGGACGTCGCGAGCCGAGAGGACGAGGTACTCCTCGCCGTTGTACTTCACCTCGGTGCCGCCGTACTTGCTGTACAGCACGACGTCACCGACGGAGACGTCGAGCGGAAGACGCTTGCCGTCCTCGAAGCGGCCCGGGCCCACGGCCAGGACGACGCCCTCCTGGGGCTTCTCCTTGGCGGTGTCCGGGATGACCAGGCCTGAAGCCGTGGTCTGCTCGGCGTCGAGCGGCTGGACCACGATGCGGTCCTCGAGCGGCTTGATGGCAACCTTGGAGCTGGTGGTCGTCACGATCCGACCTCCCCCTTCGGAGATCTCACGGGGTTAACTGTCTGAGGTGGCGACCAGGTGGATCCGTCGTCGCGGGTGCCGGACCTGCCCGTCGCTGTATCTCTGGCACTCAGGACTCCTGAGTGCCAGCCCCGACATTATGACGCGGTTAGCACTCAGTCAACCAGAGTGCCAGGCGACGGGGTGGCGAGCCGCGCGAGGCGGCGTCACACGTAGTCCTCCAGCCGCCCTACGGTGAACCCCTGTTCCTGGATCGCACGCACCAGCGACGTGATCATGTCGGTCATGGACTGCCCCTCCAGCTGCTCCGGGCCCCGGAAGTGGGCGAGGATGATGTCCCCCGGCCGCAGCTGCCCGCCGGAGCGGTACGCCAGCCCGTAGGTCTCCATCTCGGCGCGCCACAGCACCACCGTCTCGATCCCGCAGGAGGCCGCCGCGTGCAGCGTCGTCTCGTCGTACTCGCCGAAGGGCGGGCGGAAGAGGCGCGGCTGCCGGCCGAAGCGGTTGCGGAGGTTCTCCTGCTGGCCGCAGATCTCCCTGGCCTGGGCGTCGTAGTCGAGGCCGGCGAGGCTGGGGTGGGTGAGCGTGTGGTTCTCCATCGGGTTGCCGAGTTGGCGGAGCTGGTCGAAGTAGCCGTACTGGTCGCCGATCACGTTGTCGGTCAGGAACCCCGTGAACGGCAGGCCGAGGTCCCGGGCCTGCTCGATGAAGCGCGGGTCCTTCTCGATGCCGTCGTCGATGGTCACGAAGACCACCCGGTCATCCGTGGGCACCCGGCGCAGCACCGGTGGCACCCCCGCTCGTTGCCGCCCTGGCGGGCCGAGCAGTGGCTTGCTCGCGGGCGGGGGCGGGGGCACCTCCAGCGGCCTGTCGAGTCCCCAGCGGTGGTACGCCTCCGGGTCGCCCATGGGTGCCGAGCGCACCTGGGGCGGATACGAGTCGGGGGGGCCGGAGGCCGGGGGCGGGCCGGGCTCGGGCACCGCGCCCGGGGGCCCCGGCGCGCCTTCGTCCGAGGGCGGCGGTGCGTCCGCGTCCCGGCCCGGTGGCACGGACGGCCCCGGGGGCCGCCGCTGCGACTCCTGCCCGTATTTCTGCCCGGATTCCGGCCACGACTGGGGCCGCCGCTTTGAGGCGGGGGCGGAGGAGGCGGCCGGCGCATCGGCCGCGCGGCCGGCCTCGGTGTACGGGTCAGGGCCACCGATGCTGCCGCAGCCGGTCGCCAGGATCGCCGTCGCGGCGGCGAGAACCAGACACCTCGAAAAACCAGTCTTGATCATCATCACATAAGTCATGTTTGACCGCGGGGCGCGGAACCGCTCGCCCCGGACGTGCGAATGCGCTCGCCGGAGCGGGGAGAATGGGCCATGTGGACGTTGACGCCTTCGACTCACTGCTCGGCGCCGAAGGGCAGGCGCTGCTCTCCGGGCTCCGCGACTACGACCCGGCGCACGAGCTCGCCACCGCGACCCGGCTGCGCCGCGACCATCCGCCGGCGCTGGTCTCGGCCGCCCTGACCCAGGCCGAGCTGCGGCAGCGGGCGGTGGCCAAATTCGGCCCCGAGGACGCGTACCGCATGTACTTCACGCCGAACGGCGTCGAGCAGTCCACCCGCACCTCCGTCGCCGACTATCGCGCCGCCCGTTTCGTGGAGTTCGGAGTCCGCCGGGTCGCCGATCTGTGCTGCGGCATCGGCGGCGACGCGATCGCCCTGGCACGCGCCGGGATCTCCGTCCTGGCCGTCGACCGTGACCCGCTCACCTGCGCCGTCGCCCGCGCCAACGCCGAGGCGCTGGACCTGGCCGACCGCATCGAGGTCCGCTGCGCGGATGTCACCGAGATCGACACCACCGCCTTCGACGCCGTCTTCGTCGACCCCGCCCGGCGCGGCGGCCGGGGCCGCGTCTTCGACCCCGAGGCGTACTCCCCGCCCCTGTCCTGGGCCATCGAGGCCGCCCGCACCACCCCACGCGCCGCCCTCAAGATCGCCCCGGGCATTCCGCACGAGGCGATTCCGGAGGACGCGGAGGCCGAGTGGATCTCGGACCACGGCAATGTGAAGGAGGCCGTCCTGTGGTTCGGCACGGCCCGGCCCGGGATGCGCCGCGCCACCCTCCTCCCGGCCGGTTACACCCTCCTCGGCACCTGCCGCCTCCCCGACCCCGACCCCGGTCCGGTGGGCCGCTGGCTCTACGAACCGGACGGCGCCGTCATCCGCGCCCATCTCGTCGCCGATGTCGCCGCCCGCATCGGCGGCCGGCTCATCGACCCCACGATCGCCTACATCACCACCGACGAGCTGCGCCCGACGCCCTACGCCACGGCGTACGAGATCACCGATGTGCTGCCCTTCAACCTGAAGAAGCTCAAGGCCCTGCTGCGGGAGCGGGAGGTCGGCGTCGCCACCATCAAGAAGCGTGGCTCGGCCGTGGAGCCGGAGCACCTTCGCAAGAAGCTTCGCCTCGAAGGGGGAAATGCCTGCACGATCCTGCTCACCCGGTCGGAAGGCGCACCGACGATGCTCCTGGGCCGCCCCGCCTCTGCCTAGCCCTTCAGGTCGTCTCCTGGGCCACCCCGCCTCTGTCTAGCCCTTCAGGCCGTCTCGGGGGCCACCCCCCGGGCCCCCTTGACCGCGAGCTCGAACCAGACGCCCTTGGCGAAGCGGCCCGCCGGGTCGCCGTCCGCCGTGCCCCACGCGTCGGAGAGGGCGGCGACGACGCCGAGGCCGCGGCCGTCCATGCGGTCGGCGGTGGGGAGGCGGGCGGCGGTGGGGAGCGCGGTGCAGGCGTCGTAGACGAGGACGCGCAGGCTGGGCGGCTCGATCAGCACACGCAGCATCAGGGAGTCGCCCTCGGCGTGCAGATAGGCGTTGGTGACCAGCTCGGAGGTGCAGACCGTCGCCGCGTCGACCAGCTCCTCCTGCCCGGTGGAGTTGAGCACGCAGGCGACGAAGTCGCGCAGGATCTTGGGCGAGGTGGCCCGGCGGTTGCTCTGGAGGGTGTAGGCGTACGGGTCTTGCGCGCCGGATCCGGAGGGCGAGGCCGCCCCGGAGCCGGGGGCCGGGGCTGAGGCTGAGGCGGGGGGACGGTCGTCGGACTCGTGGTCGGAACCCATGGTCAACTCCCTGCGAGGGGGCGACAGTGCGCGTACCGTAACGCCGATCAACGCTTCGTAGCGGATGCACGACCCACGGTAGGGCAGCGGTGCAAACAACTGCTACGGCTCCGGTAAATTTCCTCGACAATTAGCCCGTCGAGGTGAGGACAGGGAGGACCCATGCCACCCAGGAGCGCCCCCACCGCCCGTCAGCTCCGGCTGGGCACCGAACTGCGCCGGATGCGCGAGGACGCCGGCCTCTCCATCCAGGAGGCCGCCGACCGCCTCGGCATCAACCGCACCCACATCACCAACCTCGAGCTCGCCCGCTTCGGCGTCAGCGAGGAGCGAGTGCGGGCACTCGCCGCCATCTACGCATGTCCCGATGCCGCCTACGTCGAGGCGCTCGTCGCCATGACCCATGAGCGCAAGCGCGGTTGGTGGGAGGAGTACCGGGGGTTCATCGCCACCGGCGGACTCGACCTCGCCGAGCTGGAGTACTACGCCGCGAGCCTGCGCGTACTGGAAATCATGCACATCCCCGGTCTGCTGCAGACGGAGGAGTACGCCCGCGCCGTGCTGAGCGCGACCGTCCCCCCGTGGTCCCCCACCGATCTGCGGCGCCGGCTCTCCCACCGGATGAAGCGCCGCGACATCCTCGACCGGGACGACCCGCCCTCGTGCACCTTCATCATCCATGAGGCCGCGCTGCGCATGCGGTTCGGCGCCGACGCGGTTCTCCGCGCCCAGCTGGAGAGCCTGCTGGAGTCGTCCGAGCGGAAGAACGTCACCGTGCGCGTCCTGCCGTTCGCCGCCGGCGGGTTCCATGTGCCGGGGATCTCGGTCACCTACGCCTCCGGCCAGGTCGCCCAGCTCGACACCGCCCAGCTCGACACCGCGCACGGCCCGGTCTTCCTGGACGCGCGGTCCCAGCTCGCCACCCATCGGCGGGTGCTGGAGCGTACGACCGAGGTGGCGCTCTCGGCCGAGGCGTCGCGTGATGTCATTCGTTGCGCCGCTCAACAGAGATGAAAGCGTGGAGATGGTCGAGCTCACCTGGCAGAAATCCTCCTACTCCGGCGGGGGAGACGGAAACTCCTGCATAGAGCTCGCCTCCAAAGGCGACGCGATCGCCCTCCGGGAGAGCGATGACCCCGGCACCGTGCTGACCACCACCCCCGCCAAGCTCGGACCGTTCCTCCACGCCATCAAGGCGGGCGAGTTCGATCACCTTGCGGCGAACGAGTGACATTCCCGCGCACGCACGTTCCTGAACCGCCATCTCCATCTGACCGAGCGCACCCTTACCGAGACCCACCTCGACGGCACCCGCAAGCGGCGCGGACTCGCGGACAACGACGAGGTGCTGCGGGTTCCGGCCGCCGACTTCGGCATCGCGCTGCCCTCGGACACCGAGCTTCCGGGGTGATGGCCTACCGCGGGGACTGAAGCCGCGCCATGTCGTCGTCCGAGAGCCGCAGTGCTCCGGCGGCCACGTTCTCCACGAGGTGGTCCGGATTTCCGGTCCCCGGAATGGCCAGCACATGCGGTCCCTGGTGCAGCGTCCACGCCAGCCGGACCTGCGCGGGCGTCACTCCGTGGGCGCGCGTGACCGCGAGCACCGCTTCGTCCTCGGCCGCGACCGCCCCTGCCTCGCGCCCGGAACCGGCGACCGCGAAGAACGGCACGAAGGCGATGCCCTGCTCCCCACAGGACCGCAGGAACTCCTGCTCGTCGGCCGGTGCGCCGACGCCGTAGGAGTTCTGCACGCAGACCACCGGCGCGATGGCCCGCGCCTCGGCCAGATGCTCGGGCGTGGCATTGGATATGCCCAGGTGACGTATGAGCCCGGCGTCGCGGAGATCGGCCAGTGCGCCGAAGTGATCGGCGATCGAGCCGGTCCTGCGGCTCGGCGGGACCCGCAGGTTCACGACGTCCATATGGTCACGGCCCAGCTGGCGCAGGTTCTCCTCCACCTGGCCACGCAGCTGCCCCGGAGCGGCCCACTGCCATGCGCCCGACGGATCCCTGCCCGCCCAGACCTTGGTCGCGATGACAAGGTCGTCCGGGTAGGGGGCCAGGGCGCGGTTGATCAGCTCGTTGGCGGACCGCAGCGACGAGAAGTAGTAGGCAGCGGTATCGATGTGGTTGACCCCGAGCTCGATCGCGTGCCGCAGCACGCTGATCGACCGCTCGCGGTCGCTCGGCGGCGTACCGGGGTCGAAGGCGGTGCTGCCGGTGAGGCGCATCGCGCCGAATCCGACGCGGTTGACCGTCAAGTCGCCGAGGTTCCAGGTGCACGCGGCTGCCGCGTTGGTCGTCTCCGTGGTCATGATCAGTCGTGCGTCCCTTCGTCGAATCCCGGGGTAGCGCTACGGGCCGGGGCCCGCCCATGGCACGATCATCCCGCTGATCGGGCCGGAGGGTGGCAGGGGCGAATGAGGCATGAGTAAAGACAAGTTGTCCGTGACGGAGCAGGAACTGTCGGATCTCGTCACGGACCTCGAAGGCATGCTCAACTACCTTGAGAAGACGATCGAAAGCCTTGATCATCTTGCCGGGTCGGCCGAGCCCGATCACAAGGGTCCGGCTGCCGCGGCGTACAAGAAGCTTCAGCGTGACGCCTATATGGACGCCGTACGGATCCGGCAGCTGCTGATCCGTATCGAGGAGGCGACCAAGCAGCGCGGCGAGAGCCTGAGCCCACGCTATCTGGAGCTACTGCACCGCTTCCAGTCGCTGCAGAAGCCGTCGGAGGACGACGGGGGCGAGGGCTGAGGGTACGGCTGCGGCCGTACCCTCAGCCCTCGTCTTCCCGCCGTTCCGGTTCCCGCCGCATTGGGCTCAGTTCGCGGCTGACGAGTCGGTAGTAATCGATCGCCTTGGCCATGCCCAGTCCTCCGGCCACGGCAAAGGCGATGCCGGTGCCCAGCACCGTGCCGACGTTCTCCGCGTCGTCGTCCGAGACGGCGGCGCCCGCGACCAGGATCAGCCCGAGGCTGCACAGCACGACCGACGGCACCAGCCAGAGCAGGGCGCCGGCGGACACCTGCCAGTGCGGCAGGGTCTGCGGGTCGCGGGCCAGAGCCGCCCAGCCGCGCAGGCGCGCGCCGACAAAGAGGTCGCGCCGTATGCCGGACGCCACCCCCATGGCCGTCGGTACCGTCGCCCCCAGCGCCAGCGCCAGGAAGATCACGCCGAGGATGTGCTCCACGATCTCTCCGGTCACCAGAAACCGAAACCCGGACACCGCCAGGGCCCACCCCAGAGCGAAGATCAGCGTCAGCAGCCACAACAGCAGCGCGCGATGCGGCGCCATGTACTGGCGCGCCAAAGCCCTCATCGCCCGCGCCCGCTCGTCCAGCAGCCCGGCGCGATCGGTCCACGTCCGCTCGTCCGGAGCGGGGGGTGGTGGCGGGAGGGCGGTGGGCGTGGTCATGAATGCAGCCCCTACTAGTCCTTGGCCGGGGCGGCCGGGGCGCGCCCCACGTTCGACGACACCGATGCCACCGCGCCCCTCGGCACCAGCCGTGCGAGCCCCGTGAGCGCCTTGTAGCGCGGGTCCGGAACGGACAGGGTCTTCCCGCGCGAGAAGTCCTTGAGGGCCGCCGCGACGACCCGATCCGCGTCCAGCCACATCCAACTCGGCACGTTGTCGGGCTTGATACCGGCCCGTTCGTGGAACTCCGTACGGACGAAGCCGGGGCACAGCGCCATCAGCCGCACTCCCTCGCCGGCGAGATCCTTGGCCGCGCCCTGGGTGAACTGGACGACCCACGCCTTGCTCGCCCCGTACGTTCCGCGCGGGAAGAACGCCGCGATGGAGGCCACGTTGATCACGCCGCCGCGCCCCCGGCTCCGCATCGTCTCGGCGCCCGCGCTGGTCAGGCGCAACACGGTTTCGCAGTGCAGCTTGAGCATGCGGAGTTCGTCGGCGAGTGGGACCTCCAGATAGCGGGCCCGGTTGCCGAAACCGGCGTTGTTGACGAGGAGATCGATGGGGTGGGTGCGGTCCGCGAGCCGCTTTTCGACCGCGTTGATTCCGTCGTCCTCGGAGAGGTCTGCGACCAGGACGTCGGCTTCGACGCCGTGCCGGTCGTGCAGATCCGTCGCCTGCTCGCGCAGCCGCTTCTCGTCGCGGGCGACGAGCACCAGGTTGTGTCCGTCGGCCGCGAGCCGGCTCGCGAAGGCGGCGCCGATGCCCGCCGTGGTTCCGGTAATCAGTGCAGTCGTCATAGGCGCACGTTATCGGCCGGGGCTGGTCTTCGTGACCGTCGCGGCTGCCCTGGCCTCGTACTTGAGCGCCGTCTCGCGCGACTCGGGGTGCAGCGCGTCGCCCGCGGCGAGCACGCGGGGCAGCAGGGTGCGTTCGGTCGTTTCCGCGCGGAAGAGGAAGGAGATCGTCACCTCGTGGTCGGGCCGGTGCACGATCTCGATGGGGTCTCCGGCGCGGACCTCGCCCGGTTCGAGCACCCGCAGATAGGCCCCGGGGACGGCGGCGGCCGTGAACCGCTTCATCCAGCGGTTCTCGTCCAGCCAGCCCGCGAACGTACGGCAGGGGATGCGCGGGGAGGTGACCTCCAGCAGCAGTTCGCGGCCGATCCGCCAGCGCTCCCCGATGCGGGTGTTGGTGACGTCGATGCCGGTGGTGGTGAGGTTCTCGCCGAAGATGCCGTTGGGCAGCTCGCGCTCCAACTCCTTTTCCCAGATGTCCAGGTCCTCGCGGGCGTAGACATAGACGGCCTGGTCGTCGCCGCCGTGGTAGCGGGTGTCGCAGACCATGTCACCGGCGAGGCCGCTGCGGCCCTCGCCTTTGGGGCCGGGGGACGAGACCCGCACCGGGCCCTCGACCGGGCGCTTGTCGATGCCGGTGCCGTCGGGGCAGTCGGTGTGATCAGTGGCCATCGCGCCGCCGATGTTCACGGTGAGCACGGAAGGTGAGGAAGGCAGCATGTGACGCACGGTAGAGGAGCGTGGCCAAAGCTGCGACGCAATTTTGCGGACTGGATCCAAGGGTCGCTTATGCTCGACACATGATCGAGGCCCGCCATCTGAGGGTGCTGCGCGCGGTGGCCGCCACCGGCTCCTTCTCCGCCGCCGCCCGCGACCTGGGCTGCACCCAGCCCGCCGTCAGCCAGCAGATGAAGGCCCTGGAGGCCGCCACGGGCACGCCGTTGCTGATCCGTACCGGCCGGGAGATGCGGCTGACGGAGGCGGGGCTGGCCCTTACGCGGCACGCCGCCGGGATCCTGGCCGGGCTCACCGCCGCCGAGGAGGAGGTCGCGGCCATCGCCGGGCTGCGGGCGGGGCGGGTACGGCTGGTGTCCTTCCCGAGCGGCAGCTCGACGCTGGTGCCGACGGCCCTGGCCGCGATGCGCGCCGCCCACCCGGGGACGCAGGCCTCCCTGGTCGAGGCGGAGCCGCCGCGGTCGGTCGAGATGCTGCGGGCGGGGGACTGCGAGATCGCTCTGGCCTTCCGGTACCCACAGAGCGAGGCCGAGTGGGACGGCCTGGTCGTCCGTCCCCTGCTGGCCGACCGGCTGGTCGGTGTCGTCCCCGAGGGGCACCGGCTGGCGGGTGCGGGGGCGGTGGGGATCGGGGACCTTGCCGAGGATCCGTGGATCGCGGGGTGCCCGAGGTGTCGGCGGCATCTGGTCGCGATCTGCGAGAGCGAGGGGTTCACACCGCGGATCGACTTCGCGACGGACGACTATCCGGCGGTGATCGGGCTGGTGGCGGCCGGGCTGGGGGTGGCGGTGCTGCCGGAGCTGGCGCTGGAGTCGATGCGGGCGAAGGGGGCGAGGATGGTGCGGCTGGAGCCGGTGGTGCGGCGTGAAGTGGTGGCCCTGACGTTGCCGGATCTGTCGCGGGTGCCGGCGGTGGCGGCGACGCTGGACCATCTGGAGCGGGCGGCCGCGCGCTGAGGCGGGGGCCCGCGCGCCGAGGCGGAGGGCGATCCAAGCCCGTCCGGCGGTTGAGGAGCACGCCGAGGGGCGTGCTGTGAGTGCGGCGCGAGGCGTGCTGTGAGTGCGGCGCGAGGCGTGCTGTGAGTGCGCCGAGGGGCGTGCTGTGAGTGCGGCGCGAGGCGTGCTGTGAGTGCGGCGCGAGGCGTGCTGTGAGTGCGGCGCGAGGCCGAAATCGGGCTTCGACCAGAGGCGGAACGTTTCTGCTGCGGGGGTCAGGAATGCGCGGTCACATGGCGGTTCCGGGCCCGCCCCATGAGCTCCTCGCGCTCGTCTTCGGTGAGGCCGCCCCAGACGCCGTACGGCTCGCGTACGGCGAGGGCGTGAGCCGCGCATTCGGCCCGGACGGGGCACCGCATGCATACCTCTTTAGCCGACATCTCGCGCGCGCTGCGGGCGGCGCCGCGCTCTCCCTCGGGGTGGAAGAAGAGCGAGCTGTCGACCCCACGACACGCGGCCAGGAGCTGCCAGTCCCACAGGTCGGCGTTCGGACCGGGAAGACGGGAGAAATCTGCCATTGCCTTATCCCCTCGAAGCGATCGGCTACGGACGCTCTGTCCTGGGTCGTACACCTACCGTGTAAGCAGATGAAAATATGACTCATTGCGAATCTAGCCACAGAGACCAGCAAATTGGAAGCAAGGTCGCCAAATGCCCCCAAAAGGGACAGGGTGCGAGAGGGTGGCACGGGGGCGCGACCTGCGGGATGAGCAGCTCCGTATCCGAGCCCTCACGTAGAGTGTCGAAGGGGGCCGCCGAACCCCGTAACTCTTTCGGGTGACCGTCGTTGAGAGTGCGGAGGCGGTTGACGGGTAAAGCTCTCGGACGGAAATCCGGGGCTGTCAATCGCACAGGTGACGATATGTACCAGCCTGGAGGCTCAAGGTGATGCGCATCAGCTGCGGAGGGCGGCCATGACATCCGTCCTCGTCTGCGACGACTCCCCGCTTGCCCGAGAGGCGCTGCGCCGTGCGGTGGCGACCGTGCCCGGCGTCGAGCGAGTGACGACGGCGGCCAACGGCGAGGAAGTCCTCCGCCGCTGGGGCGCCGACCGCTCGGATCTGATTTTGATGGACGTACGGATGCCCGGCCTCGGCGGTGTCGAGACCGTGCGGCGGCTGCTGTCGGCCGACCCCGGCGCCCGGATCATCATGCTCACGGTCGCCGAGGACCTCGACGGGGTCGCACTGGCCGTGGCCGCGGGTGCCCGTGGGTATCTGCACAAGGACGCCTCACGGGCGGAGCTGCGGGCGACGGTGACGCAGGCGCTGGCGGATCCGACGTGGCGGCTGGCCCCGCGCCGGCTGCGGTCCGCGGAGATGGGCGCGGCGCCGACGCTCACCGCGCGGGAGATCCAGGTGCTGGAGGGCATGAGCCACGGCCGGTCGAATGCGGAGATCGGCCGTGAGCTGTTCCTGTCCGAGGACACGGTCAAGACGCACGCGCGCCGGCTCTTCAAGAAGCTCGGCGCTTCGGATCGGGCCCATGCGGTGGCCCTCGGGTTCCGCTGGGGTCTGGTCCGCTGAGGCCTGTTTGACGTGCTGCGCAGCGGGGGCGTGAAGGTCCCCGCCCGTCGGGTGGCGGGCGGGGCGAGAGCGTGCGCGGCGAGCGCCGGAGCGGTCGCTTGTATCGGTTCGCCGCGTGATGCCGCATCCTTGAAGGTGTGGAGTTCCTCGGGGACGAGTCTGTCGGGCGTGAGGGGAGAGCGCAGGACGTGACTATCGGCGCACCTGCTCATAACGCTTCAGCGCACAACTATGGACGCGGTGCCGCGGAGCCACCGAGCCCAAGGCACCATGGACGGATGCGCGACGACGAGAGCTCAGCGGCCCCCAGGGGCGGAGCCACCGGGGCGATCGGCGCCCTCGTCGGGCGCGCCGTCGAGGGAGACAAGCGGGCCACCCACGAGCTGCTGGCCCATGTTCACCCACTGGCTCTGCGGTACTGCCGCACGAGACTGTCGCGGCTTCCGGGTGATGCCCGCCACTTCGTGGACGACCTGGCGCAGGAAGTGTGTCTGGCGGTGCTGTGCGCGCTGCCGCGCTACCGCGACACCGGGAAGCCCTTCGAGGCGTTTGTCGTGGCCATCGCCGCGCACAAGGTCGCCGATCTGCAGCGGGCGGCCATGCGTCACCCAGGCTCCACGGCCTTCCCCTCGGACGAGATGCCGGAGCAGCCGGACGATTCCCTGGGCCCCGAGGAGCGTGCGCTGCTGAGCAGCGACGCGGAGTGGGCCAAGAAGCTCCTGGCCAACCTTCCGGAGAACCAGCGCGAGCTGGTGCTGCTGCGAGTCGCGGTGGGGCTGACGGCGGAGGAGACCGGGCAGATGCTCGGAATGTCCCCCGGAGCGGTGCGGGTCGCCCAGCACCGGGCCCTGAGCAGGCTGCGGGCGCTGGCCGAACAGTAGACCCCGTTTTGTCAGCCGCCTGAGAAGTTGTCCACAGGGCGGATTGGGACACCCGGGATGGCCGTTAGCATGGGAGTCCGCGCTGAGGCAAGACCATTGGAAGGGTGTCATGACTGACAACGTCGACGGAGTGCCTGAGAAGTTCGCCATGCTCGGGCTGACGTACGACGACGTGCTGCTGCTGCCGGGCGCCTCCGAGGTGCTGCCGAACGCGGTCGACACCTCGTCCAGGGTCTCCCGGAATGTGCGGGTGAATGTGCCGCTGCTGTCCGCAGCCATGGACAAGGTCACCGAGTCCCGGATGGCCATCGCCATGGCCCGGCAGGGCGGCGCGGGCGTGCTGCACCGCAATCTGTCCATCGAGGACCAGGCCAACCAGGTCGACCTGGTCAAGCGCTCCGAGTCCGGGATGGTCACCGACCCGATCACGGTCCGGCCGGACGCCACGCTGCGCGAGGCGGACGCGCTGTGCGCGAAGTTCCGCATCAGCGGTGTCCCGGTCACGGACGCGGCGGGCAAGCTGCTCGGCATCGTCACCAACCGTGACATGGCCTTCGAGACGGACCGGGGCCGTCAGGTCCGCGAGGTCATGACCCCGATGCCGCTGGTCACCGGCAAGGTCGGGATCTCCGGCGATGACGCGATGCAGCTGCTGCGCCGCCACAAGATCGAGAAGCTTCCACTGGTCGACGACGCGGGCGTGCTCAAGGGCCTGATCACGGTCAAGGACTTCGTCAAGGCCGAGAAGTATCCGCACGCGGCGAAGGACGCCGAGGGCCGGCTGGTCGTGGGCGCGGCGGTCGGCGTCGGTGACGAGGCGTACGAGCGGGCGCAGGCGCTCGTCGAGGCCGGGGCCGACTTCCTGGTGGTCGACAGCGCCCACGGCCACAGCCGGGGCATCCTCGACATGATCGCGAAGGTGAAGTCCAACGTCGCGGTCGATGTGGTGGGCGGCAATGTCGCCACCCGGGATGGCGCCCAGGCGCTGATCGACGCGGGTGTGGACGGCGTGAAGGTCGGCGTCGGTCCGGGCTCCATCTGCACCACGCGGGTGGTCGCGGGCATCGGTGTGCCGCAGGTCACGGCGATCTACGAGGCCGCGCGCGCATGCCACGCGGCGGGGGTGCCGCTGATCGGCGACGGCGGTCTGCAGTACTCGGGCGACATCGCCAAGGCGATCGCCGCCGGTGCCGACACGGTGATGCTGGGCAGCCTGCTCGCCGGGTGCGAGGAGTCGCCGGGCGAGATGGTCTTCATCAACGGCAAGCAGTTCAAGTCCTACCGGGGCATGGGCTCGCTGGGCGCCATGCAGTCGCGCGGCCAGGCCCGCTCGTACTCCAAGGACCGCTACTTCCAGGACAACGTGCTCTCCGAGGACAAGCTCGTCCCCGAGGGCATCGAGGGCCAGGTGCCCTACCGTGGCCCGCTGGCCTCGGTCGCGCACCAGCTGATCGGCGGCCTGCGGGCGTCGATGGGCTACGTCGGCTCGGCGAACGTGGCGGAGCTGAAGGAGAAGGGCCGCTTCGTGCGGATCACGGCGGCGGGCCTCAAGGAGAGCCACCCGCACGACATCCAGATGACCACCGAGGCCCCTAACTACTCCGGCCGCTGACCCACGCCGTTCACCGCCCTACAGGGCAGGGAGCCCGGCAGGGATACTGGGACGGCTGTAGTGAACAGGGAAAGGCACCCACGTGACTGAGATCGAGATCGGGCGCGGCAAGCGCGGCCGCAGGGCGTATGCGTTCGACGACATCGCCGTTGTGCCGAGTCGACGCACCCGGGACCCCAAGGAGGTCTCGATCGCCTGGCAGATCGACGCCTACCGCTTCGAGCTGCCGTTCCTGGCCGCCCCGATGGACTCGGTGGTCTCGCCGCAGACCGCGATCCGCATCGGTGAGCTCGGCGGGCTCGGCGTGCTCAACCTCGAAGGGCTCTGGACCCGCTACGAGGACCCCGAGCCGCTGCTCGCCGAGATCGCCGAGCTGGACGAGCGCACGGCGACCAAGCGGATGCAGGAGATCTACACCGAGCCGATCAAGGAAGAGCTGATCGGCCAGCGTCTGAAGGAGGTGCGCGACGCGGGCGTGGTGACCGCCGCCGCTCTGTCGCCGCAGCGCACGGCGCAGTTCTCCAAGGCCGTGGTGGACGCCGGCGTCGACATCTTCGTGATCCGCGGCACGACGGTCTCCGCCGAGCATGTATCGGGGGCGGCCGAGCCGCTGAACCTCAAGCAGTTCATCTATGAGCTGGATGTGCCGGTGATCGTGGGCGGCTGCGCCACCTATACCGCCGCGCTGCATCTGATGCGCACGGGCGCGGCCGGTGTGCTGGTCGGTTTCGGCGGCGGCGCCGCCCACACCACCCGTAATGTGCTGGGCATCCAGGTGCCGATGGCCACCGCGGTCGCCGATGTCGCCGCCGCCCGGCGGGACTACATGGACGAGTCCGGCGGCCGCTATGTGCATGTGATCGCCGACGGCGGCGTCGGCTGGAGCGGTGACCTGCCGAAGGCGATCGCCTGCGGCGCGGACGCCGTGATGATCGGCTCGCCGCTGGCGCGCGCCACGGACGCGCCGGGCCGGGGCCACCACTGGGGCATGGAGGCCGTGCACGACGAGGTGCCGCGCGGCAAGCGGATGAACCTGGGCCAGGTGGGCACCACCGAGGAGATCCTGCTGGGCCCCTCGCACACCCCCGACGGTTCGATGAACTTCTTCGGGGCGCTGCGCCGGGCGATGGCCACGACCGGCTACTCGGAGCTGAAGGAGTTCCAGCGCGTCGAGGTGACGGTCGCCCCGTCGCAGCACGACAAGCGCTGACCCCCATGGGCAGACACGGGAAGGCCCCGACCGTGCGGTCGGGGCCTTCCCGTTGGTTCGTTGGTCCGTCGTCGCTCGCGGATCGTCAGCGGTTGCTGAGGCGGTAGGCGGAGCTGACGGCGGCGATCGGGGCCAGAGCCATGAAGATGTAGGTCATGGCGTCGGAGTCTTCCTTCCAGCCGTCGAACAGGCCGCCACCCGGCATGCCCTCGACCAGAGGCGAGTTGAAGTGCTGGAAGAAGATCTCCGTGGCGGACATCGGCTCGAGGCCGACGGACTGCAGCTGGTCCGCGTGCTGGTCCAGGAGATCGCTCATGATCATGGCGTAGCCGAAGAGCTCACCGAAGAACACCGCGGCCAGGGCCAGCACCGCGCCGACCACCCACAGGCCCGTGTTGCGGCCGCCGAGCTTGGCGACGACGAAGCCGATGAGTGCGCCGACGGCCACACCGGCGTAAGCGAACTGCGTGACCTTCACCTCCGCGCCGTCCGTGTCCGCCAGGGCGCTCAGCAGGAAGGCGTACACCAACCCGCCGACGATGGCGGCTCCCAGCGCGGCACCGACCGCGAGCAGCGGGTTGCCGGGCCGGCCGACGGGCGGCGGGGGCGGCGGGAAGCCGCCGCCGTACTGCGGCTGCTGGGGCTGGGCCTGCGGGTAGCCGTAGCCGGGCTGCGGCGGGGCTGGCTGCTGCGGGTGGCCTCCTGGCTGCTGCGGGTAACCGCCTTGCTGCTGTGGCTGCTGCCAGTTCTGGCTCATGAAGATCCCCCGGGGATGAAGGTGATGATCCGCGTTCGGGGACAGCCGAAGCCGCTTTGGCCGGCAAAGGCCGGGAACGCAGAGGAAAGGTTCGCGCCATAAAACTAACAGCAGTGCATGACAACGAGACAAGTCGTGTCTGGCGTCCGTGACATGGCTGGGACCGGACGGAGACACACTGTCCCGGCATATACGGATATGGCTTCGCTATTCGGTGACCCGCTTCGCGACCAGGTAACTTTCCCCTCCCGCCACGGCGTAGAACGTGATGTCGTTGCGTCCCAGAATCCGGTCACGCCAGTAGTCGGCCACCAGGCCGAAATGGTCGAACAGGGTGTCCGCGGTGGGCCATGAGCTCTGGTCCCCCATCTGCACGGCGACGCCGATCAGTTGCGCGAGCGAGACGCTGACCAGGGCCAGCGGTATGCCGATGAGGGCGAGCAGCGGCACCCGGCCGCCCAGCTTGCCGACCACGGCGCCGATCAACAGCCCGATGCACAGCGCCCAGTAGCCGACCTCCTGACCGCGGTGGCCGATTTTGCCCTGGATGACGCCGAAGACCAGGGCCCCGAGCAGCGCCGCCACGATGCCCGCGGCGAGGCCACGGCCGGGCCGGGCCACCTGAGCTGCGAAGGATGCGGGCGCGGATGCGGGCGCGATCATGACCGCAAGGTAGCAGCGGTGGGCCCGCACGGTGGTGCGGATGACACCAGTGCCGGAACAGAATCCGGCATAAGCAATAATGTCAACTTATGGCGCAGAACAAGTCGTTCACGGGACGAGACATGGGCATCGACCTCGGCACCGCCAACACGCTGGTGTACGTCCGGGGCAAGGGAATCGTGCTCAACGAGCCGTCGGTCGTGGCAGTGAACACGCTCGACGGCAGTGTGCTGTCGGTCGGTTCGGCCGCCAAGGAGACCATGGGGCGGACGCCGACCAACATTGTCGCCGTTCGTCCGCTGCGCGATGGCGTGATCGCCGATTTTGAGATCGCGGAGCGCATGCTGCGGTACTTCATCAAGAAGGTCACCGGCAGCCGGCGGCTGGCCCGCCCGCGCGTCGTCGTCTGTGTGCCGTCCGGAATCACGGGTGTTGAACGCCGCGCGGTGATGGAGGCCGCGACCCGCGCCGGGGCGCGTCAGGTCCATCTGGTCGAAGAGCCCATCGCGGCGGCGATCGGCGCCGGACTGCCGGTGAGCGAGCCGACCGGCTGCATGGTCGTCGACGTCGGCGGCGGCACGACGGAGGTCGCCGTCGTCTCGCTGGGCGGCATCGTCACCGCGCGCTCGGTGCGGGTGGCGGGCGATGCGATGGACGTCGCGATCACCACGTACGTGAAGAAGCAGTACGCGCTCGCGATCGGTGAACGCACCGCCGAGGAAATCAAGGTCTCCATCGGCTCCGCCTCGCCCAGCGGGCCGTTGCCGGCGCAGCGCGCCGCGACGTCCGCCGTCCGGCAGCCGGAGCGGAACGTCGAGGTGTTCCTCCCCGGCGACAGCGGCGACCCCGAGGACACCCAGGCCCTCCTGCCGCCCGACCGTTGCGCCATCCGTGGCCGCGACCAGGCGACCGGCCTGCCGAAAGTCCTCGAACTGACCGCGGACGAGGTACGGCACGCGCTCGCCGAGCCGGTCGACAGCATCGTCGCGGCAGTACGGTCCACGCTGGACGAGACCCCGCCGGAGCTGGCCGGCGACATCATGGACCGCGGCATCGTCCTGACGGGCGGCGGCGCGCTGCTGCGCGGCCTGGACACCCGGCTGGCCAGCGAACTGGACATCCCGGTCCTGATCGCCGACGACCCCCTGGACTGCGTCGCCATCGGTACGGGCCGCTGCGTCGAGGACTTCGCCTCGCTACGGACGGCGATGCACGCCCGCCCCATGCGGACCGATGCGGTGCGGGTCTGACGCCGGCTCGGGTGGGGCCGCCCTCACCTGCCACCCGGCGCGCCGCTTGCCCACCGGGCGCGCCGCCTGCCCACCCCGGCGCGCCGCCCGCCCGCAGGGCGGCCCCGGCCCCGCCGGGGCCGCCCCGCGCCCCGGTGGACCGGCCCGTTGTCCTGGCGCCTCGGGGCCTGGCGTCCCGACGGCCGCGCCCCGACGGCCTGGCGCCCCGGGGCTTGGCGGCCGGGGGGCTGGCGTCCTGGGGGCTTGGTGTCCCGACGGCCTGGCGTCCTGGGGGCTTGGCGTCCCGGGGGGCTTGGCGCCCCGACGGCCTGGCGCCCCGGGGGGCTGGCGTCCCGGGCTTGGTGTCCCGGGCTTGGTGTCCCGACGGCCTGGCGTCCCGACGGGCTGGCGCCCCGTTGGCCTGGCGTCCCGGGGGGCTTGGCGTCCTGGGGGCTGGCGGCCCGGACCCGGGCCCGGGGGCCGGGGACCCTCGCGCCGGGGGCCGGCGGTCGAGGGCCGGGGGTTGGCGGACCGGGGTCTGGGGATGGGGGCGTGGGCCGGTGGGCCCCGGTGTCGTGGGGTGTGGGTGGCGGCTCGCCCTCGGGCGTGGCGTGGTGGCGCTGGTTGCTCGGGTGGGGTTCCTTGAGGTGCGGCATGAGGTGGGGCGTGGTGGGCTGGTGACGTCGTGTCGGGTGGACGGGAGGTGCGGGCGTCGACGTGGTGGTCGTGGGGCGTGGCGGGGCGTGCGGACGGGCGGGTGTCGCGGCCGTCACGGTCCTGGCCGCCGTCGTGCTGGTGCTGCCAGGCGCGGCCGCCGCGGCCGTCGGTCCGGCGTACGGCCGCACCCCGGCCACCGCGGGCACCGCGGCCACCGCGGCCACCGGCCCTGTGCGGCGCCCGTCGGCCTCGTACCCCTTCGCCGTCCAACTGAAATCCCTCAATCCCTCGGTGGTCCGGCAGGACGGCGAGCTCACGCTCGGCGGGACCATCACGAACACCTCCCGGCGGCGGGTCGGCGCGACGCGGGTCGGGGTGCGGATCGGCGGGGCGGGGGCGATCGGGACCCGCAGCGGGCTGGCCGCCGTGGCCGGGCGGGCCGAGCTGGGCCGCGGTGACGGGCCGCGGGTTCCCCGGCACACCGCCGCGCTGGCCTCGCTCAAGGGCGGCGCCGAGCGCCGCTTCCGGCTCACGGTGCCCGTGCCCGACCTCGGGCTCGACGGCGCCGGGGCGTTCGCGCTCACCGTGGACGTGGCCCGCGCGGACGGCACGGTGCTCGGGCTGACCCGTACCTTCCTGCCCGCCTATCCCGACGGCAGCGATCCCGAGCCGCTGCACACCACGGTTCTGTGGCCCCTCACCGACATTCCGCACATGGAGGCCCTGACCCAGCGCACCCGCGACCGGGTGCTGCCGGTCTTCCGCGACGACGGGCTGACCGCAGCCCTCACCCGCGGCGGGCGGCTGCGGCGGCTGGTCGAGTTGGGCGACGACCAGCCGGTGACCTGGGTGATCGATCCGGATCTGATCGTTCAGGCCCGGGCCATGGCCAAGGGCTACCGGGTGGCCCGTACCCCCGACTCCACCGATCCCCAGGAGGCCGCCGACGGCAAGGGCCGGGACGCGGCGAAGGACTGGCTGGCGGCGCTGCGCAAGGCCGTACGGGGCCGGGACGTGATCGCGCTGCCGTTCGCCGACCCCGATCTGGCCTCCCTGGCGCGCGGCGGCGGCGCCTCGCTCACCAAGCTGCTGCGCCGGGCGTCCCGGACCGGCCGGGCGGTGGTGGACCGCGCGCTCGGTACCCACGCGCGCGGCGATGTGGCCTGGCCCGCGGGCGGCATGCTGGACGGCGCGATCGCCGACTACGTCAAAGGGCTGGGCCTGGGCACAGTGCTCGCCTCCGGCGAGGGGATCAGCTCCTCCGGGGCGCTGGTCGCCTTTGGGGCCACCGACGACGGCCCCGTCTCGCTCGACGGCGGGACGACCGCGCTGCGGTACGACGCGACCATCGCGTCACTGCTGTTCGCGAGCCGTCCGGCCGTCGAGGCAGCCGGTGGTGCCGGGGACGCCGCCCGGTTGCGGCTGCGGCAGCGGCTGCTGGCCGAGACGCTGACGGCCGTACGGGAGCTGCCGTACGCGCGGCGCGGCCTGGTGGTCGTGCCCCCGCGCCGGATGCCGGCCGGGGTCGGGCGGGCGTTGCTCTCGACGCTGGCCGCCAGTCAGAAGGCGGGCTGGCTGCGGCCGGCCCGCTTCGCGGCGGCGCTGCGGGACCCGGAGACGGGGCAGCTGCGGGGCTTCGACGGCTATCCGGTCGCCCTGCGCGCCGCCGAACTGCCGCCCGCCCGGCTGGCGGCCGTCGCCCGGGACCGGCGGCGGCTGCGCGCGCTGCTCAAGGTGCTGTCCGACGCGCGGTCCACCGCCGCCTCCGTACGCGCCGCGCTGGCCCGCTCGGTGTCGACCGCATGGCGGGGCAACGCGGTGGGGGCCGCCGCCTACCAACGGGGCGTGGCCGGCTATCTGACCGCCTCGATCACCTCGGTGCGGCTGGTGCCGAAGTCCACGGTGGTGGTGGCCGGAGGGTCCGCGACGATCCCGGTGACGGTCGACAACGGCCTCCAGCAGGGGCTCACCGGCGTCGAGCTGCGGGTCCTCTCCAGCCGCCCGGAACGGCTGAAGGCGGTGGACCGCGCGGTGACCGTACGGGCGTCGAGGGCGGTGAGCCGTACCGTACGGGTCCGCGTCCGGGCGCACGCCAACGGCCCGGTCCGGCTCACGGCGCGGCTCTACACCAGCGCGGACGGGCGGCCGTGGGGCGCGCCGATGACGTTCACCGCCGAGATCCGCTCCGTGCCGTCGGGGGCGGTGGCGTTCGTGGTGGGCGGGGTGGTGCTGATCGTGCTGGCGGGCTCCCTGCGTCTGCGGCGTCCGGGCAGGGGGTGAGCGCCCCGTTCCCCGGCCGGGCTCGGCCCGAGCCTGGGGCACAGCCCGGCCGCCGGCACCAGTCTGCGCGGCACGGCGACGAGACGGGCTGCGGCCGGCGTCGGCCGTCGGCCCGCGCGCCCGCTTCCAGCCGGGCCGCCGGGCGGCACTCGGCGCCGCCGAGAGGGTGAGTGCGCCGCGTGAGCGATGGGCTCAGAGCCGGTGGGCGGCCCCCGCCGGGCTCGCCCCGCGCGTGTCCAGCAGCAGCTGGGCCTTCACGGCCAGCCCCTGCAGGTCGTACGTGCGGTGGTGCTGGAGCAGGACCGTCAGATCGGCGTCGGCCGCCGCCTCGTACACCGCGTCCGCCCGCTCCACCGGCCGCCCCAGCACCCGCCACTGGGCCACATGCGGATCGTGGTAGCTGAGCCGGGCGCCCAGCTCCATCAGCCGCGAGGCGATCTCGCGTGCGGGCGAGCCCTCCTCGTCGGCCACATCGGGCTTGTAGCCGACGCCCAGCAGCAGCACATGCGCGCCACGCGCCGACTTGCCGTACTCGTTGAGCAGGGCCGTGCAGCGCTGGGTGACATAGCGCGGCATCCGCCCGTTGACCTGCTGCGCCAGCTCGACCATCCGCAGCGGGAGGCCGAGCCCGGGCCGCTGGTGGGCGGTGTGGTCGGGGTCGACCGGTACGCCGTGGCCGCCGACGCCGGGGCCGGGCCGGAAGGACTGGAAGCCGAACGGCTTGGTCTCGGCGCAGCGGACCACGTCCCACAGGTCCACGCCGAGGTCATGGCAGTACACCGCCATCTCGTTGACCAGGGCGATGTTGACGTGCCGGTAGTTGGTCTCCAGGACCTTGACGGTCTCGGCCTCGCGCGGGCCCCGGGCCCGTACGACCTTCTCGGTGAACCGGCCGTAGAAGGCGGCGGCGGCCTCGGTGCAGGCGGCGGTGAGGCCGCCGATGACCTTGGGGGTGTTGGCGGGCCCGTAGGCGCGGTTGCCGGGATCGTGGCGGCAGGGGGAGTAGGCGAGGTGGAAGTCGCGCCCGGCCCGCAGCCCGGACCCCTCCTCCAGAACCGGACGCAGGAATTCCTCGGTGGTGCCGGGGTACACGGTCGATTCCAGCAGCACAGTGGTGTGCGGGCGCAGCCGCGCCGCCAGCGTACGGGCCGCCTCGCCGACCGCCGACAGATCCAGCCGGCGGTCGTCGCCGAGTGGGGTCGGGGCGCAGATCACGGCGGTGCGGACGCGGCCGAGCTCGGCGGGGTCGGCGGTGATCCGGAATCCGCCGGCGACCATCCGGCGCAGGTCGGCGGGGGAGAGCCAGCCCTCGCACGCTCCGGACGGCAGCCGGCCGGCCCGCAGGTCCTCGGCGGCGCGCGGATCGGGGTCGTAGCCGACCGTGCGCACCCCGGCGGCGGTGGCGGCCTGGGCGAGGGGGAGACCTAGATGGCCGAGTCCGATGACGGCGAGATCTGCGGGCATGACTGCGAGCCGTCCTTCCCGAGGCGATTCCGGATGGCGCAAAGGCAGACTAAGCGGAAATATGACTCGTATTCAGTATTGACAAGGGGTGTTGGCCCGGTGTTCCGGCAGTGGACGGATCCGCGCCATGGCACGGCGAAGGGAAAGCCGGGAAAATCATCGGACGAGCGGCGGGACGGCATCGGACGAGCGGCGGGACGGCGATCACAGCGGCTGAAAGCGCCCCGGAGGCGAACCGAGCCCAAAAGAGCGGGAGGCAGCGGTGAAGACACCGGCACTGGGACCGTCCGAGCGCGGCGAGGCGCTCGCCCTCATGGCGGACCGCGAGCTGGACGTGCTGGTCGTGGGCGCCGGGGTGGTGGGCGCGGGCACCGCGCTGGACTCCGCGACCCGGGGCCTGGAGACCGGTCTCGTCGAGGCGCGCGACTGGGCCTCGGGCACCTCCAGCCGGTCCAGCAAGCTGATCCACGGCGGGCTGCGCTATCTGGAGATGCTCGACTTCGCGCTCGTCCGGGAGGCCCTGAAGGAGCGCGGGCTGCTGCTGGAGCGGATCGCTCCGCACCTGGTCAAACCGGTGCCCTTTCTGTACCCCCTCAAGCACCGGGTCTGGGAGCGGCTCTACGCGGGGACGGGCGTCGCCCTCTACGACGCCATGTCCCTCTCCTCCGGGCACGGCCGGGGACTGCCCGTCCACCGCCATCTGACCCGGACGAAGGCGCTGCAGGTCGCGCCCTGCCTCCGGAAGGACGCCCTGGTCGGGGCGTTGCAGTACTACGACGCCGAGGAGGACGACGCCCGCTTCGTCACCATGCTCGTGCGCACGGCGGCCAAGTACGGCGCGCACGTCGCCAACCGGGCGCGGGTGGTCGGCTTCCTGCGGGAGGGAGCGCGCGTCGTCGGTGCCCGGGTGCACGATCTGGAGCAGGGCGGTGAGTTCGAGGTCCGCGCCCGCCAGGTGGTGAACGCGACCGGCGTGTGGACGGACGAGACACAGGCGCTGATCGGCGAGCGCGGCCAGTTCCATGTGAAGGCGTCCAAGGGCATCCACCTCGTCGTGCCCAAGGACCGGATCCACTCCTCGACCGGGCTGATCCTGCGCACCGAGAAGAGCGTGCTGTTCGTGATCCCGTGGGGCCGGCACTGGATCGTCGGCACCACCGACACCGAATGGGACCTGGACAAGGCCCATCCGGCCGCCTCCAGCGCCGACATCGACTATGTGCTGGAGCATGTCAACGAAGTCCTCGCGGTGCCCCTGACCCGCGATGACGTCGAGGGCGTCTACGCCGGGCTGCGCCCGCTGCTGGCCGGGGAGTCGGAGGCGACCAGCAAGCTCTCGCGCGAGCACACCGTCGCCCACCCGGTGCCGGGGCTGGTGGTGGTCGCGGGCGGCAAGTACACGACGTACCGGGTGATGGCCAAGGACGCCGTCGACGCGGCCGTCCACGGGCTCGACCGCCGGGTCGGGCCCTGCGTCACCGAGGAGATCCCGCTGGTCGGCGCCGTGGGCTACAAGGCGCTGTGGAACGCGCGGGCACGGATCGCCGCGCGCTCCGGGCTCCATGTCGCACGCGTCGAACACCTGCTCAACCGCTACGGCGCGGCGGCGCAGGAGGTCCTGGAGCTCATCGCGCGCGACCCCTCGCTCGGCGAACCGCTCAGCGGCGCCGACGACTATCTGCGGGCCGAGATCCTCTACGGCGCCTCGCATGAGGGGGCACGTCATCTGGACGACGTCCTCACCCGCCGCACCCGCATCTCGATCGAGACCTTCGACCGCGGCACGCGCAGCGCGCGGGAGGCGGCCGAGCTGATGGCGCCCGTGCTGGGCTGGGGCCAGGAGCAGATCGACAAGGAGGTCCAGCACTACGAGAAGCGGGTGGAGGCGGAGCGCGAATCACAGCGCCAGCCGGACGACCTGACGGCCGACGCGGCCCGGCTGGGCGCACCGGACATCGTGCCGTTGTAGGGGGGGCGCTGCGGGCGATCCGGGCAGCCGTACGAACGGCCGCCCGGGGCCGCCGTGGCGGCGGCGGGCGACGGCGGGCGACGGCGGGCGACGGGCGACGGCGGCGCGGCGGCGCTCGCCGTGACCGGCGCGAGGACGGCTAACACGCTGTCCACGGCGGCGAGGGCGGTGATGGCCCGGCCGCGCGGACGCCGGGAAGCCGGGGAAGGCATGACGGACATGACGGACATGGTGGTCGTGTCCTCGATGGGACGGCTTGAGGCGGGCTCGTGGACGGGCCAAGTGGGCGGCCGGTCCACCGTCGAAGAGAGGGTTGTGCCGGTTTGGATTGCGCCGCTCGGCCCTACCAAGGCGGGGTTGTCGCCGACTCGGGACAGAACTCGGCCTTGAGGAAGGACGTTTCGGCGAAGAGCGTGGGGCGGGTGGTGGCGTTGAGGCGGTAGGCGAGGGTGTGGCGGCCGTCGGGCGTGGCGACCGCCAGCGCGTAGGAGCCGTTGATCTCGCCGTTGTGCCCCCAGAGCGTCACCCCGCAGGACAGCCGCACCGGGAACAGGCCCATGCCGTATTGGCCGCCGGAGGCGGAGGTGTCCCGCATCGCGCGCAGCTGCGCGCGGGGGATCGGGCTGCCGCCCCGCAGCAGCCCGGCGATGAGGCGGGAGAGGTCGTCGAGAGTCGAGATCAGCTCGCCCGCGGCGCCTGCCGAGGAGGGGTTGAGGGCGGTGACGTCGTGCCGCGCGCCGCCCTTGCCCGAGTCCGCGTAGGCGCGGCCGTGGGGGGCGGGGAGGGCGGTGCGGGTGCCGGGGAAGGAGGTGCCGGTGAGGGTGAGCGGATCGAGGACGAGGTGCTGGGCCTCGCTCGCGTAGGGGTGGCCCGTGACCCGCTGGATGACCATGCCCAGCAGTACGTAATTGGTGTTGGAATAGCGCCACTGGGCCCCGGGTACGGCGTACGGGCGGTGGCGGAGGGCGGTCCGTACCAGGGCGGCGGGGGTGCGGGTGCGGCCGGGCCCGGTGGACAGCTGACGCACCAGCGCGGGGTCCGCCGCGTAGTCGAACAGCCCGCTGGTGTGGTTCAGAAGCTGACGGAGGGTGATGTTCAGGCCATTGTTGCCCTGTCCGCGTACCAGCCCCGGAAGGTGCTTCTCGACGCTGTCGTCCAGCCCGAGCCGCTTCTCGGCGGCCAGCCGCAGCGTCACCGCGGCGATGACGGTCTTGGTGAGGCTGCCCGCACGGAAATGGTCACTCCGGTGGATTCTCCGCCCGGTGCGGACGTCCGCGACCCCCGTGGCGACGAACCGCGTCCCGCCGTCCCCGTTCCGGATGAGCGCCGCGGCCCCCGGCGCGTCGCCCTCGTCCGCCAAACGGCGTACGGCCGCGCGCACGGCTCCGTCACGGCGCGCCTGCGCGCTCGCCACCCCGCTCGCCTCCGCACCCGTACCCCGGCCCGTCCCCGCACCTTCTCCGCAGCCGGACAGCGCGAGGGCGAAGGCGGCCGTCAGCGCCATGGTGGTCGGCATACGGCTCCGCCTATGCCATCGTATGGCGGAGATGGGCATGACACGGGCCTCCGTTCCCTGCGTTCTCACAGATGTTCGCAGGTGCCGCGGCGGCCGCCACGCCGCGCCCCGGACCCCCGGCTTTGGCGGGTCCTCGGATGAGAGACAATGGTCGCTCTCCCAGGGTGGGTTCAGGGTGGGTTGATTTGCAGAGGGGTCGCATGTCGGAGGCTGAGAAGACGCAGGGTTCCACTGGGCGCCTCCTCGCCGGGCGGTACCGGCTCGGGGAGATCCTCGGTCAGGGCGGCATGGGCACGGTCTGGCGTGCGAGCGACGAAACCCTCGGCCGTACGGTCGCGGTCAAGGAGCTGCGCTTCCCGTCCAACATCGACGAGGACGAGAAGAGACGGCTCATCACCCGTACGCTGCGCGAGGCGAAGGCGATCGCCCGGATTCGCAGCAACGGGGCCGTCACCGTCTACGACGTTGTCGACGAGGACGACCGGCCGTGGATCGTCATGGAGCTCATCGAAGGGCGTTCGCTCGCCGACTGCGTACGCGACGACGGCCCGCTCACCCCGCGCCGCGCCGCCGAGGTCGGGCTCGCCGTCCTCGATGTGCTGCGCGCCGCGCACCAGGCGGGCATCCTGCACCGTGACGTCAAGCCGTCCAACGTCCTGATCTCGGACGACGGCCGCGTCGTGCTCACCGACTTCGGTATCGCCCAGGTCGAGGGGGACCCCTCCGTCACCTCGACGGGCATGCTCGTCGGCGCACCCTCCTACATCTCCCCCGAGCGGGCCCGCGGCCACAAGCCGGGCCCGCCGGCCGACCTGTGGTCGCTCGGCGGACTGCTGTACGCGTGTGTGGAGGGCGTGCCGCCGTACGACAAGAGCACCGCCATAGCGACACTGACCGCCGTGATGACCGAGCCGGTCGAACCGCCGAAGAACGCGGGCCCGTTGGAGGACGTCATCTACGGCCTGCTCACCAAGGACCCCGAGCAGCGGCTCGACGACGCCGGCGCCCGCGCGCTGCTCGAGGACGCGCTGAGCGCGCCCGAGGGCGTCAAGGCCCCCGCGGACGCCACCCGCACCATGAGCCTGCCGCCCGCCCCCTCGAAGGAGGCCGAGGCCGCGGCCAAGGCCAAGCAGGCGGCCGTCTCGGAGCGCAGGCGCGGCGCCCTGAAGTCGGTGCGCAACGCGGCCGCGGCGGCGGAGGCGGCGAAGAAGCCGGAGAAGCCGGGAAAGGCGGCGACCGAGGCGAAGTCGAAGGCCGTCGGCTCTGGTTCCGGTGTCGGCGCCGATGCCGCCGGTGCCGCTGGTTCGGCGAAGGCCGAGCCCGCCCCGTCCTCGTCCGGGCCGCGGCCTCCCGTACCGCCCCGCGCCTCGATCACCGATGTGGTGCCCAAGCGCACGCTGATCATCATCGCGGTGGTCGTGGCCCTCGCCATCGTGGGCATCGTGCTCGCCATCGCCCTGACCGGCGGGCATGACGGCAACGACGCCAAGGGCGCCTCCGGCGGCGACAAGTCCGCTTCGGCCGGTACGTCGGACGACACGAAGAAGGACAAGGACTCCGCAGAGAAGTCCGGCCAGCCGGCCGGCCAGTCCCCGGGGGCGGAGAGCTCCGGGGACACATCGACCGACAAGGCCGGCGAGGACGGGTCCAAGGGCTCGGACGACAACTCCGGCAAGGGCAAGGGCGGGGACGACAACTCGGGCAAGGGCAAGGGGAAGGGCGGTGACGCGCTGCCGAGCGGCTACGAGACCGTCAAGGGCGGCGACTTCCCCTTCACCATGGCGATGCCCAAGGGCTGGAAGCTCCGCTCCTCGGGGGGCGCCGGCGGCGACTACCGGGGATACCGAAAGTACTACGGCGACTCCAGCATTCCGCGTATCCAGGTCGACTACACCACCGCCCCGAAGTCGGACGCAGAGGCGGACTGGCGCAACGCCGAGTCCGGTAACACCATCCCCGGGTACAAGGGGATCGGCATCTCGTCGGTCAAGTGGAACGGCTATCCGTCCGTCGCGGACTGGGAGTTCGAGCGAAACGCGGACGGCAAGCGGGTGCGGGTGCTCAACCGCGGCTTCAAGGCGGACGGCAGCCACGGCTTCTCCATCATGATCACTTGCGAGGTGGGCAAGTGGGATGACAAGGAGTGCTCGAGGCTGCGCGACACCGCCTTCAAAACCTTCGACATCACGGACTGAGCACTCCTGTCGGCGAAGCGTCGCGCGGGCACGTATCGTGAGAGACCGTGGACCGTGCGCAGCCGTATGGACCGGCAAAGTGACCACAACTGACGGTTTCGTGCTGTACGCATGAGGGTGTCGATCGCGCCGTTGGGGAGGCGTCGTGGAGGAGTACGCGGGCCGGGTGCTGGCCGACCGCTATCGCCTGCCCCTGCCGCCCGCCGACGAGTACGACTTCGTCGAAACCCGGGCCCTCGACACCTACAGCGGACAGGAAGTCCATCTGCGGCAAATACCGCTGCCGGAGGTCGTCGATGCCGAAGTCGTCGGTGAGGACGGCCGCTTGGGCGGCCGTCCGCCCGGCTCCCGCTCGCTGAACGGCGCGGTGGCCGGGGGCGGGGCCGGGGCCGGGGTGAGTGGCGATCCGGCCGTGCGACGCGCGATCCTCGCCGCGACCGCCGCCGCGCGGATCCCCGACCATCCGCGGCTCGGCCAGGTCTTCCACGTCTTCGCCGAGTCCGGATCCCTGTGGATCGTCAGCGAACTGGTCGCCGGCCGCCCGCTCGCCGCACTGCTCGCCGAGGGCACGCTGACCCCGCACCGCGCCACCGAGGTCGCCAACGACATCCTCACCGCGCTGCGCGCCCTGCACGCCACCGGCTGGATCCACCGCAACATCACCGCCCGCACGGTGCTGTTGTGCGAGGACGGTCGCGCGATGCTGACGGGCCTGGCGGCGGGCGCGGCGGAGGAGGCGCTGTGCGGATACGACCCTGTTCCGGTGACGTTGCCCGCCGGACGTGGATCGGGTCCGGCTGAGGCCGGCCCTCCGCCGGAGCACGGCGGCCACGCGGCCACCGCGGAGGCACGGTCGGCGGAGGGCGACGGCCAAAGCGGTGGCGGGCCGGTTGGTCCGCGGTACCAGGGGGGCCAGGGCGCGGCGGGTGGTTTCGCGGCGCCGGGTGCGAGTGCGAGTGCGAGTTCGGGGGCGGGGGCGGGGGCTTCCTCGTACGGTGGCGGTCGGGGGCCGGGCGGCGGTTTCCGCGTACCGGACGCTGGTTCGGGGGCGCAGGCTCCCACGTACGGTGCCCCGGGTGCGGGCGGCGGTTTCGCGGCGCCGGAGCGGGGCGGTCATGCAGCCGTTCCGGAGGCGCGGTCGGCGGAAGGCGACGGCCCGGCTGGTGCCGGGCCCACCGGGCCGCGGTACCGCGACCAGGGCCCGGCGGGCGGTTTTCCCGCGTCGGGCCCGGGGGCGCAGGCGCAAGTCCCCCCGTACGGCGACCGGGGTGCGGGGAATGGTTTCGCGGTGCCGGGACGGGGCGGAGACGCCGGCCTCCCGGAGGACGGCGCGACTGATGACGACGGGCCGGTTGGCCCGTGGTACCGGGACCAGGGCACGGCGGGCGGCTTTCCCGCGCCCGGTGCGGGTTCCGTGCCGCAGGAGGGCCCCACGTACCGCGACCAAGGTGCGGCGGGCGGCTTTCCCGGGCCGCGTGGTGCCTCCGACCTGAGCGGCGGGAGCGGGCTTCCCGGGCCGCGTCGGCCGGGGCATGGACCGGGACCGGCGCTCAACGGTGCCTCGCCAGGGGTGCCGGGGGCGCGAGAAGACACACCGGTCAGCGGCGGCGGTCCGGGCGACGCCGAGGGCGCGGCCTCGCGCGCCGCGCGCGCCAGCGCCATCGCCGCCTACGCGGCGGGGGCGCGTGCCGCCGCGGCGCGTGCGAACGTCGACCGGCCGGCCGCCCCCGGCGTCCACCCGGACCCCACCCCCACCCTCGCACCGGGCGGCGGGCGCTGGGCCGGAGCGCCGCACCACGAGGAAACACCGGTGCCGTGGCCGAAGCGCGCCGAGGGCAGCGGCTCATGGGACACCGGGGGTGCCGCCGAGCGCGGCCCCGCCACCGCGCTCGCCGCCGAACGGGCCCGGCAGGCCCGCATCGTTGTGGTCGGCGCCGTCACCGAGCGGTGGGCGCCCGAGCAGGCCGGCCCCGTACACGAGAACTGGCAGCTGGCACCCCCCGTCGGCCCGGCGGCCGACCTGTGGGCGCTCGGCGTGCTGCTGTTCCGCGCCGTACAGGGCCATGCCCCGTACCCGGAGGAGAGCGCAGCCGAGCTGGTGCAGATGGTATGCGCGGAGGCCCCGGCGTACGCGGAGGAGTGCGGTCCGCTGCGCCCCGTCGTCGAGTCGCTGATGCGCCAGGACCCCACCGAGCGCCCGGACTCCGAGGAGCTGCGCGGCTGGCTGCGGTCGCTGATCCGGTCGGCGCCGGAGCCGGATGTGGGCAGCCGTACGGTCACGGTGCCGTCGATAGGGCCGGGCGGGGCATCCGACCCGCGGCGGCTGCCGATCGTACGCCGCCGCGGCTGGCTGGTGCGCAAGGGCCGGGGCCGCCGCCTGGCGGGGCCGACCGAGCACGGCAGGCACAAGAGGGCGAAGCGACAGGAGCCGTCGCCGTCGCCGTCGCCGTCGCTGCCGCGGCCGCAGCCGCGGCAGCGGTCTGCCCAGGAGCCGGCCGAGCCCAAGCCGCGCAGGCTGGGGCGGGTGCTGCTGTTGCTGATCCTGCTGGCCCTGGCGGCGGCGGTGCTGTACGCGATGATGTTCATGCCGCGCGACAAGGACACGGGCAGCCAGGACCGTACGGGCACGGCGGGCGCGCAGAGCGCGGCCCCGACGGCCTCCGAGGGCGCCCCGGCGGACCCGAAGGACCCACAGAAGACGGCCGACGGGGACGCCCAGGAACCGCAGTCCACCACCCCCGCCGGCCTGGCGAAGGGCTTCGAGGTCCGCAAGGACCCCAAGGGCTTCAAGGTCGCCGTCCACAAGGACTGGACCCGCCGCGGCGAGAACGCCCGCGGCCAGATCCGTTACACCGGTGGCGACTTCGAACTTGTGGTGGTGGCCGGCCGGGACAAGGAGTCCGAGTTCGGCGGCGACCCGATGGCCTACCAGCAGGACCGCGAAGCCGAACTGGCCGCCTTCCGCAGCTCCTCCTGGGCCTCGTCCTCGGGCCTCCGGCGGATCGACGTGGGCCGGACGGCCATGGCAGAGGGCGAATTCAGCTGGCGCGACAGCAGCGGCCGCAGCGTCTACGCCCGCAACCTGGCGATGCTCATCGACGGCCGCTACCACGTGGTCCTGCTCATCGGCCCCTTTGACGAACGCCGCGCGGTGACCCACTACTTCGAACAGGCCACGGCCACGTACAGCACAACCGGCTAGCACACGTCCCGCCCCGGCCCAGCGACGTCACCCCGCGACCGGGGCGACAGCGCCCTGCGCACGGTCGAGATGGCGGTCGGCCACGCCAGGGAGCGTACCCAGTTCGGCCGCCCTATCGGCCGCCTTCCAGGCCGTACAGCAGCTGTGCGCGGACATGCCGGACATGCGGACATGCTGGTGCGCGCGGGATCAGCCAGACGTGTGGTGTACGCGGCGGCGGTCACAGAAGACCGGGGTGACATCGCGGCGGCCAAGCTGCCGGCCGACGAGGCCGCCGTCCGCGATGCCCGGGATTGTCGGCAAGTGCACGGTGGGATGGGGTACGCCTGGTAGGCGGATGTCCATCTCCGTCTAAACGGCTGGGTGCGGGCGGGGCAGTGGCAGACGGCGGCAGCGGCGGAGGGGGAACTGCGGCCGGTCTGTTGCCGACCGTTCACACATGTTTGCAGCGGTGCTCCGCGGATACGTCTGAATTGTTGGGATGTCGCATTCTCTGGGGAAATCCTCAGAGCTTTCGAGGTGACCGAGCGTTGATACCGGGTTGTTTCCTAGGCGTGACTCGTCACAGGGGGGAGTCGGGCCCGAGCTCGGGTACTCTCCGTTGGGTGCGAGCGCGTAGGGGCTGTGATGATCCCGGTGTTGCCCGTGGGGCGACTCCGGGCACGCCGATGTGCCCGGCTCGCCCGGGGTGTGCCGCGGCAGAGACTCGATGTTCGAGTCCTCGTCACGTGCGTCGCACAGTATGCCCCACGCATACTCCTTGGCGCTGGAATATGACCGAAGCGCTTGTTGGCGTGACTGTACGTCAACCATGCTGTCCCGCAAGGGGGTACCTCCCGGCGGTAGCTGGGGGGGAGTCGCGGTCCGTGACTTCTTGGAGGTACGAGGCGATGTGTCCGCCGGTTCGGATGGTGTGAGCGGTGCAGGTGCTTCAGATGCAGATGGAGGTCAGGCCCGATCCCGCGGAGGTGAGCCGTGCCCGTCGGTGGGCGCGTTCGCGGCTCGCCGGGTCCGGGATCGGGGCCGACGAGCCGCTCGCCGAGACGTTGATCCTGCTCATCTCCGAACTCGTCACCAACGCCGTGGTGCACACCGGCTGTCCCGCCGTGCTGCGGATGCTCTTCCCCGCGCAGGCGGCAGGCGGTGGTGGGAACGGTAGCGGCGCCGGTAGCGGCACGGGTGGCGGCGGAGTCTCCGGCTCGTTCGCGGGCCGGGCTTCGGGTCCGCGGACCGTCCGGGTGGAGGTCGCCGACACCAGCGCCCGCGCGCCCCGGCAGCGCCGCGCCGATGAGGAGGCGACCCATGGGCGCGGTCTGGAGCTGGTCGACGGTCTCGCGGACCGCTGGGGCTGGCAGCCGGAGGGCGCGGGGAAGCGCATCTGGTGCGAAATCGACCGCGGTAAGGCGGAGGAGCCGCAACTGGACGGCCGCAGCACCTCCCGCACACCTTCACAAATGGGGCGAACTCGACAAAGTCCAGACCAGGTGTTGACGTGACGTGGTCGAGTGATCACTCTAGGATCAGCGATTCGTCGTGAGGGGACGCCGAGGGCTCTGTTGGCTCTGTGGGCTGTGCCCATGGGGTCGTTCCTTGGCGAGTGCGGGTCGCGGCCCGGCGGCTGAACAGGGCTCAACGCCGGAGCCGGGTGGCGGTGCGCCGTGCCGTGCTCGGGGTGTGCATATGCGCACCGCCGCCCGATAGACCCGCCGGTCCCCTCGCGCCGGTCGGACCGACCGCGGGGCTGAGCCCCTCCGCGCCGCTCAGAGGATCGCCACCGGCGCGACCGGCGCACCCGTCCCGCCGACGAACGGCTCGGGCGTGGCCGACAGCGGAAAGGCATGGCGCCCCGCTTCGGCGCATGCCTCGGACAGCTCCTCCGGATTCCAGTTCTGGCCGGCCCTGCACCATGCCCATCTCGACAAGATCGAGGGCATGCACGGGCATCCAGAGGCCATCCATCTCCGGCGGGAAGATCTCGAAGGACGGAGCCATGCGCTGGCCCGGCCAGCTCGCCGAGCGCCTCGGGAAGCCTTCGCACATAACGCTGCCGCAGCACCTCGGCAGCAGGCGGTGACGGCTCAGCGGCAGGCATAGCGGAGCATGCACCCAGTGTATGAGTGATGAGCACGCACCCTCCGAGGTCATGGGGGAGCTCCTCGGCTGCGGCCGCCGCGCGGCTCAGCGGCAGATGGCCAGGGCGTCAAGTGCCACCGCGCCCTGGCCGCGCTCCAGCACCATCAGGGGGTTGACGTCGAGTTCGGCGATGCGGTCGCCGAGCTCCAGGGCCATGCGCTGGACGCGAAGGACGACCTCGACGAGGGCGTCCACATCGGCCGGGGGCGCGCCGCGGACGCCGTCGAGGAGGGTGTGGCCGCGCAGTTCGGCGAGCATCGCGCGCGCCTGGTCCTCGCCGAACGGGGGGACGCGTACGGAGGCGTCCTGGAGCACCTCGACGAGCACACCCCCGAGGCCCAGGGTCACGGTGGGGCCGAAGAGGCTGTCGTGTGTCATGCCGACGGCCATCTCCACACCGCGGTCGACCATCTGGCAGACGAGCACCCCGTCCAGCTCCAGCCCCTCGTAGCGGGCGATGTCGGTGAGCTCCCGATAGGTGTCGCGTACCTGGCTGGCGGAGGTCAGTCCCAGCCGGACCAGGCCCAGTTCGGTCTTGTGGGCGAGCCGCCGCGCGGACGCCTTCATGACGACGGGGTAGCCGACGAGCCCGGCGGCGCGGACGGCCGCGGCGGCGCTGGTCACCAGCTGCTCGCGCGGCACCCGGATGCCGTACGCCCGCAGCAGTTGCTTCGCCGCGTGCTCGCTCAGCTGTTGCCCTGGGCGCAGCAGGCCCTCCGCCTTGCGCGCCGAGGGGGAAGGGGTGCGCGGGGCGTCGTCGAAGGAGGAGCGGTAGCCGGCGGTGAAGCGGTGGTGTCCCAGATAGGCGCGTACGGCGGTGACGCAGTTGGCGAAGGTGCGGAAGGTGGCGACGCGGGAGGAGCCGAGCAGGGTGGTGCGGTAGGCGTCCTCGGTGCCGACCGGTGAGCCCCACACCACGCACACGAGCTTGTCCGTCTGTTCCGCAGCGTCCACCAGGTCCTGCGCCAGTCTGTCGCTCATCGGCGGGAAGGGGCCGGTGATGGGACAGATCAGCACGCCCACGGCCGGATCGGCGAGGAGCGCGTCGATGATCTTCCGGCCGCGCCAGTCGCCCACCGGGTGGCCCCCGTTGTCGACCGGGTTGGCGACGCTGAGGTCGCCGGGTATCCACTGGTGGAGTTCGGTCTGCTTCTCGGCGGAGAGGGTGGGCAGCGGCAGCCCCGCCGCCGTCGCGAGGTCGCAGAAGTGTGCGCCGGTGCCCCCGGAGATCGAATACACCACGACGCCCTCGGCGAGCGGCGGGCGGGCGCGGGCGAGCAGCGCCGCCGTGTCCTGGAGCTCGTCCGGGCCGTCCACCCGGATCACGCCGAACTGCCGCATCGCCGCGTCCACCACCGCGTCCGCGCCGGTCGGCTTGCCGGTGTGGGAGGCGGCGGCGCGGGCGCCGGTCTCGGTGCGGCCGACCTTCACGGCGACGACGGGCACCTTGGCGCGGGCGGCCCGGTCGGCGGCGAGGAGGAAGCCGCGGCCGTCCTTGAGCCCTTCCGCGTAGAGGGCGATGGCTCCGACCTCGGGCCGGGTGGCGAAGTAGGAGAGGAAGTCGGCGGTCTCCAGATCGGCCTCGTCGCCGGTCTGGGCCCAGTGGCTGATCCGGATGCCGAGTTCCTGGAGGATGAAGAGGGGGCGGCCCTGGTGGCCTGACTGGGTGATGAGGGCGATGGCGGGCCCTTGGAGATCGTCGCGGAATCTCTCGAAGGCGTTGAGGTTGGTGTTGGGGCCGAGGAGCCGCAGCCCGGCGCGGCGGGCCGCGGCGGCCAGCCGCGTCTGCGCGGCGGCGCCCTCGGGGCCGGTCTCGGCGAAGCCGGAGGCGAAGGCGACGGCGAACTTCGCCTTGGCCCCGTCGAGTTCCTCGATGACCGGGAGCGGGTCGCGGACGAGGAGGACGGCGAGGTCGACCGGTCCGGGGAGGTCGGCCACGGACGGCACGCAGGGAATGCCGAAGACAGCGGGGCGGGAGGGGTGTACGGGGTGCAGCCGGGCGCCGACGCGCTCGGCCCAGGCGATGAGCCGGCGGGTGATACCGGTGTTCGGCCGGTCCTCGGCGTCGGAGGCGCCGACGAGGGCCATCGACTCGGGACGGAAGAAGCGGTCCAGGTCGGGGACGGCGGAGTGCAGGGGGCGTCCGCTGACGTCGGTGTCCTCGGCGTTCCCGGCCGTCGAGGGCCCGCTCTGGGGATGGACGGCCGGGCCGGGCGACCCTCCGCAGGCGACGGCGGGGGCGTGACGGGAGTTGGTGGTGAGGGTGCCGTGAGTCGATCCAAGCATCGGTATCCGCCACTCCTGCTCGTTGGCCAATAACCAGCTAACTGACGGTCAGTCACGTTACTGAATGGTCAGGTTACTGAAACGGCCGCCGGTCAGGAATGGTCGGTACGAGGAGAACACGCAGGGTGACGGCGTCCGGCTGCGCCCTCGCCATGTCGGTGTCGTGCTGCCGTCACGCCGTCGTCGTGCGGGCGACCGTCTTGGCGATCTTCCGTGCGTCGATGGCGAGTTCGCGCAGCATGCCGCTGATCGGGTTTGTGTAGCCCGTGAAGTGCAGGCCCGGGGCGGTCCTCAGGGTCCGCCGACCGTGGGGGAGCGGACGGCCGCGGTCGTCCAGCACGCCGAGGTGGCCGACCAGGTCTTCCAGTCCGCGCCGGTAGCCGGTGGCCGCGACCACCACCTCGGGGTTGATGCGGGAGCCGTCGGCCAGCACCACCTTGTTCTGGTCGAAGGAGTCGACCGCCGCGACCACCTCTACCCGGCCCGTCCGTACCGCGTCGACCAGTCCGACGTCCTGCACCGGGATCGCGCCCTCCCGGGCCCGGGTGCAGAGCCCTGTGTCCGGCCAGGGCAGCCCGTGTTCGGTCAGGTCCGGCATGGTCAGCCGGCACACCGCCCGCGCCGCCCGGTCCACCGCGCGCCGCGGCATCCGGCGCACCAGGATGCCGGTGGCCTGGGCGGGCCAGCCCGCCGTCGAGCGGCGCAGGATGTGCGGCACGGTACGGATCGCCAGCCGCACCCGCGCCGCGCCGCCCTCGACGAGGTCGACCGCGATCTCCGCGCCCGTGTTGCCGACGCCGACCACCAGCACGTCCCGGCCCTCGTACGGGCGGGCGTCGCGGTAGCGGCGGGCATGCAGCAGCTCGCCGGTGAAGGTGTCACGGCCCGGCCAGTCCGGCATCCGGGGGGTGTGGTTGAAGCCGGTCGCGACGACGACCACAGGGGAGGACAGTTCGCGTCCGCCTGTGGCCCGCAGCACCCATTCCGTATCGTCCGCCGCACGGTCGATCCGCGAGACCTCGACGCCCGTGACGATCTCCAGGCGGTGGTGCTCGGCGTAGCGCTCCAGGTAGCGCACCACGTCGTCGCGCGCGACCCACCGCCCGTAGGCCCGGGGGATCGGTAACCCGGGAAGGCCGGAGAGGCGGCGGGTGGTGTGGAGGCGCAGCCGGTCGTAGTGGTTCCGCCAGGAGTCGGCGATCGCGTCGGACTTCTCCAGGACCACGGTGTGGATGCCGTGCTGGGTGAGCGCGGCGGCGGTGGCGAGCCCGCCCGGCCCGGCGCCGATCACATACACGGGTGAGGAGGAGCGCGGGGGAAAGCTGTCGGCCATGCGGGTGAGCGTAGCCGGGGATTTGACGGGGTTCGGTCAAAGTGATCCGGTCAAAGTGATTCCGAATCGGTTGCGGATATGTCACGGGCCGTTCCGCTGCGTCACGCTCCGGCCGGCGGGGCGCGGGGGGCCCCGCCGCTCGGGCCCCCTTGTGCGGGCCGCGTCCGGCACCGAAACTGACGTCCATCGAAACTGACGTGACGTCAGTATCGTGGTGACGAGGAGACGAGATGCGTTTCGATCTGCCCGGGACCGACGCCTTCACTCGCCCCTACTGGGATGCCGCCGCCGAGGGCCGGCTGCTGATCCGGCGCTGCGCCGCTTGTGGCTGGGCCCACCACTATCCGCGCGAATTCTGTCCGTACTGCTGGAGCGAGGACGTCGCATGGGAGGAGGCGAGCGGCGCCGCGACCCTCTATACGTGGTCGGTGGTGCACCGCAATGACCTTCCGCCGTTCGACGCCCGGGCCCCGTACACCGCGGCCGTCGTCGACCTCGCCGAGGGCCCGCGGATGATGACCGAGCTCATCGGGGCCGGGGAGGACGGGCCGCACGTGGGGATGGAGCTCCGCGTCGCCTTCCGCCCGTTGAACAGCGACGCCCCGGGGACCGCCGAGGGCGCCGCCACGGCTGTTCCCGTCTTCCGGCCGCCGTCGTCCGGGTGGGCACCTCAAGGCCAGAGCAGCTCGCGGTGCCAGCCGTCGCGTTCCCCGGGGGCGCGGTGGTAGCGGAGCCGTACATGCCGGCGCCGCGCCTCCTCCTGGTAGAACTCGACCTCCTCCGCCGCGAGGACGTACAGCGTCCAGGTCGGGGCGGACGCGTCCGGCTCCCGCTCCGCGCGCTCGTACGCCGCCTCGAAGTCCCGGAGCAGCTCCTCGTACGACCCGAGCACCTCGCTCTGGCGCCCGGCCCCGGCCAGCGCAGCCGCGAGCGCGGCGGGGGACCGTCCGCGCAGGTCCGCCGCGCTCTCCTCCGGCCCCGCCTCCGTCACCCGTCCCGCGATCCGCACCTGACGGCCCGTCCGCATCCAGTGGAACGCGAGCGAGGCGTAGGGGCGCTCCGCCAGCTCGCGGCCCTTGCGGCTGGTGCGATGGGTCCGGAAGTGCCAGCCGCGCTCATCGGCGTCGTGCAGCATGACGGTGCGCTGGGAGGGGCGGCAGTCGGCGCCGGCCGTCGCGAGCATCATCGTGTGCGGGCCCGGCTCCTCCGACTCGACCGCCTCCCGGAACCACTGCCGAAAGAGCGGAAGCGGGGCATCCGGGGCCATGGCCGGGTCGAAGACGGGCAGCTCGCCCGCGTGCGGTACGCGCTGGCTCCGCAGCAGCCGGCGGAAGGCCTCATTCTTGTCGTCGTTCATCGGGTCCCCATCCGATCACCCGCGATCGGGCGGGGCAAGCGGGGACGGACGGCGGGGTGTCAGCCGCGGCCCAGGACGACCGTTCCCGAGGAGCAGAACCAGCCGCCCGTCCCCGACGCCACGGCCAGCTCCGGCAGCCGCCCGCCCGCCTTGCGGACCTGCCGCTCGCCCGCCTCGCCGCGGAGCTGCCGCACCGCCTCGACCAGCAGGAACAGCCCACGCATCCCGGGGTGGCAGGCGGACAGGCCCCCGCCGTCGGTGTTCGTCGGCAGCCCGCCGCCGAGCGTCAGCCGCCCCTGCGCCGCGAACGCGCCGCCATCGCCCTTGGCGCAGAAGCCGAGGTCTTCGAGGGTCACCAGAGTCATATAGGTGCAGGCGTCGTGGAGCTCGGCCACATCGATGTCCGACGGCCGCACACCGGCCCTTGCGAAGGCCGCGCTTCCCGAGGCCGCTGCCGGCGAGACCGTGAAATCCTCCCACTCGGACATGGCGGAGTGCGAGACGGCGGTGCCCGAACCCAGCACCCACACCGGGTGCTTCGCCGTGTCCGGCACATACTCCTCGCCCGCCAGCAGCACCGCGCAGCCACCGTCCGAGCGGACACAGCAGTGCAGCTTGGTGAAGGGGTCGGCGATCACCGGACCGCTCATGACGTCATTAACCGTGATCGGCGTCCGAAACATCGCGTCGGGGTTGTGCGCGGCATTGACGCGCGCCTGTACGGCGATGTCCGCCAACTGCTCAAGGGTCGTGCCGAACTCATGCATATGGCGTCGCGCGGCCATCGCGTACTTGGCGACGAGCGTATGGCCGTACGGAACCTCGAACTGGAGCGGGCCGCGCGCCCCGAAGGAGAGGTTCGCGGTGCGGCGCCCCGCGTGGATGTCGCCCCGGGCGGTCGAGCCGTAGACGAGCAGAACGGCGCGGGCATGGCCCGCGGCGATCGCGTCCGCCGCGTGCGCCGCCATGACCTCCCAGGTGGAGCCGCCGACGCCCGTCGAGTCGGCCCAGGTGGGCCGCAGCCCCAGATGCTCCGCCACTTCGACCGGCGCGAGCGTTCCGAGTCCGGCCGAGGCGAAGCCGTCCACGACCGACCGGTCCAGCCCGGAGTCGGCGAGGGCCCGCCGGGCGGCCTGGGCGTGCAGGGCATAGGGGGTGGCCGTATCGACGCGGCCACAGTCGGAGAGGGAGACACCGACGACGGCGACCTTGCGGGCGCGCTTGGATCGGGGCGCTGCGGGCATGAAGCTGACGGTACATCAGTTTTGCTGACCGGGAAGAGGGCGTACGGGTGGCGAGGGACCGGGAGGTCGGTCTTCCGCCGGCCGGGCCTCCGCGGCGGTGGGCAGGGGGCGCGGTGGGTGGCACCGGCCCCTGGGCCGGGGCCCGGGGTGGGCCCGGAGGGCTTACGCACGGAACGGACGCGGCGGATCACTCGGGAGTGATCCGCCGCGACGTGACAGGACGTGTGCGGGCCCACCGGCTCGCCGGCCGGGCTGGGCCGGTGCTCGGGCGTGGGTTACTTCGGCGGCTTGCGGCCGGTGATGCCGAGGTGGACGAGCAGGGCCAGGCTCGGCTTGAGGTCGGCCTGCTTGACGCCCCAGCTCTGGAAGCCCCTCTGGTGCTCGGCGGCCGCGGCCAGCATCGCGACGAGCGAGCCCGCGACGGCCGCCGGGTTGACGTCCTTCTCGTACCGGCCCTTGGCCTGAAGCTCCTTGACCGCGTCCGCCAGGGTGTTGGTCAGGGGGTTGAGGATCTTCATACGGATCTTGTAGAACCGTTTATCCCCTTCCGCCGCACCAAGATCGACCACCCGCAGGATGGCGTCGTGTTTGCGCCAGAAGGAGAGGAAGCCCTCGACCAGGTCCTCCGCCGCCGCGGCGCCGGACTTGCCGGTCCACGAGCGGCCGGCGACCAGATCGGCCAGGGTCGAGCCCTCCTTCGCCATCTCCTCGGCGAGCTCGAGGACGGCGCCCTCCACATCGGGGAAGTATTGGTAGAACGTCGCAGGTGAGGTGCCTGCCTTACGTGCGACATCGATGACCTTGACATCTCGGTACGGGGATGTGCTGAGCATCTCGCTGAGACAGTCGAGCAGCTTCTGCCGCGTCGCCTGCCCGCGACGACCGGCCACCCGCCCGTCGACTGTGCGTACTTGTCCTGTCATGCCGTCAGCTTACCGAGGGCTGATCGGAGCGCGATTCGGCTGCGTGCAAAGGGGTTAGCGCGGGATGGGGTGGTTTGTGAGGCTCCCGGAGCTGGTCGGAATGGCTGATTCCGATCGCTGTGGGGCTCTGTTGAACCTTGGAATGACCGCTCACCCACACGAGTGAATCGTCTTATCAACAGACTGTGGATAACTTTCGTGGACGACCCGCCCGGCCTGCGCGGGACCGCCAAGGATTGGCCAAATATTTCGAATTGCGGGGCGGGCGCATCGGGCGATCCCCCGTTAGCGTGGCAAACGCGGTAAATGCTGCAAACAGGAGGATGTGGGAGGACTCGGGTCATGGCCGCATTCGCGGAAGGCGTGCCCTGCTGGGCGGATGTGCTGCTCCCCGACCTCGTGGCGGGTCGGCGCTTCTACGGTGAGCTGTTCGGCTGGACCTTCCAGGAGAGCGCGACCCACTACGGCACATACACCCGTGCCCTCCTCGGCGGGAAGGACGTCGCGGGGCTCGTCCCCAAGCCGGACGGCCGTATGCCCACCGTCTGGAACATCTACTTCGCCGCCAAGGACGCCGCCGCGACCGCCGTCCGGATCCGGGAAGCGGGCGGCCGGGTGATCACCCCGCCCGTGTGGATCGACGGCTACTGCGTCATGGCGACGGCCGCGGACCCCGGCGGCGCGGTCTTCGGGCTCTGGCAGGCGGGCAGCCACCCCGGCTTCGGGCGGCGCTGCACGCCCGGCTCGTACGGCTGGACCGAGCTCCACACCCGTCAGCCGCGGCCGGTGGACGCCTTCTACCGGGCGGTTTTCGGGTACGACATGGAGCCCGCCCCGGAGGCCGCCGGCCCCACCGCCCCAGAAACCGCCCCCGCCCCAGAAACCGCCACCGCCTCAGAAGCCGCCCCCGGCCCAGAAGCCGCCCCCGCTCCCGGCGCCCACGTCGACCGCGTCCTCTGGTCGCCGCGCGGCGAGCCGGGCGGCCCCCGCCACGCGATCGGCGGGCGGGTGGTGATGGGTGAGCGGTACCCGGCCGTGCTGCCCGCCCACTTTCTGACGTACTTTGTGGTGGCGGACTGCGACGACGCGCTGCGCACGGCCCACCGGCTGGGCGGGCGGGTTCGCAATGACCCCGAAGATACGCCGTACGGGCGTTTCGCGGTCCTTGCGGACAATCAGGGCGCGGTCTTCGCCGTCATCGACACCTCGGCGACGGCCCCCACGTCGGCCGAGAGCAGGGCGGGGCGGGCCTGAGGGCACTTCGGCCGCCCGCCGTTCGAACCGAGCGGGTCCCGGCTCCGTACCGCCCGATGACACGACGATTCGCCCCCGGGTTCGCAACCGCCGCCTTCGCCAGAGAGAATGCAGGATGCGTGCCGCCGGTTGGTTTGTCGGTGAGACGCTGCACGGGGCTGTATTTTTTCAAGCCCCCACGGGGAGGTGGCAGGCAAGTGGTGGAGCAGCTGACGCAGCACGATCCGAGGCGGATCGGCCCTTTCGAGGTGCTCGGTCGGCTCGGCGCGGGCGGCATGGGGCTGGTCTATCTGGCCCGCTCGGCATCGGGCCGACGGGTCGCGATCAAGACGGTCCGGACGGAGCTCGCCGAGGACCAGCTGTTCCGCGTCCGGTTCACCCGTGAAGTGGAGGCGGCTCGCGCGGTCAGCGGCTTCTATACGGCGGCCGTCGTGGACGCCGATCCGCGCGCGGCGGTGCCGTGGCTGGCCACGGCGTACGTGCCGGCGCCCTCCCTCGAGGAAATAGTCAATGAGTGCGGGCCGATGCCGGCCCAGGCGGTGCGGTGGCTGGCGGCCGGGGTCGCCGAGGCGCTGCAGTCCATCCATGGCGCGGGCCTGGTCCACCGGGATCTGAAGCCGTCCAATGTGCTGGTCGTCGAGGACGGCCCGCGCGTGATCGACTTCGGTATCGCGTCCGGCGTCTCGAACACCCGGCTGACGATGACCAACGTCGCCGTCGGCACTCCCGCCTATATGTCGCCCGAGCAGGCGCGCGACTCGCGCAGTGTGACGGGCGCGAGCGACATCTTCTCGCTCGGCTCGACGCTGACCTTCGCGGCCACCGGCCATGCCCCCTTCCACGGCGCGAACCCGGTGGAGACCGTGTTCATGCTGTTGCGCGAGGGCCCGGATCTGGAAGGGCTGCCGGACGAGCTGCGGCCGCTCATCGAGTCGTGCATGCAGATGGAGGCCGACCGGCGGCCCTCCCCCGCGGACCTCCAGTCGCAGCTGGCCCCGCATCTGTTCGCCTCCAACGCCGACGACAGCGGTACGGCCTCGGCCTGGCTGCCGGCCGGCGCCGTCGCCCTCATCGAGCGCAAGCGCAGCGGCCGTAACCAGGTGCGCGGTGCCGCGTCCCGCCCCGCGGCCGGGGGCGGCCGTCCCGGCTCCGGGAGCGGCGGCCGCTCCTCGGCCCCGCTGCCTCCCGAGCGCCCGCCCACGCCGCCGCCTTCGTACGCCCCCGCTCCCGCGCCCGCTTCACCCCCCGACGCCTCCCCGGACGGCCGCGGCGGCCGGCACGGCGCCGGCGCGCCTGCCGGCGCGGGTGGCTGGGAACCGGTGGGCGTCGGCGATCCGCGCGGGGGCTTGCGCGCCCCGGAGGCCGCGAGCCCGCCGAGTGCGCTGGGTTCCATCGGCCCGGGCCGGCACGCGGCCCCCGTAGGGCCCCCGTCCGCCGCGTCGCCCGCCGCGCGGCCCGCCCCGCTGCCCACCGGGGCCGACGGGCCGGTGCGGCTGCCCGGTTCGAAGGTGCCGATCGGGCCGGGGCTGCGTGCCGCCGACACCCGCGAGCCGCAGCCGCAGCCCGCCACCGGGCCCGCCACCGGCTGGGTGCGGCCGCCGAGCGGGGTGACGAGCGGTGGGCTGAACGGAGGCGATGCCTCCGCCACGGCCGCCGTTCCGCCGCCGACCCATTCGCCGTCGGCCGACTCCGCGGAGCAGCCGGGCGGCGGGGCCGGACCCGGCCGCTGGCGTCCCTGGCGGTTCCGTATGTCGAACGACGTATGGGGCACTCCGGTCGTCGCCGGCGATCTGCTCTATGTGACCTCGTTCGAGGTGCACGCTCTCGATGTGGCCACCGGGCGGCGCCAGTTCAAGACGCGCGACGTGGCCTGGGCGATGGACGTGGCCAACGGGCGGATCCACGCCTCGGACGGTCCCACGCTCTACGCGCTGGACACGGAGGACGGCGCCGAGCGGTGGCGGCTGTCGACCGACGGCTGGGTCTACTCCCTGAAGGTCGACCGCGGCACGGTCGTCACCGGTACGCGCGGCGGCGGCGTCCAGGCGTGGGAGGCGGCCAACGGCGAGTTGCTGTGGGAGATGCAGGGCCTCCAGACCGACTTCGAGACGCCCGAGGCCGGTCCCGTCATCCACGACGGCACGGTCTATGTGTGGTCGGACGCGCGGCTGCGCGCCCTGGAGGCGCGCACCGGCGCGGAGCGCTGGTCGTACCCGGTGGGCGACGCGGCGTCGTGCGGCGGGGTTCCGCTGCGGCTGCTGTCGGCGCCCGACGGGGTGGTCTATGTGTCGGCGGGCACCCGGGTGCTCGCGATCGACATCGCGCGCGGGGAGGTGCGGTGGCGTTTCGAGGCGCCCGCCGTCTTCCTGTGCGCCCCCGCGTACGCGCCGGGGCCCGCGGTGACCGGCGGCGGTATCTACATCGCCGACTACCTGGGCACCGTCTACGCCCTGGACGCGGCGAACGGCCGCGACCGCTGGCGCATCGCCACCGAGGCGCGGCAGTCGATCGAACCGGTGCTGGTGGCCGACGGCTCCGTCCATCTGGGCAGCGGTGGCGCGCTCTACACGCTCGACGCGGTGACCGGCACGCCCAAGTGGCGGTTCGCGGCGGGCGGCGAGGTCATCGGCTCACCGGTGGTCGCGGACGGCCGGGTGCACTTCGGCTCGGCCGACCACTGCCTCTATACGGTGGACGCGGCCGGCGGGCAGTTGCGCTGGAAGCTGGCGACCGGCGGCGAGATCACCGGCTCCCCGGTGGCGGCCGGGGGCGTGGTGTACGCGTGCAGCAAGGACCGCTGTGTCTACGCGCTGGACGCGGTCAAGGGCACCGGCCAGTCGCGCCCCTCGGCGGGGCGGGCCTGAGGGGGAGCCCGAGGGGCGCCGCACCTTGGGGAGGTATGGCTGTGTCCCTGACAATTGCTGCTACGGTTGCGGGCGCGCTGATTTCTGCGGGGGAACGGGGTATGTGATGCGGCGTGGTCTGCGGTTGGGCGCTGTGCTCACCGTCGTGCTGGTGGCACTGACCGGGTTCAAGGGGCGTGGCCACAGCCATGGCCACGGTGGTGGCGGAGGCGGCTGTTCCAGTTCTGCTTCCCATCACTCGGGCTCCGGCTACGGCTCCAGCTCCGGTTCCGGTTCCGGTTCCGGTGGCTACTCCGACTCCGACGACTACAGCTCCAGCACCGGTTCGAGCTCCGGTGGCTCCCGCTACCGCGACTACAACGACGACGATTACGGCGACAGCGCGTCCAGCAGTGGTTCCTCGGGCGGCTCCGCGTCATCGGACGAGCCCGAGGCGACCGTCGTCACCTGCGCCGACAAGGACAAGGGCGAGAACCCGGCGGCGACCGTGAAGGTGCGCAACCGCTCGGGTTCCGCCGATACGTACATGGTCGACATGGAGTTCAGGGACAAGAACGGCGCGGTCGTGACCTCGGGCAGTGCCAACGTACCGGTCCCCGCGCGAGAGACCAGGACCGTGCGGGTTCCGCTGGATGACCCCTCGCCGTCCGGAACCGTGGTGACGTGTGAGGTCGTCTCCGTGTTCTGAGGCCCGCTCTCAACCGGGCTGATTGTGTTTTTTCCACGGGGGTAATTCCATGCAACGCCGCTCCATTCGCATGCTCGCCGTCGCCATGGTCGGGCTCATCGCGCTGACCGGATGCGGAAAGAAGGGGCGGGGCCACAGCAGCGGCCTCGGCGGGTTCGCCTCGGGCGGCAGCGGCGGCGACTCGCCGGCGTCCGCCCCCAGCGGCCTGCCCACCGACCTGCCGACCGGCCTGCCCACCGACCTGCCGACCGGCCTGCCCTCGGACATGCCGTCGTACACGCCGGGGAACCCGACCCCGGCCTCCTCCTACTCGGCGCCGCCCACCTACGACCCGGACGCGACCAGCGATACCGACGGCAGCAACTGTGACTACGACGAGTCGACCGGCCGGCTCATGTACGACGTCACCGCCACCAACCCCGACACGACGCAGTCCTTCGAGTACTCCATCAGCGTCAAGTGGAACGACAGCTCCGGCGGCCTCCTCGGCGTCGATTCCCAGTACGTCACCGTCCTTCCGAGCTCGAGCCGGACGGTCACGTTGGACACCAGCTACACCTTGACCCAGTACACGTCCTTCACCTGCCAGATCACCACGACGAGCAAGTCCCCCACCGGCTGACGCTCACCGCGGCCAGAACAGTCCTTCGTCGGGCCGTGAACAGGGCTGCCTGCCGATCAGGCGGCAGGTTCCCCAGCGGGATCAACTGCGGGGCGTGAGCGAGGGCCTGGGCCAGTGCCGCCTCCTTCGCCGCCCACGGCGCCCATACGGTCCCCTGCGCCGCCTCTGTCGGAACGGCTTCAACGCGTACCCGGCCGAGACAGAGCAACTCCTCGCCCGCCACCCGGACGTGGCCGACGTAGCCGTCATCGGCATCCCCGACGCGCGGCTGGGCGAGGTGGCGTAGGCATACGCGGTCCGCCGCCCGCGCTCGACGCTGACGGCGGATGCCCTGATCGCGTGGTCGCGGCGGGAGATGGCCGACTACAAGGTGCCGAGGCAGGTGGACCTGGTGGAACTGCCACGCAAGCGAGCGGAAAAGATTCTCAAGACCAAGCTGCGTGCGAGCGGTAGTCCTTGACGACGCCGTTAGAAATTGAGCGGCGGTCCGGAGAGCTCCTTCCAAATACTTGCCGCAGCCGCAAGTTGAGCAAGGAGAAACGCGGCCTGCGCGGAAATAGTTCGCACTTGGTAGATGGACAGCAGCAGACTGAGTCGAGTAGGCCAAAGTTGCCTCTCGCGGCTGAATGTCGCCATGTCGAGCCAGATGCTCGTGAGGGTCAGGACAATGAGCATGAGGGAGGCGCTGAGGACCGCGTTGCCGAGCTCCGTGTCGGTGATGCGGTTGACCAGGGCGCCAATGCCGATGGGGATGGCATAGGCGAGGGTCAGGCTCAGCGCGCGCATGGGGCCACGGCGTCCGGGCAGCATGCGCCACAGCGCCCCGAGGGCCAGACCGACACCGGCCCATGCGATCTGCCAGGTGAGGAACGACGCCAGGATCTCGGCCGGCCCCGTCGGGCTGGCGCTTGTGAGCATAAGTTGCTTCGCACTGCTGAGGTATTTCGCCCATACGAGCGCGGCGCTTGCCGGAATCCCGAAGAAGAAGGCCAAGCGCGCGGCCTGCAATGCGTTGTCCCACCATTTGTCGCGCGGTCCCCAGCTCAGGGCCACGTCGACGACAGACACGTGATCGGGTAGGCAGTCCCGGCCACATCCGGGGGGTCGCCAATGTCGCAGTTGGCGAAGTCGATTCTCCAAGGTCTCGCGCGTGGCGTCCTTCTCTGTCCGGCCTTGATCCACGATGCGCAACTGGTGATGGAGATTACGGTACTGGTGGGCCTTCTCCAGCATGTCGTGGCGGCCTTGCTCGGTGCCCAGCCCTTCGGGAATGGAGTCTCCGCCTGTCTGAGGCAGCACGGACCACCGTCGGCCCATCGCTCGCACAGCGTAGAGTGCGACGATATTCAGCACGAGCCAAACAACCAACAGTAGGGAGGAGCCTGCGAACAGGTACACTCGCGTCGCCGCGACGATGGCGAAGATAACGGCCGTCAGTCGCATATCGATCTGAGAGGGCCCCAGGGAGATTTGCTCCGATTTTCGGTGGGCCAGGTTGTCGGCGGTCTTGGCGCGGGTATTCAAAAGCGCCACGAGCGCGATGACCGTCAGTACCCAGGTGTAGGCGTACACCTGGGCCAGGCTGGCGGGTCCGAAGGCTACCAGTGCGTTACGCAGGCTCTCGGCATGGGCCGAGTCATATCCATCGACGTCGTCAATGAGCCAGTTGGCGCGTTGCCAATCGAGGTCGACTGACCACCGGTAGGCGAACAGCATCGCCACCGCTACCACGGCCAATGCGGTCCCAACGGCCCCGATACAGCGGATGGGCGCTTTTCCCCAGGTCTCCGCCCAATATGGGCGGACCAGTCCTCCATCCCTTGCAAAACGCCACGCCCATGCCGCCATTGAAGCCAGCCACACCCACAACATCACCAGTTCCAACACCATCAGCGCGGCGACACCGGACCCGGGCGGCGTCAGAGCTCCGGGCAGCCCGACGCGTCCAGGTGCCAAAAGAGCCACGAGGCCGAATGCGGTCAGCAGCGAAGAAGCAAAGATTACGTCGCGAGTCCAGGCCTTTGCGCGATGGTCTCTTTTTTCTGACTCCGACTCCGATGCTTTTGGTGATGCGTTGGGGAACCATGGGCGGGCGGCGAGAATCAGGATGACGCCTGCCAAGATGCCGATGACGGTGTGCCAAATGGTAAAGGTTTGCGCCTTTGGGAACAGCAGGGTGAGTGCCAGGCCGAGGGCTGCGCTGAGCCCGGCCCACAGCAGCAGAGCTGCCAGTGTGGGGCGCTCCTGAGGGCCCGTGTCGACGTTGCGCGACCGCCATGGCGACCACGATGCATATGGCATCAATTCAGCGGAGGGGCGGGGCCGGGTGCGGAGCACGGCCAGAGCGAACGCCCCGGAGCCGCATACCCACCACAAGACGACACCTAGTTTGCTCAAAAACGACTGCCGGGCACTCTCCATTGCGAAGGACGCATGCCACGGCGGGACTACCCTGATGGAGACCTTCGAGTCACCGGGGTTGGCCCGCTCCCGTCCGTCCTTCTCGAGATTCCACCTCCGAGTGTCATTGTCGGCGTACGACGCTTTGGGGGACGCGTCATAAGCATCGAGTCCGCCCAACTTGACTTTGACGCTCTTCCACCGGGCCTTCGTTGCCGCTTGCCCCAGTGGTTCCCGCTGAAGGGCAACCTCCCAAGTCTTCCCTCCCTCGGTGACGTTGATATCCCACGGGCCGATCCGGGTGTGCTTTTCGTGTTTAATCAAGGCGAAGGCCTCATAGTGAACGGTAACCCATTCGCCCTTTTGGGAAACCTTCGGGCGGTGGAGGTGCCACTCATCCCTCCAGAGAGGGCGGGGGTTTACCTTATTAACCCTCCGCAGCAGGCACCGCATCGCATGTCGGTAAGGCTCGGATTTCTCGCTGAGCGTCAATTTGTCCGCGAGATCCCATCCCTTCTCCACCGTGACATTCGTGGTCGCCTGCGCCTGTACGAACGTCTGGCCGTGATGGGAGAATTCGATCAGGGCCTCCACCTTGGGTCTCGCGACGCCCCCCACCTGGCAGCCGCTAGAGGGAGCCGCGCACCCCTCCGTCGGCCACAGCCCCCACCACCCCGCCACCACGATCACCAGCGCCAGCCAGCGCCGCCACCGGATTGTCGTCATCTTGCGCTCCGCTACCCGCACGATTGGCCTGTCGTGCGCTACCTACTCACGAGGCGCCAGGTACTGGCCGGAGACGCGCGGTGGGAGGCTTATTGCAACCCCGTTGGACGACAGCCCGGGCGAGCCGCCGCCCCGGATTGCAAGACCCTGCGGGGTGACTTACTCTCCCTAAGAGTGCATAGCTAATCCGTGATCCGTGATCCATAGGAGCCGGCTATGACCGACAAAAGTGCGAGCGCTCCACGGCCCACGCTCCCCCCTTTCGAGGAAGCCGAAGGGCTGGGACCGCAGGACGCGAAATTCGTCCAGGACCTTATCGCGGTACTGGAGAAACACGGCAATCTTGACCGCTTCGGCCTGTGTCTGCTGCATGACCACTTCCCTCTCGACACCGACGAGGTGCTGGTCGAAACGAACGACCCGGCCTCGCGCACGTTGCAGACGCGGGTGGAGAAGGCCGACCGGACACGGCACGTCAAGCCCTCGCAGTGGCGGTTCCTGCCGCGTGTCCATCACTCGCGCAGTGTGGAGTTCGCGGGGGAGCCCTATCAGGTGATCCTGCAGTGCGACGTGCTCAGCCTGTGCCCCGGACGGGACGGGCCGGACGCGCCGGAGGGGTGGGAGCACTAAGAATGCAGTCGTCGGCAGCCGGCCAGCCAGGACACGGTCTTCTCGACCACCCAGCGGTGACGGCCCAGTCCTTTCGAGGACTGAATCCTTGCGGGCGATGCGGTGGCGGATGCCGTTCTCTGAGCCATCGGCGCAGGTGGTCGTAGTCGTAGCCCTTGTCGGCGTGCAGCACGGCGCGACCAGTCCAGCTCGCCACGGGCGCCGAGTTCATCGAGGATCACGCGGTGGAGCCGGGCCCAGACCCGGCCCCGGCTCCACCGGGGGGACACGCCGGTAAAGCGTCTGCCGGCGCGGACCGAACACCGGCGGCAACTGCCGCCACGTGCAGCCCGACGTAGCCACGAAGGCGATTGCCGCCAGGGTCTCGCGGCCACCCGCCCGGCGTCTGCCCCCGCCCTGAGGCCGCTTCACCCATTGGCGGCATCAACCACCATGTCCATGCCGGTGCAGCTAGCCGTGATGCCGTCGGTGTGCGGGTGGGTGCGTGAGCATCGCCACCTGACCCAGGCTCCGGGGCGGCCGGTCCGGTCGCCCCGGAAGTCCGCGCCGCTCAGCAGGCGCAGTTGTCCGCGTGCTGGCGAGCGGCGCCCTTGCCAGGCCCGTTGCCGTGGTCCCCGTGGTGCTTGGGCGACTCGTTGCGGTGGTCCCCGTGGTCCCCGTGGTCCCCGTGGTGCTTGGGCGACTTGTTGCCGTGGTCCCCGTGGTCCCCGCGGTCCTTGGACGACTCGTTGCGGTGGTCCCCGTGGTCCTTCGACGACTCGTTGCTGTAGTCCTTGGAAGACTCGTTGCCGTGGTCCTTGGACGACTCGCTGCTGTAGTCCTTGGAAGACTCGTTGCTGTAGTCCTTGGAAGACTCGCTGCTGTAGTCCTCGGAAGACTCGTTGCTGTAGTCCTTGGAAGACTCGCTGCCGTAGCCCTTGGAAGACTCGTTGCTGAAGATGAGGTTGGTGCACTTGCTGCCGACGTTGAGATCACCGGTCGGAGCGAGGCCGCCGACGAGGACGTTGGGGCCGGTGGCGGTGTCACAGTTGTTCTCTTGGAAGCCGCCGATCCCTTGGGCGGCCGCGCCGCCAGCCCCCATGATCACCATCGTGCCGGCGGCTGCGGCCAGGAGAGCTACCTTCTTCCTAATGTTCACTTGATTCTCCCTAGAGTCATGTGGCGTTAAAGTTCGACAATCTGATTACAGGACTCAAACGCGGACAAGCGGAGGCCCCACGCTGAGGCTTCACTCGTCCGGCGCACTTCATCGCCTGGCCGTGAGGATCGAGTGAGATCACAACTTATCGGCATTGGCCATGACAGGCGCCGCGAAACGGCTCCCGAAGTCACTGACATGGCCGAGGGCTGGCGGAAGGGCCGGTGTGAGGCCCCTGCGCTCTCGCCCCGTGGCAGCTCCCGCCCAAAGCGTCGGACGCCGGCGGCAGTGCCCACCTGCCCTCACGGCACCGCGCGCTCAGTCACATCCCTGCCGGCCCAGGCCGCACCCCCGCCGCCGAGCCTGAGACGTGCAGCCCGAGGTGGCCACGAAGGTGATCGCCGCCGGGCCCCTCGCGGTCACCCGCCCCACTTCTGCCCCGCCCTGAGGTCGCTTCACCTCCGTTGGCGGCACCACTCGCCGGAACACCCACCCAATAACTCGTCCGGCACCAACCGCACAGACGTCTGAGCCGACCGCGGGCGGGCAGCAACAAAAAAGGAGCAACAAAAAAAGGGGGGCCGGGCGTGGTGCGCCCGGCCCCCGGTAACCCGGAGGGGGTTACCTCGGGCTTTCCACGGGGGAGTGGCCCTCGCCCTGCGCGCCCGAAGTGGCGGTGGTGACATATGCGCCGACGACCGGGGTGTGGCTGTCGCCGGCCACGGCGAACGCGGCCGTCTGGCTGGCGGCCCCGGCCGTGGCAACTATCGCGATAAACAACGTCGCAGCGTACTTTATGGTGCGTTTCATTCCACTTCCTCCGTTACGGGGGGTGATTAACTATTTTGTACCGCAAACAGACAATGAGGGGTACACGTGTTCGGCCATCTGGCCGGAAGTGGCGGAAGCTTGGCGGAAAGGAGGGGCGCGTGGTGGCGTGCCGAGGGGCCGAGGCCGATGACGTCCCCTCCACGTCATCGACCTCGGCCCCCGGTACTACCTTTTACTGTGTGTGCGACCTGCGGAGTGCCCCTACTGCGGAGGCGCGGGCGTGTGGCCTTCCCCCGCCGCCACCGTGGGCGGCGCCGGCGCGTGCCCCTCGCCCTGCGGGGACAGCTGCGGAGGCGCGGGCGTGTGGCCCTCGCCCTGGGTGGACAGCTGCGGAGGGGCCGGGGTGTGGCCCTCGCCCTGGGTGGACAGCTGGGGCGGTGCGGGCGTGTGGCCCTCGCCCTGGGTCAGCAGCTGTGGCGGCGCTGGCGTGTGGCCCTCGCCCATGGTTGTTACGGAAGAGGGCGCCGGGTCGGCCTCCAGCGGCCGGTAGACGTCGGACTCGGGCTTCTTGTCCTCGTTGGTCATGCTGAGCTCCATCGGATGCTGGTCGGCAGGAGACCGTTAACGCCCGCCCAGCGACTCCCCCGTGGGTCGCCGGACGGGCGTTCAAAGGGCCGCCCACCTTGTGGTGTGACCTCACAACCGACCCGTCTGCCCCCCGCGGGGACGGATCGACCGGTATTAAGACTGCCGGACGGCGATAAACGATTGATGAACGGTCAGCGGGCGCCGGGCTTACCGCCGCATCAGGCCGCGGCCGCGGGGGTCAGAAGTCTGCGGACGTCCTCCGCCTCGGGCGTGCCCAGCCGCTCGTGAATGGACAGTGCCTCATGCCAGCAGGCTTCGGCCCGGCCGTTCTGGCCGAGTTCCAGCAGCGCCTTGCCGAGCAGCGTGAGGACGATGGCCCGCCGCCACTCACCGCCGATACCGCGCAGGGCCAGCGCCTGTTCCGCATGGGTGGCCGCCTCGGCCGGGCGCCGAATGGCCAACTGCGCCTCGGCCAGGCGCTGATGTGCCATTCCTTCCCACAGCGGCTGGCGGTGCTCACGGAAGAGCCCGAGCGCCTCGGTCAGTTGCTCCAGCGCCGGGGAGAGGCTGCCGGCGCCGGTCAGGGCGATGCCGAGCGCGTACTTCCCGTTGGCCAGCCGGAGCGTGCGCCCCAGGCTTTCGTAGATCTCGACGCCCTGCCGCGCCAGTTCGACCGCGCTGTCGATGCGCTTCATCTCGACGTACGCACGGGAGAGGTTGCACAGCGCGCTGGCCTCGCCGGGACGGTCGTCCACGGCCCGGTAGGCCTCTATGGCCTGCAGGAAGTGGCGCTCCGCGTCGTCCCAGCGGGTGCGGCTGAGGTGCGCGATGATGCCGCGCTCGGTGAGGGCGCGGCCCATGGCCACGTAGTCCTTGACGGTGGATCCCAGGGCCAGGGCGCGCTCGGCCTCCGCGTCGGCCTCGTGGAGCCGGCCGGTCAGATTGCGCACCTTGGCGAGGCAGGTACGCGAGCGGCCCTCGGCCTGGGTGTCCCCGGCCTCGTGCGCGGCCTCGCTGACGATATGGGCGACGGCCTCGTAGCGCGGGGCGTTGGCGCCGGACTCCGCGAGGTCCATGGCGGCGGCCAGGACGTCCGCCGCGCGGCCCAGGGTGGGCCCGGTGGCGGCCTGCTGGGCGCAGGCCAGCAGGCAGTCGGCCTCGGTGAACAGCCAGTCCAGGGCGGCGTCCTGGTGCGGGAAGGCCAGCCCGGGGTGGTCGGTGGGGGCCAGATGGTCGGCCAGCCGGTCGCCGGGCCGCTCCAGGGCGTACACCCGGGCCGCCGTGGCGAGATAGAAGTCCAGCAGCCGGGAGAGCGCCGCTTCGCGGTCCGCGGCCGGCTGGTGCCGTTCGGCGCAGTCACGCGCGTAGAGCCGCACAAGATCGTGGTAGCGGTAGCGGCCCGGCGCCGCGGACTCCAGCAGGGATGCGTCGACCAGGGATTCCAGGACGTCCTCGGCGTCGAAGGTGTCCATGTCGAGGACGACGGTCGCAGCAGCCAGCGAGATGTCCGGGCCATCGGCGAGGCCCAGCAGCCGGAAGGCCCGCGCCTGGGCCGGCTCCAGCTGGCCGTAGCCCAGCTCGAAGGTGGCGCGCACGGCCAGGTCGCCCGCCCGCAGCTCGTCCAGCCGGCGCCGCTGGTTGGCGAGCTTGCGGGCCAGCGTGGAGACGGTCCAGGTGCGGCGCGCGGCGAGCCGGGAGGCCGCGATCCGGAGGGCCAGCGGCAGGAAGCCGCAGGTCGCCACCACGTCCATGGCCGCGTCCCGCTCCGAGCTGACCCGCTCCTCGCCCACGATGCGGGTGAAGAGGATCAGCGCCTCCTCGGGACTCATCACATCCAGGTCGACCAGATGCGCGCTCTCGAGGTCGACCATGCGCGTCCGGCTGGTGATCAGTGCGGCGCAGCCCTCGGTGCCGGGCAACAGCGGCCGTACCTGTGCGGCGTCGCGTGCGTTGTCGAGGAGCGTGAGCACCCGGCGGCCGTCCAGCGTCGAGCGGTAGAGCGCGGCGCGCTCGGGGACGCCGTCGGGGATCGCGGTGTCCGGGATGCCGAGGGCGCGCAGGAAGGCGCCCAGGACGGCTTCGGGCTCCGCGGGCACCGGGCCCGCGCCCTGGAGGTCGACGTAGAGCTGCCCGTCGGGGAAGTGATGCCGGGCCGTATGGGCCACATGGACGGCGAGCGTCGTCTTTCCCACGCCCCCGATCCCCGCGACCGCTGACACGGCCATGACACGTCCCTCGGCGGTGGCGAGCTGGTCGCTCAGCTCGCCGACGAAGGAGGCCCGTCCGGTGAAGTCCGCGACCGTGGCCGGCAGCTGGGCCGGCCGTACGAAGGTGGGCCCCGCATGCGCGCGCTCGTCCACGGGCGCGGCCAGCTCCGCGTCCGCCTGCAGAATCCGCTGATGCAGCTCGGACAGCTCCGGGCAGGGATCCACCCCGAGATCCTCCGCCAGCAGCTTCCGGGTGTCGTTGTAGACGGCCAGCGCCTCCGCCTGCCGCCCGCTGCGGTACAGCGCCAGCATCAGCAGCTCGCGCAGCCGCTCCCGGAGCGGATGGGCGGCGGTCAGAGCGGTGAGCTCGGAGACCACGTCGGTGTGGTGGCCGAGCTCCAGATCCAGATCGAGCCTGGTCTCGGTGAGGACGAGCTGCCATTCCGAGAGCCGCGTGCGCTGCGTCTCCGCGTACGGCCCCGGCAGACCGGCCAGCGCCTCGCCGTCCCACAGGTCCAGCGCCCTGCCGATGAGTTCATGGGCGCGGGCCCGGTCTCCGGCATGGCGAGCCTTCTCCGCCTCCGCGGCCAGGCGCTCGGCGACCTCGGTGTCCAGTGCCCCCATCCCCAACTGGATCGCATAGCCGCCCGACTCGCTGACCAGGATGTCCGCATGCGGGGTGAATGCCTTGCGCAGCCGGGAGGCGTAGGTGCGCAGTGCCGCGATGGCCGCGTCCGGCGGGTCGTCACCCCACAGGGCGTCGACAAGTTCGGATGCGGTGGCGGTGCGGCCGCCGCGCAGCAGCAGAGCGGCGAGCAGAGCTCTTTGCTGTGGTGAGCCGGTGTTCAGCTGTTGCTCGCCCCGCCAGGCCCGTACCGGTCCGAGCACGGTGAAGCGCAAGGGCTGCTCCTGTGCCCGCTCCTTCTCGCCGGCCATGGTCTCCCCCTGCCTCTGCCTCCCGGTTGCACGGGCCAGTTTGCCTTGCCGGTACCCCCTACGTCAGTAGGGACCGGGCCTCTCCACAAGGCCCGCAAGAGTAAGGAGGGGCACTGTTCTGGCGAGCCGTCAGTTCTGACGATCGCTTTCGGTCAGGGGGCCGGGGATCCGCAGCGGGCCGCGTTGGCCGGGATACGGATCCGGATCCGCCGTGAACCCCGGCGCCGGGTCCGAGAGCAACCGGCGCACCTCCTCCGGCTCCGGCGAACCCAGCCGTTCGCGGATCGCCCGGGCCTGGCGCCGGCACTCCTGGGCGAGGCTCCGCCGCCCCAGCCCCATCAGGGCTTTCGCCAGCACGGTGAGAAAGCAGAAGCGCCACCACTCGCCGCCGAGACCGCCCAGCGCGAGCGCGTGTTCCGCATGGTCCACTGCCTGGTCGGGGCGTTTCGCGGCAAGGTGTATTTCGGCCAGCCGGAAATGAGTCATCCCTTCCCACAGCGGCTGGCGGGCATCGCGGAAGAGATCGAGCGCCTGGCTGAGCTGGACGAGCGCCTCTTCCAGACGGTGGGCGCGCGTCAGCGCTATCCCGAGCGTGTACATCCCATTGGCGAGCCGTAGTGGCGCACCGAGTCTGCGGTAGATGGCGAGCGCCTGCTCGGCCAGTTCCACCCCGGTCCGGGTGCGGCCCCGGTTCACATGGAGGCGGGCGAGGTTGGCCAGCGCGCTTGCCTCTCCGGCCTCGTTGGCCTCGGCGCGAAACGCGTCGAGCGCCTGCCCCAGATAGCTTTCGGCCTCCTCGTACCGCCCGTGCCCGGAGGAGACGATGCCGAGCTGGTTGGAGGCCCGGCTGGCGACGACCGGATCCTCGCCGTCCAGCTCCAGTGCCCGGCGCAGCTCCCGGTCGGCCAGGTCGAACCGGCCGGTGAAGCTGTACAGATGTCCCAGCGCCGACCGGGCGCGGGCCTCCGTACGGAAGTCCCCGGCGGTATGGGCCGCCTCGCTGACTGCCTGGGCCGCGGTTTCGTACTGGCGCGACCGCGCACCGGACTCCGCGAGGTCGAGCGCGCCCATCAGCAGGTCCGCCGAGCGGCGGCGGGTGTTCGCCCCGGTGCACTGGAGCACACAGGCGATCAGCCCGTCGGCCTCGGTGAACAGCCAGTCCAGCGCCGCCGCGGAGGACGCGAAACGCAGGCCGGGATGGCCGGTGGCCTCGAAGTGGCCGACCGTCCGGTCGCCGGGCCGCTCCATGGCGTACACCCGTGCCGCCGTGGCGAGGTGGAAGTCGAGCAGCCGGGAGAGCGCCTCGTCGTGCTCCGCGGCTTCCTCGGTCTCCCGCTCCGCGCATGCCCGCGCGTACAGCCGTACGAGGTCATGGAACCGGTAGCGCCCCGGCACGGGCGACTCCAGCAGGGACACGTCCTGGAGCGAGGTGAGGAGGCCGGTGGTCGCCTCCTCGTCGAGGCCGAGGACCGCGCCGGCCGCGGGCAGCGAGATATCCGGCCCGCCGACCAGGCCGAGCAGCCGGAAGGCGCGGGCCTGCGCGGGTTCGAGCTGTCCGTAGCCGAGCTCGAAGGTCGCCTTGACGGCCAGATCCCCGGCCCGCAACTCGTCCAGCCGGCGGCACTCGTCGGCGAGCTTGCGGGCGAGCACCGAGACCGTCCAGGTGCGGCGCGAGGCGAGCCGGGAGGCCGCGATGCGGATCGCGAGCGGCAGGAAGGCGCAGGCCGCCACCACCTCCATGACCTCGCCGCGCTCGAGGACCGCCCGCTCCTCGCCCACGATGAGCGCGAAGAGGGCGAATGCCTCCGCCGGGCTCATCGCGTCCAGGCCGACGACCTGGGAGGCGTCCAGACCGGCCATGGGGGCGCGGCTGGTGATCAGCGCCGCGCAGCCCGGAGCGGTATCGCCCGGGAGCAGCGGCCCGATCTGTGCTGTGTCGCGGGCGTTGTCCAGGAGGACGAGGATCCGGCGGCCCGCGAGCTCCGAGCGGTAGAGCGCGGCGCGCTCCTCGACACCGTCCGGGATGGCGGCGTCGGGGACGCTGAGGGCGCGCAGAAAGGCGCCGAGGACGGCCTCGGCGTCGGCGGGGGAGGAGCCCGCGCCCCCGAGGTCGACATAGAGCTGGCCGTCGGTGAAGTGGTGGCGGGCGGTGTGCGCGGCCTGCACGGCCAGGGCCGTCTTGCCGATGCCTCCGGTGCCGGCGATGGCGATGGCGGGCGGCCGGGCGCCCGGTTCGGCCGGGGCGGTGAGCCGGGCGTTCAGCTCCCGTACGGCATCGGCGCGGCCCGTGAAGTCCGCGACCGCCGCGGGCAGCTGGGCGGGGCGGACGACGGCCGCGCCCGCCAGGGGGCCGGGGGGGCCGGAGTCCGTGCCCACCCGGGGAAAGCCGTCCCCGCACGGCCGGAGCTCGCGCAGGGCCTCGGGGTGGCTCTCGGCCGTCCACCCGAGCCCGATCCGGGTGGTGCCGGGGGCCAGCTCCGCCTCCTTGCCGCGCCGGGGCCGGTCCGGCGCGGACCCGGTGGAACCATCCTGCTGCCCTAGCCGCTTGTCGCCGACCATGGTGCCCCCCGCGCGTGCCTTCTCGCTGTACGGCCAGTCTGCCGTGCCCATGGCTCGTACGTCAGCAAGGAGAGCTGACGTGTCCGGGGATCGGAGCGTTGGCTGACCGGATCGCCCGGCTGCGGCCCGCGTCGGAGGGTCAGCGCTTGCCCAGCCAGATCGGATTGGTCATCGCCGCCATCCGCCCCGGCAGACCCGACGCCCCGCCATCCGCCGCCGCATGCCGCACCTCGGCCCGCACATACGCCGCGTACGACGCCGTCGTACGCCACTCCACCGTCCCCGCCCCGGAACCCGGCAACGGCGTCCCGTACAGCTGCCCCTGGTCGGTGATGAACCGCACCTGGCAGTCCGGGCCCACCCCCGAGACCTTCAGCCGGACCGTCACCTCGTCCGTCCGGCCGGCCTCCAGCCGCTCGCCGATGCCCGCGTGCTCGCCGCGCCCGCCGACCGCGGTGAAGGTGAGGTCGATCGCCGAGGACTCGGCTATCCAGCTGCGGCCGCTGCGGATGCCTTCCAGGATGGCCTCGCGTGACAGGTCGTCGGCGAGCACGACCGTCTGCGGCAGGCCGACGATCTGGGGCTCTCGGTGGGCGTCGCTGTTGCCCATGGCGGGGAGCCCGCGGCCGTTGCCCCGGACGGCGGCGACCAGGGTGTTGTCCCACTCGGCGATCGAGACCTCGTCGTCCGGGGTGAAGTCCGCGTTCCACACCTCGACCGCGTCGGCGTCGTTGAAGCCGAACTTCCAGTTGCAGCCGACACAGGTGCCGTGCGGATGGGCGGGTACGACCAGCCCGCCCGCCTGACGGACCTTCCGGGAGTAGCGCCCGAAGGCGTTGTCCCGGGCCCGGTAGCGCCAGTCGATGAAGGTGCCCGGGTCGGTGCCGAGGGCGAGCACATGGCCGTTGCGCGTGGTGATCTCCTCGCCGGTGAGGATCAGCAGGTCATCGCCCCACAGCCCCTCCCACGCACCGTGCGAGGAGGTGGTGTTGTGCTCGGTGGTGGTGATGAAGTCGAGCCCCGCGGCGCGGGCCGCGGCGGCCACCTCGGCCGGGGTGCGCTTGCCGTCGGAGTGCACGGTGTGCAGATGGCAGTCGCCCCGGTACCAGGCCCGCCCGCGCCCCTTGGCCCGCTGCGGCGGGTAGGCACCCGGGCTCCGTCCGGGAGGTGCCCCCTCCTTCGGCGTCTCGCCCGGCTCTCCGAACCGCAGGGTCACCGTGACCTTGTAGTCCATGCCTTGCGGGGCGACCGTGTACGGCCCCAGCACGACATGCCAGGTGCCCGCCCGCACCGGCCCCGCCAGATACGCGGGTGTCGCCTTCTCGGCGCTGATGGCGAACTCCGTACGGGCCCCGCCGGACCAGCCGCGGAAGCCGCGCCCGCCCAGGTCCGTGCCGCGCTCGTCGAAGATGCCGATATCGCAGGCGTTGCCCTGCGTGCCGGCCGGGACGGCCGGCTTGTCGTACGTGTACGAGACCGCGATCTCGCGGACGCCGCGTGGCACCTCGACCGGCAGATAGACGAAGTCGGGCGCGCCGGTCGGCAGATGGCCGGTGACCGTCCGGGTCCGGTCACCGCCGCCCCCGCCCCCGCCCCCACCCGCGCCCCCGCCACCGGCGTCATCGGCCTGGGCGAATGTCACGGGATCGAGCGTAAGCACCCCCGCCGCGCCCGCAAGCGCGGAGAGCCTGAGTACGTCGCGTCGCTGCATGCGTGCCCCCCACAGTCCGAAGTGCCGTATGACACCCGCGTGACACCGTTGTACGCGGGGGTGACCCCCACGGAAAGCCCTGTGGATAACTCCATGGCGGTGAGGGAACATACACGCGGTCGGCCCGGGCTCGGCATCGGCGTCACCCTGATGGCTCAGCACCGCCCCGCCGGATCGCGCGTGGTACGTGTACCGCCCATGCTCCGGCGCCCCGTATTCCCGCCCACGGCGGGAACCCGTCGTGATCAGACCCACAAAACCCCAGGCCCGGCCCGTCTGGCGGTGTCATACGGCGCTCGTATGCTCGGGGGATGACCACGAGCGCGCAGGGAAACGAGCCGACCGCCCCCACGGCTCCTACCGCCAACGCGATGCGCCGCGCGCTCAAACGCGCTCGCGACGGCGTGGCCTTGGACACGGCCGAGGCGGCGGTGCTGCTCCAGGCGCGCGGCGACGACCTGAGGGACCTCGCGGCCTCCGCCGCCCGCGTCCGCGACGCCGGTCTCGAGGCCGCCGGGCGCCCCGGGGTCATCACCTACTCGCGCAGCGTCTTCATCCCCCTCACCCGCCTGTGCCGCGACAAGTGCCACTACTGCACCTTCGCGACCGTGCCCGGCAAGCTGCGCCGCGCGGGCCATGGGATGTTCCTGTCCCCCGACGAGGTGCTGGCCATCGCCCGCCGCGGCGCCGAAATGGGCTGCAAGGAAGCGCTGATCACCCTGGGCGACCGCCCCGAGGACCGCTGGCCCGAGGCGCGCCAGTGGCTGGAGGCCGAGGGGTACGACGACACCATCGCGTACGTAAGGGCCATGGCGATCCGCGTCCTGGAGGAGACCGGGCTGCTGCCCCACCTCAACCCCGGCGTCATGACCTGGACGGACTTCCAGCGGCTCAAGCCCGTCGCCCCGTCCATGGGCATGATGCTGGAGACCACCGCCGAGCGGCTGTGGAGCGAGCCCGGCGGTCCGCACTACGGTTCGCCCGACAAGGAGCCGGCCGTGCGGCTGCGTGTCCTGGAGGACGCCGGGCGCAGCTCCGTCCCCTTCACCAGCGGTCTGCTGATCGGGATCGGGGAGACGCCCGAGGAGCGTGCGGAGTCGCTCTTCGCGCTGCGCCGCGTCTCCCGCTCGTACCACGGCCTCCAGGAAGTCATCATTCAGAACTTCCGTGCCAAGCCGGACACCGCGATGGGCGGCATGCCCGACGCCGAGCTGGCGGACCTGGTCGCCACGGTCGCCGTCGCCCGGCACATCCTGGGCCCCTCCGCCTGCATCCAGGCCCCGCCGAACCTGGTCGACGCGGAGTACGAGCAGCTCATCGGCGCCGGCATCGACGACTGGGGCGGCGTCTCCCCGCTCACCCCGGACCACGTCAACCCCGAGCGCCCCTGGCCCCAGGTGGAGGAGCTGGCCGAGCGCTCCGCCGCCGCCGGCTTCCGGCTGCGGGAACGGCTCGCGGTCTACCCCGAGTTCATCCAGCGCGGCGAGCCCTGGCTGGACCCCCGGCTGCTGCCGCACGTCCGCGCGCTGGCCGACCCGCGGACGGGCCTGGCCCGCGAGGACGCGCGCCCGGCCGGGCTGCCCTGGCAGGAGCCCGAAGAGGTGTTCACCGCCACCGGCACCGGCTCCGGCCGCACCGATCTGCACCACACCATCGACACCGAGGGCCGCACCGGCGACCGCCGCGAGGACTTCGACGAGGTCTACGGCGACTGGGAGGCGCTGCGCGAGGCGGCCGCCCCCGGCATGGTCCCGTCCCGGATCGACTCCGACCTGAAGTCCGCCCTCTCCCAGGCCGCCGACGACCCCACCCGGCTGACCGACCCCGAGGCCCTGGCCCTGCTGCACACCGACGGGCCCGCGCTGGACGCCCTGTGCCGGATCGCCGACGACCTGCGGCGCGCCACGGTCGGCGACGACGTCACGTACATCGTCACCCGCAACATCAACTTCACCAACGTCTGCTACACCGGCTGCCGCTTCTGCGCCTTCGCCCAGCGCCGCACGGACCCCGACGCCTACACCCTCTCCCTCTCCCAGGTCGCCGACCGCGCCGAACAGGCGTGGGACGTGGGAGCGGTGGAGGTCTGCATGCAGGGCGGCATCCACCCCGACCTGCCCGGCACCGCCTACTTCGACATCGCGCGCGCCGTGAAGGAGCGGGTGCCCGGGATGCACGTCCACGCCTTCTCCCCGATGGAGGTCGTCAACGGCGCCACCCGCACCGGCCTGTCCATCCGCGAATGGCTGGAGGCGGCGCGCGACGCGGGCCTCGACACCATCCCCGGCACCGCGGCCGAGATCCTGGACGACGAGGTGCGCTGGATCCTCACCAAGGGCAAGCTGCCGACCGCGACCTGGGTCGAGGTCATCAAGACGGCGCATGAGCTGGGCATCCGCTCGTCCTCGACGATGATGTACGGCCATGTGGACCAGCCGCGCCACTGGCTGGCCCATCTGCGGCTGCTGGCGGAGATCCAGCAGGAGACGGGCGGCTTCACCGAGTTCGTCACGCTCCCCTTCATCCACACCAACGCCCCGGTCTACCTCGCCGGCATCGCCCGCCCCGGCCCCACCACCCGCGACAACCGCGCGGTCACGGCCATGGCCCGGATCCTCCTCCACCCCCATATCCCCAACATCCAGACCAGCTGGGTCAAGCTGGGCACCGAAGGCGCCGCCGACATGCTCCGCTCGGGCGCCAACGACCTCGGCGGCACCCTGATGGAGGAGACCATCTCCCGTATGGCCGGCTCCTCCTACGGCTCCTACCGCTCCATCCAGGACCTGATCGCCATCGCCGAGCTGGCCGGCCGCCCGGCCCGCCCCCGCACCACGGTCTACGGCCCCGTCCCGGAGGAGCGCCAGGCCGCCGCCCTGGCCTCGGACGGCCATCTCCCGGAGCTGCTGCCGGTGCTGGGGGACTGAGGCGGCAGCGGCCGCTACCCTGCCATCGGGGCCGGGGGACGGGGGGATCCATGGCAGAGGGGCGTCCGACCACGCGGGAGCTGATCCGGCGCCGGCGCCGCGACGACTTCGTGGGGCGACGCCGGGAACTGGCCGCCTTCCGCGACAACTTCGCCGGTTCGCCGGAGGACGAGGACCATCGTTTCCTGTTCCACGTACGCGGGGACGCGGGAGTGGGCAAGCCGACCCTGGTGCGGCAGATGGAGAGCACCGCGGGGGAGCGCCAGGCGCTGATCGCCTACGTCGACGAGTCGGTGAACAGCGTCCTGGAGGTGCCGGGGTGCTGGTCAACCTGACCTCCGACACCCCCAAGCGCCCGTGCGGCGGCGGCGTGGGCGGCGGGGCAGGGCGTCGACTGCCTGGATGGGGCGATCATGGTGCCGACTCCGGTCGTCGGCTCGCCGCAGGCGCTGCTTCTCTGCAGCGGTTCGCGGACGGCCTTCGCCGCTCATGAGGCGACGCTGAAGGCGTTGGGCGGCAACTCCCGTTATCCGTGCGGGGATCACGAAATCGCGGCGCGGTAACTCCCGCTATCCGTACGGGGATCACGGGATCGCGGCGCGGCAACTCCCGTTATCCGGGCGGGAATCGCGAGATCGCGGCGCGGCAACTCCCGTTATCTGGGCGGGGGATCACGGGATCGCTGCGCTGTACGACCTGGCCCTGCTCAATGTCTTCTATTCCAGTATGGCCGCTATGGTGCATTCCCTCGCCCCTGGTGGGATCCGACGGGGTAACGGCGAAGGAATTCCTGCCGTACGTACATGAATTCCTGGCGTTGCTGCCCGGAATCGCCGACCAGGTGGCTGAGGGCGTGGACGACCGCCGTTATCCGGGCGAACTCCACAATCTCGCCATGGAGGCGGCGGGCGTCGACCACATCATGGAGGCGAGCGGGGCCCGGGGCGTGGAGGCCGGCCGCTGCGGGCCGTGCGGGCGCTGATGGGGAGGGCGATCGCCGAGGGACACGGCGGCGACAGCTTGGCGAGCGTCATCGAAGTGATCAGGAAGCCCCAGAGTTGACGAACGGCGCCACGGCGCGGAAGCGGCCGGTCCCGGTGTTCACCGGGATTGGCCGCTTCGCGTTCTCGGAATATGGTGGTCCGCCGCATCATCCGTGACGACACCTTCACCATCGATGCGGCCTCAAGACGATCATTCGGTGTCCATTACAGTGCACACCCAGTCCAGGCCATTTATGCAGCGATGAAAAGGGGCAAGGTCGTGACTGCAACCGCCAGCGCGGCAACCGGCGTATGGGGCCGTGCCGAACAGCAGGATTTCCGCAGCCGGGTGCGCGGCTGTCTGCTCGGCGGTGCCATCGGGGATGCGCTGGGGGCGGCCGTCGAGTTCTCCTCGCTGGCCGACATCCGGGCGGAGCACGGGCCCGGGGGCGTGACGGACTTCCTGCCCGCCTACGGACAGCGGGGCCGGGTCACCGACGACACCCAGATGACGCTCTTCACCGTGGACGGGCTGATACGGGCGCAGGTGCGCCGCGACACCGGCGCCTGGCACCCGCCCACCGACATCCACGCTGCCCACCGCCGCTGGTACCACACCCAGCGCGACTGGGGCCCGGACGAGCGCCGCCAGGACGCCGGCTGGCTGGCCCGCGAGGAGTGGCTCTACGCCCAGCGCGCGCCCGGCCGGGCCTGCATCAGCGGGCTCGCCGACGAGACCATGGGCACCCTCGAGGCGCCCAAGAACCCCGACTCCAAGGGGTGCGGCGCCGTCATGCGCTCCGCGCCGTTCGGACTGCTGGTGGGGTGGGAGCCGCAGCTGGTCTTCCAGTTGGCCATCGAGTGCGCGGCCCAGACCCATGGCCACCCCACCGGCTATCTCGCGGCCGGCGCCTTCGCCCTGATCGTGCACGGCCTGGCGCGCGGCGAGGCGCTGGACGGCGCCGTCCAGCGCGCCCTGGCCCATCTGGCCACCCGCCCCGGTCACGAGGAGACCACCGACGCGCTCCGGCACGCGCTCGGCGCCGTACGGCAGGGCCTGCCGACCCCCGAGCGGGTCGCGTCCCTGGGCGAGGGCTGGACCGGGGACGAGGCCCTGGCCATGGCGCTGTACTGCGCCCTGGTCGCCGAGGACGTACGCCACGGACTGCTGCTCGCCGTCAACCACGGCGGCGACAGCGACTCCACGGCGGCCGTCTGCGGTAACCTGCTCGGCGCCCTGCACGGCGAGACGGCGCTGCCGCCGGCGTGGCTGGCGGAGGTGGAGGGGCGCGGCACGATCCTGGAACTGGCCGACGACTTCGCGATGGAGATGACCCAGGGTCCGGCACTCCACGGCCCCGCCGGCTCGTCCCCCGCCTGGCTCACCCGCTACCCGCGCGCCTGAGCGGATGCGGTGAGGTTCGCCGCTGATCCCTCGCCGTTCGGCTTGGCCGAGGGCTTGGACGCCGAGAAGGATCAGCACTTGACTTCGCCGTAACCGCTTAGGTCCCGGCCGCGGGCGTCAGATCCTCAGGTGTCATGGCCGAGCGCGGCAGCGTAGTGGTCGAGGGCGCGCTCGTCGAACCTGCGCAGGAGCTCCGGAAAGGTCGCCGGCCGCCTCTCGACCCGCTCGGCCGCGGCGTGGGCGACGACCGCGTCGAAGGCGGGCGGCCCGATCAGCAGCAGCGCCTCGGATATCCCCCGCTTCGCCCCGGGCCGTGCCCCGTCCGCGGCGGCCACCAGCGCCGGGACGGCCTCGGCGCCCGGCCCGGCCAGCCGCTCGACCGCCTCGCGGCTGGCGCCCGGCCCGGCCGGCCGCTCGACCGCCTCGCGGCGGGATTCCTCGGTGGCGTCCTTGCGATCCAGCTCCGCCGCCAGTTCGTTGATCGTCTGCTGCATGGGCACACCCTAGAAGGGCCCGCCGACACCCTCCATGGAGTACGTCCGGTGCGACGCCGCCCGGTAACTGGCCTCCGTCGGGGGCGCCGGGCGCCCGATGTCCCGGGAGGGGGGGGTCCGCAGGGCGCGCAGGGCCAGGAGGGCCGCGACCGCCAGGAACACGATGCCGATCAGCGGATAGACCGCGGTCAGCAGCATCTGGGGCGGGGTCTGGTGGAGTTCGACCCGGGTCGGCTGGTTGTGCGGCGCGTACCAGACCATGAAGGAGCAGAACAGCAGCCCCGTCACCACCGTCCCCGCGATCCATGTCGCCGTCCGCCGCCGCGCCGCCTCCACGGCGAGCAGCAGGACCATCGGCACCGCCCAGACCCAGTGGTGGGACCAGGAGACCGGGCTGATCATCAGGGCCGTTACGGCGCAGGTGACGGCGGCCCAGGCGCGGGCGTCAGGTAGGCGGGTGTCGTCGGCGACCTGGGCGATGACCGCCGCGGCCAGGCCGACACAGCCCACCAGGACGGCCGCGGCGAGCCACCACCCGCCGGGGTCGGGAGTGTGCAGCACCCGGGCCAGGGCACCGCGCAGGTTCTGGTTGCCCGCACCCTCGACATCGCCGGGGCGGTCGGTCGCGAACAGTATCTCGGTCCAGAAGCGCCGCGAGTCATGCGGCAGGGCCAGCGCCGAGAAGCCGACGGTCCACGCGAAGGCGGCGGTGGCGACGACCGCGCGCCGCAGCTGGTCGTTCCACAGGCTGCCGCGCAACGGGGCGCCCGCCCGCAGCCGCCGCACCCCGAGCGCCAGCCCGGCGAGCCCGAGGAAGACCACGAAGAGCCCCGGGGTGAGCTTGATCCCGGCCGCGATCCCGGTCCCGACGCCCGCCCACCGATGGCCCGCCCGGCGGGTGAGATCCCACAGCACCGCCACCGTGACCAGCAGATTGATCTGCCCGTAGCGCAGCGTCGTCCACACCGGCTCGCACCACACCGCGACGGCGGCCAGGGCCAGTACGGCGGCCGGGCGGGGGAGCCGGCGCGGCAGGCCGGTCAGCAGCAGGGAGAGATGGGCGAGGGCGACCATCAGGGCGAGGTTGACGGCGGTTCCGAAGGCCCGCAGGAAGCCCGTTCCCATGACGGTCAGTGGGGTGAAGAACAGGGCCGCGAAGGGCGGATAGGTATTGGGCAGATGATGCCGGGTTGCCCGCATGTCGTACAGATCCGCCGCGTTCCGCACGGTCCATCCCTCGGCGCGGTAGACCAGCAGGTCGACCATGGACACCTGGGCCGCCCGCTGCGCGATCCAGAAACCCGTGAAGGACAGCAGGCAGAAGACCGCGGCGCACAGAGTGGGGCGGCGCGAGGCGAAGGCGCGGGCCGGGTGGATCCGGGCGTCATCGATCGTCTGTGTCGCGGTCACGGGGCGGGCTCCTCGGCGGCAGTCGGCACAGGCGGACGACGATTCTACGTTCCGGATGATGGCCTCAGCCGGAGGGGAGGCTGCCCGCACGAGCCGAGAACCTGGCCGCCCGCCACCGGCCCCCCATTCCGCTTCCGTCATTACCCGGCAGGTAATCGACGGCCCTCACCGTTCCGGCCAGGATCGTCACCGGAACGCAGAAGAGGGGAGCGCCCACCATGACCGCCACCACCGACCGCACCCGCGCCGCCGTCCGTAAGTTTCTGGCCACCCTGGCCGAGGGAGACCCCGACCGCGTCGCCGCGCTCTTCGCCGAGCGGGTCGACTGGGTGATCGCCGAGAACCCGGCCGCCCGCTGGATCCGCCCGCGGTCGACCCGCGGGGACGTCGCGGCCCACTTCCGCGAGCTCGCCGAGGGCGTACGCCCGTACGCCGGAGGAAACACGGTCGACGCGATCGTCGTGGAGGGCACGGAGGCCATGCTGACGGGGCAGCTCGCCGGGACCATACGGGCCACCGGCAGGCCCTACCGCTCCCCCTTCGCGATGCGGCTGACCGTCGAGGACGGGCTGATCACCCGCTACCACCTCTATGAGGACAGCCTCGCCATCGCCACCGCATGCGCGCCCGGCAGCCCCCAGTGACGTTCCGCGCGCACCATAAGGTGGGGCCGTGAATGCCTCTGCCGTGATACGTGACGCCACGCCCGCAGACCTCGACGCCATCACGGCGATCTACGCCCACTACGTCACCGAGACCGTCGCCACCTTCGAGGAGACCGCGCCCACCGCCGCGGACTGGGCGCGGCGGCTGGCCGAGCTGGCCGGCCGCGGGCTGCCGTTCCTGGTCGCGGACGTCACCGGGACGGTCGCCGGATACGCGTACGCCGGGCCCTGGCGGCCGAAGCCCGCCTACCGTCACACCGTCGAGGACTCCATCTATCTCGCCCCTGGCCGGACCGGCGAGGGCCTCGGCCACGCCCTGCTCGACGCCCTGCTCGCGCGCTGTGCGCAAGCGGGCGTACGGCAGGTCGTCGCGGTCATCGCCGACACCGGGCACGACGCCTCGCCCGCCCTGCACCGCCGCTTCGGCTTCGCCCCGGCGGGCCGGCTCGCCGCCGTGGGACGCAAGCACGGCCGCTGGATCGACACCGTTCTCATGCAGCGCGACCTCACGACGGCGCCTTGACCGCGTCGTGCCGAGGAACCAGGAGCGGGATCGCCGGCATGAGGACACCGGCGAGCGCGATCGCGAGGCGGAGCCCGGTGATGCCCGCCAGCAGCACCCCATAGCGCCGGAACTTGACCCACGGCCCGAGCGGCACGGCCACCGCCGCTCCCACCGCCGGCCCACCCGCACCCGCACCCGCACGCACCCGCACCCGGCAATCAACGGACCGCGCACCCGCCCGCTACCGCAGCGCCTTCCCCAACCGCCGCAGCCCCTCCTCGATCTCCTCCGGCGTATGCGTCACAAAAGACAGCCGCATCGCCGCCGAGGCCACCGCGTCCGGCTCGCCCGGGAAGAACGGCGCCCCCGGCACATACGCCACATCGTGCCGCACCGCCTCCCGCAACAACTCCGTGGCGTCGTAGCCCTCCGGAAGCGCGGCCCAGACGAACATGCCGCCCTCCGGGCGGTTCCAGCGCGAGCCCTCCGGAAGGGCCGACGCGAGCCCCGCGAGCAGGGCGTCGCGGCGCTCGCGGTAGGCGTGGCGGACGCGGGCCAGATGGGCGTCGAGGTCGGAGTCGACCAGATAACGGGCGGCCGCCATCTGGTTGAGCGTCGGGCTGTGCAGATCGGCTGCCTGCTTGGCGATCACGCAGGCGCGGCGCAGCGCGGCCGGGGCGCGGAGCCATCCGAGCCGCAGCCCCGGGGCCATGATCTTGGAGTAGCTGCCGAGGAGCACCGTACGGTCGGCGGCCCGCGGCCCGGCCGCGATCCACGGCTGGGGTTCGCCCTCGAACCGCAGCTCCCCGTACGGGTCGTCCTCCAGGATCCACAGCCCGTGCCGCTCGGCGACCTCGGCGACCGCCTCCCGGCGCGCGGCGGGGAGGGTGCGGCCGGTGGGGTTCTGGAAGGTGGGGATGGTGTAGAGCAGCTTGGGCCGCTCACGCTCCACGACGGCGGCGAGCGCCTCCGGGTCGAGCCCCTGGTCATCGCTCGGCACGGGCACGATCCGCGCGCCCGCGAAGGCGAAGCACTGGAGCGCGGCGAGGTAGGTCGGGTTCTCGACGACCACGGTGTCGCCCGGCTCCAGCAGTGCCGTGGCGATCAGGGTGAGGGCCTGCTGCGACCCGCTCGTCACGAGCAGGTCGTCGGGGTCGGTGGGCAGTCCGCGCCCGGTCAGCCGGGCGGCGGTGGCGGCGCGCAGGGCGGGGTCGCCCTCGGTGGTGGAGTACTGCAGCGCCTCACGTGGCGTCTCCGCCAGCACCCGTCCGAAGGCGTCGGCTATGGCCTCGCTGTCGAACAGGGCGGCCGCGGGCAGCCCGCCGGCGAAGGAGATCACCTCGGGGCGTGCGGTGAGCGCGAGGATGTCGCGTACCGGCGAACCGCCGATCGAGGCGGCGCGGGCGGCAAGGGCGGGGACATCAGCGCGCATGGGTTTCCTCGGTGGCGGTGGGGGTGGGGGGGGTCAGCAGCTTACGGTGAACCGTGCAGCGTGCAACCAATTTGTCCACGATCCGGTCGCCCCAGTCCCATCCGCGACTCCCGCCCATGGGCCCTTCTCCGGCTGACCTCACATCAGGTAATTGGGGTCACCGGCCCCCCGAAGTGCGGGGATTGCTATTTCGGCGGCCTCGAGACCGATGTGATACGCGATAAGTGCGGCCGGCCACGCCCTGTCGAATGCATTTCGGCAATTCCCGGAGCGGAAATGCCGCGAGCCCTCTCGGCAGGGACGGCGGCCGGTCGAGAGGGCTCGGTGGCATTGCGGCGGATCTAGGCCGCCGACCGCGCTACCGCGGTCCGGTGCTATGGATCAGTCGAGGTCGTAGGCGCCACAGCTGACGTCGGACACAAAGGCCGACCACGATGTGGGGGCGAAGTTGAGGGTCGGTCCGTGCGGGTCCTTGGAGTCGCGCACGGCGATCTCGCTGGCGACCGGGGAGGAGATTTCCACGCACGCGCCGTTGCCGGCCGAGTACGAGGATTTCACCCACATACTCGTCTTTCCCTGTTGAATGGACACGGCTGCTCCGATGCGATTTGTTGACGAGGTGCACTCCTGTTTGGAGGCGAGACCGACGTTACTCGGCAACATCGTCCGGAAAGTGGGCCATTCACTCGACCGGATGGCATATTCCCCTGGCCCCTCCCGCGGGGCGGTGCGGAGGTGTAGCCTCCGCCCCTTCGGTCCCCACGGCGCGAAAGAAGAGGCGGCCGGGCGGGCTCGCCGCTCCGCCGCGCGCGATCGCGGCCGCGCCCGCCCGCACCGTCAGCCCTCCTCGTGCCGGCGCGCGTGGTCCTGGGCCACCTCGGAGATGAACTGGCGGCTCTGCTCCACGTTCAGCGCCTGGGCGCGCAGATGTTCGTACATCATGCTGTAGCTCTGCACGTCGGAGAGCTTCTCCAGATAGAGGTCGCTGGTCACGCCCTCCAGATAGACGACGCTCGTGTCCGACTCGTCCGAGAACTCGAGGATGGCGAACTGCCCGCTCATGCCCGGATGCGAGCCCATCCCGAACGGCAGCGCCTGCACGGTCACATGCGGCTCATGGCTCATGCGGACCAGATACTCCAGCTGATCGGTCATGATCTTCGGGCTGCCCACCTCGCGCCGCATCGCCGCCTCGTCCACCACGGCCCACAGCCGCAGCGGGCCCAGCGGATCGGTGATGCGCTCCTGCCGCCTGAGCCGGACCTGCACCCGCTGGGCGATCTGCTCCTGCGGGGCCTCCGGCAGGGCGCCGCTGATGACCGCCTCGGCGTATTCCGGTGTCTGCAAAAGGCCGGGGAGCACCTGGGGTTCATAGACCCGCAGGGACGCCGCGTCCGTCTCGAAGCCGATGTACACGCTGTACGGGACGTCCCCGAAGGCGTTCCACCAACCCTGCTGACGCGACTCCTTGGCCATTTGCATCAGGGAATCGACCAGCGCCTTGTCCTCGACCTTGTAGGTGCGACAGAGGTCGCGCACATCGCGCTGGCTGATGCTGCGGCGCCCGTTCTCCAGTCGGCTGATCTTCGACTGGGAGACCATCAGCTCCTCCGCCACCTCCTCCGCCGTCATGCCCTTCTCCTGGCGGAGTCTGCGCAGTTCCTGGCCCAGCCGGCGTCGCCGGACAGTGGGGCCGACGTTCGATGTCACAGGACGTGCACCTCCGGCTTCGTACTGCTGATTTCTGCTGTTCAGCAGCCTGCCACTACCGGACGGGGCCGCGCTGGGAAATAGCCCCACAGAGGCGGACGAACGCGCGCGCGGGGCGGTGGGGCGGCCGTACGTCCGGGTCGGCCGTCCCACCGCCCCGCGCTTCAGCGGCTCCCGAACCGGGTCGGTGGGGACTGCGGTGCGGTCGGGTGGAGCGGTGTGGTGCACGGTGGTGGTGCGGATACTGCTCGACTACGGCGCCCGCCGCCCTGCCGGCGGGCTGGTGGAGCGTCGGCCCCCGAGAGGTCCCGGGATGGCCCCGAGAGGCCCCGGGAAGGCCCCGAGAGGTCCCGGGATGGCCCCGAGAGGTCCCGGGATGGCCCCGAGAGGTCCCGGGATGGCCCCGAGAGGCCCCGGGAAGGCCCCGAGAGGTCCCGGGATGGCCCCGAGAGCCCGGAGCCCCGAAGGACCCCGAGTGGCGTCAGCGCGCTCCGACGCGGGCCATGCTCCCGCGGCGGGACGGCTGGGCCGGAACTCCGGCCGCGGGCTCCACCGCGGCCCGTGCCACCGGCTGTCGGCCCGCGGCCGGTGCGCGCCGTGGCTGCGCCGCGGCACCGTTCTGCACGTCCATCACGGCGTGCGCCACAAGACCGCCCATCGGGTCGTGCCGGATCAGATCCCGGAGCCTGGAGCGCGAGGAGCGCCCCTCGTTCCCGGGATACAGATGCTTGCCGAGCCCGACCGCATGGGCCAGAGCGGCGAGCGCGGCGGTCCGCGGGTCCGGCGGGACGCCGGTACGGATCGCGTTGTCCAGCCGAGCCCTGATCTCCCGGCTGATCGCCGTGTCCGTCGCCTGGTAGCGAGTCGTCGGCAGTACCCCGCACATCTGGCCCGCCACGGCATGCACCATGCCGCACCGCTCCAGGTGCGTGAGATACGTCTGGCGCAGCCCCAGTCGGGGCCCGCCGATCCAGTGGACCGCGCGAACCGGACTGCCGCGACGGCGCAGCAGTTCCAGCGCGGAGTCCAAAGTCGGATCTCCGGTCGGCCGTGGCAGCACCACGGCGATACGATCCCCGTCAGGGGCTATCCGTCCGGCCAGAGCCAGCTCTACTAGCTGTGCCCCGGCAAGGCCGAGGTCGAGCGACTGCGGCTGCGCCGTGGTACCCGTGGTCGGGTCCAAAGCGAGCAGCAGAAGCTCCTCCGGAATTGTTCTGCGGCTCCTGCCCATCCATGCCTCCCCGCGTGGATGAATGACAGGGTGACCCCTCTCACATTGGTCTGTCGAGAGTGCCTGGGGGATTTGGGTGGGAACCAGTAGGTATGTCGTTCTCGTCTAGCAGGTGGGCGAGCACCTGAAAGCGCTCTCCGGCGGTGCCGTTGCGCGGTTGCGTGCCGGACAGACAGGACACTGGTAGAGGTTGGGCTGCGGGACGTGACGACACAAGGCGTGGGGCGTCCCGCGACACATATCGAGGAGGCATCGGTGGCGGGCGAGTCCCCCGGCAGGTCGGATCAGCAGAAGTCGTCGGGGGAGACGGCTCGGGGAGAACGCGATCCGCGGCTCGCGGTCTCCCGCGATGATGAGGAGGCCGGGGGCGCTTCGGCGGTCGCCGTCGCGTCCAAGGCCCCCGAGGCCGAGCCGGAGCCGGCTCCCGGGGGGCCGGGCGAGGAGCCGAGCGCGGGGCCGGAAGCGGAGACCGAAGCGGAGCCGGAGGAGTCGGCCACCGCGGGGGGTGACGAGCCGTCCGATGTTCGCGATGGCGAACGTGGTGACGAACCCTCTGCGCCGGAGGCGGCGGAGACGGCGGACGCGAAGGCGGACGCGGCCGAACCGGAGGCCGGGTCGGAAGCCTCGGAGACCGCGTCGGGCCTGCCGGTCCGTCCCAAGGCGGACGGCGGCGAGGGCGAGAGCGCGGCCTCGGAGAGCAAGGCCGACTCGCCGGAGAAGCCGGAGACGGCTGACAGCCCCAAGGCATCGGATGGCGCAGCGGATGAAGGGGATGCGCCCGAGGGCCGCGATGCCCGGCTGCGTGAGGCGGTGGCGGCATGGGTCGCCACGGCGGACGCGGACGACGAAGCGGGTAAGGGCGCGGACGCTCACAGCGGTGCCGGCGCCGCCGATGAGGCGGACGCGGACAGCGGTGCCGGCGCCATCGATGAGGCGGACGCGGACAATGACAAGGACGACGCCGCGTCCAAGCCGTCGATCGATCAGCGGACAGCGGTGTTCCGTACGCTGAAGCCGAAGTCCGCCGCCGAGGACGAGGCCACGAAGGACGAGCCGAAGAAGGACGAGGCGGCGTCCGACGCGGACGGCAGCGCGGACGACGACGCCCCCTCGCGCCCGGTCGACCGGCCCACGGCCGCCTTCCGTGTGCTGAAGGACAAGGACAAGGAAGGGGACTCGGCCGCGAAGGGCTCCGACACGCCCACCCCGGACAAGAAGAGTGGGTCCGAGAAGGCGGCGACGTCCGAGAAGCCCGCGACGCCCGAGAAGAAGGACGAAAAGGGCGTCGATCAGCCGACCACCGCCATCAAGGCGATCGGCACCCCGGACAAGACGGCGTCCGACGAGAAGCCGTCCGGCAAGAAGCCCATCGGTGAGTCGGACAACGAGCGCACCAGCAAGTTCGTACCGCTGCGGTCCCCCGACGACCCGGCCCCGCTGAAGCCGTCGGCCCCCGCGAAGCCGTCGGCCGTGCCGGCCAAGCCGTCGACCGTGCCCGCCAAGCCATCGGCGCTGCCCGAGACCGAGCGCACCAAGCAGCAGCCGCTGCCGCCCCCGACGTCCGACGGGAAGCAGCCCGCGCCGCTCGATCTGCTCGCGCAGCTGACGAACACCCCGCCCAAGCCCGAGACCCCGATCCGTACGGCGGTGCGGCGGGTCAAGATCTGGACGCCGCTGGTCCTGCTGCTCGTCTTCATCCTGGGCGTCATCCAGGCGCTGCGGCCGCTGCCGGAACCCACGCTGAAGCTGACCGCCGACGCCACGTACTCCTTCAAGGGCGGCAAGCTCGCTATGCCCTGGCCCGGCCAGGGCCAGTCCGCGGTCGAGGTCGAGGGCGTGGGGAGCCTGGGTACGTCCGGGGAGCAGAAGCCGGTGCCGATCGCCAGCGTCACCAAGGTGATGACGGCCTATGTGGTGCTCAAGGACCATCCGCTGAAGGGCGACGCCGAGGGGCCACGGATCGCGATCGACGCGCAGGCGGCCAAGGAGGCGGAGTCCGCGGACGAGTCGCGGGCGGCGGTCAAGGAGGGGCAGCGCTTCACCCAGCACCAGCTGCTCCAGCTGCTGCTGATCAACTCCAGCAACAACATCGCCCGGCTGTTGGCCCGCTGGGACGCGCGGTCGCTGGACGCGTTCGTCAAGAAGATGAACGATGCCGCCAAGAGCCTGGGGATGAAGGACACCACCTACACCGACCCCAGCGGTCTGAAGGAGACCACCGAGTCGACCGCGGCCGACCAGCTGAAGCTGGCGAAGGCGGCGATGCAGTCCGAGGCGTTCCGGAACGTCGTGGCGACGCCGAACACGGATATCCCGGGCCTCAAGGACCGGATCTACAACAACAACAACCTGCTGGTGAAGCCTGGCGTGATCGGTATCAAGACCGGTTCGTCCACCCCGGCCGGCGGTGCGCTGATGTGGGGCGCCGTGCGGACGATCGACGGCAAGCAGCAGCGGATCCTCGGTGTCGTCCTCGAACAGCGCGCGACCACCACGCTGGACGCCAGCCTGCAGCTGGCTCAGGCGAACAGCTACAAGCTGATCACCGCCGCGCAGAACGGCCTCACCTCGGCCACGGTCATCGAGAAGGGTGATGTCGTCGGCCAGGTGGACGACGGTCTCGGCGGTACGACACCGGTCGTCGCCACCAAGAACCTCACGGCGGTCGGCTGGGCCGGTCTGACGGTCGACATAAAGATCGGCGACGGCGGCAAGACGGTTCCGCACGAGGCCAAGGCGGGCACGGTGGTCGGCGAGCTGACCGTCGGCACCGGTCCGGGGCAGCTCAAGGCGCCGGTGGCGCTGCAGGGCGACGTGTCCGAGCCGTCGATCGGCTCAAAGCTGACCCGTATCGGCTGACCCGACGGGGTACCGGGCGGGGTACCCGACGGGGTACCGGGCGGGGTACCAGGGGTGCGGTTCGTGCGAGGCGGCCCCGGCGCGCTACTCGCGCCGGGGCCCGGGGGAGTTGGCGGGGGCCGTGCGTGCTAGCGTCGCGTCCGTCCCCGGCCTGGACCCGCCATGCCGAACCGGGTCAACCCGCCGTGGCGAACCGGGGTGAACCGGTAAACCGGTACAGGGTTGCGGGAAGATGGCAGCAGACCTCGGGGGAAGACGGGGAGAGCCGCAGTGACCACCGTGGATCCGACACGGGCCGACAAGGGCGGAAGCTCGGAGGAGAGCACCGCCGCCCGAATACACGTACCCGCGCAGCGCTGGCCCGCCGAGCCGACCGGCCCCGCGGAGGCGGAGCGCGGTGATGAGCAGGGCGTACGGGGTGGTCTGCTCCGGCGCGCCTGGGGGACTCTGCGTCACCCTGTTCCCGCCGCCCTGGCCGCCGCCGCGCTGCTGCATCTGCTGTGGGTGGCGCTGCTCGCCAACAGCGGGGGTGACCTGGCCGCGCAGGACGCGTGGGCGGAGTTCGCGCTCCAGCACCCGGACTCGGCGTACAACCTGGCCTGGTACGGCGGGATGCACCCGGTGTCCTACAGCGTCATCTCGCCGTATCTGATGGCGGTCCTCGGCGTCCGCTCGACGATGGTGATCGCGGGGACGCTGACCGCGGGGCTGCTCGCGCTGTTGCTGGTCCGCAGCCGCGCCGTCGCCCGGCCGCTGTGGCCCGCCCTGTACGGCGCGTTCGCGCTCACCTGCAACGCGATCTCGGGGCGGGTGACCTTCGGGCTCGGCGCGATGTTCGGGATCGGGGCGGTGGCCGTGATCTTCGCCTGGCCCGCGAAGTGGCGGTCCCGGCACTGGCATCACAAGACCGGAAGGTTCCTGCTGGCCGCCCTGCTGGCCGCGCTGTCGACCATGTCGAGCCCGGTGGCGGGCCTGTTCGTGGGGGTAGTGGCCGCCGCCCTGTGGCTGACCAAGCGGCGCTTCGCCGCGTACGCGCTCGGGGTCACGCCCGTGCTGGTGGTCGGCCTGTCCGCGTGGCTGTTCCCGTTCTCCGGTGAGCAGCCGATGTCCATCGGGTCGGTGGTGCTGCCGTTCATCACCGGCGCCGCGGTCTGTCTGGTCGTCCCGGTCGAGTGGGTGACGGTGCGGGTCGGCGCGGGGCTCTACTGCTTCGGTGTGGTGCTCACCTGGCTGATCCCCTCTCAGGTCGGCACCAATATCTCCCGCCTCGGCATGATCTTCGGCGGGGTGGTGCTGATCGCCGTGCTGCCTCGCGTCGGCAGACCGCCGCGTGCCGAGCTGCGCACGACGAGCGCGGGCCGCCGCTGGACCGCGCTGGTGCTGGCCCTGGCGACCGTCACGGTCTGGCAGGGCGTCAAGACCGCCGACGATGTCATCCACACCACTCCCTCCGCGTCCTGGGCCCGTGAGCTGGCCCCGCTGGTCGACACCCTGAAGCGGCAGAAGGCGGACCGGGGCCGGGTCGAGGTGGTCCCGGTGCGCAGCCACCGCGAGTCCTCCGCGCTCGCCCCGTACGTCAATCTGGCGCGCGGCTGGAACCGGCAGCGGGACCTGGACCGCAACCCGATCTTCTACGGCGAGGACACCCTGACCCCGGCCAGCTACCACGAATGGCTCAAGCGCTGGGCCGTGCACTATGTGGTGCTGCCCGCCGACGACCCGGACACCGCGGCGGAGCAGGAAGCCGAGCTGCTCTCCACCGATCTGCCCTATCTGCGGCAGGTGTGGTCCGACGCCAACTGGAAGCTGTACGAGGTCAAGGACCCGACGCAGATCGCCGACCCGCCGGCCATCGTGGAGCGCGCGGGCGCCGAGCAGCTGGTGCTGACGGTGCGCTCCAAGGGCCCGGTGCTCATCCGCATCCCGTACTCGCCGTGGCTCGGCCTGGTGGCCGCCGACGGGCACAGCGTCAAGGCGCCGAAGATGACCGCGGGCGAGCCGCTGCCGGTCAACCGCGAGGGCTGTCTCACCAAGGAGATCGTGGGCGGTGAGGAGGGCCAGCCGGAGGACGAGTGGACCGTGTTGCACGCCCCGCGCGCCGGCACCTACCGGATAACGGGCAAGTACCGGCTGCCGCGCGGCACGCCCTGCCCGGACGAGATGGCGCCGTAGGCGAACCGAGCCTCCAGAAAAGGGGGCGAGCCGCCGGTCAGCGGCAGACCCTGGACAGTCATGGCTGGCCGCGGTCCGCGGGGGCGAGCCGCCGGTCAGCCGCAGACCCTGGACAGTCATGGCTGGCCGCGGTCCGCGGGGGCGAGCCGCCGGTCAGCGGCAGACCCTGGACAGTCATGGCTGGCCGCGGTCCGCGGGGGCGAGCCACCGGTCAGCGGCAGACCCTGGACAGCCATGGCTGGCCGCGGTCCGCGGGGGCGAGCCACCGGTCAGCCGCAGACCCTGGACAGCCATGGCTGGCCGCGGTCCGCGCGGAGGCTCTTGCGGACCTTCTCCAGTATCCGCAGCAGCCCGATCGGGTCCTTCCGGGTGTCGCTGAGATACGCCAGCACCGCTCGCTGGAAGGCGAGCCGCATCCGGGTGGGCATGGCGTCGGACGCGTCCAGGCACAGCGCGCCGGAGTCCTTGAGGGCCCGCGCGATCCGCCGGGCCACGCCGTCGTCGCCCTGGGCGCCGAGCGGGACCGTGCTGTTGGCGGAGAACGGGCGGGTGTGGGCCTCGGCGGTGTTCTCCGCCCAGCCCTGCTGCGCGTCGGCGGAGGCCAGATAGCGGATCAGCTGACGCGCCTGCGGGGTGTCACGGAACATGGTGGCGAAGTCCCCCGACACCTCCCGGACCGTGGACCGGGCGTCGGTCTCGGGGATCAGTCCGGCCGAGAAGGCGAAGTCGGCGTCGGCGGGGCGGGCGTAGCCGCCGCGGATGAACGAGCCCTGGTGCTCCAGCGCACACGGCGGGTTCGGGCCGAAGAGCTTGCCGCCCGCCTCGCGGAAGTCGGTGATCAGCGCGGTCCGCGCGGTGTCCGTCCCGAACAGCGACCCCCAGGCCCGCCATGCCCGGGTGACCCTCCGGTCCGTCCACGGCAGGCCGCCGGTCGCCCACGCCTGATAGACGTTCTTGCCCTGCTGCTGGAGCAGGATGTCCTCGATCCAGTCGGTGCCCGGCCACCCGGCGGTCGCGTCGCCGCCCATGCCGACGCACCATTGGCGGCCGTCGGCGGCGAGGGCGGACAGGGCGCTCGGCCGGCGGTTCCGGGCGTGCCAGACGATGCTCTTCAGATCGGCCTTGATCGCGACGCCGTAGACCGCCCCGCCCCCGCGCAACGTGGGCTTCCACAGGGGGCCGTACTGCTGGAGCGTCCGCTCGGGGATGGTCCGGTCGAGCCGGACCATATCACCCGCGTCGGCGTAGCCGGCCACTTCACCGGGGCTGGGGAGCACGGCGATATCGGGCGGGGTCTCGGCCTCCACCTCCGACCGCAGCACCTCGCGCAGCGCGGTGGTGCCCTGGTAGTCGACACGGATTCCGGTGCGCTGGGTGAACGTGTTCAGCATGCGGCGGAACGCGTCGCCCTCGGCCCCGGTCCAGGAGGCGAGCACGCTGACCCTGCCGCGCGGCTGGCGCCCGCCCATGTCGCCCGCGCTGAGGAAGGACAGCGCCACCAGCCACAGCCCGAGGACGGCCGCGGTCACATCACGGGAGCGGGCCGCGGCGCTCATCGGGGCTGGAACCTGTACTCGTCGATGCGCGGCTGGAGACCGACGAGGACCAGCGCGGCGAGCAGCGTGCCGCCCAGGGGTATCCAGCCGACGGCACCCGCCCGCCAGTGTGTGTCCCGCATCGTCTTCGCGACCTTCCTGGCGGTGGGGCCGCCGGTGCGGCCGATGTCCGGTTGCGTCAGGCTGTGGCGCGCCGAGGCCAGCCGGTCCTGTGTCTGATAGGTGAAGAGGGCCAGTGGCAGTACGGCGAGGAGCAGTGCGGTGGCCGCGGCCAGCCAGGGGTTGACCAGGCGGCGGAAGCGGTGGCGGAGGAAGCGCTGGGTGTGGATGAGGAGTACGGCGAGCGTGGTGAACAGCGCGGGCACCAGAATCCACCAGGCGAACGACAGCAGCCACCCGATGGACGTCTGCTGCAGCAGGGCACTCTGCTGCTGCTCCTGCACTCCCTCGAGGCGGTGGAGGATGCTGCTGTCGCCGCGCCGCAGCATGGTGTCGGCGTAGCCCAGGTAGGCATCGTGCAGCGTCCGGTTGTCGCGGTTCACATAGGCCTTCTCGATGGTGTCGCCGTAGGCGGAGACCAGGGCGGCGATGGTGCGCAGCGACTGGCCGGCCGACTCGCCTCCGGTGGTGCTCTTGGCGACTTGGGCCAGGTTCTGCTTGGCCGCCGCCAGGTTGTCGCGGTAGTCCTCGCTGAGACCTTCGACCTCCAGCGTCGGGCTGGCGAGGCTGCGCTTCGCCTCGCGGTAGGAGTCGTCGAGAGCCTGCCTCGCGGCGGCGACCTGCAGTATCGCGGGGGTCGACCGGTCGCTCACCGTGCGGCAGTTGCGGCTGACGCCGTAGTACGCGGCCAGCAGCACGGTCGAGGCCGCCGCCGTGACCACGAGCAGGGCGATCAGCCGGCGGACGAGAAAGGCGCGGGTGCCGCTCATCCCGCACCGCCCGGGTCGGCGCGCAGGGGCGTTTGGCACTGCTGACAGAACGCGGCCCCGGCGGGCGAATGGCGCTCGCAGACCGGGCAGACGAGGTCCGGGCCGGGTGGCGCGGCGGGCTCCATGGGCAGGACACCGGTGAAGCGGACGCTCTCCTCCGAGAGGATCATCGCCGAGTTGAGGTCGAGCGGGCGGATCGGCTCCCGGATCCGTACCTCCCCCGTGGCGGCGTCGACGATATGGACCAGCCCGCGCAGCCGGTCCAGGGTCCTCTCGTGGCCCAGCTCATGCGCGAGCCGCACCGCCCGCCCCCACTGGGCGCGGGCCTCCTCCCGGTCGCCCGCCTCGTAGGCGTCGCAGCCGGCGGTGATGGCGTGGCCCAGCGCGGAGTTGGCGTCGTAGTGCGCGAGCCGGGGGTCGATACGGGACGACAGCAGCGGATCGTCCGTCCACTGGACGAGCACGGACTGCGGCTCGGGCGGCGGCAGGGTCGCGTCGCCGTCCACCGTCAGGTCCACGGCGGCCAGTTCGACGTCCTCGCCCGACGGGTCGCCGGCCGGATCGGCGAGCACGCCCACCTGGTACTCGCGGGTCTCGTCGCCCCACGCCGCGGTCCGGCACTCCCAGGTGCGCTCGTCGGGCCGGGTGCCCTCGTCGGTGAGGTCCACCCGGGTGGGATGGACCTGCTTGACGAAGCCGACCCGGCTGCCGGCCCGGGTCCGGATCCGGATCCGCACCCCGGCCAGTGCCTTGGCCATCGAGGCGCTCACCATCTCCTCGAACTCGGCGGTCAGCGCGGAGTCGTCCAGGACCGCGTCGGCCTTGCCGTGCAGCCGCCGTACGATCCGCTTCAGCTCGGCGGCGTCCCAGCCGTCGCCGATGCCCCGCGCGTCACAGGTGAAGCAGGGGGCGCAGGAGTCCAGCACCTGATCCAGATAGCCGGGGTCGTCGTGCTCGTTCCGGCCGTCGGTGAGCAGCAGGGTGTGCCGGATCGCGGCGGGCTGGCGGAGATGGAGCCGACGGGCCAGATCGAGCCAGGAGCCGATCGCCGTGCCGCCGACGGCCGGCAGCCGGGCCGCGACGCGGGCGGCGGCGGCCTTGGTGTCGGGCCCCGCGACCGCCATGCCGCCGGTGAATGGATAGACCACCTGCGCCTGTTCGGTGCCCTCGACGATCGCGAAGCGCGTGCCGTCGCGCAGTATGCCGACGGCGGTGGCGGTGGCCCGGCGAGCCGCCGCGATCTTCGTCGGCGGCCAGCTCATCGAGCCGGAGCAGTCGATGACGATGACCTCGGACGCCGCGGTACGGGCCGCGGCCGGGCCGAGCCCCCGGGCCTCCACGCTGAGGACGGCGTGCATCTCGGTGCGGCCCGCGGCGGTGGGCAGATACTTGTTCTGGTGCACCCGCAGGGTGAGGGCCGCGCCCTCGTCCGCGCCCTCCTCGTCCGCGCCCTTCTCCGCCCCGGCGGCGGCACTGTCTCTCCTACGGTCCGCTCTCATCTGATCCCCCTGTCAGACGCGGGTCATGGGCCTGATGGCATTCGCGCGGTCGACCAGCACACCCAGCGCCTCGGCACTGTCCGCCTGCCGGGCCAGCCGGCGCAGAGTCCGCTCCAGCCTGGTGCGCACCGAGAGCTCGTCATCCTCCTCGCCGAACAGCAGCCCGGGCTCGGGCCTGCCGCCGGACCGCCGCGGCGTCAGGTCGAGCGCGACCTCCAGCACCTCGGCGGTGAGCCGGTCCCGGGCCGGACCGGACGCCCGCCCCTCGTCCAGATACAGCCGGGGCAGCCGGGTCAGCACCTCCACCAGGTCCTCGGCGCTGGGCAACCCCTCCGGCAGCCGGCCCGCGAGCACCCGTACGGTGGCGATCCGCGCGGCGTCGTAGTGGCGCGAGACCTTCGGTACCCCGCCGAGTATGTCCGCCGCGCCGCCGCGGTCGCCCGCCACCAGCCGCAGCCGCGCCAGCCCGAAGGCGGCGCTGCCCTGGGAGCGGTTGCGCTGCCACACCGCGTCGTAGAACATCCGGGCGGCCTCGTGGTCGCCCAGGTGCTCGGCGCAGTAGCCGAGGGCCAGCTTGGGCGCGTATTCGCCGGGGAGCGCGCTGTAGACCGCGTCGAACTCGGCCCGCGCCCGGTCCACCGCGCCGTCCGCCAGCCGCAGCAGGGCGCGGTGCCAGGACAGCCGCCAGTCGTACCGGGCGGTCGGCCCCATGACCTCCTCCGCCCTCCTCAACTCGCCGGCCGCGCCGTGCCGTTCGCCCAGTTCCAGATAGGCGCGGCAGGTGCGCAGCCGGATCTCGGCGGAGGGGCGGGGAAAGGCGTTCAGCTGCTCGATCAGCCGCCGCGGGCCGCTGTCGGTCGGTATGCCCAGCAGGGCGGCGCCCGGGTCCGCCGCGTCCGGGAACGGCACCGGAAGCCCCAGCGGCACCTCCTGCGGCCGGGGCAGACCGGGCGCGAGGACCGGACGCGGATCCCCGGTCAGCCAGTGCTCCAGGCCCGGGATCCGGCCCAGCGAGGAGTCCAGCAGCGCCGCCGTCGGGGCGAAGAGCGTGGACGGCTCCGGCTGCTCCCGGCTCAGCCGCAGCGCGTGGATCTCCCTGAGCACGCCCCACAGCTGCTCGGACATCTCGTCCGCCGACCCGAACCGCCGGGCCGGTTCGCCGGCGGTGGCGCGGGCCAGCACCCGGCGGTACGACTCGGCGCCCAGGCCCGGCGGCCGCTGCGCGTCCTTCGCGGCCTGGTCGGAGAGCGCTTCGAGCGTCCTGCCGACGCCGAACAGATCATGCCGCTCGGTGAGGGCGGTGGCGCCCCGCGCCAGCACCTCGGGAGAGGCGAACGCCTCGGTGACGACGGGCTGTCCGCCGTCCGACTGCCCCAGCCGCCGCACCGCGCCCAGGTCGATCACCTTGACCCGGTCCTCGTAATGCATCACATTGCTGGGCTTCAGATCGCAGTAGAGCAGCTTCTCGCCGTGCAGATGGCGCACCGCGCGCAGCACCAGACAGCCATAGGCCAGGATGTGCTCGTACAGCCGCGGCCCGTCGTACGGGGGCACCGCGTCCGCGATGTGGTCCCTGATCTGGGCGAGCGTCATCCCGGCGACGAACTCCATCACGATGTAGCCGGTCAGCCGGCCGCTGCCCGGGAGGTCCGGCTCGGTGACGTAGTTGATGATGCGGACGATGCCGGGGTGGTCGAGCATCGTCAGATAGCGGCGCTCCTCGACCGCCGCGCGCAGCGCCGCCTCGTCCTCGTTGTTGATCAGGCCCTTGATGGCCACGGGCTGGTCGTCCAGCTGGGTGTCCTCGGCGAGATAGACCCAGCCCAGCCCGCCGTACGCGACACAGCCGGCCACCCGGTACTGGTCGCCGAGCAGATCGCCGGGGCGCAGCCGCGGGGTGAAGTCGAACGGATGGCGGCAGCGGGGGCAGTAGCCCGCCGAGAGCCCGGGCTGCCCGGCATAGGGCGCGCCCACCGTCTCCTCGCACCCCTGCCAGCCGCAGGTCTGCCCGCGCGAGGGCGGATGCGGGTCGCCGATGACGAGATCGCGCAGGGACGGCAGCTCGACCCGCGGCAGATCCAGTGGGCCCTCGCCCGCCGGCCGCACCGTGAACTTCCGCGCCACAGCGCGCCGGCGGGCGCGGGCGGTGGTGGCCGTCGACTCGGAGACCAGGGATCCGAGCGGGCCCGGGGCCGGCGGCGGGGGAGCCGACCGCGGGGGAGCGGGGTCCGGCCCGCCGGGCGGGGGCCTGCGGCCGCACTCCGAACAGAAGCCCCGGGCGTTGACCGTGCCGCGGCCCTCGCCGGGGCACTCCGGGCGCGGGCAGTACCCGGGATCCCCGCGCTCGCGGCCGGGGCGCGGACGGGCCGTCATGGTGCCCCCCTCTCCGGCGGCGTGTGCACGGCCCGGACGAACCGGTCCACGGCGCGCCGCGCCTCCGCCACATCGCACGGCACGGCGGCCAGCTGCCGGAGCGCGGCCCGCTGCAGGGGATACAGCTCGGCGCGCTCGGAGGCGGCCATGGCCCCGAGCATCGCGGAGTACGACTCCAGCAGTCCCTTCAGCTCCTCGACGACGGTCCGCTGGGCGTCCGCCGCCCGCAGCGCGGCCTCGGTGCGCGCGCCCACCGTCCGTACCGCGTGCTCGAAGGCGGCCAGCTTGGCGACGATGCGGTGGGAGCGCAGTTGCGGGTCGCCGCGCAGCCGGGTCAGATTGATCCGCAGCGCGGTGGTGTCCCCGGCGCCGGCCTCCGGTAAGGACGCGAACCGCGCCCCGCGCTCGACCGCCTCCCGCTCCCGCTCGGCGGCGACCGCCACGCGCCCGGCGAGCTCGTCCAGCCAGGCGTCGACGCGGGCGGGGTCGGGCCGGAACAGCCGCTCGGCCAGGCGCAGCCCGGGCGCGTGACGGTCGCGGAAGACCAGCATCAGCCGGGCGCCGCGGTCGGCGAGCAGCTTCATGAAGCGCACCAGCGCGTCCTGGTCCCGGGCGCGGTCGAGCCCCACGGCCACAATGGTCAGCGGCACGGCGTTGGCCCGGATCCGGCTGAGCGGGGAGAAGTCGCCGGGGGCGCGCAGATCCATCCGGTCGGCGACCCGCCGGGCCATATCGGTGTCCGTCCAGCCCGTGACGTCGACGGCCAGGTCCAGGCTGCCGATGGGCGGCACGGTGCCGCGCGGCGCGGCGGACACCGCCCCGCCGGTGCCACCCCCGGACAGCTCGCGGTCCGCGAGCGTCACGGCGCGGCTGAGCGCCTCGTAGCGGTCGCTGTCGTCGTCCGTGATGACCACGGTCTCGACATCCGCGATCCCCTCGCGCCCGGTCAGCGTCTCGCGCCGCAGCCACAGGGCGAGCCGCTGGGCGAACCCGATGTCCTGCACACCGTCGGTGAGCCGGGAGACCAGCCGCGGGTCCACCCCGCGGTCGCCGCCCACCCAGCGGCGGACCCGCGGCAGATGCCGGACGATCGTCTCGACCGGGATCATGTACGACACGCTGCGGCGCTCGGAGGTGGGCACCTTGAAGGAGTCGTCGTAACGGCTGACGATCATCCCTATGAGGCGCCGGCTCTCCTCGTCCTGGACCCCGGTGCCGCTGAAGCCGCGCCGGACCACGTCCCCGGGCGAGTCGGGGTTCAGCTGCACCCATTCCGAGCGCGGGCCGGCCGGGCCGGCGATCTCCGCCAGGAACCACAGCCCGTTGGGGTTGTCCTCCGGGAACCCGTACATCCACACCGGCCGCCGGGGCTTGGGCGGCATCCGGAACAGCGGCGCCGCGTGCTCGGCGGGCTGCGGGCGGCTCAGCTTCAGCAGCGCCACATCACCGCAGTTGTCGGGGAGTTGGGGAACCCAGCAGCCGTCGGCGACGTGCGCGGTCACCGGCTCGGCGTCATGCACCCCCACCAGATCGACGAGGACCCGGGTGGCGGGCACCGGCAGCCCGTCGTCGGGGATCACATGGGCGCACGTCAGCACCGTATCGCTGCCCAGAAGGATTCCCGCACCCAGAATGTCGCCGGCCGAACTACGGATCCGTACCCGCCAAGTCCCCCCACAGGAGGTCTCATCGGCGGTAATGCCCATTTCCGCCCCCATGTGGCAAGAGCATACGCCCGGGCGGTACGGAAGTGACCCCATCCGGCGGATGGGCCACGGGAAAAGGTGAGGGGCCTGCCGAGCGTCGCACGCACGTCGCACGGGAGTCGCACGGACGTGCTCCGGGCGGGCGCGGTGGACCCAGGGCGTGCGGGTGCGATGACGCCCGTTCACCGAGCGCCCGGCCATCCGGGTGGCGCAGCGTCACCCGCCTTGTGGCGCGGTACGTCGGATGGATTACTGAACGTGTGCGGCAGAAACCCCGCCGGTGTCTCCGGCGCAGGGGTCACCGCGTCCTCGCCGGTGCCGGGCGCCAGGTGTACCGCGAGGAGGACTGGGCGGGTGCCCCAACGCCCTCCGTCGCTCACCGAATTCTTCCGTGAGCACGGGCGGGCCGAGCCCGCCCGGTCCCGTCCGCTCCGCCGACACCGCCCTCAGCGGAGACGACGCCATGCCCATCTCACCGAACCAGGGATCGACCGGAGGTGGCACCACGGTGACCATCACCGGCAACAACCTCGCCGGCGCCACCGCTGTGCACTTCGGCACCAAGCTCGCCACCATCACCGGCAACACGCCCACCTCGGTCACCGTGACCTCCCCCTCCGGCAGCGGCGCGGTCGACGTGACCGTGACCACCCCGGGAGGAACCAGCAACCCGCTGCCGTTCTTCTATGTGGGGGCGCCCTTCAAGTCCTCCCTGAGCGCCAGTTCGGGTCCGCTCGCGGGCGGCAACACCATCACCGTCAACGGCACCGGCCTGTCCACCGCGACCGTCGTGCACTTCGGCGCCAACACGGCGACCCCCACCGTGGTCTCCGACAGCCTGATCACCGTCCCCGTACCGGCGGGCGCCGCGGCCGGGTCGGTCGGGGTGTCCCCGGGGTCGACGCTGCCGAGCCGGTCGATGGCTCCGGCGTCGAAGAGCAGCCGCTCGGTGAGGCCGGTCTTACTAACATCGACGTGGGCGAGCACGCCGATGTTCAGGGTCCGCGGGACCCGTGGGGTAGAGCTGGGCATGGATGCTGATGTCCTCGAGAACTGTCGTCCGGGGGGGCGTTGAGAAGTTCCGAGGAATCGGCGCATCGGCCGGGCTCCTGCTCGTCGGCTGCTCGTCGGCGTACGTAGGTCGCGGCCGTCCTGGGCAGGACGGCGGGCGGAAGCAACCGAATTACGGCGGCGCGGTCTCACGACGCGAGATGGCGGACGATCCGGCGCAGCTGCTCCGCGTAGTGCTCGCGGAACTCCGGTGAGTCCGGGTCGGCGCCGAAGAACCTGCGCACGGCATGCGGCATCGCGATCGGTGCCGTGACCAGGCTGACGAACAACAACATGGCGATGGCAGGGTCGATGTCTTCGGCGATCTCCCCTTCCGCCTGGCGGCGCCGCAGATCGGAGAGGTCCTCGGGGTCCTCGTCCGGCACGGCGTCGGCGAGGCCGCACCAGGCGTTGAGGCGGGTCCCCCGGGGATCGGCGAAGGCCTCCTCGAGGTAGCGGACGACGAGCTGATCGAGGGGGAGGGCGGGGTCGTTGAAGGCCGCCTCGCGCCGCAGCCACTGGCGGCCGAGCTCCTTGTAGAGGCCCTCCTTGCCGCCGAAGTAGTAGTTGATCAGCTGCTTGTTGAGGCCCGCTCGGTCCGCGATGTCCTGGACGCGGGCGCCCGCGTACCCCTTCTCGGCGAACTCGTCCATGGCGGCGTCCAGCAGCCGCCGCCGGGAGCGCTCCGGGTCCAGCTTGCGCTCCTCGGGCGCGGGGGCGCGACGGGGCTTCTTCGGCGTCCCCTGCATCGTCAACACTCTCCTCGTACTCGGTCCGGACCAGGCTAACGGGGGTTTTCCGCCATCGCCCACCTAAGTGTTTGACAAGTTCATCCGTCTGGTTGAACCTAACGGCAATGAGCTATGCGCGACACAACCTGTTAGGGGATACGGCATGTTCGTGGTGACCGGAGCCACCGGAAACGTCGGTGGACACGTGGTGAAGGAGCTGGTCGCGGCGGGCGCGGAGGTCTGCGCGCTCACCCGTGACCCCGAAACGGCGCGGCTGCCGGAGGGCGTCCGGGTCGCACGGACCGACGACCTTCCGCTCGAGGGGGCCACGGCCCTCTTCCTCAACCCCGCCGTGGTGTGGGAGATGGGCGAGGGGAAGGTGCTGGAGCGGGCCAAGAAGGCCGGTGTGCGGCGCATCGTGATGCTCTCGTCCTCCTCGGTCCTCGACGCGGGTCCGGGCAACCTCATCGGCGCTCGCCACCGTGACCTGGAGACCGCGATCGAGGGGACGGGGCTGGAGTGGACGTTCGTCCGCCCCGGTGCCTTCGCCGCGAACGCCCTGCAGTGGGTCGACCAGTTCAAGACCGGGGACGTGGTGTACGGGCCGTACGCCGAGGCCCATACGGCGCCGATCCACGAGGCGGACATGGGCGCCGTCGCGGCCCGTGCGCTGCTCGGTGACGACCTGGTGGGGCAGGCACCGGTGCTGACCGGACCGGAGTCGCTGACCTTCGCCGATCAGGTGCGGATCATCGGCGAGGCGATCGGGCGGCCACTGCGGTACGAGGAGATCCCCCGGGAGGCCGCGCGGGAGCGAATGACGAGCGGGTTCCTCACGCCGGAGGTGGCGGACTCGCTGCTGAACATATTCGCGGAGTTCGTCGGCAAGCCCGCAGAGATCTCCCAGGAGACCGAGCGCATCACCGGGCGCCCGGCGCGCACCTTCGAGCAGTGGGCACGAGAGCACGTGCATGTCTTCCGCTGACGGAATCCTCCGCTGACGGAATCCGCTGAGGGGGCCGGGCCGGCCGGGGGAGGGGTGCGTCAGGACGCGGTCCTGGAGGCGCGCTGGCCGGCCCGCTTCTTCGCGGTGGTCTCCTTCGCGGTGGTCTTCTTCGCGGTGCTCTTCTTGGCCGCGGTCTTCTTGGCGGTGGCCTTCTCCGTGCCCGTCTTCTTCGCCGTGGTCTTGCCGGCGGTCTCCTTCGCCGCCGCGGTCTTCTTGGCCGGGCCCGTCTTCTTCGCCGCCGCGGTCTTCTTGGCCGGGGCCTTCTGCGCGGCGGATTTCTTCGCGGGGGCCTTCTTCGCCGGGGCCTTCTTGCGGCCGCGCAGCTCGTGGACCGTCGCCTCCTCGGCCTCTTCCCCGGGCGCCTCGCCCCGGGCCTGCCGGGCGCTGCGGACACTGTCCCGCAGCGCGGCCATGAGGTCGACGACCTGTGCGCCCCTGGGCTCCTCGCCGGGCTCGGCGGCCGGCGCGGCCCCGGACACCTTCGCGGCCACCAGGACCTCCAGGGCCTCCTGGTACTCATCGCGCAGATCGTCCAGATCCACTTCGCCGAGCGTCTCCATCAGGGTGTCGGCGAGGTCGAGTTCGACCGGCTTCACGGTCACCTTCTCCTTCGGCGCCACGCCCGACGGCTCGCGCACCTCGTCCGGCCACAGCAGCCGGTGCAGGGCGAGGGTGTCGCCCACGACGCGGAGCATCCCCAGCCGTTCCCGGCCGCGCTGGACGTATTTGGCGATGCCGACCTTCTCGCTGCGCTTGAGCGCCTCGCGCAGCAGCGCGTACGGCTTGGCCGCGGCGGCGCCGTTGACGCCCAGGTAGTACGCGTCGTCGACTTGCAGGGGATCGACCTCCGAGGCGGGGATGAACGCCTCGATCTCCATGGAACGGGTGGTGGGCAGCGGAAGGGCCGCCAGGTCCTCGTCGGTGACCGGGATGAGCGCGCCGTCCGCGTCCTCGTACGCCCGCCCGATCTCGTCCGAGCTGACCGGCTCGTTCTCGAGCTCGCAGACCTTGCGGTAGCGGATGCGGCCGCCGTCGGCGGTATGGATCTGCCGGAATGAGACCGAGTGGTCCTCGGTCGCCGGATACATCTTGATCGGGATGCTCACCAGCCCGAAGGAAATGTTCCCATTCCAGATAGATCGCATGCTTGATCCCTTTCGTGAGATTCTTATCGTATGTCCCCGATCGCGGAGGTGGAGGGGCGGCGGATCGCGCTCAAGAACCTCGACAAGGTCATCCATCCGGCCACCGGCACCACCAAGGGCGAGCTGCTGCACTATCTGGCGTCGACCGCCGACCCCCTTCTCGCCCACCTCCGGGACCGCCCCCTCGCCTTTCTGCGCTACCCGGACGGCCCCGACGGTCAGAAGTTCTTCACCAAGAACCCCCCGCCGGGCACCCCCGACTGGGTGGCGACCGCCGAGGTCTCCCGCCGGCAGGCGGACAGCGCGCGGCAGGTCCTGATCCAGGACCTGCCCTCGCTGATGTGGGCGGCGAATCTGGTGGTGGAGTTCCACACCCCGATGTGGCGCGTCGACCTGGGCGAGGGCATCGCCGACCGCCTCGTCCTCGACCTCGACCCCGGCCCGCCCGCGACGATCGCCGACTGCTGCGCCGTCGCCGGATGGCTGCGCGAGCGGCTGCGCGCCGACGGTCTCACCGCGTACGCCAAGACCAGTGGCTCCAAGGGGCTGCATCTGCTGGTCCCGGTGGAGCCGACCCCTTCCGGCCAGACCACCGCCTATGCCAGACAGCTCGCCGTCGAGGCCGCCGTCGCCCTGCCCGAGCTGGTGGTCCGCAAGATGACCCGCTCGCTGCGGCCCGGGAAGGTGTACGTCGACTTCAGTCAGAACGCGGCCGCCAAGACCACAGCCGCCCCCTATACGCCCCGCGCCCGCCCCGAGCCCACCGTCTCCACCCCCGTCACCTGGGAGGAGATCGCGGATTGCGGCGAGAGCGGCGACCCCGGGCGTCTGCGGTTCCGGATCGACGACATCCCCGCCCGCCTTGAGCGCCACGGCGATCTGCTCGCCCCGCTCCTCGACCCCGGCCAGGCCCGTGCGCTGCCGGAGGGCACCAGCCGATGACCCCGCCCGTGGAGCCCCCGGTCGATGTGGCGCTCGCCCGCACCGTCCCGACCCTGCCCGAGGCCCCGCCCGGGCGGGGGCTGGCGTACGAACCCAAGTTCGACGGCCATCGGCTGTTGATCTTCCGGCTGGCGGACTCCGTCCGGATGCAGGCCCGCTCCGGCCGCATCGTCACCCGCGCCTTTCCCGATCTGGAGGCCGCCGCGCGGGAGCTCCCGGCCGGTACGGTCCTGGACGGGGAGGTCGTGGTGTGGACCGGCGGCCGTACGGACTTCGCCGCCGTCCAGAAGCGCGCCGCCGCGGCGGGCGCGACCCGCGCGGCCCGGCTCGCCCGTGAACTCCCCGCCTCCTACGCCGCCTTCGACCTGCTCGCGACCGGCGAGGAGGATCTGCGGCCCCTGCCGTACGAGCAGCGCCGCGCCCGGCTGACGGAGCTCCTGGAACCGTACGGCCCGCCCCTCCAGCCCGTGCCGATGACCACCGACCGGGAGACGGCCGCCACCTGGTACGAGGCGCTGACGGACATCGGCGTCGAGGGGCTGGTCATCAAGGCCCTCGACCAGCCCTACCGGCCGGGCCGCCACTGGCGGAAGCTACGCCATTCCGAGACGCGCGACGCGGTCGTCGTCGGCGTCGTCGGCCCCCGCCTCCGGCCGCGCTCCCTCGCGCTGGTGCTGCCGGGCGACGACACGCCCGTGATCTCCACCCCGCTCGCCCCGGCGGTCCGCTCCCAGCTCGGGGCGGCCCTGAGCGGACTGCCGGAGCCGGAGCCGTCCGGTCCGGAGCACGTGGGCACCGATACCGTCGGCGCGCAGATCGCCTACCGCCCCGTCGCACCGGAGCTGACGGTCGAGGTGCGGCAGGACAGCACCGCCCGCCACGCGGCGACCACGGTCGTACGCCTGCGAGGCCCCGACTGAAGCGGAAAAAGGCCCCGACTGAACCGGAAAAAAGACCCCGACTGAACCGGCAAAAACTAGTCGCCGACGGGATCCGGCGGGCCGGTGATCACGGCGGTGACCCGGGTGCCGTGCGGCAGCGCACCGCTCCCCGCCAGCTCGTACACGCACCACAGCATCTTGGCGACATAGCGCCGCTCCACTGCCACCCCGTGCCGGGTCTCGAACGCCGTCGCGAACGCCTCCAGCTCGGCCGGCACCCGGCCGTAGCCGCCCCAGTGGTGCGCATGGTCGATCCGCCAGTTGCCGAAGGACCGCCCCCAGCCGAGCCGATGCAGCCGCGCCACCTCGTCGTCCAGATATCCGGCGCCCTTGAGCACCGCGACACCCAGCGCACGGGCGCCGTCCGGCAGCCCGGCGGCGATCCCGGCCAGCGTGCCGCCCGTACCGAGCGCGCAGCACAGGATGTCGCCCGCCCCCAGGTCGGGTATCTCCGCCACGAGCTCGGCAGCGCCGCGCGCCGCGAGGACGTTCGTACCGCCCTCCGGCAGCACCCAGCAGCGCCCCCACCGCTCCTCCAGGGCGTGCACCGTGGCCGGATCGTCCAGGGTGCGCAGCGTCTGCCGGTAGCCGGCCCGGTCCATGAAGGCCAGCTCCATGCCGTGCCGCTCGGCCCGCGCCAGCGACCAGTTGCGCGGCGCGTCCGCCAGCTCGTCGCCCCGGATCACCCCGACCGTGGCCAGCCCGTGCGCGGCGCCCGCCGCGGCGACCGCGCGTATGTGGTTCGAGTACGCGCCCCCGAAGGTCAGCAGCCGGGTGTGCCCCTGCTCGACGGCCGCCCGCAGATTGGGGGTCAGCTTGCGCCACTTGTTGCCCGGCACCAGCGGATGAATGAGATCGTCCCGCTTCAGCCGCAGCTCCACGCCCGCGCGCTCCAGCACCGGATCGGCGAGGGGCGTCAGGGGGGAGGGGAGCGCTGCGGGGACCATCACGGGGAAATTATACGGTTGCCAACCGACCAAACGTTCGGTTGAATGCGGGCCATGGCGACGAGGCGCCCTGCGATGATCATCGGTTCGGGCATCGTCGGCGCGGCGGTGGCCGCGCGGCCCGGGGCCCGGGGCACGGGGCACGGGGCACGGGGCACGGAAAGGCTGTCAGGTCACCGCACTTGACCGGGCGCCGGCCGGCCGGCGCCCCGGATCGACGGGCCGCGCTCCCGGATTCGTCGGCCGGCTCGGCGACGCGGACATCCTCACCGAGCCGGCCCCCTCGCCCCCGGCCGGTTCGCCGGCCACCCCGAAGCCGACCTCCAGCGCCGCGCGCTCGCCCTCTACCGGGACATCTACGCCACGGCACGATCCCGGCCACCTCGGCTCGACGCGTCGGAAAAAGTTGACGCGTCGGGAATCTCCGACGTAATGTGCGGTCCGTGCCCACAGACGTCTTCAGCGCACTCGCCAACCCCGTGCGCCGCAAGCTCCTCGACTGCCTCCGGGACGGACCGCGTGCGGTCAACGACCTCGCCGGGGAGTTCGAGCTGAGCCGGCCGGCGGTCTCGGAGCATCTGCAGGTGCTCCGGCAGGCCCGTCTCGTACGGGAGGAGCCCAGAGGCCGGCAGCGGTATTACCACCTGGAGCCGGATCCTCTCGCCGAGGTGCAGCAGTGGCTGCACCCCTTTGAGCACTACTGGCGCGAACGACTCAGCGCGCTGCGCGACCTACTCGACGAGGAGAACCCATGACGACCGAGCCCGCCGTCATCCACTGCGACCAGTTCCTGCCCCACCCCGCGGCCGCGGTGTGGAAGGCCCTCACCGACCCCCGGCTGCACGCCCGGTGGTGGGCGGCGGGCGACGTCCGGGCGGAGGTCGGCCACCGCTTCACCCTGGACATGGGTCCCTTCGGGCAACAGCCCTGCGAGGTGATCGCCGTCGAGCCGGATCGGCTCCTCCGCTACAGCTTCGCCGCGACCTCCCTGGACACCACCATCACCTGGCGCCTCGAACCGGAGGGCAACGGCACCCGCCTCTTCCTTGAGCACGCCGGATTCGACCTCGACTCCCCGATGGGCAAGAAGGCCTTCGACGGGATGGGGCACGGCTGGCCGTCGGTCCTCACCCGCCTGGCGACCGTCCTCGCGGATCGCTGACCCCCACCCGCTGGTGCGCGGGACGGCAAACGCCCCGGACCGGTGCTGGTCCGGGGCGTTCGTGCCCGTCGAAGCGGTGCCGTAAGCGCGCGTTCAGCTCACGCTCAGGCCACCTCCCGCGGTACGGGGCCGATCGCGCGGCCCGCCCACTCGGGGGCAGCCTCGACCAGCCCGCTCAGCCGCTCACGGACGTCGTCGGGGAAGGGCGCCGAACGGCCCTCGTTCTGGTCGATGTGGACGGCCAGCAGCTCCGTGGTGGCCACGGGGGCGCCGTTCGGCTCGCCTACATGCATCTCGTGCGAGAACCGCACCTTCTTCTCGTCCACGCCGAGCACCCGCGTACGGATGGTGAGTTCGGCGCCCTCGTCGACCTCGCGCAGATACCGGATATGCGACTCGACGGTGTAGAGCGAGCAGCCGGTCTTCTCCCGGTAGCTCGAGTCGAGCCCGGTCTCGACCATCATCTCGTCCGTGCTGTGACCGAAGACGAGGACGTAGAACGCCTCGCTCATATGGCCGTTGTAGTCGATCCACGCGGGCCGGACGGTCTGCTGGTAATCGGGGAGCGGGGTGCTCACTGATCGTCTCCCTTGGTGCTGGTCGTGCTGGTCGTGCTGGTCGTGCTGGTCGTGCTGGTCGTGCCGGTGGTGCCGGTGGTGCCGGTCGTGGTGGTCGTGCCGGTGGTGCTGGTCGTGCCGGTGGTGCTGGTCGTGCTGGTGATGTCGGTCGTGCCGGTGGTGCCCTCGGTGGGCGCGGTCCGCTGCCGCGGCAGCCGCCCGGTCGCCCGGAGGACGTCGATCACGCCCTGGTCGCGCTCCGCCACGAGCTGGGCGATGGTACGGGTTCCGGCCGCCTCGTCGCAGCCCTCGACCATGGCCGTACGGAGCGCTTCGTCCAGCTCGGGGGCCTCAAGACGGGTCCACGGCGACTTCAGCGAGGGCCCGAAGTGGTCGAGCATATGGCCCATGCCGCCCTCGCCGCCCGCGAGGGCGAACGTCAGACAGGGGCCCATGAACGCCCACCGCAGCCCGGGCCCCTCGGTGATGGAGTCGTCGATCTCCTTCACCGTCGCCTCGCCCGCCGCGACCATGTGCAGCGCCTCACGCCACAGAGCCTCCTGAAGGCGGTTGGCGATGAAACCGGGCAGCTCGCGCTCCATGGTGATGACGGACTTGCCCGCCACCTTGTAGAAGCGCGACGCCCACTCGACCGCCGCCGGCTCCGTCTTCTCACCGCCCACGACCTCGACCAGCGGGATCAGATACGGGGGGTTGAAGGGGTGGCCGACCACAAGGCGGCCCGGGTCGGCGGCCTCGGTCTGCATGTCCGTCATCGGATAGCCGGAGGTGGAGGACGCGATGACGACGCCGGCCGGGGCCGCCGCGTCCAGCTGGGCCAGCAGCCCGCGCTTGAGCTCCAGCTTCTCGGGGGCGCTCTCCTGAACGAACTGCGCCTCGGCCACGGCCCCTTGGAGGGTCGCGGCGACGGTGAGCCGGTCGGGCGAGGCGCCCTCGGCGAGGCCTATCCGCTCAAGGGCGGGCCAAGCGGCGTCCACCAGACGGCGCAGCTTGTCCTCGGCGTCCGGGGCCGGGTCCCAGGCGGTGACGTCGTAGCCGCGCGCCAGGAAGTGGGCGACCCAGCCGCCGCCGATGACTCCGGCGCCGACGCACGCGATCCGCCGGACTTCGTCGGGGGCACAGGGGGGAAGGGGCATGGGGACTTGGTTCCTCACGGTGGGGGAGATGGGCGGGATGGCGGGGGGGAAAGTGGCGGCGGCGTACGGCGCGCGGCCTCAGATACGCTGCCTCACCCGCGCGGCTTCAAACCCAGCCGCTGCCGGGCCTCGTCCGGCGTCGCCACCTTCGCGCCGAGCAGCTCGGTGATCTGCACGGCGCGCTCGACGAGTTGGCCGTTGGTGGCCTTGACACCCCGGCTGAGGTAGAGGTTGTCCTCGAGCCCGACCCGTACGTTGCCGCCCAGCAGGATGGACTGCGCCACCCAGGGCATCTGCATCCGGCCGAGCGCGAAGCTTGCCCACTGCGCGCCCTCGGGCAGCAGGTCGACCATCGCCTTCAGCACACCAGGCTCGGCCGGGGCGCCCCACGGGATGCCCATGCACAGCTGGAAGACGGTCGGGTCGTCGAGCAGCCCCTCGGCCAGCAGCTGCTTGGCGAACCACAGCTGCCCGGTGTCGAAGATCTCCAGCTCGGGCCGCACCCCCAGCTCCTGGATGCGCTTGGCGCCGGCGCGCAGCATGTCGGGGGTGGAGACGTAAAGGTTGCTGCCGTCGCCGAAGTTGAGCGAACCGCAGTCGAGGGTGCAGATGTCGGGGAGCAGATCCTCGACATGGGGCAGCCGCTCGAGACCGCCCACCAGATCGGTGCCGGGAAGCTGCTTGAGCGGCTCCTCGGGGTCGATGACGAGGTCGCCGCCCATGCCCGCCGTGAGGTTGATGACGACGTCGGTGCCGGTCTCCTTCACCCGTTCCACGACCTCGCGGTACAGCCGCGGGTCGCGCGAGGGGGCGCCGGTCTCGGGGTCGCGGACGTGGATATGGACCACGGCGGCTCCCGCCTCCGCGGCCTCGACGGCGGAGCGGGCTATCTGCTCGGGCGTGACGGGCACATGGGGGCTGCGGCCCACGGTGTCGCCGGCGCCGGTGAGGGCGCAGGTGATGATGACGCTGTCGTTCACGGGCATGGGGATCCTCCTTGTACGGTGCGGACCTACGGTCCGGCTTCAGGGGGCCGCTGAGCGGACAATTCGGTGTCGACCAATGCGGCGTCGAGCAATTCGGTGTCGACGTACGCATCGCAGGCGATATGCATGTCCTCGGCGCTGGTACCGCCCTCCCCGGGCGCGGTGGCCAGCACCTGCGTGGCGAGCCCGTCCATCAGCGCGGTCAGCCGCAGCGCGCTGAACTCCGGGTCCACGGGGCGGAAGACGCCCTGCGCGATCCCGCGCCGGATCACCTCCGCGACGGTCTGCCGCCACTGCCGGTAGAAGTCGGCGTGCAGCCGTCCGACGGCCGTCGACCGCGCGGCCTCGGCCCACAGGTCCATCCACACCAGCCACTGCCGCCGCTGCTGCGCGGTGTACGGCACCTGCAACGCGATCAGCTGCCGCAGCTCCTCACGCGCGTCATCGGCCTCGGCGATCCGGGCCGCCCGGCGCGCGGTGTCCTCGTCCATGCACCAGCGCACGGCGGCTTCCAGCAGCTCGGCGCGGCCGGGGAAGTGGTAGTGGATGGCGGCGGTGCTGGTGTCACAGGCGGCGGCGATATCGGCGACGCGTACGGCGTGAAAGCCGTGCTCGGCGATCAGCCGCACCGTCTCCCGCACGATCTGCAACGGCCGCCCGCCCTCGGGAGCGACCGCCCGCGAAGGCGCCTGCGGTACGGCGGTGGCGGCGGGCCCTGGAACAGCGGGTGCAGGGGCGGCGGGTTCGGGCGAGGCGGTGGTCCCGAGGAGCCACCCGGCGTCCACGTTCCCCGCATCGGCGACCCGCGCGAGCTCGGCGACCGTGAAGCGCCGGCTCCCGCTCAGCGAACGCGACAGCTTGGACGGATCCATCACGATCCGCCGCGCGAACTCCCGCTGGCTGCATCCGACGTTCTCGATCACCTGGCGCACGCGTTCAGCCACCTGGATCTGTTGCCGCATGGCCGCAACCGTACGGATGCGTTGAGATAAGCGCAATGAATGGCAAGGGGTAATGCCCCGGTCTGGTGCGAAACTATCCGAAATTCACCCAGGATGACGCACGGACGACTGACTCATGGATCAGTCGAGATCAGGCGAAGCGGGCGATCGCGGTCATCGTCGGCCGCACACTCCGCACCACGGGCAGGCGCCGCAGCAGCGGCGCCAGCGCCCCGTAGTACAGCCCCCGCCCGCGCGGCGCAGCCCCTCGCCCCACCTCGGCGATGGCCGGGTGGGCCGTACGCACCTTGTCCAGCTCACCGGCGTTCATCCCCCACGGCATCGGCGGTGTGTGATACCCCTGCGCGGTACGCATCTCGCCGCGCATCGTGTGCGGGGTCGCCTCACTGCCAGAGTAGGCATGTGACCTACGACGAACTGATGAGCGCGCTGGCCGGGTTGCGGCGCGCGCAGATCGGCAATCGCCGTGCTCCGCACAAGCCGTTGCTGGTGCTCTGGCTGCTGGGGCGGTTCGCCGCGTCGGGGACCACCGCGGTCACGTATGACGAGGCGGAGGAGCCGGTCAGCCGTCTGATCAATGACTTCGGGCCCATCGTGACCAGCCGGTCGCGGGCCCGGGAGCGGGCGGCGATGCCGTTCGTCCATCTGGAGCGCGGACTGTGGGACCTGCGGGGCCGGGACGGGAGCGACGTCGGCCGGGACACCCCGGAGCGGGGCAGCCTGCTGCGGGCTCGGGGCGCCCACGGCCGTCTGCGCCCCGAGGCCGAGACGCTGTTGGCCGCCCCCGGCACGCTTGCCGCGGCCGTCCGTCTGCTGCTGGAACAGCACTTCACCCCAGCGCTGGAAACACCCATCTGCGAAGCCGTCGGCCTCGACCTGGCGGCGATGGACGAGCCGGACCTCATCCCGGCCGGGCGGAAGCGCCGTAGGCGACGCACGGGGTTCGCCGAGGAGGTGCTGCAGGCCTACGCGTACGTTTGCGCTTTCTGCGGCTTCGACGGAGCCCTCGGCCGCCATCCCGTGGGGCTCGAGGCGGCCCACGTACGGTGGCACAGCCAGGACGGCCCGGACGAGGTGCACAACGGGCTGGCCCTGTGTTCCCTTCACCACACCCTCTTCGACCTCGGGGTGCTGGGGCTCCTGCCCGGCCTCCGCATACAGGTCTCCCCGCTGTACGTGACCCGGAGCGCGGCGGGCAAGGCCGTCTACGCGCTCCACGGGGAGCCGGTGGCGACGCCCCGCCCCGGACAGCCCGTCGTCGACGCCGCATTCGTCCTCTGGCATGGGCGGCAGGTCTTCAAACGCCCCGGCGCGGTCACCACTGACGTGAGACTTGGCTGATGGACACCATAGGGACGTCCTGGAGCGCCCTCGCCGAAGCCGACCTGCCGGCCGCCGACCCATCGACCGCACGCTGAAGGTTTTCGCGCAGCACCGTCACCGGGATGTTCCGAACGGAGCAGCCGCCTCGCCCGCCCGTCGGCCGAAGACGGTGGCGGGCTTCATCGACCCGGGCCGCGTCGGCCGGGCCGACCCCCCGCCGACATCGCCCTGCTTCTCGCCACGGCCAGGGAGACGTGGACCGACGACCAACAGTCCCACTCAGCGGACGAGACGTTCGCCACCGGTACGGCATGCTCCTCGACCGTGACCGAGAGCGGTTCTCTCCGCACCTCGACCCGCTGACCTGGGGGTAAGCGCCTTGCTGGGCCGAGGGCCCCGAGCACTGCCGGCTCGGGACCCTCACCCCGCCGTAGGCGGAATCACCACCTGGACTGCCAGTACAGGGCATTGCTGGCCGCGCGCACCGGAGCTGCCCCGAACTGCGAGGTAACCCAACGACGCCCGTTGTTCGAGTAGTACAGCTTCTTCGTACCGTGGGCGAGTTCGCGCAGCTGGCTGTGACCGATGCCCTCCGACTTGGCGTAGCGCACCAGATGCTGCGCGCCATCGGTCCTCGGCGTGGCGCTGTCGCGTGACACCGTGTCGTCGGCGTTGGTCCCGATGAACGTCCAGTCGGTCCGCTGGGCGGACTGCGGGACCCGTGCGGAGTGCAGCCAGTTCAGGAAGGACGAGCCGGGGTTCATCTGCAGACACTGCCGCGTACGGGCCTGGTCCGGGCGGCAACGGGCGGACACCCCGTAGTGCGGGGCGCCGAGCGTCACCGCGTCCTCGACGTAGATGAACGGCGGCCAGTCCCCGCTGGGACGGTGGGTGACCCCGTGCACGGCGGCCCGCACGATCAGCCCGCCCATGGAGTGACCGACCAGGTCGACGCTCTTCCCGTAGCGGGAGTAATTCAGGTAGATGTTCCAGGCCAGCCGGCGGCCCAGCTCCTCCAGGGGGAGGTCGCGGGTGCCGTCGGTCCGGGCCAGGTTGATGTCGCAGTCATCGCCCGTGTAGAAGCCGACTTTGACGAACGTGCCCTTCCAGCCCCAGCTCTGCATCGCCTGCGTGAAGCGACCCCAGCGGTCCTGGCAGCTCACCCCATCGCTCAGGGGAATCGAGTTGAACCCTTTGACGAGATAGACCGTCTCGTCGGAGCTGTTGTTGCGCGGCGGCGGTGTCTGCCCGGGGTCAGCGGCCGCCCCCGTCACGCCGAAACCTGCCATCGCGGCGATGCACATCGCCGCGACGACCAAGGCGCGTAGCCGTCTTGCCATGGTGTCCCCCTCGTGGTGGTGATGGAGTACCTCGGCAGTGACGGTGGCAGGGGGGTGCGGTCGCAAGCCATGGTCGATGCCTGTCCCGGACAGTCCCGGACAGAGTCCCCGGTGCCCCGGACAAGGGGGACTCGACGCAGGCGCCAGACGAAGAAACCGATGGTGCGGGAATCGGCGCCACTGCTACGGTCGCCGACATGAAGCGCGCTGCTGTGACGACGACGCCGGAGAGTGTCCCGGCGCGCTGACAGATGTCTTGATCCGAAGCCCCGGGGCGAGTGCCCCGGGGCTTCGCCGTGCGGTCACTCGTCCGACGTCCATGAGGAGACCGCCATGCAGGACCCCATGCACGACCCAGTGCAGGACCCCATGCACGATCACCGCAAGCTCGGCCGCGACCTGGACCTGTTCGACACCGACCCGCTGATGGGCGCTGGACTGCCGTACTGGCTGCCCGACGGTGCGGCCGTACGGCACGCCCTGGAGGAGTACATCCGCGACGCCGAGCGGCGGGCGGGCTACCGGCATGTGTACTCGCCGGTGCTCGGCAAGCGTGAGCTGTACGAGGTCTCGGGCCACTGGGCCCACTACAGCGACGACATGTTCCCCCCGATGGACCTGGGCGGCGAGCAGGTCGTACTGCGGCCGAGTCTGTGCCCTCACCACGCGGTGATCTACCGTTCCCGCTCCCACAGCTACCGTGAACTCCCCCTCCGCATGGCTGAGTTGGGCGGCATGTACCGCTCCGAACTGTCGGGCGTACTCGGCGGGCTGACCCGCGTCCGGGCGATCCAGCTCAACGACGCGCACATCTTCTGCACCCTGGACCAGGTCGCCGACGAGGTACAGGCCGCCCTGGAGATGATCCGCCGGGCCTATGAGGCGCTCGGCATCCGTCCGGCCCGCTACCGTCTCTCCCTCCCGGGCCCCGGCGGAAAGTACGTGGCGGCCCCTGAGTTGTGGCGGCGGTCCACCGCCCTGCTGACCGATGTCCTCGACCGCTCCGGGCTGTCCTACGAGTCCGCCGAGGGAGAGGCCGCGTTCTACGGGCCCAAGATCGACGTCCAGATCGCCGACGGCGCCGGCCGGGAAGCCACCCTGTCCACCGTCCAGGTCGACTTCCACCAGCCCGAGCGGTTCGACCTGCACTACATCGGGCCCGACGGAGCGAAACACCGGCCGGTCATGGTCCACCGCAGCATCATCGGCAGCGTGGAACGAGCCGTCGCCCACCTCATCGAGTCCCACGCCGGCGCCTTCCCCGCCTGGCTGGCCCCCACCCAGCTGGTGGCCCTGCCGGTTTCCGACGCCGAGATGGATCACGCCGCCGCCTTCGTGGACCGATGCGTCGCCCAAGGGCTGCGCGCACGGATCGCCGGCCCGGAGCACGGCACCCTGGGCGCCCGCATCCGGGCCGCCCGGCTCGTGCCGTACCAGGCGGTGATCGGCCCCAAGGAGGTCGGTGACGACCAGGTCGCCCTGCGGCTGCGTGACGGACGGCGCCTGGCCGCCCTGCCCGCCACCGAGGCCCTGACCCGCATCAGCGCCCTCGTCAGCGCTCACCGGACCGACCTATGGGATGCCGATACCCGCGCGTAGAGCACAAGGCCCGGGCCCGGGAGGGGCGGGACGGAGCCCCGCCTAGCTCACTCGCCTCTCCCATCTCCCGCGCCTCCTCGGCCTCTGCGGCCATGCGTAGCCCAACTGCTCGGCGTACTCCCGCGAACCTCCGCAGACACGTGCCGTCACGCGAGGATCGGCTGCGGTGAGCCGTTCGACAAGGGCCCTGACCTGTGCCTCCAGCTCCTCTCCGTAACGGGCGCCTCCACTCCGTCGCGCATCCACCGTGCCTGTCACCCGTCTGGCGGGCACCGAGGAGCACATTCCCACCCTGACGCACAGACTTGACCACGCGATGTGTCTCCTCATGGAGGTCAACCACCATGCCGACGTTCATCACGCTGCTGAACTGGACAGATCAGGGAGTCCGGGCCTACAAGGACACCCCCAAGCGCTACGAGGGCTTCACCGCCGCACTGCAGAAGCTCGGATGCAAGCTGCTGAACATCTACTGGACCGTCGGCCCGTACGACCTCGTGGTCGTCCTGGAGGGCCCCGACGACGAGACGGCCACCGCCGCGCTCCTCCAGCTCTGCGGCCTGGGCAACGTCCGCTCCACGACCATGCGGGCCTTCGACCGACAGGAGATCGACGGCATCATCGCCAAGGCCACCGGCTGAGCCGACCCGGCCGCCCGGGTAAGTCCGATCAGCCATATGGCTGAGGCGGATACACCGGGCGGCTGATGCTGGCGAGCCTCGTTTGCGTGATTCTGGTCCCCTGAGTCGAGATGGGGGCTGACGTGGAGTTATGGGACCGGGCCGGTCGGATCGCGGCGTACGGGGCGGCTCTGGCCCTGACGCCGTACCTGCTGATCAAGGTGTCGTGGGTGGTCGGGTCGGTCCTGGGGCTGCTGCCGGTCGGCGCTGGTTTCAGTGAGACGGGGTGGGTGGTTCTCAACACCGCGACGATCGGTATGGCGGTGGTCGGGATCGCTGTGGCGCTGGCACTGGTGCGGCCGTGGGGGATGCGCATACCGGGTGCACCGCTGGCTTTCTGCGCCTGGGTGGGTACGGGGTTCCTCGTGCCGCTCCTGCCGTACGCCATGCTCAGCTCACTGCTGGGACCAGCAGACGACGATGGGGCACGTGGCAGTGACAACGACCCGTCGATGCCCGGCTGGGAAGCCGCGTTGGTCCAGGTCGGGTTCGTCGGCATGGGGCTGGGGCTCGCAGTCGCACTGCCCGCGTATCTACGGCGACGATGGCCGAGCGCGTTCGCCGGGCAGGTGGGGGACAGCGGCGGTGGCTCCTCCCGGGTCTCCTCATGGGCGCCCTTCGTCGGCGCCGCGATCGGCGTGGTATGGCTCTACTGGGCTGCCGGTGGCACGGCGGGTGTTGCCCGCCCGGCCGAGCGGGGGACCAGTTGGCGGCTGCTGGAGGGAGTCTTCGGCACGTGGGCGCTGCTGGCGTCGGCAGCCACCTGGGCGATTGCCCGTGGCCGCCCCGCACGAGTTCCCCGCTGGGCCGCGCTGTCGGTCGGCTGGCTTGGTTCGGGATCCCTGTTCGCCTGGAGCGGCTGGAAGCTGCCGTTCACGCTGTACGTAGCGCTCGCGAACCCGTCCGACGCGCTCTTGCCGGAAAACCTCGCGGTCGCGGCGGCCCTGCACATGACGGCGGTGGTGACGGGCGCGGTGATGTTGCGATCGCTGCTCCGCCCCCACGCGTCGGCCGCCCGGCCGAGCCGCGCACCATCCACCGCCCGCTCACCCGAGTCCCGGGAAGCGCCGGGCTCGGGGTGATCCGGCGGCACGGCGCCGGACACGGCCGCCGCCAGCTTCACCAGGAATCAATAGTCACCGCCACGACCAGCACCCCTGACACAACCCTCACCCGGAAACGGACATCACCGTACGAACCGTCCTCTCACGCGGACGGTGGCCTTGCGCGGACGTCAGCGGCTCTGCTCCAGCACCCGGACCAGTTTCTTGGCGAGGAGTTCGGAGGAGGCCGGGTTCTGTCCGGTGTGCAGGTTGCGATCGTCGACGACGTGACCAAGCCAGGGCGCCCCTTCGTCGAAATCCGCACCCTTCTCCACCAGGCGGTCCTGGAGCAGCCACTTCGCCTTGGAGGCCAGGCCCACAGCCTCCTCCTCAGCATTGGTGAACGCGGTCATCAGATAGCCCCGGAACGGCCAGTCGCCGTTGGGACGCTTGGCGGGGAGCAGCGCAGCGGGCGCGTGGCACAGCAGCGCGAGCAGGCGCCCCGAATCCAGTCGACGCGTCAGCAGGTCCCCGGACGTCTCGTTGACGGCCAAGTCCTCCATGGGGCCGTGGCCGCCGGGATAGAAGATCACGTCGTAGATGCTCTCGTCCGCCGCCACGTCCTCCAGACGGGCAGGGCTCTCAAGGGGAGCGCCGATCGAGGCGAGGTAGTCGGTCAGGGCGTCGACCTTGTCCTTGTCGCCGTCGTTGAATTCCAGCATCAGGCTTGCCCGGTCCACCGTCGGCGGAACGCCGCCCGGCGTCGAGATGGTGATGTCGTAGCCCGCATCACTGAGGATCCGGTGCGGTACGACCAGCTCCTCGGCCCAGAAGCCCGTCGGGTGCCTTGTGCCGTCCTTGAGTGTCCAGTAGGAGGCTGCGGAGACGACGAACAGGGCATAGGACGGTGGCTTGGCCATGGCGCGTCCCTTCGCTCTGGCTGCGGTCGGGCCGCCGCGGCGGCCCGCCTTTCCATTCATAGCAGCTCCCCCGCCGGCTCGCAGAAGCTGTTTCCGGAGCGCACCAGCTGCTCGGCGGAGGTGGAGTCTGCTCACCAGCGAGCAGAGCCTTGTACCCCGGTTTCCGCACCTCGGACCACGGCGGTAGACCGCGGCGGTCGCCCCCCGTAACCGGTGGGCCGTCCCACGGGCGGGTGCCGCGCCACCGGAGGCCACGGGACCGCCCGACAGGAACGGCACCGCTGTCACGAGCGGTACCACCACCGTCAGGGACCGGCCACCCTCGGCGATCTCTGTGGAATCCAGCCCGGTCAGTTCGGCGATGCGGTGGACGGGGATGCCGCCGGCCAGGGCCCGGCTGATGAGGCGTTCACGGTCGGCGTTGGTGTGCCGGAAGGCGCGCAACTGCACCTCGAGCTCGGCCGCGGGGGCAGGGGAGCAGGCGGCGCGTACGCGGGCGGCTGCGAGTACCGCATTCGTCGCGGGCCTGCCGCGCGCCGCGCCGGGCAGCGGCCTCAGCCTGCTGCCCCGGTCGGCGGTTCAGCCTGCTGCCCCGGTCGGCGGCTCAGCCTGCGGTCGGGACCGATGGTGGTTCCTCACCGAACCAGAGCCGGTACGACTTCGCATACTGGCCGTTGCGGCCTGCGTCAGCCAGCGCCGCGTTGATCTGCCGCAACAGCGCCGTATTGCCCTTCCGCACCGCGAACCGGGCCTGGTACGCCTTGCCGAACTCGGCGGTGACGTGCAGGTCCTGGTCCTTGTGCTCCGCCACGGCGTTCTTCGCCACCCCGTTGCCGATGACGACCGCGTCGACCTGCCCGGCGAGCAGCATGCTGACCACTGCCTCGGGGAACTCGATGCGCTTCACCACGATCTTCTTGCTGTGCTTGGTGTTGTAGGTGTCCAGATCGTCCGGAAGTCCGGACGAGGTCGTCGTGCCGACCTGCTTGCCGGCCAGCTGGTCGAGCGAGGTGTAGCGCTTGTCGCCCTTGACGAGGATCGCCGTCTTCTTCGTGAAGTAGGGGACACTGAACGACATCTGAGGAAACGCCGACGGCGAGTCCGGCGAGATGCCGCCGACCACGTCACACACCTTCCTGTTCAGCACGGTCCCGTCGAGCACCTGGTCGATCGGGAAGGTGCTGTCGAACTCGGGCGGGATGCTGATCCGGTCACCGATCCGCGAGAGCATCTCGACGTCGAAGCCCTTGATACGGCCGATCTCGCTGCCGCCGACGCTCTGCGAGGTGTCGGTGGTCTCAAGGAAGGGCGCCTGGGCCGGCCCCCTGCAGACCGTCAGCCGGCCCTTGTGAGCCAGCGCCAGCTCGGTGCCCGCCGGCATCTTCGCCATCGGGCGAGCGGGCGACGCCGAAACCGAGGGGGACGCCGTCGACGCGGCCGGGCTGTGGCTCTTCCCCGTGCCATCCCCGCCCGCAGAGCCTCCCGAGCCACCGTCCGAACCTCCTCCGCAGGCGCTGACGAGGAGCAAGGACCCCGCCGTCAGCACACTCCCCGCGATCGTCCGTGCTTTCATCTTCGTACCTCCAAGGCATTTGCGTGCACCGCCCCCGGGAACCTCCCGGAGCGGGTCAGGGGCCTGTCCGCACAGCACTGAATGACGGACCACGTGTCCGCCGCGGGCCGTCGTGTACGTGACCTTCGTATCGGCGCCCGTCTCCTTCAGGTCTTGATGACCTTCGAGGGAGCCACGGTGGGGGCCGTCGCCGTGCCGGGCCATCCGAGCGGCCGTGACCGCCTTGACCGGGGCCATGCCATTGCGCTCGCCACAGGGAATCTGGACGAGGCCGCCGGCCGGGTCGCAGGTGAGGCCGAGGTTGTGTTCCATGCCGAGCTCGGCGGCGTTCTCGACCTGTTCGGGGGAGCCGCCCAGGACCTCGGCGAGGCCGCCGGCGCCCATGGAGCGGGCGGAGCCGACCTCGCCCTGGCAGCCGGCCTCGGCACCGGAGATGGAAGCATTCTCCGTGACGAACATGCCGATCGCGCCCGCCGCGAGGAGGAACCGGACCACCCCTCCTCATCGGCAAGCGGACCACCACACTCCCGGCAATCGGTCCTCACATAGGAGCCCGAAACGAGAAGAGCGGCCCGCGCGGCTCCGGCCCGGCGCCCAGTCGACGCGGCCCGCGGCCCGTCAGCCCGTGATCGTGATCCGGGCCAGCTGCGCGGTCTGTTCCAGCGCGGCGCAGAACCGGGCCTGCTCCTCCACGTGGTCGTAGGCATCTATCACGGCCTTGTCGCCGGTGCGGGTCCTGACGTGGTAGCCCTTGAGGTTGTCGGCCTTCACATCGAGAAGCTTGACCTCCCGGCCCACCCGCCGCCTCGTGAGCGCGGCAATGTCCCCCCAGGGCAGTACCAGCAACTTGTCCCCCTTGTATCTCACCAAGCCGCCATCGAAGACGTACCAGCTCTGCGGCTGCCGGATCAGCGTCCTCACGCCCATCACCGGCGCGACGAGGCCGTAGGCCAGCACGGCCAGCGGGACGATGATGAGGAACGTCAGGCCGGTCGTCCCAACGACCCACATCAGCAATCCACTCAGGGGCAGGGCAGCCAGACCCGTGAGGATCAGCCCCCGCGCCATGGAGACGGGGCGCCCCGGGACCTCCCGGGCTGCGATCTCGCGGCCCAGCCCCCGTTCCTGCGCGGCGGCGGCCACTCGCGGCCGAGCCGGGTCTGTTGACATTGGGTCATTTCTCCTTGGAACACGGTCATTTGTCGTGCCACTGATGCGGCGTCGAAGGTCAGGCGATGGTCGGCCTGGCGACCACCCCCTGGGTCACAGGCATTGGGGGTGCTCCTCCGGGCTGACTCAATTTCTCGACGGCATCAGAGTTGTCGGTGCAGGGAACACCGTCACAGGGTGCAGCGGCGGTGCGGTGGCCCAGGGTCGCGGGCTTCCGGGCCACCGCAGCGTGCTTGCGTGCTGTTCCGATCTTGATCCCGGCCCTTGTCGCCACAGGTCCTCGCACAGATTTCGAGCGCGCGAACCACCCCGGGCCATGCTGCTGTCCACGGCTGCGAGACGCCTGCCCCGCTTCGCATGCCGTGGTGATCCTGACTCAGCGAGCATGTCGGGAACCTCAAGAGATGTCGTTGTCCGTCAGCGCCCTGCGGTTGACGATGGCCGCCGTCCCACTCGCCTTGTGCAGGTGCCGGTAATGGCTGGGAGCCATGCCGAAGGTGGCGAGGAATAGGCGGCTGAAATGGGCCTTGTCAGCAAAACCCCAGCCAGCGGCGATGGCCTGGATCGTGCGGTGGTTGTGGTGGGGGTCGGTCAGCTCTCGGCGGCAGTTCTCCAGCCGGCGTTGGCGTATCAAGCCGGCGACAGTCAGACCCTGGGTCTGGAAGAGGCGGTGCAGGTGACGGGTGGAGATGTTGTGGGCGGCGGCGACCATAGCCGGGGTGAGGCCGGGCTTGCCGAGGTGCTGTTCGATGAACGCTCGGATGCGCAAAAGCAGGACGTGGTGATGGGTCTCGGGCGGCAGATGTCGTTCCGTGTCGAGATGGTGAGCGCACACGGCGGCCAGCAGGTCGAGGGTGATGGTCGCCAACCGTGAGGTGTCCGCCACGGTGTACGAGGCTGCATCGGCGGCCATCTGCCTGAGGAAACCGGCCAGCAGCGCGCCCATGCCCTCGCGGCCGGACAACCGGACGGCGGTCAGGGAGCGGATCTTGCCCTGCGGCAACGGGAGGAGTTCCCGGGGAAACTGCACCATGATGCCCTCCACGCTGCCGGTCGCCGCTGTTGCCCAGCCGTGCCAGGGCCGCGAGGTGTCGTAGAGCAGCAGCTCGCCCGCAGAGGTTGTCGTGTCGAGGCCTGCCTGGATGAGCCGGTGGCCTCCGCGCAGGGTCAGCATGAGTTGGCAGACCTCGGGATCGGACCGCCGGATCAGCTTCGCGGGTCGGTGCGTCTCCAGCGGCGGATACCTCAGCGCGGAGATCTGCACCAAGCCGAGGTCCAGCAGCCTCAGCTCCGCCTCGAAATCCGAGGCGTGATCACTGCCCAGTGTATTGGGGATCAGCGTGTCGGCCGTCAGACCGCACCAGTGGTCGAATCGTTCCGCCGCAGGCAAGTGGCTCGTAGAGAACTCTGTGACCAGCACGTCGGCTCCTTCTCAGTCAGGATCCCGAACACCATTGTCGCCAGCATCGGATCCCGTCTCGTCCCTCAAGGCCGCCGTCGCCAACCTCACCCGTTCCATCGCCCCTGCCGGCACAATCCACTCGATGCCCTCGTCAAGGTTCCCCAGCAGACCGGGAACATCTCCGCGGCCGAGCCTGTCGTAGAGCGCCGCCACAACCTTGCTGTCGGGGAGATCTCCCGAGGCAAGGCGGTTCGTGTCATTGTCGATGGTCCGACCGGAAATCGCGAAAAAAGACCGTCAACGGGGCACCGATGCCCTTGGGGCGGGGACATACGGTCAGTGTCCTCCTGCTGTGGATGCCCTGACCTGCACCGCGCACATGCCCGCACCACGGAGACCGTCCCTCGCTGTGCTGGGCGTGACAAGCTGTGTCTTCCACCATCCGAATACAGGAGGTCACCATGACTGCCGAGTCTCAACCGCACGAGGGTTCGGAGCCGGCCGATGCCGAGAGCCCTTCCCTGGCGCCCGGCGATGACGGCCAGTACGACCTGAAGCGCAAGTTCCGGGAGGCTCTGGCGCGCAAGCGCGGCACGCAGACGGACGTCGCCGCAGGCGCCGCGAACACAACGTCGAAGGTCCACGGCGCTCACGGCCCGGCTGCGAGTCAGCGATCGTTCCGGCGCAAGAGCGGCGGCTGATTCCAGACTGACGGTCAGGTTGCACTCGGCCTGACTCGGTCCGGCCGTGGTGATTCGGACCGTTGCCCAGAACTACGACTTCACCGAGAAGAAGGCCAAGTACTTCACCGGCAGGCACGGCGTCTCCACGTTCGCCCTGACCAGCCAGGTGTTGCAGCACCAGGAGTGGGCGCCGGAACTGCTGCAGAAGCGGCAGCAGCGGCTCGTGGGGCTGCTGGCCGACGAGTGGGATCTGTAAGGAGTCAGGGACAGCAGCCCGCAGGGCTCATGCGCCTGCAGGCTGTCGCTCACCCGGTAAGCCCGGCTCAGGAGTTGTGGTCACCGAGGCGGCGCGGCTTCGAACGCGTCGCGAGCAGCAGGGGTTCTCCCGATGCCGCTCCTGGAGGAAGCGGTCAGGAAGCTGAACCGTCGAGGCCGAGGCGGATCACGGCGAGTGCCTCGGCGATCTCGGCGGTCATCTCGTCGTCGGGGCCGAACACCATGCACATGTCCTGGTGGAGCGGTTCGAGGACCTGCCGGGCTTCGGCGGCCCGCCCCTGGGCGAGCAGCAGCATCCCGATGTTGTGCCGTAGCTCCACGGCTTCCTCGCTCACGTCGCTGTCGACGGCCCGCACGACGTTCAGCACGCCCTGGAGCGCGGCGAGCGCGTCGGTGACCTGGCCGAGTTCGGCGCGGCACCGGGCCGCCTGGGCGCGGCAGGCGCGGGCCTGCTCGCCGGTGGGTCCGGCGATACGGGCGTACGCGTCGGCGAGGGCGTCGAACTCGGGCAGGGCGGCCCGGTAGTCGCCGCCGAGGAGACGGATCGCCGCTCTCTGGCGGCGCAGCGCCAGGACCTGCTTGCTCTCGGAGCCGAGGGCGAGGGCCGCGGGTTCGATGACCTCGCCGAGCACCTCGGCGGCCTGCGCGAACCGCTCCTCCTCCAGCAGGGCGTCGGAGTGGGCGTACGCCTCCTTGATGGCCTCGCGCAGCCGGGCGGGGACGGGCACCGGCTGGGCCCCCGGGAGGACGGCTGTCAATGTCGAACCACCGGGCTCCGGGGCCTGGGCGCGGGCGCGGGGCGCGAAGGGGTGACGGAACACGCCCGTGGGGTCGGGCGCGCCGGCCGGCCCGGCATCGGCCGTGCCGGGCTCCCGGCCTGGCGGCGGGAGGAACGGCAGCAGCCGCGCGTACACCTCCTGCGTGTCTGCGGGCCGCGCCTCGGGCGCCTTGCGCAGCAGGTGCAGGACCAGCTCCTCCAGCGCCTCGGGGACGTCGGGCCGCAGCCGTCGCAGCGGGGTGGGGGCGGCGTTCACGTGCTGGTACATCAGCAGGTACTCGCTCTCCGCCTCGAACGCGAGGCGCCCGCTGAGGAGTTCGTGCAGCACACAGCCCAGCGCGTACAGATCGGTCCGCGGGGTGATGCGTCCGCCGCGGACCTGCTCGGGCGACATGTACTGGTGGGTGCCGATGGGGCTGCCGGTGGCGGTCAGCTTGGTGACGTCGGTGCGCAGAATCGCCGCGATGCCGAAGTCGAGGACCTTCACAGTGCCGTCGCGGGCGACGAGGATGTTGCCCGGCTTGAGGTCCCGGTGGATCACCGGCACGTCGTGCGCGTACGACAGCACGGTCGCCACCTGCGCGGCGACGGCGGCCGCCCAGCTGACCGGCAGCGGCCGATCGGGGTCGAGGTAGGCGGACAGCGGTACGCCGTCGACGAGCTCCATCACCAGGAACAGCCGCTCGTACGACGCGTCGAGCACCGCGTCGTACACCTGCGGCACGCCGGGGTGCTGGATGCGCGCGGTGATGCGGGCCTCGCGGCGGAACCGCTTGGCGAATTTCTCTGCCAGCTGCGGGGAGGTGACCGACGCCTGCCGGATGAGCTTCACGGCGACGGGCCGGTCGAGCACGGCGTCGTAGCCGCGCCACACGTCGCCCATGCCGCCGTGGCTGAGCTCCTCCAGGAGTTCGTAACGGTCGGAGATCGCCTCCTGCGGCACCTTGCCCCCGGTGTGCGTGATGAGCAGTCACTGTCGGGGGGCAAGTTTGACATCCTCCCCTCCCTTCAGAGAGGGGATTCCTGGCTCAGGCTGCCTTCGGGAACAGCGCCCCCGAGGGTCTTACGCCCTCAACACCAGCCGGGATGAGACCAGCCCGGACCAGCATCACGCGCGCGGAGTTCTTGTCCCTGGGGGATACGACTCCGCACGCGGTGCAGGTGTAGGTACGTTCCGACAGAGGAAGTGCGTGCTTGGTTCTCGCTCCGCACGACGCGCAGTCCATGGTGGTGTGTGCGGGGTGCACGAGGCGGATGTCCCGCCCGTGCTTGCGGCCCATCTCGATCAGGGCCTGCTTGGTGGCGCCGATCGCCGCGTCGGCTGCTTTGCGGGCCATGGTGGTTTTGGCGAGGAACTTCGGCCGGAAATCCTCGACAGCGATGGCGTCGTGGTCGCGCACGACGCGCTTGGCCCACTTGCGGGCGGTGTCCTGCCGCTGCCGCGCAACCTTCTTGTGCAGCTTCGCGGCCTGCTGCTGCGCCTCGCGGTAGCCCTTGGACGCGGCCTGCCCGCGAGCGGGCTTACGGCGAGCCATCATCCGCTGATATTGGGCCAGCTTCTGTGCCGCAGCCTTTCCGCGCTGGGCATGCGGAAGGTCGTGGGTGTCGGAGGTGGTGGTGGCGGTCTCCATGACGCCCCAGTCCACGCCGAGGACGGCGCCCGTCTCGGGGAGCGGCTGCGTCTCGGTGGCGACGACGAACGATGCGTACCAGTGGCCGGTGCTGTCCCGGTACACGCGCACCGAGGAGGGCTCGGCGGGCAGCCCGCGGGACCACACCACGGTCAGCACGACGCCGCCCGCGAGGTGGAGGCGGCCGTCCTTCAGGCGAAACCCCCGGGTGGTGTAGTTCAGGCTGGGGTTAGCCTCGCGCTTCTTCTTGTGGCGCGGCATGCCCGCGCGCTGCTTCACCGGCAGCCGTTTCTCGATGTCCTTCAGGGCCTTGGAGCGGGACTTGGCGAAGTCCCGGATGATCTGCTGCTGCGGGACGCTCGCGCCTTCGCGGAGCCAAGGCAGTTCGGCGCGGGCCTCGGTCAGCATCTTGTCGAGCTGCGCCGGGCCGCACGTCAGGTTGTTGTCCGGGTGTGCGCGGTTGTGTGCGTGTAAGACGCGGGACTTGGCTACGCACTCGTTCCAGATCCAGCGGCAGCGGTCCCACTCGGCGAGCAGGGCGGTGTGGGCGGTCGACGACACGCGGAGCCGGTAGGTGTACCGGGCGTGCCCGGCCTTCTCCGAAGCCTTCTGTCGTGTCTTCATGGTGTCATTTTACCCATGGTTAGCTGCCAGAAAGACACTAGTCTAGGGTCATGGATGAAGAGAGGCGCATCACCCTCCGTTTGCCCGCGGACCTGCACGAGTGGCTGGCAGCTCAGGCCAAGTCCGCCCGCAGGTCCCTCAACTCCGAGATCGTCTACCGCCTGGAGGTCGAGCGCCACGCCGCCGAGGCCGACACCGAATCGTCCTGACGGCGATCCGGCTTTCCCTGCCCTGCTCCGCAGGAGTCCGATTCCTCCCCGGCCTGAAGGCCGGGGCATCCTCGGAGGTATCAAGTGACCGCTGCGTCGATCCGCCGTCCAGGGCTCGCGGTGCTACCTGGGCAAGGGCGCGGCGGTGGACGACCGGCAGGAGGGCGCGGCGGCCGGTCGGCCTGCCGCCGGCGGCAGGACGTACTCCGCCCAGACCGTCTTGCCGGGGCCGTCCCGGCGCGGGTGCCAGTCCCAGCGGTCGGCGAGGTGCTCCACCAGGAGCAGGCCGCGGCCGGTGTCGCGGAGGTCCGTGGGCGTCGCTACGACCGGCACGCCTTCGGTGCGGGTGTCGGTGACCTCGATCCGTACGGTCATGGCGTCGCAGGCCACCGCGAGGCGGAAGTCGCGGCCGGGGACCAGGCCGTGCCGGACGGCGTTGGCGGCGAGCTCGGCGACGATCAGCGTCAGCGCGTGGTGCGTTTCGCAGTCGTAGGGGATGCCCCACGCGTCGAGCCGCTGCCCGGCAAGGCGCCGGGCGAGCCGCGCGCCGCGCGGGGTGGAGCTGAAGCGCATCGTGAAGTGGCCTGTGGGGTTGGTGGGCCGGGGGAGGGGGTCGGAGGCAGCGGTCTCACTGTTCATGGCCTCAACGCTCCCGGCGGTGGCGTAGCGTGACCAGTGGTGACGCGCCGTCGCGTGCTGGTTGTACGCGACGGGGCGGGAGGTGTACGAGGCGCGCCGCGTGACCGGTTCGGGGTGGGCGCGTTGGGCCGGGGAACGGGGTCGGGGAGGCGGTGGAGCCGATGGAGTCGGTTGGCCTCGGGGTATCCAGCCCGGCGAACGCGTGGGGCCCACACCGCTGCGGTTGAGGACGCTCAGGCGCCGCGAGGCCGCGACCCGTGGACCTGCCCCTGCCCTGACCGGCCGATACGGTCACAACACGACCACATCCCCCACGTTCGACCTTCACGGGACGCATGATGCGCACCCGCACCATCACCACGACCGCAGCCCTGCTGCTCGCCCTCACCGCCTGCAACGACGGTGACAGCGCCACGCAGAGCAACGCCGACAAACCCAGCCAAGCCGCCAGCAGCAAGGCCCCCGACGAGCGCCGTCTGCCGATCGTCCTCCGGGCAATCCTCCGGCTCGCGGGCAACGACACCATCGCCGTCGGCACCCGCCTGCAACCCCGCCCACCGAGGACGGCACCCAGGCTGCGGCCCCATACGCTGCACGGTTGTTGAGATACCAGCAGCGATCAGCGATCGGAGACCCCCATGGCAGGCATCGAGTTCGAAGCGAAGGCCCTCGACATCGACCCCGTGAAAATGGCGCGGCTCATCACCGAGGCCGACGGCACCTGCACAACCGGTCCCCGCCTCATGCGGCGGTACGTGTACGACACCATCCCGGCTGTCCCCGGCCGCTGGGTGCGGCTACGCGACACGGGAACCGAGGTCACCCTGTGCGTGAAGCAGATCACCACGGACGCCGTCGACGGGACCCACGAGACCGAGGTGACCGTCGACAGCTTCGAGGAAGCCGCCGCGCTGCTGCAGCTCGCCGGCCTGACGCCTCGCGGCTACCAGGAGAACCGGCGCACCTCGTACACCCTCGGCGCAGTCCGCCTTGAGGTCGACGAGTGGCCGCGCATCCCGCCGTACCTGGAGATCGAGGCCGACGACGAAGCACAGGTGTGGGCGGCCGCCGCCGCGCTGGGCATCGGCCACGACCAGCTCACATCGATCAACACCACGAAGGTCTACGGCCTGTACGGCATCGACCTGGACTCCATCGCCGACCTGCGCTTCGAGTAGGCCGGCGCCTGCGAACCCGCCGGGGCACCGATCCCCGGCCGCCCGGAGAAGGGGGCACCATGCACGACCTGAGCGACGTGCCGGTGGAGGTGAAACCGGACCGCACCCTGCGTGTGAAGATCATCGACGCGTGCGGCCTCGCCTGCTCGTTCTGCCACAACGAGGGAACACCCGTCGCCGCGCCGGGCCGCACCGGACGCGTCTCCATCTACCTTCGCACCAACGGCGCCGACTTCCTGCCCGACCGGATCGCCGCAGACGCCGACTTCGCCCAGGCCCTCGCTGCTGTTCGCGGCAGCCTCCCCACGAACCAAGTGCACTTCACCGGCGGCGAGCCGACCCTGCACCCCGACCTGCCCGGCCTGATCACCATCGCCCGGCGCCTCGGACTCACCGTCGGGCTCACCTCGAACGGCGAGAACGGCGCCGCGGTCCTGCCCGCCGCCGCGGCAGCCGGACTCGACCGCATCAACCTGTCCGTGTTCGGCACCACCCCGGCCGAGCTCGCCGCCGTCCAGGCCCCGCGGCTTGCCTCGCCGAAGCTCGCCGAGCGCAAGTTGGCCGCCCTCGACGCGACGATCGAGACCGCGACCGCGCACGGCATCAAGGTCTCCGCCAACATCGTGATCCCCGACCGTGGCCACGTCGACCGCGTGCTCCGCATCATCGAGCGACACGGCCGCTCCGTCGTGGTCCGGATGCTTGTATCGCTGGAGGACGGGGGCGCCTCCCTGGACGCCATGCAGAACGTCGTCGACCACCTGGGTGCCGTGCCGGTCCGCCGCATCATCACGGCCGGGGCGTCCGATCAGCGGGTGCGGTACCGCCTGCCGAACGGGCGCACGCTGTACGCCAAGAGCATCCGGCCTGTACGCCTACCCGAAACCTGCGCCGACTGCCGGTTCAACAACCCCGACGACTGCCAGGAGGGGTACTACGGGGTCCGGCTGTACCGCGCCGTAGGCGGCCCGTTCATGGTCGGCGTGTGCATCCAGCGCATGGACCTGTGCCTGTCGCTCGGCGAGTTCGTGATGAGTCAGCGCTGCCGCGAGGTGGCGGCCTTCCGTGATGATGAGGTGGCGCGGCTGACCCGGCTGCACACCGTGCCAGCGGCAGCCAGCGAACCGCACCCCGGCTGACCGCCCATAGACGCCCGCCCGTCCTCTGCACCCCCGCCCTCGTGGCGAGAGGACGGGCGGGCTCATGCATTCCCCAGTACCCGGTACTGATCCGGGACTCGAAGGCCCGATCCGGACCGGTCCTGACGGTCACCCCCGAGGCGTGGGCCGGGCTCGTCCGGCTGGCCGCCGACCAGACCATATGAGCCGTACATTCGTAAGCCCCGTGGGTGCCCAGTCGCACAGGCGGCTGGGCACCCACGTCTTGCACGGTTGGCCGAGGCAGAAGAACGCCCTCGCTCCGCAGAGCCGGGGGCCGACCGCCGGATCAGATCGAGGTCACCGGGTCTCTTGCGAGGAGGCCCCGGCGTCCGGGGAGGAATCGCATTCTGTGGCGGCGACGCGGGGCGTCGCCGTATCCGGCTTGCCGGGCGCGTAGCGCCGCTGTCGTCTCCCCGGCGGAGCCGGGGGGGTGCGAACGCGTGTGTCCATGTTCGCCGGTTGGGGTGATCGTGATGAAGGGGGGAGTCGGTGTGCGGGTCTCGCACGTATGGTCGTTCGGCAGGGTCGGGTGGCCGGAACGTGGGCGGGGGTTATGACGTGGTGGCAGCGACGGCGACCCACGGAGTGGGGCATGCCCGGTACACCTTCCGGCTGCGCGTGTCGTCCACTGCCCGCACCGCATTGATGGCGGAGTGGAACCGGTGCCGGTGGGTGTGGAACGAGTGCGTGGCCAAGTCCCAGGCCGTGCACCTGCACAACAAGGCCGCCGGTGGGAAGCTGACGTGCGGCCCGGCACAGCTGGACAGGATGCTGACCGAGGCGCGCCGGACGAGCCCGTGGCTGCGGGAGGGCAGCTCGGTGCCGCAGCAGCAGATCATCCGGGACTTCGGCAAGTCCCGTGCCAGGGCGCAGCAGGACATCAAGGACCGGCTCGCCCTGGCACGCCGGGCCGGGATGCCGAAGTGGAAGAAGAAGCGTGAGGCGCTGCCCACCCTCAACTACACCCGGCGCGGTTTCCGGCTGACAGATGGAGCACTGCACCTGGCCGGTGGGATCGTCCTGAATGTGGTGTGGTCGCGGGAGTTGCCTGCCGACCCGTCCAGCGTCCGCATCTACCAGGACGGCATCGGCCACTGGTACGCCAGCTTCGTCGTGCCTGCCGCCGTCGAGCCGCTGCCAGAGACCGGTGCGGTGATCGGCATCGACTGGGGCGTGAAGGAGACCGCCACCACCACATCCGACACCCATGATCTCCCGCACGCCGGGCACGGCAAGAAGGCCGGGGAGAAGCTGACACGGTACGACCGGATGATGGCCCGCCGCAAGCCGAAGAAGGGGCAGGCCGGATCGAAGGGCTACCGCGAGGCGAAGCGGCTGCGGGCCAAGGCGCACAAGAAGGTCGCACGCCGGCGCCAGGACACCGGCCGCAAATGGGCCAAGAAGGTCGTCACCGACCATGACGTGCTGGCCGTCGAGGACTTCAAGCCGAAGTTCCTCGCCAGGACCACCATGGCCCGCAAGGCAGCGGACGCCGCCATCGGCGCCACCAAGCAGGCCCTGATCGAGATGGGCCGCAAGCACGGACGCACCGTGCACCTGGTCCACCCCGCGCACACCACGATGGACTGCGCGCACTGCGGAGCGAGAGCCAAGCACGCACTGCCGCTAGGGATGCGCACCTACACCTGCACCGCATGCGGAACCTCCTCTCCCAGAGACAAGAACTCCGCACGCGTGATGCTCGTCCGGGCTGGTCTCAACCCGGCTGGCGCCGAGGGCGTAAGACCATCTGGTGCGCTGCCCCAGACGGCTGCCTGAGCCAGGAATCCCCTTGCCTTCAGGGAGGGGAGGATTCAATCGGATACCGCCTGTGTCGCCACGTCCTCGACGGCACGCAGCTCGTCCATGGCGGATCGGAATGCGGGGTCGTCCTTGCTGGTCGTGCCGTGGATCGTGGCGAGAGCACGGCTACGGCGTGCGGAGAGATCGGGCCGACGCTCGATCTCCACCTGAGCGGCCCAGTGGGTCAGCCAGTGCTGAAGGTGCCCGATCTTGCTGGTCCGAATGGCGGCGGCGAGTGCTTCTTCCTTGTGCTTTTCCATCTCGTCCAGGCGGTGAGGAGCGATCCGGGCGAGCGCCACGCGGACGGCGTCGGGGGTACGTTTGGGGCGCGGGACCAGCTCCGTGCCGTGGTCCGGCTGTGTGCTCACGATGTCCTCCAAAGGGTCCCGAGCCAGCATATCCAGCCGGGGCGTACGCATCAGACGTCGTCGTCCAGGCCCTCCTCGCGGCGGATCATCCGCCAGGCGGCCTTGCGGGCGCTGCGGTCCGGGGCGAGCTCGGCGACGATCAGCGTCAGCGCGTGGTGCGCGTCGCAGTCGTAGGGGATGCCCCACGCGTCGAGCCGCTGCCCGGCAAGGCGCCGGGCGAGCCGCGCGCCGCGCGGGGTGGAGCTGAAGCGCATCGCGAGCACAGGCGGCTGGGCCTCACGGATTGCCCGGTCGGCTGCGGCAGAAAGACGCCCGCGCTACTTCACGTCTTTGGCCAGGACGGCGACGGCGACCCTGCCCACCACCCTCGTCAGGACGTAGTTGGTCGAGCCACTGAAAGCGACGCCTACGCCGGCGGGTATCGCCTTGGCCATCGCCTTCTGGGTGAAGGTGATGGACACCCGCTTGAACAACTGCTTGATCGTGACCAGGGCGGGCCCCCGCAGGTACTTCATGACCGCTGCCTTGCCGCCCTTCGCCGCCATCTGTTCTGCCGAACTTGCCAACGCGAGCACGAAGGCGAGCTGCTTCTTGTCCTCATCGCCCAGCTCGGTCTCGTACACCTCGACCAGGCACATGCACATGTCGACCTGGAGCTTGAGTGCTGCGGCAGCATCAGCGGCACCGCCGCCCAGGACTGCGACCGCCGTCCCGATCCCCGGAATCACGCTCGGAGCTGCGGTGGCCGCCCCAGTGGCCGCCGAGAGTTTGGCGTACCGGCCTATGATCTTGGCGGCGATCCGGCGCTTGTCCTCCAGGCTTTCGGGCTTCCGCTTGAACTTGGTCTCGAAAGTCGCACGGTAACCGTCTACGAGCTTGGCGGCCGCCTGCGGTGTGATGACGATCGTCTCGACGGCCTTCTGGAGCCGAGACTCCTCGAGCTCGCCCGCCGCGTGGTTCATTCTTTCCCCTCCAGATCCGTTGCACCTCACGCAGAGGACAACTTCAACGGGAACAGGGTTGTACTGGCTTTGTCCACCAGAACGGACAGCAGATATTCACCACTTCGGGAGGCACTGCGGTCAGCGGCGGCTCGATTTCTGTGACGCGACCGATACTTGGCCACCTCGATCGGCAGTTGGCCATCGCCCCGTTTCGACTGCCAAAGACAGGCCCAAGCGCTTGTCGGAGGCTCAGCCGCTCGTCTGAGTTCGGTGACCCGCGTCACACCCGGCTCCTGTCAGCAATCGGGAAGCGGTCTCGTTCAAGGGGCACGCGAACGAGACAGGAGCAACGCCATGAGACACCGCATCGTCGTACTCGGCGCCGGATACGCCGGGGCCTTCGCCGCCGGAAACCTGGCCCGCCGGCTTTCCCCCGCCGACACCGAGATCACCGTCGTCAACGCCGAGCCCGACTTCGTTGAGCGGATGAGGCTCCACCAGCTCGCGATCGGCCAGAACCTCACGTTCCGCGGGCTCGCCGACGTATTCGCGGGCACCGGGGTGCGGCTACGCCTGGCGCGCGTCACCGGCGTAGTCCCCGAGCGCAGGACCGTCGCCGTGACCGGCGAGGACGGCGACGGCGAGCTCGCGTACGACACGCTTCTCTACGCGCTCGGCAGCTCCGTAGCCCACCATGGCGTCCCCGGCGTGGCCGAGTACGCCTTCGATGTGACCGGCCGGCCCTCGGCGCTGCGTCTGCGCGAGCGCCTGGCCGGCCTCGGCGAGGGCGGCACCGTGCTGGTCGTCGGTGAGGGGCTGACCGGCATCGAGACCGCCACCGAGTTTGCCGAGTCCCGGCCCGACCTCCAGGTCGCGCTCGCCGCCCGCGGCGAGCTGGGCGCCTGGCTCTCCCCGAAGGCCCGCCGTCACCTGCGCCATGCCTTCGACCGTCTCGGCATCACCGTCCACGAGCACACCGGCATCGAAGCCGTCGAGCCGGCACGGGCGATCACCGCCGACAGTAGGCCCATCCCGGCCGACGTGACCGTGTGGGCGGCCGGGTTCGCCGTACACCCCCTCGCTGCCGCCAGCGGCCTGGAGGTCGCCGAGACCGGCCAAATCGTCGTCGACCGCACCATGCGCTCGGTCTCCCACCCGGATGTCTACGCCGCCGGTGACTGCGCCTACGCGATCGGCGAGAACGGCCGGCCGCTGCCGATGTCCTGCGCCTCGGCCGGCTACACCAACATGCAGGCGACCGCCGCGATCATCGCGCGCCTGACGGGCAGCGAGGTCCCGACCGTTGGGCTGAAGTACCACGGCAACCACATCAGCCTCGGGCGGCGGGACGCGATCTTCCAGATGGTGGACGGGGACGTCCGGTCGAAGTCCTGGTATCTGGGCGGCCGGATGGCCGCGCGACTCAAGTCGGGCGTGCTCAAGGGGGCCGGGTGGGGCATCGCCCACCCGACCTTCGGTCTGCCGAAGCGCAGGCGCCGCCTGGCCACCGCGCCTGACCGGGTCGGTGTGAGGGCCGCCGCATAGGCTGCTCCTCATGGACGCCGCAGCCGTCGATCGGTTCGAGGCCAGCCGGGGCCGGCTGGCCTCGCTCGCGTACCGTCTGCTCGGCTCGGCCACCGACGCCGAAGACGCTGTGCAGGACGCGTTCCTGCGCTGGCATGCCGCGGACCGCGAACGTGTCGAAGTGCCAGAGGCGTGGCTGACCAAGGTCGTCACCAATCTCTGCCTCGACCGGCTCCGCTCGGCGCAGGCGCGCCACGAGCGAACGGCCGGTGCCTGGCTGCCCGAGCCACTCCTGGAGGGCGACCCGATGCTCGGCCCGGCCGACACCTTCGAGCAGCGCGAATCGGTGTCCCTGGCCGTCCTGACCCTCATGGAGCGCCTCTCGCCCATCGAGCGGGCCGCCTACGTCCTGCGCGAGGCCTTCTCATACCCCCACTCCGAGATCGCCGGGATCCTCGACATCACCGAGTCCGCGAGCCAGCAGCATGTCCACCGGGCCCGATGCCGGATCGCCGCCGAGCGCCGCAGCGGCGGCGAGGTGGACCCCGCGTCCGCACGCCGGATCGTCGAGGAATTCCTCGCCGCCGCCACGTCGGGGCGAATCGAACGGCTGGTGGCGCTGCTCACCGACGACGCGACCGCGGTCTCGGACGGCGCCGGACTGGCCAGGCGGCTGCTGCGGTACAAGACGCGCAAGCGCGTCGCCTCCTATGTGCGGGCCGGCTTCAAGCCCACTCCGGCGAAGCGGCGGCTGGCCGGCGGCTCCCCCGCGTTCCACATTGCGCTGGTCAACGGCTCCCCGGCCGTCCTCGCCGTGGTCGACGACCGGGTCGTGGGCGCTGTGGCGTTCGAAGTCAGCGACGACAAAGTCGCGTCCCTGCGCGGCATCGCCGCCGCGCACCGGCTCGCGCGCCTCAATGACGCCTGGCGGCAGCACGAAATCGACGCACCGGCCATCAACGCATGGTGACCAGAGTCACCGGAATCCAGTGACCTGAGTCGGAGCGAGGACAGCACCCCTTCAACCCCCCCCCCCCCCCGCACTGCACAGCCAGCTACGTTCGATTCCGGTCGTTCCGACCACCGGCCTTCTTGGCTCGTCGCAATCGAGGGTGTTGCTGGGGACCAAATCCGTCAACCGGGCCCCATGGCTGACGGCCGCCGCTCATCAACCTTCCTCGTGGCGTTACTCGTTGTCCCCGAGCCAACGGAGCGCTCGCTCGGCAATCCCGCTGGAAAGCTTGCCCGTCGCCGATCTGGCCTGGCCGAGGGTCTCGCTACCGACGCGCCAGGCGGCATCGACGCCCTTTTCTCCTGCCTCGAGCACCTTGTCCCTCGCCTCCGCGGCCGCGTCCGTCCATCGTCTCTCCTCCGAGGACTGGCGTCCGGACTCGATGCCGAGCCGGACGTCAGTCGTCCAGGCCCTCCTCGCGGCGGATCATCCGCCACGCGGCCTTGCGGGCGCTGCGGTCCAGGCTGGACTTGAAGCCCTTGTCGGGGCCGAAGTACTGGCGGCCCATGCCCGCGATGGTGTCGATGTGGTCGGCCATCTTGTCCGCGAAGACGTTGTCGAAGACGAGGCCGAAGTTGTCCTCGTCGTTGACGACGGCCGCCGCCCGCACCTTCGGGTCGGCCTTGGCCTCCTCGAACGGGCGGATGACGTCCTGCTCGGTGAACTCGGTGCCGAAGCGTTCGTTGAACTTGTCGATCAGCTGCGAGAGCAGCGACTTCTCCGCTTCCTTCGCGCCGCCCGAGCCGTCGCCGAAGCACAGCAGCGCGCTCAGCGGCGCGCCGCTCCTCGCGCTCCGCAGGGTGGGAGTGCGCGGGGCCTTGGGGAGCGGGGCCGTCCCGCGTGCGGCGTCTGCCGCGTAGCCGCACGTCGCCTTGGCCAGGGCGCCACCCACCACCGCACCAGTATCACCAGCCGCGGGCCCCGCCGATCCGGCACGCAACCCGGACCTACGGCATCAAACCGGGACTATGCCGGAGTTGGCTGAGGTCGATCTCGACTAGCTCCACGCCGTCGTCCGCGCGGCGCGGCAGTCGGTTGAGGAAGTAGCGGCCGTAGAGCTGCAACCGCTCCAACTCGGAGACTCTCTGCCGATGTCAGAGGTTCCCATAATCGCGATTATGAGATAGGCGCCAACGACCTCTGAATGCCCGCCTTCGAGCGCCTTCGCCTCAGGGTCTCAACGCTGGCCGGACGCGAAAGCGGTCTGCCCGCCCGATCTGTCCGTAATGCGGCCGATGTGTCTGTGACGGAGCCACCTACTTTCATCGCCCTTGGGGTTAGTGTTGACCTTGTCGTCACTGCGGCCCGACGGGCTTCCGCCTCTGGACATGCCCCCACCCGCACGAGCTATTTCGTGCTGCCTGGGGGCATTACTTGCTGGTCCGCGAGTCCGCTGCCGCGGTCGCTGCACAGAGCCTGGCCGGTTCACTGGCCTTCCGACTGACCGATCAATTCGTGCACATACATGGCTACAAGCCAGGAGCCTCGGAGGTCCGCTCCTGGGAGCGGAGCATCCCAGTATTGGCCAACGCCCTGGTCGACGCGGGGCTCGGCGACGTCGAGATGCTGCTGGAGTACAGCCTGCCGCTGAACAGCAAGCGCGCCGATGTCGTCCTGGCCGGTCTGCACCCCAAAAGTCACGAGCCGTCGTACGTTGTCGTGGAGCTGAAGCAGTGGAGCAGCGCGGAGCCGGAGGATGATGAGCCGCTGTTGTGTCGCCTGGACGCGTACGCGAGGCCGGTACTGAACCCGATCGAGCAGGTGCGAAGCTACTGCGAGTACCTGGTGGCCTTCAATGGCGCGGTGTCCGAGCACCCGGAACGCGTTGCCGGGGCAGCGTACCTCCACAACGCCACTCGGTTCGGGGTGAGCGGGCTGTACGAGGTGGAGCAAAGCGAATTCGGGCGGCTCTTCACCGCCGATCAGCGTGGGGAGTTCCTGGGCTTTCTGCGGTCGAGGCTGGCGCCGGAGTCCGGCGCAGTCGCCGCCGACGAACTGCGGGACGGGAAGATCGGGCCGTCGAAGCAGCTGATGGCCGTGGCGGCCGACGAGGTGCGTGACCGGGAGCAGTTCGTATTGCTCGATGAACAGCGGGTGGCGTACGAGTTGGTGCTCAACGCCGTCCGGCGAGCGCAGCGTTCGAATCACAAGGAAGTGATCGTAGTCACCGGCGGTCCCGGGACAGGAAAGAGCGTCATCGCGCTTTCCCTCCTCGGCGAGCTGTACCGGAAGAAGATCACCGCGCTGCACGCGACCGGGTCCAGCTCCTTCACCACGACCATGCGGAAAGTGGCCGGGGCCCGCAAGCGGGAGGTTCAGGAACTGTTCAAGTATTTCAACAGCTTCATGACCGCCGAGCCCAACGGCCTGGACGTCCTGATTTGCGATGAGGCCCACCGCATCCGCGAGACCTCCGCAAACCGCTACACGAGGGCAGTCAACCGGACAGATAAGCCGCAGATCGCAGAGCTGATCGACGCGGCGCGGGTGCCGGTCTTCCTCCTGGACGAGCACCAGGTGGTGCGTCCCGGTGAGATGGGGACGGTCGAGGAGATCAAGGCGGCTGCAGCGGCCCAGGGGTTGCAGTGCCGGGTCGTGCCACTGGACAGCCAGTTCCGCTGCGGCGGCAGCGATGCGTACCTGCGATGGGTAGTGCGCCTGCTGGGACTGCAGGCCGGCGGACCGGTGGTGTGGGAGCCTGACGGCAAGATGCAGCTGGCGGTGGTGGACTCACCGCGGGAGCTGGAAGCGTTCCTGGAGGGCTGCCGCGCTCAGGGATACGGGGCTCGGATGTCGGCCGGGTACTGCTGGAAGTGGACGAAGAAGGTCGCGCCCGGCGAATCGCTCCCGCTCGATGTGCAGATCGGGGACTGGGCCCGCCCGTGGAACGTCTTCGGTGACCGCGCGGTGGCCGGCGCTCCCCCGAGTGCGCTCTGGGCCACTGACCCGGCCGGCTTCGGTCAAGTCGGCTGCGTCTATACAGCGCAGGGGTTCGAGTTCGACTGGAGCGGTGTAATCATCGGGCCCGATCTGGTATGGCGCGGCGACCGGTGGGTGACGGACCGCACGGCGTCCAAGGATCCGGTGTTCAAGAAGTCGACACCCGACGCCGACGTGGATCGGCTGATCCGGAACACGTACAAGGTGCTGCTGACACGAGGCATGGTTGGCACGGTCGTCTACTCGACGGACCTCGAGACCCGAGCGAAGTTGCGCGAGTTGGCGACAGGTGCATCGGATTCGCTGCTACCTGCGGGAGGTGCCGCACTGGGATAGCCGCAAGAGGTCCCGGCTTCCTTCCGAAGAGCACCGTCCGGGCGTGGGACGGCAGGGATCCAGTGTCGTCGTGTGCGGTGGGACGCGTGGGGTGTTTCAGGCGGAACGGCTGTCCGGGGTGTCCGGTGGCAGGAGTACGCCGGCGGTGAGGCCGGTGGTCAGGGTGGCCGCGGTGTCGGCGGCGAGGTCGGCGGTTCGGCGGACGGCCGCGCGCAGCTCGTACACGCGGCGGAAGGCCTCCCCGTAGCGCCGCTGTTCCTCCAGGGGCAGCAGCGGTACGCGCAGCCGGCCCGGTGTGACGTGCACGAGGGTGGAGCCGGTGGACGCGGAGGCGATGTTGTCCTCGGCGCCGAGGAACCCGGCAAGGAACCACGGGTCGAGGCGGGCCGGGTCGGGGCGCAGTAGGTGGACCTGCGGACCGAGCAGGGCTCCGGCGTCCCGGTCGTCCGCGACCCGGGTCATGGCGGCCGCGTCGGCGCCGCCCGCGACGGCGCGTACGAGGACGTCCCCGGCGGCGACGGGCTGCGCGGCGTCCGCGTGGAGGTCAACGGCCCCGGTGGACGGGGGGTTTGCGGCCGAGATGTCCTGGGCGGTGAGGACCGGCCGGTCCACGGTGGGGGCGGCGCTGCCCTTGGAGCCTCGTGTTCCGGGCGTCGCCGCCCGCAGCACGGTCAGGGCCCCGCCGCGTGCCAGGTCGGAGACGGTCGCCGTACGCCACTCGCGGGCCGAGGCCCCGGACGGCTGCCACCCGCCGGACGCGGAGGCGGCCGCCAGGGCGGCGACCTGCTCGGCCAGTCGGCCGTGCAGGTCGTGGACGCGGCGGGACAGGGCGGCCGGGTCGATGTCGGCCGCGGTCGCCCGGACATGGCGGGCCGGGGTGACGTCGACGACATCGTCGAGGAGGTCGACGAGCGGCACCGCGCGGGCGACGCCGGGCTCGTCGGCGTAGGTGTCGGGGGCGGTGGTGAACGCGGCCCACTGGCCGAGGACCCGATCGGTCAGCCCCGCCCAGTCGAAGGAGGAGGCAGAGGCGGAAGAGGCAGAGGCAGAGGAGGCGGCGGAAGAGGAGGAGCCGGATCGGCGGGGGCGTGAGCCGCCGCGGGTGCCGGCGCCGGCCGTGGCCGTGTCGGTGGCGGACGGCGTGCCCGCGGCGCCGTCCCGCTGTTCGCCCTCCCCGTCGACGAACAGCACCGTCGTACGGTCCGTGCCGCCCGGCTCGGGGCGTTGGAACACCCAGATCTGCAGGCCGATGTGGAGCGGATACGCGGCACGCGCCGGGAGTGAGACGACGGCGCGCAGGGCCCCGCTGCGGATGAGTTCCGCGCGGATGCGGCGGCCGGAGGAGCGGAAGGCGAGCGCGGGCGGCAGCAGCATGACCGCGTGGCCGCCGGGCTCCAGGTGCGCGAGAGCGTGTTGCACCCAGGCCAGTTCGGATTCGAAGCGGGGCGGGACCCCGTACGCCCACCTCGGGTCGTAGGCCAGCTCGTCATGACCCCAATCACGGTCGGCGAACGGCGGGTTGCACAGGACGGCGTCCACGGTGACGTCGGGGAAGGCGTCGGCGCGCAGGCTGTCGCCGACGCGGATCGCCGTCTCGGCCTCGGGTGCGGCGAGCAGCAGCCGGACCGCGGTGCGCCGGCCCTGGACGGGGAGCGAGTCCTGCCCGAACAGCTCCCGTGCGCCCTGCCGGGCGGCGGCGGCGAGGAGCGTGCCGCTGCCGCAGGCGGGGTCGAGGACGCGGGACGCGCCGGCGGGCAGGAGCCGTGCCATGAGCAGGGCCAGGCCCTCCGGGGTCTGGTAAACGCCGCTGGCGGCGCCCTCGTCCAGTTCGCGTTCGGCGAGGACGTCGACGGCGGCCTGTGCCCCCGCCTCACGGACGCAACCCAGCAGCGCGCGGACCGCGCCCGCGTCGTCCGGACCGTAGCGGACCGGCTCGGCCTCGGGCACGGCAGCCGGGAGCTCGCCCGCGGTCTTCTCCGCTTGGGCGATCAGCTGGTCGTCGGGCACGGCGGTGAGCTCGGCCAGCTCCTCCGGCGTGCGCCGGGACGCGGCGGCCACCAGTGGGAACAGTCGCGCGGCCACACCCGAGCCGGGTCCCAGTAGCCGTAGCGCCGTACGCAGTTCCTCGGTCGGCGAGGCGGTGGAGGTGTGCCCACGTCCCCGCAGCCATGCCTGGACGGCCGTCAGGTCGTAGAGCGGGCTGGCTTCCGTGCCTGCGCTGGGGGCCGGGAAGTCGTCGTGGCGGCGGCGCCAGTTGCTGACGGTGGCGCGCGTGACCCCTGCGATGCGGGAGATCTCGGCGGCCGTCACGTGCGCGGAGGGCGCCGGCTGGGCTGGTGGCTGCTGGGGCATGGCGTGGGGTTCCGCACCTCTCGGGCCAGTCGGGCAGTGGACGGTTAACAGACTACAACGACCGTCAAGTCCGTGAAGCTGATTGACGGCGCTTTCAGTAGCATGCTTATCTAGTCCTGCTTCCGAGTGGAAGCGGCGGCCCGGGTGCTCTGTTGTGTCCGTGCCGCGCATCGGATCTCTCCACTCACGGCCATCGCCCATCGCGCATCGCAACAGGAGGAACCCAGATGACCACCCAGCCCCCGCAGCAGCCGGGATACGCGCAGCAGCCGGGATACCCGCAGCCTCCCGTGCCGCCGAAGAAGCGGTCCAAGGCCAAGCTGGGCTGCCTCGGCGTCCTGGCCGTGATCGTGATCGGCGGTATCGCGTCCGCCGTGGGGTCCGGCTCGGACGACTCCTCGGCCGGCGCCGCGTCCTCCGCTGCGTCTACCGGGTCCTCCAAGGGCACCAGCTCCTCCAAGAGCCGTGGGTCCTCCAAGGCGACCGGCTCCTCCAAGACCGCCGCGCCCCAGCAGTCCACCGTCGACGCCTTCAAGGCGTACGTGAAGAAGCACGAGTCCGCGAAGACGCGGGAGGCCGCGGCGCACGTCACCAAGGTCCAGGGCGCCGACAAGAACAACGACATCATGGACACGGCCGACATCTACACGGACTACACCGGGGACCTGGTCAGCGCGGACGCCGGCAACGCCAAGCTGCTCGCCTCGGCCTTCGCGGACTTCCAGGCCGGCCGGGGGAAGGCCAGCAAGAACGGCCTTGTCACCGTCTACAACGCTGATGGCGACATCCTGAGCAACGGCAAGTACTGACGTGGTAGCCGGAGCCCGCTCCGTCCCGAACCCGCCTGTCGAACCCGGCAGTGCCTGATCCTGACCGACTCCACCGCCGACCTTCTGACGACTTGTCACAGTCGGCCTCTGACGGTTCTTTCACCGGTGTACGGGCGCATGCCCGGCGCAGCACCCTTCGGGGCACTGCGAGGGAGGGGATACACATGGGCACCACCACGCGCGACGAGATCATCGCCATCGAGCAGAAGGCGGTGGACCGCGCATACGACTGCTACGCCGCGCGGCTGGCCGAACTGACCGGGGGGTCGGTCGCCTCGGCCTCCGCAAGCGGCAAGGACAGCGTCGCCAACCGTCTCGCGGCCGAGGAGCGAGCCGCGGCGTACGGAGGTCTCGGCAACGCATCGCTGGTCATCAGCCGCGTAGACGTGCGGGACGGCCCCGGTGGGGAGCCCGAAACCTGGTACGTCGGCCGGCGTGCCGTTTCCGACGTCCGCACCCGCGATACCGTCGTCGTGGAGTGGACCAACGCGCTCGCGAAGAAGTGGCTCGACGCGCTGCCGGACGCTCCGGGGGAGGTGCTCCTGCGGCGGCGGCTGCACTGCACGCAGCGCGTCGTCGAAGGCTATGCCGACGACATCTCCGTCGCCGTCCCCGCCCCGCGGCCGGCCGCGGACGACGCCCGTCCGGAGTCAGCGGCGGCAGACTCCGCCACCGACGTACAGCGGCCGGAAAAGGCACAGCCGCCCGTCCTCACCCCCGCCGACATCGCCCGCCTCCATCGTCAAAAGCCCCAGCAGCCCGACGACTTCCTGCTGCGCGAGCTTCAGCGCTCTCGCAGCGGCAGCATGCGAGACATCGTCGAGACCATACGCCGTGACCAGATGGCTCTGGTCACCGGTTCGCCCTCCGACATCCTCGTCGTGCAGGGCGGCCCGGGTACCGGCAAGTCGGCGGTCGGTCTGCACCGCGTGACCTGGCTCGTCAACAACGGGCACTTCACAGCCCAGGACGTCCTCGTTGTCGGCCCCCATCAGCGGTTCCTGGACTACGTGAGCCAGGTGCTGCCCACGCTCGGCACCCGGAACGTCAACGCCGTGCAGGTGACCCGCTTGTGGGATGGCGAGATCCTCGGCATCGACACCCCCCAGGCGCGGGTGGTGAAGTCCGATGAGCGTATGGCGGCCGTCCTGCGGCGGCGCGTCGAGATCGAGTGCCGTCCCGAGGCCGTCGACGAGTTCACCACCACTCCCTCTTACGACGGGGCCAAGCCGGAGCTCACCGTCACCGTCGGCAGCACGACCCTGCGTGTCCTGCGCTCCGAGGTGCTCGCCCTCCTCGAGGACGTGCGCCAAGGCGATGGCTCCTACCGTGAGCGCCGCGACCGCTTCCGCGGCCTGCTCGTCGACCGCCTGCTGCGGGAACTCGTTGCCGTCGCCCCTCGCCGCAGCCGCGACGACACGATCCGCCGCGACCTGGAACGCAACCGTCAAGTCGAGCGCCTGATCGAACGTGTCTGGCCGTCGCCGGGCGCCAGGGAAGCCCTCCGCACCCTCTACGACTCGGAAGATCTCCTGCGTACCTGCTCCGAGGGCATTCTCGACGCCGCGGAGCAGGCCGCTGTGCACCGCCCTCGGGCTGATAAGGCCGACGCCGATCCCTGGACGCTCGACGACCACGTCTGCCTCGAAGAACTGCGGTATCTCATCACCGGGCAGACCCCGCAACGGTATGGGCACATCGTCGTCGACGAGGCACAGGACCTGACACCCATGCAGGCCCGCTCCCTGCGCCGGCGCTCCGCGGCGCACGGCTCCATGACCATCCTCGGCGACCTTGCCCAGGCCACCGGCCCCCACACCCACACCGACTGGGACCGCCTCGGCACCCTCCTGTCCGACCACGGCGACTGGCGGGTAGCCGAGCTGACCACCAGCTACCGCGTGCCCGCCGAAATCATGGGGTTCGTCGCCCCTCTGGCCCGTACCGTCGCCCCCACACTGCCGTACCCGCAGGCCGTGCGCGCGGTCGGCGAGGACGCCGTACGGACGGTCGCGACCGAGCCGTGGAAACTCCTCGACGACACCGTGGCCCAAGCCACCCGCCTCATCGGCACCAGCGATGGACACACCCTGCGCTCCGTGGCGGTCATCGTCCCCGACGACTCCGGCTGGCTCGACGAGATCAGCCGCCACCTGGACCTGGCCGACGGCATCACCGAGCAGGGACGCGAGGCGGTGTCCGTGCTGGCTGCCGCCCAGGCCAAGGGCATGGAGTACGACCACGTCCTCGTCGTCGAACCCGCCACCATCGCCGACCGCGGCCCGGCCGGCCTGCGCCAGCTGTACGTCGCGCTCACCCGCAGCACCCAGAGCCTGACCGTCCTGCACACCTCCCCGCTCCCGGAGGCCCTGACGAACACCGACGGCAGCAGTACCGAATCAGCACCCACCGAAGGCGAACCAGGCATGGCAGACGGTGACGTCCCCGAGATCGGTACGGACATCCGAGTCCGCGTGATCCGCCAGGCACCCGGCGGCCGGTACCGGGTCAAGGCCCTGTCTCCCGCGATTGATGTCCCTTTGGTCCTGACCGTCCGCCACGGCTCGGTGCCCCCGCGTCCCGGCGAGGAACTGGACTGCTGGGTGTTCGCCCACGAGACGAACCACTGCCTGCTCACCGCGGACCAGCGTGGTCGCCAGCCCATCTCGCCCAGAATGGCGGAACGCTACGTGGCGGCGCTCGGCGTTTTCGACGACCTGACGAACGGTGACGGAACCATTCCGGGGAACGCCCGTGATCGTCTGTCTGAGCTCAAGGGCATGGCCAACCGCGTCCTCCGCCGCGACCAGGCGGATTGGGTGGACGTGCGTCGTGTGCTCGGATGCCCGGACAAGCACCGCCTCAGCCTCCTGCGCGACCTCGCGGCGCACACCAACAGCATGCTCAAGGACAACAACCTGGACGTGAACCGACTCCAGGCGGACCTGGCACGCGCCGGCTGGGCCCAGGCCCTGGACGAAGCCCGGGAGGCGGTCCAGCACCGCCGGGCCGCCATGGGTGAGCCCGAAGCCGACAACGCACCCGCCTCCGCTGAACAGCAGTCCGAGCAGAAGGAAGCCGAGCCCGTGACCTCCGCCGAAGACATGCCCGCCACGCCGGCGCCCGCGAAGGGGCTTCTGCACTCGCTGGAGACCGCGGCGGCCGCCGACCGCACGTGCAAAAAGCACGAGGCGGTGCGCCATGCCCTCAAGGCGGCCCTGCTCTGGGCGGACCTGCAGCCGACCGACTCCCCGGTCATCGATGTCAGCCGCATCGCGGAAGACGGCCACTTCCTCTACGAGGTTCTCGGTGCCGGCCGCTCCGCCTACGCCGACCTCCGCTCAGGAGCCACCCGCCTCCTGGAGATCAACCACACCCTGCCCGCTCCTGCCGACCGCCTCTATCTGGTGCTCTCCGAACCGCCCGCCGAGGACTGGTCGGCCGACACCTTGTACGGCGTCTTCGGGGTTCACGTCCTGTGGCGCACCCCCGACAGCTGGGGCGGCCAGGACGCGGAAACCGCCCTGGGCTCCGGCCAGGCGTAACCCCTGCCGACAGGAGCGCGAGGCGCCCATGTTGGGTTTGGGGCGGTTTGGGGGTGTGTTGCGCTTGGTGGGGAAGTGTGTCAGTGGCGGGGCAGCGCCTCGGCCACGGCGGTCTGGGAGGGGTCGATGGTGGTCCGCCCGTCCTCGATGTCCCACAGCGTGTTCTGCAGCAGCCGGGCCAGGGTCCAGCCGGCCGCGCGCTGGCGGTCCAGCCCGAGTGTCTCGGTCAGCAGGTCGAAGCGGCGCCGCACCACCCGGGGCGCGCCCCCGGTGGCGTGGAGCTTCTCCCAGCCGGTGTCCAGCGCCGGCCACAGGTCGAAGCCCGGGTCGCCGACGAGGGGTTCGGGGTCGATGGCCAGCCACGGCTCGCGCTCGGCGGCGAGCACGTTGTCGTAGTGCAGGTCCCAGTGCAGCATCCGGTCGCCGGGCTCGCCGGCCAGCTCGGTGACTGCCGACGCCCAGCCGTGCAGCCGCCGCTGGTCCTCGGGGTCCGGCAGGGCGGCGACGGCCGCCGGCACGGACGCCAGCATGTCGCGCGCGACGTCACCGAGGCCGCGCAGGCCCTCGGGCGCCGGGACGGAGTGCAGCCGGGCCATAAGTCCGGCCAACGTGCTCATGGCCACGTCGTCGTCCTCGACGGAAGCCAGGGTGCATGAGCCGTCCAGGCGTTCCAGCAGCACGGCGCCGCTCTTCGGGTCGTGGTCGAGCAGCCGCACGATGCCGTCGCCGTTCCACGCCTGCAGTCCGATCAGCGCGGCGGTCGTCTGCTCGCGGGGCATCTGGAGTTTGAGCGCGGCGCGGGTGTCGTCCGTGCGGCGCACCGGCACCACCAGTGAGGCCTCGCCGGACCCGGTGCCGCCGTCCCGCTCCAGTTCCCATCGGTCGAGCAGCTCCGCCACCAGCGCGGGCAGCCGGGCGATCCAGGTGCGTTCCTCTTCACCACCGTTCCTCGTGTACGACGCGATCAGGGCGTCAGGGACTTCGATACCCTGCGGCGAACTCATGGGGGTTGTCCTTTGGAGGAGTGGGCTTCGCGCCGCGCCCACGGTTGAGGCGAGGCCGGCATCAAGATCGCGACCTGGATCACCGACTGGTACAACCCACACCGTCGGCACTCCGCCTGCGACTGGCTGCCACCCATCGCGCGACCCGCCATGGCGACTCCCGGCTCAAGACCGACCTGTTCCTGGCCGGCTCCACCGCCGCGCGCAGCAAGACCACCCACCTCGGCCCCGACCACTTCACCAACCGGCTCGGCGAGGAACGGCACACCCGCCGCATGATCGCCCAACTCGCCGCCCTGGCCTCGACGTCACCGTCACCCCGCGCGAAGAGGCCGGTTGATCTGCACCTACGCCGAAAGGCTCGGTCATTTTCAAGAGAGCCGATGGGCCGGTTGCTCCGTCAGGACGCGTGCGGTGCCGCCGAGTTCGACTCGCAGGTCCGGTCCCGCCGTGGCGGTGATGGTGGCGTGGCTGCCGAGGGCGTCGCCCATGTCGACGGCGATCCGGTGGACGCCCCGGCCAGCCAGGTGTGCGACGAGACAGGCCGTGCTGTTGGCGTTGGCGAGGTCCTCTGGAACGCCGATCGAAGGGGCGAACATCCGGGCCGCGAGCGCGCCCTCGGGCGAAGGTTCCGAGTGGACATACGCGCCGAGCAGGCCGAACCGGTCGCAGGCCGCCCTGAGGCGGTCGAGGTCCGGGCGTAGCGCGGCGAGCGCGGCCCGGGTGGGGACCGGCACCAGAATGCGTTCGCGGCCCACGCCGGCGATCCGGACGTCCGGCCCGGCCTCGTCCGGCGCAAGACCGAGGGCCGGAAGAACGAGGGCGCGTTCCTCTGCGGTGGGTTCGCGCAGGTCAACGGGGCCGGGGTCGAAGGCGGCGGTGATCAGCCCGCCGGCACGCTCGGCCCGCCCGGCGAAGACGCGCCCCCCGGCACGGAGGGTGGCCCGGTAGGGCCCGACACCGCCGTGCCGTGCCGCGAGGAGGGCGAGGGCGGCGACCGTGCCGTGACCGCAGGCGGGCAGTTCCCCTTCCGCGGTGAAGAAGCGCAGCTCGGTCGTGTCGCCGGCGTGACGTACGTACACAGCGTGCGAGGTGCCCCGTGCGACGGGGATCCGGCGCCGCTCGTCGTCGCCCGGCGGCGGGCCGTCCGCGTCGTCCTCCAGGACGACGGCCGTGGGGCTGCCGCCCGCGCCGCCCCGCAGGCAGGCGCGGACGACCGTCACGTTCGGCGTGCTCATGGGGCTGTCACTTCGTCTCCTCCAGCGTGGCGTACCCGGTGGTCGCCGCAGTCGCGGTCTTGTTGGCGCCCTCCTGGAGCTGGAAGAGCGAGCCGAAGGGGCGCTCCGCGAGCGGGAGGCGCCACGCCCCGGCTTCCACACGTGCCGTGTCCGACACGCTACCGCGCAGCAGCTTCACTCCGGGCTCGTTGTGGCCGGCGTGCGGGCCGAAGTGGATCGGGTAGGCGTCGGCCGCCCGGTAGGCCGGCAGGAAGGCGCGGCGGTACCGGTCGGAGCGGTTCGGGGAGGAGTAGTGCAGGAGCAGGCAGTGGATGAAGACCACGCTGCCAGCGGGCGCCTCGATGGGCACGGCGAGCGTTGGGTCGGGGGCGTCGGCACCCGTCACCTTGCCGCGGAAGTGGCCGTCGACGTAGTGGTCGGCGAGGCCGCGCCGGTGAGAGCCGGGGACGGCCTGGAGGGCGGAGTTCTCGGTGGTGGTGTCGTCGAGGTAGACGAGGGCCGTCACCAGGTCGGTGTTGGTGTGGGGGTAGTAGCCGAAGTCCTGGTGCCACTCCACGACACTGCCCACCTGCGGGGCCTTGAGGTGGAGCTTGCTGTAGTGGAACAGGATGTCGGGGCCGATGAGTGCCTCGACATGGTCGAGCAGTTTGGGGTGGGCGGCGGCCCGCTCGAACGCGGAGTGCTGTTTGGTGGGCGACCAGATCCGGCGGGCCATGCCGTTGTCGCCCGGCTCCACTTCGGCGACGGAGCCGATGTCGGGGACGTCCAGGATCTCCGTGATGGCGGTGTTGAGTTCGGCGACTTCGCTCGGATCGAAGAGACGCTCGGCGACCGCAAAGCCGTTCTCGCGGTACTCCTTGACGAGCGCGGCTGTGTCGGGTGCGGACATTCGCGGGGTTCCTCTCTGCTGGGCGGCGGGGGTGCGGTGGGGTGGGGTCCGTACGGGTCCGCCGGGCGACGACTGCCCGGCGGACCCGCGATGGCTCAGAGGCGCCACCGACCGGCATCGCAGCTGGGCCCCGCGCGGGCCGGGCAAGGCGGCCGGGAGCGTCCCTCGGCCAGGGCGCTCGCCAGGATCGCCGGCTGTGTCTCCGGCTTCGAGGCGGGGACGCGGAACGTCCCCGTGAAGCTCTCGATCGGTTCAACCCTCAGGCGCATGGGGTCTCCGGCGTGCTGATCCTGTCGTCGGCGTGGCCCGGGACGTGCGGGTCACACGGCGGCGGTCTGCGCGTGCTTGGCGACGGTGTCCTCGTAGATCTCCCGGAAGAACATCGCGAGGATCTCCTGGACGTCGTCGATGTACTTGAACACCTGCTGAAAGTCCTCCTCGCTGAAGATCAGCTGGTGGAGGATGTCCCACATCTCCTGGGAGTGGTCTTCGGTGCTGTCGACGTGGAGGTGGGCGGCCTGACCCTTGACGTTCTCCTTGCCGAGCCGCTCCTGGAGGTTTTCGACGATGGCCGGCTGGAGCTTGATCTGGGTGTACTCGACCAGGTAGTTGGAGACGACCGGGGCGAGGGCCGACTCGTGCTCCAGGGCGTAGTAGAAGAAGCCCTCGAAAAGGCGGGTGGAGAGGTAAGGCTCGGTGGCGAGGATCTCTTCCTCGGTGACGCCGGCGGCCGCGGCGTCGCTGATGTACAGCTTGTCGTGGAGCATCTCGTCGGCCTGGTACTGCGCGTAGTCGCGGGCGGCCCTGGGCGCGACCTGGGCGATCTTGTAGATGGCCTTGGTCTGGCTGACCCGGGAGAGGCGGATCCGCCACACGTGCTCGATGAGGGTGCGGCGGTAGTACGCCTGGTGGAGCTCAGGCTCGGTCAGGTGGGACGCGAAGGGGACGGTGGCCTTCCACTCCGCCATCTTCTTGTCCAAGTAGCGGTCGAGCTCGGCCTTCTTCAGACGGCTCTGCTCCTCGTTGTAGAACGGCTTCGGGTGGTTGATCCCGGTGTTCTGCACGCGGTTCATCGCGTTCTCCTTCACGAGAGGGTTGGCGGGTGGACGTCCACGGAAAAGTCAGAGTGTTTGCCGCCCGGCGCGGCGGCGGGGTCGCGGGCGATCCGCTCGGCGACCCGGGTGAACCCGGAGGTGTGGACCCGGGCGGACGAGGTTCTCGCAGCCGCACAGCGGGACGGTGGCCCGGATCTCCGGTTCGGCGCCCGCGTCCAGGCCGAGGATCGGGTCGTCGGGTCAGCGGTAGCGGACATGGAAATGCTCCGTCGCGTGCCGGTCGAGGAAGGCGGTCTCGGCGTCGAGGTCGTCGGCCGCCACGTCCCACAGGGCGTCCATCAGGCAGATCGCCCGGTCGGACACATCGAGTCGGGTTCCCTCCGCCACGTGGATGCGCAGGATCCGGGGCGGCCGGGTGGGCGGGTCGAAGCCGATCGCGTCGACGGTCCGCCCCTTCTCTCCGTACTTGCTGAGGAACACGGTCGCCTGGACGGGCGCGCCGGTGCGCAGGGCCTCCAACTGGGAGGCGCGGATGAGCCGGTCGTGGAAGGCGTCCCGTTCGCCGTTGGGCAGCCGCAGGGACTCGACCCACAGGTCGAGGAGGGAGTGCCCGGTGACGGTCTGGACGCTGGCGTCGATGAGACTGCCGCCGACCCGGGGGTTGATCTCGATGATCTCCCAGCGCTTCTTCGACTCCCAGTACTTGACCTCGATGTGGAAGGCGCCGGCGGTCAGCCCGTGCTCCGCCAGCGCGGCGAGGCAGCGGGTGACGTAGTCGGATCCCTCCAGGACGAGTTCACGGTCGATGCCGGCGGGCGGGCTGACCGACATCCCCTCCAGGGTGGTCCGCTCCAGGCGTTCCACGCGGGCCTTCTCGTGGACGCACAGGTGGTGGACCCGCCCGTCGAGGACGAAAGTCTCGAAGCTGAACTCCGGGCCCTCGACGTATTCCTCGACGAGGAAGTCGTACCGGTCCATGAAGATAGCCTTCATGCGCTGGTCGGCGCGCATCTGCTCCTGGATTGCGGGCAGGTCGGCCAGGTCGTCGGCGTCCTCCAGGACGAAGGTCGCGAAGGACGAGGCACCGCGCACCGGCTTGACGAACCAGCGTGCGGAGGGGTCGAGTTCGGGGGTCACGCCGGGGGTGAGCCGGCGGACCCGGACCTCGCTCAGTCCCTCGGCGAAGAGGTAGCGGCGCAGTTCGTACTTGTCGAGGCAGAGCCGCAGCGCGGGCTCGGCGGAGTCGCGCGCGCCGAGCCGCTCGTTGAGCTCGGCCATCAGGAGCCGGTAGCCCTCGAAGGTGGCGAGGGCGGCCTCGACCCGGTAGCCCCGGTCGGCGAGTTCGCGAACGGCCTTCTCGACGTCGCTGGAGCGCAGTTCGGGTTCCTCGGTGACCACGCAGTCCGCCACGTGGCGGCGGCTCGCGTCCAGGACCCCTGGCGTCTCCGGCCGGGAGCTGAGGGCGACCAGGGTCAGGCCGAGCCCGGCGGTGGCCGCGGCGACCTCCTCGGTGTACGACTTGCCTTGGTGCATGAGGAGCAGGACCGCTCTCTTCATCTGTGCACCTCCTTGGAGTTCCGGGTCCGCCCTCAACGCTGGCGGACCGGCAGCCGGTCCGCGGTCTCGCGCTGGTGGGCGCGCAGGATGTCCACGAGCTGGGCGGCGCCGCCCTCACGGACCGGGTCGACGACAGGCAGTCCGGTATCGGCCTCCAGCTTCTCGGCCTCACGGCGGTAGTCCTCCTCGGTGAAGCCGCTGCTGTTGACGCTGACGGCGGCGACCTTGGCGGGCCGTTCGAAGACGGTGAGCTCCTCGTTGATGCGGATGAGCTCGGGGATAGGGATGATGGGCGTCTCCCAGACCTTGGTGCGCTCGGCGCCGAGGCGGTGGCAGAAGACCAGGGCGTGCGGCAGGGCGCCGTGGAGGATGGCGAGGGCGACGCTGCTGAACCCGATGTGGTTGAGGGAACCCTGGCCCTCGACGACGACCCATTCGTTGTCGGCGGCGGCCTCCATGACGACCTGCTCGACGGCGCCGGCCATGAAGTCGCCGGGTACGCCGTCGACCGCGACGCCATGGCCGGAGATCATCATGCCGCTCTGGCCGGTGGCGGCGAAGCCGGTGGGGATGCCCCGGCGGTTGGCCTCGTTCCAGATCTCCAGGCCGGCGGTCTTCTTGCCGATGTTGGAGTCGCTGCCGCACGTGTGGATGACCCAGGTGTCCAGGTCCAGGACGCGGGCCTTGTTGAGCGGCACCTTCGGGGCGTCCTTGGTCTCCCAGACGGTAATGCCCTTCTCACGGACGGCGCGGGCGATGTCCGGGTCGCCGGTGAGGCGGAAGTGGATCGAGTTGATCAGGTGGAGGCCGTTCTGGACGGCCGCGAGGAGGTGCGGCTTCCAGCCGGAGGGCAGTTCGGCGGAGTGCAGGCCCTTGCCGATGACCAGGACCTCGGGGCGCAGGTGCAAAGCGTCCTCGACGCGGCCGACGATCGGGATCGGGCCGCCGTAGCCGAGCTCGTCCTGGACGGTCCGGCCGGCCTTGCGGCTGTCGATCACGGCGACGCAGCGGTCCCCGCGGTAGCGGATCAGTGAGGCGGCGATCTTGCTCGTAAAGAGTCCGAAGCACCCCTCGGCGAACACCACGAAGTTCTTGTCGACCAGCTCCGCATGGTTCAACTGACCCACGTCTTCCTCCACGGACTCGACGGTTCGATTGGCGACGGCACGAGATGGTTCGGGCGGTCTACGGGACGGGCTCCGTCGTCAGGCGGTACTGCGCACGCACCTGGCGCACGGCCTCCTCGATCTGCTCCTGGGTGCCGCCCCGGAAAAGGAAGCGGCCGCCTTGGAGCGTGGCGTACGAGCCGGGCCGGGAGACCAGAACCTCGCCCGCCCTCGGCACCAACTCCCGATATACGTAGGGAACTTCACCCAGGAGCGGGGTGGCGGCGGTGACCTTCTGGGGCAGCGGCTTGGGGCCTGGGATGATCAGCCAGCCGCCGCTCAGCTCCGGGTCGGGGACCGGCGGGTCCACCAGGCGGCCCAGCAGCACGTCGACCCACAGCCGGAACAGATTGACGCCGTGGACGTCGTGGATGACGTACGGCACGTCGGCGCCTGGCACCCGGGCTCCGACCTCCAGGAACACCAGCTCGTCGCCGGTGTCGAAGAGTTCGAGGTGGAAGGCGGAGCTCCGCAGGCCGAGCGCGGTCAGGCAGCGCACGGCGAAGTCCTCGCAGCGGGCGCGCACCGCGGGTTCCGTCTGGAAGACGGAGCCGAGCGGTTCGCCCAGGAGCTCGAAGTCCAGGCAGGTGGAGACGTAGCGCGAGGTACACAGGAACAGCGGTTTGCCCGCGGCGTCCAGGACGCCGTCGACGTGCAGGATCTCGCCCCGTACGAACTCCTCGATCTCGAGGTCGTGCAGGCTCCGTTCGGCGCACAAGGCCCGCAGCTCCTCGGCCGAGGCGATCTCGCGCACACCCTGGCTGGACGCCCCTCGCACCGGCTTGACGATCACGGGGTAGCCGAACTCCTCGGCGGCCGCGAGAATCTGGTCCTCGGTGCGGCAGGGCGCCCAACGCGGCACTCGGATGCCGGCCCGCGACACCGTCTCCTTCATGACGGTCTTGTCGCGGAGCCGGGAGGTCTCCTCGGGGCTGGAGCCCGGGATGCGGTACCGCTCGCGCAGGGTCGCCGCGAGATCGAGGAGCGTTTCGGAAAAGCAGATGACGTGGTCGAACGGGCCTTCGTCGCGAACGACGGCGTCGACGAGCCCCAGCACGCCGTCCAGGTTGCCGAAGTCAGGTACGACGTGAACCCGTTCGGCGTCGGCGGGCACTCCGCTGCGGCCGCCCTCGTCGCAAACGTACGTGACGCGGTCGGTCTCCGGGCGGAAGACGATTTCGGGAGCGGCGAGGCGGTTCTCCCAGCGCCGCTCGTCCTCGTACAAGGGCCAGCGGTTCAAAAACAGGATTGCGCCGGACATGGATGTCGTCCTCACGGTTCACAGGATGCATGGACGTGCCCGGCCGGGGAGGGCCGGTTGACGGCGGCGACGGCGGGCCTTTCGGAACCGAAGAATGAACCCGAACCTGAATCCCGGGAACGGCCCCCAACGCGTTGTTCGCGCTGCCTCAGCCTCGCATGGGACCGGCCTGGTCAGAATAGGACCTAGGTCCCAGCGCCCCCGGCGTTGCAGGTGCGCGAGCACGCGGGCACGTGCTGCCCGGCTTGCCTCAATACCGGGACTCTGACACGAAAAATTGGGTGAGTGCGCGGTTCAGGCCGCTGAGATGGGTTCAAAGCGGACGGTGAGTCCGAGGCGGTTGGCTTCCTTGGCCATGCGTCACATGGGCGTTCGGGGTCGCGGCGGGTGAAGTAGTCGGTGCCAAGGTCCTGGTAGCAGGTGCTGTGGCGGAGGATGTGCCAGATCGCGATGGCGAGTTTGTGCATCACCGCGACCAGTGTCCGCTGGCGGTCGCGACGGGCAGCGATCCGCCGGTAGTAGGCACTGAGGTAGCAGTCATTCTTCCGGGTCACCGACATCGCGGCGATGCCCGGCAGGCGTTTCGGATTGCTGTTGCCTGGGCGGGTGCGGCCGGACTTGGTGGCATCGGCGGATACGTTCATCCCCGGGCGGACCTCGATCCAGGAGGCGAGATGCCCGGGGGTGGCAAACCGGGCCATGTCGCCGCCGGTCTCGGCGATGATGATCTGAGCGGCCGCGGGTCCGATACCGGGAATCGTGTCGAGTTCTCGATGTCCGTGTCGCGCTCCAGCCGGGCCGGCAGCGCGGTGATCCGTGTGTCCAACTGGCCGACCGCGGCGGCGAGGTGGTCGAGCTCGTCCAGGTAATGCCGGCACATGAACGCGTGGTGCTCGGTGAAGGTTCCGTCCAGGGCTTCGATGAGGACCGGGATCTTGCTGCGGGCCCGGCGGATGGCCGGCTCGGCCAGGGTCTGCGGGGCACGTTCGCCGTTGATCAGTGCGTTGACGACGGCCCGGCCGCCGGCCCCGGTGATGGCGCTGAGCACCGACGACAGTGTCCGGGACAAACCTCGGCGGTAAAGAGGGTCCGGACCACCTTGTGCCGGAAACGCCATGGGCAGATGGACCTATTGCCCGTGCGCCGCACGGGCCACAGAATTCTTATCGCGCCCCCACCGCCGGAGGAGGGCTGTCGTGCGCGCCAGGAGGCTTTTCCCGAACTGCCGCCCCGACATCGAAGCGCCAAGCGGCGGGATGACATGTTCTCGCTCCGCGGATATCGCCGGCCCGGACGTCAAAGCGACATCGCTTGCAAAAGGTATCAGACGGCGAATGATGGGAAACGGGAGATACTAGGATGCTGCTGAGGGTTGATCCGGTCGATTCCTTTTCCGGAACGTTCCGCGTCCCTTCTTCGAAACCGGAGACGCAACGGGCGATTCTGACCGGCACACTGGCCGATGGCACGTCACGGGTTTTCAACGATCTCCGTTGCGACGAGACGGAGACCATGAAGAACGCCTGCCGTGCCTTCGGTGCCAAGATAACCGAGCACGACGGATTCCTGGAGATCCAGGGCATCGGAGGGGCGCTCCCGCACATCCGGAGCGTCATCCAGTCCCGCGGCTCGGGTCTGGTGTTCCGCGTCGTGACGGCGCTGGCGTCCGTACTGCCGTCGCCGGTCGTGGTGACGGGCGACGCGACCCTGTGCAACCGCGTGATGGAGCCCCTGCTGCAGGCGCTGCGCGAACTCGGCGCGGACATCGAGTCGATCGTCAGCGAGAACAAGGCCCCGGTCGTCAACTGGGGGCGCGGCCTGAAGGGCGGCACTTGCCGGCTGCCGGGCGACATCAGCTCGCAGTTCATCACCGCCATCCTGTTCGCCGCGCCGCTGGCCGACGGCCCGGTGGAGATCGAGGTGACGGGAGAGGTCTATTCCCAGTCATACATCCGGCAGACGCTGGCCAGCCTGGCTGACGCGGGTATCAAGGTCTCCGCGTCGGAGGACATGCGTCACTACCAGGTGGAGCCCTCCTCCTACCAGGCCCAGGACGTCACCACGCACGAGGACTACACCTCGGCCTCGTACCTGCTGGCCGCCGCCGCGCTCTTCCCGGGCCGGACTGTCCTGACCAACGTGTATGGCGACAGCATGCAGGGCGAGTTCGCGATCGTCCCGATCCTGGAGCAGCTCGGGGTGAGCGTCACCTTCGACCGGGCCACCTCGTCGCTGACCGTCGACAACCCGCCGGGCAGTCTGTGCGGCGACTTCGAGGTGGATGTGCGGGATTGCCCCAACATCGTGCCCACGCTCGCCGCCCTCGGGGCGTACGTGCAGGGCAGCCTGCGGGTGACCGGCGGACGCCTCACCCGCTTCCACAAGGCGTCACGCATCGAGGCCATGGCCGCCGAACTGACCCGCGCGGGCGTGGACATCGAGGTCCTGTACGACGACGGGATCTGCGACGGCTTCGAGGTCCGCGGCGCGCGGACGTACCCCGGCGGAGTGACGCTGTCCAGTTGGGGCGACCACCGCATCTTCATGTCGCTGTTCGTGGCAGGCCTGCGGATGCAGTCCGCCAACCGGTTCTCGGGCTTCGAAGACGTCCGGCTGTCCTTTCCCACTTTCCTGGAGGAGTTCGCCAGGGCAGGGGTACGGACCACGGCCGTTGAGGAGGAGAACGCGCCCGCTGTGGCCGTCGGCTGACCCTGCCTGCGACAACCCCGGCGGTCCGCTGTGCCGCAGTGGCGCGCGCCGCCGGACCCGAGAGGTGAGCGGGACACGCAGCTGACCACGGCAGAGGTGTCGGCGCGCGGGCTGGATCTCACGCCCGCGCGCCCCGTCGCGGCGCGTGGCCCCCGGATACCCCGGAGCCCCCGATGAACGACACCCCCCGCACGACCGTCCGCTTCCCCCGTTCAGGAAGTTCCCTCGATGCCCCCTGCACCTGCCCCCCGGCTGCGCGCCGATGTCTCCGGGTTGCCTCGCTACGTCCCCGGCCGGGCCGCGCCCAGCGACCTGGTGGACAAGTTGTCATCGAACGAGAATCCCTACCCCCCGCTGCCGTCGGTCGTCGCCTCGATGCGCGAGGAGCTGGGGCGCGTCAACCGCTATCCCGATTCCAAGAGCAGTGAACTGGTCACGGAGCTGTCCGCAGCCCTCGCGGTGCCCCCGGAGCACCTCGTGCCCGGCACCGGATCCCTCGGGGTCACCAAGGACCTGTTGTGCGCCGCGGCCGGCGAAGGGGACGAAGTGCTGTTCGCCTGGCGCTCGTTCGAGGCATACCCGCTACTCATCTGGGCCACCGGGGCAACTCCTGTGCAGATTCCGCTGCGTGACGAGCGGCACGATCTGGAGGCCATGGCCGATGCGGTGACAAACCGCACTCGCGTGATCATCGTGTGCAACCCCAACAACCCGACCGGCACGGCCGTGCACCGCGGTGAGCTTGAGCGCTTCCTCGACCGGGTGCCGGGCCATGTGCTGGTAGTGCTCGACGAGGCGTACCGCGAGTTCGTGGACGACACCGACGTACCCGACGGCATCGAGCTCTACCGCGACCGTCCCAACATCGCCGTTTTGCGCACGTTCTCCAAGGCGTACGGGCTGGCGCGACTGCGCGTCGGCTACGCGGTCGCGCATCCGCCGGTCGCGGCCGCGCTGCGGGCCTGCGCCGTGCCGTTCGGCGTCAGCGGACTCGCCCAGGCCGCCGCGCGGGCCTCGCTGAACGCGGGACCCGAACTGCTGGAGCGGGTACAGACCCTGGTGGCCGAGCGCGCCCGGGTCACCCGTGCTCTGCGGGCCGCGGGCTGGAGCGTTCCTGACAGCCAGGCCAACTTCGTCTGGCTGCGCCTCGGCTCGCATACACCGGCGTTCGCCGACGCGTGCGAGGCGGCGGGTGTCATGGTGCGCCCCTTCGGCGACGAGGGGGTGCGGATCACCATCGGTACTCCCGAGGAGAACGACCATCTGCTGAAGATCGCGGGCGACTGGCGGGTGTGAGGCCCCCCGCCGCGGACCCCGCGTCCCAGAAGTGGAGCGGTATGAGGCGGGTCAGACCGAGTCCATACGGTCGAGGCTGGATCGGGCAGAGGCCGCGACGCGCGGCGCGGTCAGGGCGAACTGCTCGTACAGCGTCCGGAAGGGGGCCGAGCCGCGACGCGCGGCGCGGTCAGGCCGAACTGCTCGTACAGCGTCCGGAAGGGGGCCGACGCACCGAAGTTCTCCAGGCTCACCGCCTCGCCGCAGCGGCCCACGAGGCGTACCAGCCGGGCGCACCGGGTTGAGATGGTGAAGCACGACTGCCGGCGGCAGGTTCGTGTCCTGTCGGCACAGCGTCTTGACCTTGGTCCTTGACGGTTCGGAGAGCCTTCTTGGAGGGGTAGTGGTAGACGTAGTGCTTCTGGGTCCCGCGTTTGCGGTGACGCTGGAGGCGCCACCCCAGGACACCAGCGGCCTCCCGGCATTGCGGCATCCTCCCTGCCGACTTGCCGGCCCCGCAGGGTAGGCCGCCGGCGAGGTGCTTGCCGGCCCCGCAGGGTAGGCCGCCGGCGAGGTGTCCGTTGACACGGACCCTTTTCCGGCAGCCCCCCACCGAACCGGGCATGCGACTTATCACCGCACCCGGCTCTCCAGCGTCGATTCCATCGAATCCTGCCGAACGGGGAATCCGCTGTGGATTCCGCCGCGGCAGTCACAGCAGACGATGAGGGTCTTGCGACGGCGTGATGCCCTGGACACTCGCCCGATCGCAACGTCGAACATCACCTCCTCCGATCCCTCAATCGCTGCGATCACTCACATCACGCGACCTCACGTCGCCCGACTGCCCTCAGCTTCTACCCGGCCGCTGCGACGGCCCGGCGGTAGAGGTCTCACACCTCCACTCGGTCACATGGCGCCTCATGGGGCACCCAGCCGTTGTTGCGCGGCAGGTCCGACAGCAGGCCCAGCACCAACCGCCCAGCCCGGCGTCGTGGTTCGACCCGGGCGAACCGTCCCGCGATACGGCCCATGGCCACCTCGAACGCCTCCCGCCAACGAGCAGGATCTATGCGGTGATTTACGGCCACCGTCTCATCGTTACTCCACACAAGTCACGGTGATCAACAGTGGCCGTACCCGTTCCCGGACCAGGTCCCACGAGCAAGATCACGATCTGGCTGGAGTATTGGCGCGCTTCAATAGTTGACCGATAACCACTGGTCAATTGATCACACAAGCATGTAGCTTAAACATACTTGATCAGTTCCAGCCTGCCCTCGAGCGAGCGTCAAGGGGGACGCCGTCGTCGGCCAGATACGTGCCGCTTTGCAGTCGCGCCACCGATTCTTCGCAGCGTTGCCATTTTCGTCTGCGAACGATTTGGCGTGTTTACACAGGGGAGATTGCATTGACGTCATACCCATATGCGCTTTCCATCGTTCCGCTGGGCTTCGACATTCATGGCGAGCCAGTAGTGACAGTCGATCCGTCCGGCGGAGTTACGGATTGGTCCATAACAGGGCATAGCTTGACTGGAGGAGGCCGGAAGCGAGGTCGCCGCCCTGCTGAGGTCCGGAGCCGCGCCCCGGGCTCCTGAAACTGCCCGAGAAGGCCACCGCCTCCCACGACGCCCTGGCCGATGCCCCCTGCGACGAATGGCGGGAGATCGTCGTGGACACCCCCCTCCAGGACCTCCGCCTCCTTGCCCGGTTCGAGGCCACCTCCGCCCCCCGCGCTGCGCGGTGACGCCGGCCCCCTGACCAGCGCCCTTGGCCTGGTCCCCTGGCGCCGCGTCACGTCCGGCCCCTTTTCCCCCCACACCTTCCCCGGCGGCCACACCGACGTCCTGCGCTCCCCGGCCTGAACGGCCTGGCTGGGCGAGACGCTGGGCCGCCTGCCGTGACCGCCGCCTGTCAGGTGACCTGCCGGCGCTCACCGCTCAGCGCCAGGCGGTGCCGCGTGAATGAAGTCCTTGGACGTTTTTTCTCATGCCGTTTCGGAGAAGCAAGAGAGAGGCAAGACGTGGAAGAAGCACCGGCCGCAAAGCTCACCTCCCGGGAGTTAGATGTACTCCGCCTGCTGGCCCGGGGGTTAAGTAACCGGCTCATCGCCCGAAGGCTCGACATATCCGAGAAGACTGTCAAGAACCATCTCAGCAGCATATATCTCAAGATCGGCGCCACCGACCGCACTCAGGCCGCCCTCTACGCCCGACACGTCGGCCTGACCGACCTCGAGGAAGCGGCTCCGTCCGCTCCGGCGTCCGCTCCGGCGTCCGCTCCCGTCCCCGAGAAAGATGCGCCGCCCGTCGGCCCCGCCCTCACCGCACGCGAGCGGGGCGTACTCCGCCTGCTGGCCGGGGGGTTAAGTAACCGGCTCATCGCCCGAAGGCTCGACATATCCGAGAAGACTGTCAAGAACCATCTCAGCAGCATATATCTCAAGATCGGCGCCGCCCACCGCACTCAGGCCGCCCTCTACGCCCGATACCTCGACCTCGCTTCCTGAGCGGGCCCGCAGCGGGACCTTTCTCCGAGGGCATCCCTCCCACATGGAGCCAGAGCGCTGCCGTATGGAGGGGGATCCCACTTCCGCTCGGCGCGCTCCGCCAGCGCCGAGACCCAGCTGTGCGGCGTGCCCGAGTGGACACCGGGCTCCTCAGCGACCTCCGGGATCGGCCTCTCGGCCTCGATCACGATGCGTACGGCACCCTCACGAAACTCAGGTGTACATGTGCGTTGCTTGGACCCCATGAACCCCAACTCTGCCTGCAATCACGGGCTCCACGCTACGAGGGGAGGGACAATCTCAGCGTTCCCTTCTCCGTGGAGAACCTCTGCAGCCAGATCGCCGAGTGCGGACAGCGCCGGATCCGGCTTGCCTCATGACGTTCCCCGCCAGGCTCCTCGTTCTCCACCGTCACCGTCACCGTCACCGTCGACTACGTCTTCTACGCGGCCCATATCAGACCACGGCCCAAGCCTCGACTAACGCGCCGATCGACGGGAGGGTACTGCCGCACCGTCATCCCTCCTCGACGAGGAACCTCCGCACCAGCTTCCCCGCCTCGTCCTGGCACTCCTCGAAGTAAGCGTGCCGGGCACCCGGGAAGAGGTGGGTACGGGCACCGGGGATACGGGAGGCGAGTAGCGGGAGGTTGTCCGGCGGGGTCAGCCGGTCCTGGTCGCCGTGGAGGATCAGGGTGGGTGCCGCAACGCGCGGCAGTTCGCTCCAGGCGTCGTGCTCGTTGCTGGCGATGAGGTGGCCGCGGCGCGCGTGGGCGGGCATCCGCGGGTCGCCGAGGGTGCGGTAAGGGCCGGGGTGCGCGGCCCGCCAGGCGGGCGAGTACATCAGGTCGGCCAGCACCCGGCGTACAGCCTCCGCGTCCGGCTGTGCGAGGGACCGTCGTACCGACGCGTCGCGTTCCACGGCGTGCGGACCGCCCGGGGAGGTGCAGCCCAGGACCAGCCGGCGGACCCGCTCCGGGTGGCGGATCGCGAGCGACTGCGCGACCCGGCCGCCCATCGAGGTGCCGTACACGTCGGCGCGCGCGATACCGAGCGCGTCCAGGACCGCGACGACGTCGTCCGCGAACTGCCGGATGGAGTACGGCCCCTCGGGCTTGTCGCTGTCGCCCGTGCCGCGCAGGTCCAGGGTGACGGTGGAGCGCACGGTGTGGAAGTCCTCGCGCACGCCGTCCCACCAGTGGTGGTCGTTCGCCTGCCCAGCGAGCAGCACCAGCGGCGGCCCCTCCCCATGGTGCTGGTATGCCAAGGCGGTGCCGTCTTGGGCGCGGGCGAAGGCCGGGGCCGGCCGGTCGTGTTCGGTCATCGACGTCCTTCGAACGGGCACGCGGGGCGCGCGGGCGGCGCCGGGTGTCATGAGTCCTCCTGACAGTAGCCTGAGGAGGAACACGCCATGAGCGGCCTCGACAGACCGAAGCTGCTCAGCGCAGTACGGCCGCCAGCAGGTCGCCCCCCAGTGCCGTCAGATCGGGAAGATTAAGGGCGTAATGGACATAACGACCCTGCCGCCGGGCCGTGAGCAGGCCCGCGCGGCGCAGGACGGCGAGGTGGCGGGAAACTTCCGGGGGTGAAAGTTCCCAGGCGTGGGCCAGCTCACCGGTGGTGTGCGGGCCGCGGGCCAGGGTGCGCAGCAGCCGCAGCCGTACCGGATGCGCGAGTGCCTCCAGCCGTAACGTGACCGTTTCCAGCGATACCGGCTCCGATGGACTCGCCTCGGCCACGGGGTACTGCACCACCGGCTGCCACCCGGGCGCGTGGACCACCACCAGGTGCGGGCGGCCGAAGACGCTGGGGAGGAAGGTGACCCCGGTACCGTGGGCGGCGGTCGCATTGTCCTGCAGCTGGTCCACGATGATGCAGTTGCTGTCCGGCTCCAGGGTGACGGCGCTGGAGACCGATGCGAGTGCCGCCCCGATGCCCTGGCGCTTCAGCAGGTCGTTCTTCAGGCGCAGGTCGGTGGCGAGTTGCACGGCGACGCCCGTCCAGGCGGCGTCGAAGAAGGCCTCGGCGCACTGTTCGAGGGTGTGACGCACCCGTGCCCGCACGACGGCCGGGTCCGCGAGCAGCCGTTCCGCGAAGGCCTCTTGGAGCGCGCCGCGGGCCTGGGCCAGGTCCAGGGCCCGCTCACGCGCCGTCGCGTCGGCGAGCGGCGACGGCGCGGCGAAGTGGCCCCGGTTGCTGCCGCACGTGGTGATGAGCGCGGCGGTCACATAGGTTTCATCGTCGATCCGGTCCACATCGTCCAGTTCCTCGGTGAGGGTCGGCCGGGGACGAGCGGGGACCAGGAAGTCGGCTCGTGAGGAACGCCAGAGGAACTCCGCCTCCCTGAGCCGCTCGGCCAGCTCCGGCCGCAGCCCAGCCCAGACGTCCCCGGCCCAGCCGGCGAGCTGCGGGTGATGCGCGGGTTCGGCCAGCACGTGCAGCATCGCGGTCAGCTCGGCCAGCGGGGAGGCAGCGAACCGGAGCCGCCCGGACGGCAGGCCGCCGATGTCGATCCTCAACGTCATCCCCTCATCATCGCTGGCCGGATGACCGACGACCACGTCGATTGACGATGTCCGTCAACCGGCATAGCCGGCCCGGCGGCCGAACGCACCATTGATGTCATGGCAACCACCACCAAGATCCAGCCGCGCGCCCTCGTCCGTGCCTCCGGAGGCCCCCGCTATGCCGTCGCTCTGGCCGTGGACGCGCTCGGCACCGGCTTGCTGCGGCCCTTTCTGCTGCTCTACGGGATAACGGTGCTCAGGCTGTCCGCGGCGGCCACCGGCATCGCCATGACGGCCGGCATCGTCGTGGGTCTGGTGTGCACGCCCGCGGTGGGTAGATGGCTGGACCGGGGCGCACGCAGCACGGTCGTGGCGGCGTCGATGTTGGTGCGGGTAGTGGGCGTGGTGCTGCTGCTGGTCGCCCCGGCGGGGCACGTCTGGCTGTTCGCGACGGCTGCGCTCTTCCTCGGCATCGGCAACCAGGCCTGGCCGGCCGCCCACGCGGCTCTCGTCGCCACGGTCGCCCACGGCCGGGAACGCGACGCCGCCCTCGCGGCAGGCCGCGCCCTGCGCAACGCCGGCCTTGGCGTCGGCGCGCTCATCGCCACCGCATGCCTGGCGGGCGGCACCACCGCGTTGCAGGCGCTGGCAGCCGTCACCGGGCTCGCCTATTTCGCTGCGGCAGTCTTGGCATGGTCGGTTCACGTGCACACGGATCCGGGCGCTGCTTCGGCCAAGGACAGGGCCGACGGGCCCGCACCTCGGATGCGCGTGCTGCTGGCCGCCAACGTGGTCTTCGTCTTCTGCCTCAACGTCCCCGAAATCGCGCTGCCTCTGGTCCTGGTGACACAGTTACACGCATCCCCCGTGTGGTCGGCAGCCATCTTTGTGGCGAACACTGTGCTGGTGGTCACCCTGCAGGTTCCGGTCACTGTCCTGATGTCCCGCTTCTCCCGGCGGACCGCGCTGGCTCTTGCCGGCGTGGTGCTCGCCGCGTCCTACCTCGGCTTCCTCGCGGCCACCTCACTGGGACACGGCTGGGGTGCCCCGGCCATCGCCGCGGTGTCCGTGGTCTGCACCATCGGCGAGATCATCTATACCGGCAGCGTAACCGCGCTCGTCACCGCCCTCGCCCCGGCCCATGTCCTGGGACGCGCCCTCGCCCGCTTCCAGCTCTCCTGGGGCTTCGGCCTCGCCGTCTCCCCGGCGGTCATCACCACTCTCGCCTCCCACGGCTCGGCTGCCCTATGGGGCAGCCTCGCCGCTGCGACGCTTCTGTCCGCCTTCGCCGTTGCCACCGAGAAGGATCAAGGAAAGCGGCTCAGCGGTTGCTGACGCCGGGCGCTTGACCGGGCAACGGCGCCGGCGAAGTCCAGATCCTCGATGTTGACTCCGAGGATTTCCTCCGCCCGACCGGCTGCCTCATACAGCATCCGCCACAGCGTCTTCTCCCGCAGGTGCGCCTCGCGCCGCGCGATCAGCCGGTCGATCGCCATCTTCGAGCGGGCCGGGGTCTCGGAGTCCGGCACAGCCAGCCGCTTCGCCCAGGCCGGGACCGTCGGCCCCGCGTAACCGCGCTCCCGGCACCAGCCGAGCCAGGACAGCACCCCCGCCCGGCGGGAGTTCCACGTGTTCACCGCCGCGGGCGGAGGTGCCGGTGCCGATCCCCGGACTGCGGGGATACCAGGGCGTCCCGGGGCAGCCCCCGGCCGGGACGGCAAGGACGGAAGCGCCGGTGCGCCGGGTACGGCCGGGGCGGACGGCCAATCCGGGGCGCCGGGCCGAAACGGCCAGCCGGGGGCGTCGGGCACACCGGGCCAGACGGGGCGCCGAGAGCAAAGGGGGAGAAGGGAGACCCCGGTGACCCGGGCCAGCAGGGCGAGCGGGGTGAGAAGGGCGACCCTGGCGAGCGTGGCCCGTCCGGTCCGCCCGGGGCGTCCTGCCCGGACGGGTATTGGTTGGAGGCGCCGAGCTGGGATCCGGATGCGCTGGTGTGCCGGCGAGATGGTGCGCCGGAGCCGGAGCCGTCGCCGTCCCCGCAGCCGCGGGCCACACTGGCGCCTGAGCGCCGCCGCCTCTGTGCGCCCCTTCCCTTTGGGTTGGAGGGGGCGGTCTTCGTCATGTCAAGGAAGCGCGACGGCCCCCACCGAAATGGGGGCCGATCACCCGTACCTGCGGAGCCGACCGCGGGTACCGTTCTGGTGTCTAGTCAGAACGGGAGCCCGTATGCCCGACAAGGACCGCGCGCACATCGGCGCGCGCATCGCCGAAGAACGCATCCGCGCCCACCTCACACAACGCGGCCTGGCCGACCGAGCCCACGTCTCCCTGAGCATCTTGTCGAAGGTCGAGAGCGGCAACCGGCCCGCCTCTCCTGCCCTCGTCGCCGCGTGCGCCCGCGCCTTGGGGATCGAGAGCAGCACGCTCATCGGCCAGCCCTATACCGAAGAACTACGCGTCGAGCGGTTCGAGGCACCCCTGGCCGCCATCCGCGCGAGCCTGGAGAACTGGGATATCGCCCTCGACGAGGCGGTGCCACCGCGATCTCTGGCTGAGATCAAGGCCGACGTCAATCACCTAGGCAGTCTGCGGCGCAGTGCCGCATATCTCGGTGTCGCGACGAAAGCCCCCGTCCTCATCGACGAGCTCGTGGAGGCATCGCATCGTTACGACGGGCCGGACCAGGAACGCGCGCACCGATACCTGGCCTACACCTACCGGTGTGTTCACGACGTGTCGCACAAGCTCGGCCACATAGACCTGGGGAACACCATCCTCGCTCGCATGTCCTACAGCGCCGAGCGCAGCGACGACCCGTACATGGTCATGCTTACCGCCTACCTCCGGGCACAGAGCTGCTTCAATACAGGGCGGCACGAGGTCGGTCTACGGCTGATGCGTCGGTCTTTGGACGAGGTTGAGGAGGCGGCATCCGCTGGCGAGGTGTCCGCGCTCTGTTTTCAGGGGAACCTTCGCCTGCGGTCCACCATGCTTGCGGCCCGCAGTCAGGACAGCGACCAGGCGGCCGCAGAGTGGGCAGAAGCGAAGGAGACCGCCGACCGGTTGGGGCGCGACACGCAGAACTACGTCCTGTCGTTTGGGCCCACCAACACCGCTATCCATCAGGTAGCCATGCATGTTGAACTCGGCAACTACGGGGCGGCTGTGCGGTCTGCCGGAGGCGTGCGCTTCTCACGGGAGTTCAACGAGACCTATCCCGATCGCGTCGGGCATCACTTCATTGACCTGAGCCGGGCTCAGTTCTGGACCGGTGACCGGTCCGGCGCTGAGGCGTCGCTGCACAAGGCGAGGAAGGCCGCCCCTCAGCAGGCACGATTCCATCCGCATGCTCGCGAGACGGTGCTGGCTCTGCGGCGTGCCGAGCGGCAGACGAGCGAGACGCTTTCCAACCTTGCGCACTGGATGGGGTTGTAGCGGCGCCAGTCAAGGAGGCGGGCTTTCACACTTTGTGAAACCGAGGTTCCGTCCTGATGGCCACTCTGTGACGGTCAACACACCGTCCGTACATGGAGCCGACCATGACGACCAGAGCCCTCCCGTGGACCCCACCGCCTGCCGTAGATGTCGAGGTGTTACCGGTGGGTAAATGGTGGGACGCCGTATCCGTGCCCCTCGTCATCGGGGACCGAGCCCTCGCCACGCTTGGTCGGGCATCCGGCGCCGTCATCCAGGACGAAACCCACAGCAAGATGTACTGGCTGATCGGCGTCGACGCCGCCCGCAGCTGGCACCTGCGCCAGGTCCGCGTCCTCACCGAGTTGGCCGACGAGACCACTCTCCTCGGGGTACCGCCCGCTCACTGGGGAGCCGAGCACCGGACCTACTGGCGGATCCCTCTCGGCCCCGACCGGTACCTGACCGACGCATGGCGACTGCACGACGCGCTGGATCAGGCGATCCTCGAACTCCTCGGCCCGGCACCGGACGGCCGTCAACTCTGCTACCGCTGCCAGCTGCCCACGGACGAGCCGATCCCGCTCGCGATGGAACACACCGGCAGCGTCGCGGGCGCGACCATCTACGTCTGCCCGAAGCACACCTCCGGCCACCCCCGCGCCCTCACCGCGGCGTCCCGGACCAAGCAGCAGGGGCGGACCTGATGGCGGGCCAGCAGACGACCCCCGCGGTCGACACCGAGGACGAGTGGCGCGCGGCCGTCGACCACGCCGCTGGCTGCCGCGACTGCAAGACGCCCGGCGCCGGGTGCGAGACCGGCGAGGCCCTGCTCGACACGTACAACACGGCCACGCGACGACAGCGACCAGGCAGCGCGACGTGAGCCGTCGACAGGCTCCCGCTGTGAGGGTCGCGCTGTAGGCCTTCCGCGCCACCCGCGCTGGACTTGTCCTCGCCGCGGTGGCCGCGCTGCTGGCGCTCACCTTCGTCTTGCGCATCGCGGGCGCCCCGACCCGATAGATCCCGGCACCGATCTATGAGGAGGATCGTGTCTCAGTCCAAGCCCAAGCCAAAGCCCGCGCCGCATTGCTCGTGCGGACGCCCCGGCTGCGGCATCTGCGCCAGGGGCTTCTAGACCGGGTGGGCCGCTGGGCTCCGGACCCCCGCCGGAGCGCCGACCCCAGCGGCCCGCCCTCCGCAGAAAAGCCTCGCCCCGGTCACGCGCTTGGACGGCCGACGACCGGGACGAGAACCGTGCACCACCCAACAGAGAGGCAGGCACATGACAGAACGTACGGCATTACTGGATGACACACAGCGACAAGGCGTCATCCAGACCGTCATAGACGCCAACCCTGACATGGCCGCCGAGATGGCGGGCCGCATCGTCGACGAGGCGGCCAAGTTCGTTCTCACCGCTGCGGAGTTCCCGCAGGCGGCACTGACACCGTCCAGGGTCGTCGATGAGGGATGGCACGCGCTCATCCTCCACACCCGCCTGTACAAGGCACTGTGCGCGCGGAGGGGCGGCTACGTCGAGCACACCCCGGGGTACGATCCGGAGAACTACGATCCGGCGATCCTCACGCGCACCCAGGCGATGATCCGCGAGGCGGGATTCACCCCCGACGAAGAGCTGTGGACGGCCCCGGATAAGCCCCTCGTCGCCGTGGCCGCGAAGTGCCAGCACTCGGACGATGGGGGCCCGATCGTCGTCCAGCCCAAACCCAAGCCCAAGGGCTGACGACCGGCGTAGGCTGCGGACCAGACGGAGGAGGGCACTGATGGAGTGGATCGACCCCAGGTACGCGGAGTTGGTGGCGGCCATGCGCCGGGCCCAGGCGGACGCCTCCGAGCAGGATCCGCCAGAGACCCGGCCGGTTCGGGGGTTCCTCGTTGCCGACGCTGACGCTGGCCCGCTGCCGCGCTGAGCAGCCTCGTCCGCGTGTCTCCATGGCGCGTGGGCGGGGCTCGGCACCAGGAGTTCCCTCGCTGTTCCGGTGCATGTAACACGTACCCGCTGGTAGACGCTGATCCCACTGGCATCTAGTTGGGCAGTGCACGGACCGGCAAGGCTCAAGGGTCACAGTCGTGGAACAGGCGGTACGACGGCACATCGAGGGCGCGTGCCAGACGGGCGATCTGGTCGATCGACGTCGGGTGCCGGCCGTTCTCGATCCGGCGGATGGTCTCGTTGTCGATCCCGGCCCGCGTGCCCAGCTGCATCTGTGTGAGTCCTCGCTCGCGGCGCAGGTCGCGCAGCCGGTGCCCAACAGCCCAGCGGTGTTGCTGATCCAAGGTGGAAGATCGTCGGGCACTCTCCTGCGCTCGGGTGCTCGTGCGTGGAAGTCCTTACCACCTGTGGCAAATCGCAGACCGAGCCCCGCGCACCCGCTCTCGGGGGCGCAGGGAGCTCACAGAAGCGGCGCGAGGGCGGCGTTCAGAAGGCCGCCCCCCTGCGCCGTTAGACGCAGCGGCCTTTGGCCAATGCGTCCCGCCCCGGGGTGAACGAGCCCCGGGGCGGTTACGTTTACGACGTACAGGCGCCCCCGCCGATAAACCTTGGGTTCTAGTGGTCGTCGCAACCGAATAAACGAGGGGCCCAGCGTAGATTAGGTTCTGATCCCCTGCATCAAAGGGTAACTCTGCGGTAAGTTGGGTAGATCAGTGTGCCACTCGGGGGCTGGCCGGTTGCACCCCCCGAGTGGGAACACCTCTCCCTAGGGCTACCCCGCTGAACCCGGAAGAGAAATCATGCGCTTTACGTATGCTCGGGTTGTGCCGGTCACTGTGTCTCTCGGGGCAGGTTTGTTACTCGGCCTAGTGGGCCCCGTTGCCGGGAAATGGGATAATCCCATTTGCGTCGCCGTGGGTATTGTTTTTTCTAGTGGTTGGCCGTGGGCCTGTTATGCATTCCTGGTGGGCTATTTTCGTCGATCGAAAATCGAGTCAGCGTTGCTGTCGTTTTTGGGGTTGGCTATCGGCGTAGTCACGTACTATCTCTTCAAGGACATGAACCCCACCGTTCCGGCCGGAACGGAGCTTACCGACTCTGTTCCTGCCGGACTGGAACCTGACACCTCCGGTGACGGGCAAATTCGAGTCTGGGGAATAGCGGCATTCGTTTTTGGTGCGCCTGTGGGACTCCTGGGGAACGTAGCGCGGACGCCCGGAATTGGTGGCCTGCTGTTCCGCCTGCTTGTTCCATTGATCGCCTTCTTCGAAGCCACTCAGCGATTGAGTACAGAGACGGACTCGCAGGGTCCAGTTTTCGCCATAACCTGGAACGTTGTTCGCGGCGCAGCATGCGTCATCGCCGTGGCTCTCATAGGACACACCGTGTGGAGCTGGCGCGTTCGGCGTAGTCGAGCCGACGAGCGAGCGGAAGTTGCCGCGCCTGTACGGCGTCTCTGACCCTCGTTCTGACGCTATTCACAGACGCTCGCGCCCTGTGCCCGGGCCGAAGACTGCCGTACAGGACCCCATCCGTCTCGACGACCTGCGGCACTTGCGGCTGGCCGCGGGGATTCGTCCCTCGACCGTCTCCGCCCCAACGCCCTCGTACGCGCGCACCCTGTACCGGCAGAGGGCTATTGTTCGTCGCGCACGAGAGGTAACCCACCCCAGCTCCCATCCCGTCTGCCGTCGACCCAGACATGCTCCCTCCAGGCGCTGGCAGTGCCGGATCTTCCTACAGCCCGGTGACGGGCTGGCCAGTGAGGGCTTGGGCGATCTGCCAGAGCTGGCCGCCGCGGGACGCCTTGACGAGCACAACGTCATCGGGGCGGAGGATGGATTCGAGGTAGGCGGCAGCGGTCTTGTTGTCGCGGACGAGGCCGATCTCGGGAACCCCCGCTGCGCCTGCTGCGAGGGCGAGCTGTTCGGCGAGGTCTCCGCCGACCGCCAAGACGAAGTCAACGCCGGCTTCTGCTGCGAAGCGCCCGATCTCGCGGTGGGCTTCAACGGCTTCGTCGCCCAGCTCCAGCATCTCTCCGAGTACGGCGATCCTTCGGCCGCCTGCGGCCTCGGTCGTCTCGCCGTCTGTCTCGGTCATCAAGAGTCTCCGTTGTGAATCAGGGGCGCGAAGGTGATCGCGCGGCCGGTGTAGGAAGGGGACAAGCGGCTGAGAGGGACGCGATCGTGCGTCTGGCCCCAGGAAGACGGATCCCGGAAGAGGATCGTCGGGTCGGGGCCGTCCTCGTAGCCGCGGAGGATGACGAGATGACCGCCTGAACGGCCGTCGTCGGGGAACTGCTCGGTCACCGACACGATGAGCGGGGCGTCATCGAGGCGGCCGAGCAGTTCTTCAACGGGCACGGGCTCTGCGAGAGCGGGCACTCCCAGGTCGGTCGCAAGGCTCGCGATCCCTGCGTGTAGTGCCCCACGCGGGGTCAGAACCTCATGCTTAACCGCGAGTTTCAGGAGTTCCGTCACCGTGGGCGCGACGTGCCCGTAGGCGAGCAGGATCATCCTCAGCGATGCCAGGCCGCACGCCCGGTTGGACCATTCGGTCCTGTCTCCCAGTGCCCAGCCCCCGTGGAGATCCCACTCGGTGGGGGCGATGAGCTGTCGGCACATGGGGACATCGTGGACGCGCGGCACAGCGGCAAGCTCCTACGGGGAGACGGCAGCCTCCCGCGTCGGTGTGGCGCTGGAGAACGCGGGAGCGGGCAGGGGCACATCGTATGGCGGGCGAGCCAGGGCCTCGTGCAGCATCGCCAAGACGACATCCGTGTGTGTGAGCCCGACCATCGCCGCCCCTACCGCGAAGTTGCTGTCACGGGACATGCCCGGCGTGCTGTTGACTTCCAGCACGTACGGCTCGCCGTCCTCGGTGAGGATCAAGTCGATACGAGCTGAACCGCGCAGACCGACCCCGTCCCACAGGGTCCGTACGTCCCTGGTGATCCTGTCCAGCACGTCGGGCGCCAGCTCGGCGGCGCGCACATTTACGGTGCCCCTGGAGTCCACGTCGATCTTCGTGTCGGCGTCGTAGAACTCGGCTTCGTTGGCTTCGGTGGCCAGTGGCGGGAAGACGATGACGGAGCCGCCCGGAAGCTCCAGCAACCCCACGGTCAGCGGCGTGCCGCTCACGTAGTCCTCTACGAGCACGGCCGCACCCTCGTCGACGGCAGCGTCTGCCAGAGCTGCGGGTAGCTCGGCCCGGCTGCGTACGAGGCTCATGCCCACGCTGGACCCACCGAAGGGCGGCTTGACCATCACGGGGCGGCCCTTCCAGGTGACCGGGCCACCGGTCCAGATATGCCAGCCAGGCGTGGGTACGCCGAGGGTCAGCATCACCCGCTTGCACAGGATCTTGTCGGCGGCCACCGCGGATGCCCCGACCCCGCTGCCGCAGTAGGGCACGCGAAGGTAGTCGAGCAGGCCCTGCAACCGGCCGTCCTCCCCATACGGCCCGTGGAGGTTGGAGAGGACCACGTCGTACCCGACCAGATCCATGATGAAGTCCGGTTCGCACGGGTCCAGCACCTTCCAGCGGGCGCCGATCTCCTCCAGCGCCCCGGCCAGGGCGGTGACGGATCGCTGTTCGACGGGGCACTTCGCGTGGTAGAGCCGGTCCTCGGCGGACACGGGCCCGTAGATCAGGGCGACACCGAGGCCCTGACGGCTCCGTCCCCACTCGCGAAGGTCCTCGGCGGCCTTCCGCACCGCGCGATCCGAGCTGGGGCTGAGGAAGAGAGTCATGCGAGTACCCCTTCGAAGGTGTTGGTGACCGGGCCGCCGACCCACTGCGTTCGGTCCGGCCGGGCGTTGTGCGGCCGGACCGTGAGCGGCTCCCCGGCGCGGTTGTGAACGGTGACGGCGCCTCGTGCGACGAGCCCGCGCATGGTCGCGACGACGACGGCCGCCACGGCCCCGCTTCCGCACGACAGGGTTTCCGCCTCGACGCCGCGTTCGTAGGTGCGGATCTTCAGCGCCTGCTGGCCGGCGGATTGAACGAAGTTGACATTCGTGCCCAGCGGGGCCAGATCGGGATGGTGACGGATGATGCGACCGACCACCACCGCGTCGATCGCGTCCACGTTGCCCACGATGGCTACGACGTGCTCTGTGCCGGTGTGGGCGCTGTCGAACCAGGTCGGTCTGCCTTTGATGACCGTTTGTAAGCGCCGGGGGAGGATTTCGCTCACCTCGACCGTGACCCACACGGAGTCGTCGGACACGACCGCCTCGTGCACTACTCCGGCCATGCGGAGACCCATCTGCTGGAAGCCGTGATCGCGGCGAGCGGCCCAGGCGGAGCATCGCAGGGCATTGCCACACATCGTTGCGATCGACCCGTCCGCGTTGAAGCAGGCGACGTCGAGGACGACGGGATCCTCGCTGACCAATCGGCTGAGGACCAGTCCGTCCGCGCCTACGCCGGTACGTCTGGCGCACAGGCGCTCGGCCTCCTTGGGCCAGTCCTTTTCGTCGTCCGGTTCGTGGCCGGAGAGCAGGACGAAGTCGTTTCCCGCTCCGTGGATCTTGCGAAAGCGCATGACAGTGCTCCTCGCGTGATGAGGTGAGAAGGAGTTGCGGTGCCCGAGCGGGCCGTGATCAGCGGTGTTGGAGGGGCCGGTAGGTGGTCAGGGCCTCTCGCATGATCAACGGGGCGCGTCCGGCGATGTGCAGAACGCGGTGGGTCGGAGTGCCGGCGGACCTCATGTCCAGGACCCGCTGGTACTGGCCGTTGAGGAGGATGAAGTCGCCTATGCGGACATCGGACGGCGGCCTCGTGGCCCCCACCGTGCCGACAGGCGGAGAGGGCGTGGAGGGCTGCTCCCGGGTTCTCACGGCGCATTCAGCCCGTTCCGCTCGGAGTAGATCCACAGCAGCCGTCGCGTCAGAAGGGCGATATCGCGGAGGTATACGAAAGTCCCGAATGTGGGCGTTTCGACGGCCGGTCGATTCGTGAGGTCGATCAGTCTGGTCCCCTCGCGGATCAGCTCGCGCACCTCGCCGTCGTCTTCGGCGCCCAAGTCCTCACCGAGCAGACGGTTCCAATCGTTTGCCATCTTCGGCAAGTGCCTGGCCATTGCCGCGCGAGTCGTGGTGCCCATCCGCAAACGGAGAACGATATCCGTTTGCCAGGAGATCGCCGCCACGTCGATGAGGGAGAAATCGACCTCAGTGTCCTTGGCCGCCCCCAACGCCTTGCACGTACTTGCCACAGCCATCACTGACCCTTCCCGAGCACGCTTTCAGCCGTGTCAATAAAGCTAGGAAGGGGCAGGGGTAGGGCTCCACGAGTGTGCCCGAACTTGCCAGACGTTCACCCTAGAGATTCGATGGCAGCCGTGATGAGTTCACGCGCGGCGGGACCGTAGACGGCAAGTTCGGCCAGCTCGCTGAACGTCCTGGCATACATGGCAAGCTCGTTCTTCTGGACGACGGTGAGATGAGCTGAGATCAGTTCGACGTTCACGAGCTCGTCGTCGTACAGGAAGAATCCCTCAACGGGCCACAGGCCGCAGCGGTCAGCGTCCTGGGGGATGATTCCGATGCTCACCGACGGGAGGGCCATGACGCTGAGGAGATAACCGAGCTGGCCCGCCATCACCTCCGTGCCGCCGATGCGGTACCGCAGGACGCTCTCTTCGAGGATGATGGCGAACTTACGCTTCCCGTAGACGACCTGTTGCTTCTCCACGCGCACCTTCACGGCCGCCGGTACGTCGTCGATGCCTCGGCGGTCACGAATAGATGTCAGAAGTGCGGTGATGTACGAGGCCGTCTGCACGGGGCCGGGTATGAGCCAGGGCGAGTAGATGCGAAAGCGTTCGGTGCGCTCCCAGAGAGGAACCACGGACTCCTGTGCCCACTTGAGTCCATGGCGTTCCATCTTGCGCCACTCGACATACATGCCTTCAATTCCGCGGGCTGTGGAGATGAGATCCTCGGTCTCATTCTCGGCGCCGCACGCGGAGCACCAATCGCGAAGGTCACGCTCCGAGGGGGCGCGAGTACCGCTCTCGAAGCGCGAAGCCTTCGACTCATGCCAACCCAGGCACTGGGCCAGCGCTCGCTTGGTGAGTCCGGCCGCCTGCCGGATCTCGGCCAGGCGTTGGCCGAGCGCCTTGCGGGCTTCCTGGACGCTTGAAGATGGCGATGTCATGTCAGTGTGATGCTGTTCGGACTGTCAGGCCAACTCGAATGCTGCGTGCGGCGTTGCCCGCTTCCATACAGCCTCGAAGGCCGACTCACACAGCTTCGCCGCCCCCGGATCCTCCGTGAGCTCGGCCTCCATGTTCTCGCCCTCGCCGTCGAAGTGGTTGACGAGTAGGAGGCTGGAGTCGAACAACCAGAAGTCGTTGCCCGGAAGTGCGATGTCGGTCGCGTTGCGCCGCGAGAGCCAGCGCACGCTTTCGCCGGCAGCGATGTTCAGCCCGTCAGTCACGTCGTACTCGAAGCGGATGTACTCGCTGGCCGGTATCGACACGACGCGGGCGCGCCGAACCTCGACACCTCGCGAGGTCGCCTCCGTGACGATGGCGTGCCAATCGGCCCAGCGCGCGGCCGGATCGAGGACCACGCCGGCTTTCCAGTCGATGAAGGCCGGGTCCGATTTCATGTAGGCGTCACGCATCTCCAGGTGGACCGCAGTCCTCTGGCAGTCGCGGAACAGCTCCTCAAACGTCGGCGTCCTCGTCACCCTTCTTCACCTCCTGGAAGAACTGCACCATGCGCCGGGGGATCTCTACCACCGTCTCATGTTCGGGGACGTCCATCTGCCCGAGCCGCTCGTCGTCCTCTACCTTCCACCCCTGCACGACGTAGGTGTCCTTCTCGTCGTCGAGGTAGACGGTGGGGGAGCTGCCGCTGGGGCTCTCCGGGTCCTTACCGAGCTTGATCAGGGCCATGATGACCTCCTCGGGTGCCGGTAACGATCTCTGTGCCAGAGCTTGCCCATGACTCGGCTGCTGAGCCAGGAACTTGCCAGAACTTGCCAGGATTTTCGGGCGGCGAACCTGATCGGAAACCTCGTCGATGGCGCGCAGACGCATGGACGCGGTCCACCTCGGGCGGACCGTACCCGGACAGCCTCTTGGGTCACCCCGGATGTTTGGGTGACCTGGCGTGATGCCGCAACGTACGCCGTCTGGTGCGGCAAGCTGCTACCGAACAGCGCGCGATGGGAGAAGGCCGCCCGTGGCCTGCTGGGGTATGAAGCGGGCTTGATCCTCGGCGTTGCCAACGCGCCCCTACTGTACGAGGCGTAGGACAGGGCGTTGTTCTTGGACGCCCAATAGGTCGCGCACGCGTTTGGTCGTCCAGGCCAGCTCATGTGCAAGTTTGGCTGCTGACAGGTCCGTTTCCTTGCAAGCCAGTTCGAAGGCTTGCCTCAGCAGGGATGGCTGCTCGCCTGAGAAGTTGGACACGGCCTCAGGGGTGAAGCCGGGCTGGCCGTCCAGGGCCCTGAGACGCTGGTAAGTGCGGCTCGCGGTGGCATCGGAGATCAGCCCTAGCTCACGGCATCGGTAGACCAGCGAATGGATGGATACACCCCATACCCGTCGGAGCTCGGCCAGCTTCGCTAGATCCATCCCGCCAATGTCACGCGGCGGTTCATCGAGCTGTATGAGGAGATCGGCCTCCCGGCTATCCGGCTCCACGACCTCGGTCACGGTGCCGCGACGCTGGCCCACGCGGCCGGAACCGACCCGAAGGACATCCAGGAGATGCTCGGCCACTCCTCGATCACCATCACGGCCGACACATATACACGAGCCTGCTCCCCGAAGCGGACCTGGCGATCGCCGAGGCCGCAGCCCGGCCCGTCCCGCGCGCCCGCGCCACCTCCGAAAACACCGCCCCGGAGCGGAGCCCGAGTCCGACGACGCGCAGCATCCCGGCCCGGAGTCCGTGCCGGATGAGGCTGATCCGTTGGGAGAAATTCCGGAGATCAACTCTCCGTCCGCTCACGCATCGCTCACGCATCGCTCACGCAAACGGCCCCGGACGAGGAGTCCGAGGCCGAGTAGGAGCCCTCCCTGGGGAAGAAACCCCAGGTCAGAGCGGTAACGCGTGGTGCCCCCGGCAGGATTCGAACCTGCGACACCCGCTTTAGGAGAGCGGTGCTCTATCCCCTGAGCTACGGAGGCGGGGGCTTGTGGGAAACCTCGTCGAAAATTCAGTGACTGATCTTCGTCTTGGCTGGGCAAACCCGCAGTTCAGACGGTCCGCGTGCTGATCACCAAGGGGTCCTGGCAACAGGGCGCGGCGGAGATCCCGACTGACCCCTCACAGGGTAGCGGATGCGCTCGCTGCGATTCGCCCCCGCTGTTGTGACTCCCTTGGGAAGCCGGTTGATGTGCAGTTTCGCGTGGGATGAGCATTGTTGGTGAGGTGCCGACGGTGATGGGTTCTGCTGTGCGCGGCGGCGATTTGTCCGTTCTGCGGGGATGGGGACTTGCTTGTTTCGCTGCCTGGGTCGGGAGTCTCGCGCTGCGAGCTCGACATCGTCAGTGTTTTTGGCAAGCCCCCGCAAGCCGACGGCAAGCAGTACGGGAGAGTGACGCCATGGCAGGGCTGGGCTGAGTCCGTCTGGCGGGCAGTGAGTCGCGCACGAACCGAGCACCAAGAACTTCACCCCGCCAGATGCGCCCAATACGAGAGCAGGGTCGGTCAGTGGGCGGGAGGCGGCCGGATCGGTCACGGCGTCCTTTTCCGTCACGAGGCCGGGGCGCGGGGCAGAACGCCACTATGTGCAGGGAGCCGGCGCAGGGATGCATCGTGGCCGAGTGACAGGCGCGGAAGGGGTTGACCGCCTCGCGCAGTCAGGATGTTTTCAGGTAGCCGATGGCACGGTCGGGCCTCATGACGTATGAACTGTCTGAGACTCCCCAAGCCGCACCGGGCGGCACCACGCCCGCCCGGCACGGACATCGTCTGCGCTGGAACAAGGTGCCCGAGGTCACCGCCTACTTCTGGATCATCAAGGTGCTCTGCACCACGGTCGGCGAGACCGCTGCCGACCTGCTCAACGAGAAGGCAGGGCTGGGCCTGACCGGCGTGTCGGTGCTGATGAGCGTGCTGCTGGCGGCCGTGCTGGTCGTCCAGTTCCGTACGACCTCCTACCGCGCGGGCGTGTACTGGCTGGCCGTCGCCCTGATCAGCGTGGTCGGCACCCTGATCAGCGACAACCTCACCGACAACATGGGGGTCCCGCTGGAGACGAGCACCACGGTGTTCGCGCTCGTCCTCGCGGTGGTCTTCGTGGTCTGGTACCGGCGCGAGCGCACCCTGTCCATCCACTGCATCGACACCACCAGCCGCGAGTCGTTCTACTGGCTGGCGGTGCTGTTCACCTTCGCCCTCGGTACGGCGGCCGGCGACCTGGTCTCCGAGCGCATGAACCTCGGCTACTGGCTCTCCGCGGTCCTGTTCGCCCTTGCCATCGCGGCGGTGGCGGTAGCGCACTTCGCGCTGGGCCTGGACGCGGTATGGAGCTTCTGGATCGCCTACATTCTCACCCGCCCCCTCGGCGCCTCGATCGGCGACTACCTCTCCCAGCCGAACGCAGGTGGCGGTCTTGGCCTCGGCACCGTCGTCACCAGCGCGCTCTTCCTGGCGGTCATTCTCGGGCTGGTGGTGTACCTGATTGTCACCCGCAGGGACGTCGCCGAGCCGGAGAGCCCGGCACGTCAAGCGGCCTGACCAGCGCAAAAGGCGTTCAGGATGCGTTCAGGCGGCATCTGGCAGAGTCGCATGCCTCGCCCGCCGCCTGCGGTCGGCAGAGGCAGCAGGGCGCCCACCCCACTGGGGGCGAGCGCCCTGTCGTCGTACCCCCCACTCGACAAGGAGTGTCCGACGTTGGAGAACCCCGAACTCCTCACCGACCTCGAGGTCGCGAGCACGCACCAGTCCGCGGCGAGCAGAACCAAGACGGTGATGAAGAAGCTGCCGGAGGTCACCCTGGCCTTCTGGGTCATGAAGATCGCCGCGACAACGCTGGGTGAGACGGCCGGTGACCTTTTCGCGCAGACGCTGAAGCTGGGTTACTTCCTCACCACGATCGCCCTGTTCTTGATCTTCGTGGTGACTCTGGTCGTCCAGCTTCGATCGCGGCACTACAACCCGTTCTTCTACTGGACCGTGATCTTGTCGACCAGCATGGCCGGCACCACGATGTCCGACTTCATGAACCGTGACGCCAGCGCCAAGTTCTTGTCGAACGGCGCCACCTCGCTCGGCTGGGGCCCGCAGGGCCTGGGCCTGGGCTACCCGACCGGCGCGGCGATCCTGATCTCGATCCTGCTGGTCATCTTCGCGGTCTGGAAGGTATCCGGAATGACCTTCCAGATCCGCGACATCGTCACGTTCCGCGGCGAGGCCCTGTTCTGGTCGGCGATCCTGGTCTCCAACACCCTCGGCACCTCCATGGGCGACTTCCTGTCCGACAGCTCCGGCCTCGGCTACCTGGGCGGCGCTCTCCTCGTCTCTGGGGCACTCGCCGTCCTCCTCGCGCTGATGAAGGTGCCGATGGTGCCGAACGTGCTGCTGTTCTGGATCGCCTTCGTCCTCACCCGCCCGCTCGGCGCCACCGCCGGTGACTTCCTCACCAAGCCGGTCGCCAAGGGTGGCCTGAACCTCGGCACCGCCGGCTCCTCGGCCGTCCTGCTGGCCGTCCTGTTGGGCCTGATGGCCTACGCCCACGTGCAGGAGAAGAAGAACGCGGTGACGCTCTCCGAGCAGGAGCAGCCCCTCACCCGGCAGGCAGGGTGACCGTGAACCGGGCCCCTGGCGTGTGCCCAGGATCGTAGGACACCTCGCCGCCGACGGCGCGGGCCAGGCGCCGCGCGAGCGGCAGCCCCAGTCCCGCGCCGTCGTGCCCGTCCGTGGCGTCGGCGCGTCGACCTGGCTGGAACAGCTCGCCGGCGAACGCCTCCGGTACACCGGGCCCGTCGTCGACGACGTCGATCAGAACAGAGCCGGGCCTGCGGTGCGCGGACACGGTCACGCGCGAGTGGGCGTATCGGACGGCGTTGGTGAGCAGCGGGTTGACGATGCGTTCGAGCAGAGCCGGCGTGACGCCTGCCTCCAGCTGTGGACAGACCGCCTCCACCGTGGCCTTCACCGGATGCGGTGCGTCGAGCTGCTGGGCAAGACGGCGCAGAACGGGGACGACACCGGTCGTACCTGGGACCGTTGAAGGGGACAGGGGATTTTCGCGGGCGTCGTTCAGCAACGTGTCGCAGATCGTGAGCATGGATTGGGTGGCCTCGGCTATCACCTGGTGACTGGCGCGGGTCTCCTCGGCGGAGCGGGGGCGTCCCTGCCACCAGTCGAGTTCCATGATGATCCGGGTGAGCGGGGTGCGCAGTTCGTGGGACAACTCGCCGGTCAGCTGCTGCTCGTGACGCAGCACCGCGCGTATGCGGTCCAGCAGTGCGTCAAGGGAGCGGCCCAAGGCCGCGAGTTCGGCCGGGCGCTTCTCGACGCCGAAGCGGTCCACGGCGGCCACCGCGCTCCGCTGGGTGGCCTGCTCGGTCATGGCCCGCACGGGGTGCAGCGCCCGGCCCACCGAGAGGCGGGTCAGTGTATAAGTGCAGATCAGCATCACGCCGTCCAGGACGAGCGATCCCAGCAGCAGGGTGTCGGCCGAGTTCCGGTACGGAACGAGGTCCAAGGCCGTGACCACCGTGGCGGCGTGACGGCCGGATACGGGCCGGGAGCACAGGCGGACGGAGCGGGGACGGTCCGCGTGGACGGTCGCGCAGGCACGGCTGCCCTGTGCGGCGAGCCGGGCGGCGGCCCGGGTCAGCGGGCTGTCGGCCGCGGCGGGGGTCGGCTGTTCGAGCAGGTGGGTGCCGGCGTAGATCCAGACATTGGTGTCGAGGAGCTGGTCGTTGGCGGTCTCCAGCACGCGCACCCGCGGACCGTTGGTGTCGACGGTCGTGGCCACGGCGTCCGCACGGGTCCGCAGCTCGTCGTCCGCCTGGTGCTGCAGGTTTCGGTCGACCGTGGTGTTGAACACCACGGTCAGGACCGTCATCAGCAGTGCGGCGGTGGTCAGTGCGATGAGCGAGAGCCGGCCCCGCAGCGTGCGTGGAGCCAGGTGGCCCGGGAAAGAGCTCATGACAGCCGGTGGCCGATCCCGCGTGCCGTGCCGATGGTCAGAGTGCTGCCGACTTCGCGCAGCTTGCGGCGCAGGCGGGTCAGGTACTGGTCGAGGGTGTTGTCGCTGACCTGCGCGCCCTCGGGCCAGCCGGCCCGGGTCAGGTCGCGGCGGCGCACGAGGTCTCCGCTTGCGGCGACGAGCGCGGCCAGCAGTCGGAACTCTGTCGGGGACAGGGCGACGGGGGTGTCACGAACGATCACTCTGTGCCGGACCGCGTCCAGCGTCAGGTCTCCGACTGCGGCCGGGGAACGTGGAGAGGACCGCTTGAGTGCGGCTCGCAGTCTGGCGGCGAGTTCGGCGAGGTGGAACGGCTTCGGCAAGTAGTCGTCGCCCCCCGCCGAGAACCCGGACAGCCGGTCGGTGAGGTGGTGTCGCGCGGTCAGGAAGATCACTGGGGCGAGGAACCCGTTCGCGCGGAGGGCCTGGCACACATCCCGTCCGTCCGCGTCGGGCAGACCGATGTCCAGGACGGCTGCCGCGATGTCCGCCGTGGCCAGCCGCAGGGCGGTGGCGCCGTCGGCGGCGAGGACGGGGTCGAAGTCCTCGTCGTACAGGCCGCGGCGCAAGACGTCACGCAGGGCGTGATCGTCCTCGACGACCAGGATGCTGGGGCGCATGGTCCTCCTCCTCCGGCCGTGCGGCCGGGTGGGTCGTGTCGCTGAGGAAGGATGCGGGCAGCCAGTGGGCCGCGGCGCACAGGCACACTCCGAGCCAGCCGACGGCGAACAGCCAGCCGCCGACGACATCGGTGAACCAGTGCACCCCGAGGTAGACGCGGGTGAGTCCGACCAGCAGGCCCCAGCAGCCGACGGCGGCGCCAAGCGCCGTCCCGCCGCGCGGGGCCCGCAGGATCAGCGCCACGATCAGCAGCCCGGCGGTCAGTGCGGCCGTGGTGGTGTGCCCCGACGGGAAGGCCCAGCCGCTCGCGTGCGTGGCCCAGTCATCCCGCGGCGGGCGGGCCCGGTGGATGAGCTCCATCACGCCGTACCGAAGCGCCTGTCCCGCACCGAGGCAGGCAGTGCAGAGCGCGCAGGCGAGCAGCCTGCGCCGCACCGTCCGCACCATCACGACGCCCGCCAGCACGGCGAGGACGTACGGGATGACACCGGTTCCGGTGGCCGTCAGCCCGCGTGCCAGGGCCAGCGCAGCATCGGGGCGGTGGCCGACGGACCACGAGAGAAGGCCGTTGTCCAGCCACAGCGGAGCACCACCGCCGCCCACGACCACCATGGTCAGCACTCCCAGCGCCGTCCAGGCGCCGAGGCTCGCGCTGCACGCCAGCCCTGCGGCGTCCCTGCGGTTCACGGGGCAGCCAGGAGCGGACGCAGCACGGTGGCGGTCAGGTGACGGGCAAGTGTCTGCGCCCCCCGCCGCAACAGGATCATCGCAGCGAAGGCCACGAGCCCGCCCACGAGCACGCCGACCGCGATGTCGTGCGGGTAGTGCACGCCGACCCAGGCCCGGGAGGCCGCCATGGCGAGCGCGGCCACGGCCGCGACCGCTCCCAGGCGACGTGAGACGAACACCAACGCCACGGCGGTCGCCGCCGCGATCGCCGAGTGATTGCTGGGAAAGGACCAGTCACCCGGCGCCGGACACGCCTCCAGCGTCCTCATGTGCAGGCTCCGGCACGGCCTGTCCTCACGCACCACCAGCTTCAGGACGGCATCCACGCCGTACGCCAGGACCACGACCACCGGCGCGGCCAACGCCGTCACCGCTGTCACTGCTCCTGTCCGCCGGGCCTGCCACCAGCCCAGGACCATCAGCAGGGCGAACACCGCCAGCCCGTACGCCGACCACGTCGTCACCGCGGTGTCCAGCCAGCCGGGCGAGTGCCCCGCCAGGTCCACCACATCCGTGTACGCGGAGCCGTCGATCGAGGCTCCGCCGAACGCGGAGGTCATCCGCGCGCCTCCTTCGCCCTGGCCTGCCTGCGGTTGCGGTACAGCTCGGCGGCGAGCGGAACCAGCGAAACCACCACGATCAGCGCCACCAGCGGCAGCAGATAGCGGTCCACGCCGGGGATCGAGGAGCCCAGCGCGTATCCCGCCAGGGACAGGCCGACGCTCCACACCAGGCCACCGACGACCTGCCAGACGGTGAACACCCGGACGGGCACGTCCAGCGCCCCTGCCAGCGGGTTGAGGACGGTCCGCACCACCGGCACGAATCGCGCCAGGACGATGGCCTTCGCATGCCCGTACCGCGCCAGCAGCTCCTCGGCCCGCTTCGCCCCCTCGTGCAGCCGGGCGGACCGGCTGCGCGCGAGCAGGGCACCGCCCGCCCGGCGCCCGATCAGATAACCGCACTGCGCACCGGCCAGCGCGCCGAACGCCGCGGCGGCCAGCAGAGGGCCCAGGGACAGCCGTACACCGTGCTCCCCCGTGCCCGTGCACAGCAGGCCCGCCGTGAACAACAGGGAGTCGCCCGGCAGGAAGAAGCCGATCAGCAGTCCCGTCTCAGCGAACATCACCGCGCCGACACCCAGTACGCCGAAGGTGGCCAGCAGTGAGTGCGCGTCGAGCGGGTTCACGGCGAGCTGCGACGATAGAACCACGGGTGTGGTCATCGGCATGAGTCCTTTCCCTGCGGACAACCGGATGCATACCCTGACCGACTACAATTCTGTAGACGGTCTGCGTCACTGTAGACGATGGTGGGGTGAGAATCGTTCCCATGACCGACGCGAAGGACGAGCGCCGACCCGCGGGTGAGCTGGAGGCGGCCGTGATGGCCGCCCTGTGGGCTTCGGACATGCCGCTCACCCCGGCCCAGGTCCAGGCCAAGCTCTCCTCCGGCCTGGCGCGGACGACCGTGACGACGATCCTTTCCCGCCTGTATGAGAAGAGGACCCTGGAGCGGGAGCGGCAGGGCCGCGGCTACGCCTACCGCCCCATACAGGACCCGCACGGCCTGACCGCTCTGCGCATGCACGGCGAACTCGCCCGCGACAGCGACCGGGAGAGCGCTCTGGCCCGCTTCGTCGCCCAGCTCGGCCCGGACGACGAACAGGTCCTGCGGCGGCTGCTGGAGGAGGGCCTATGACGACCACGCTCCTGCTGATCCCGCTCCTTCTGCCCTGTGCGTCGCCTTTCCTGGCCCGCCGGATCCTCGACCACTGCTCGCCGGTGGGCGCCCTGTGGACCCTCACCGTCTCCGCGCTCCTCCTCGCAGCCGGTACCGTCGCGGCACTCGGCACCTTCGCGGTGACCGGCCTGCTCAAAATCCCGGCCTTTGCCGCGCTGGGCGAGCTGGTCCACCCTCTGCGGACGCCCTCCGAACGGCTGGTCCTGCCCGTGGCCGCCCTGGCCGCCGGTCTCCTCACGCTCGGCACCTTTGCGCTCGGGCGCTCGGCCGTGCGCCAGGCCGCGGGTCTGCGCACCGCCCGTTCCCAGGCCGAACGCCGGCCCGTCGCGGGTGACCTGTGCGTCGTCGACTCCCCGCACCCGGATGCCTACGCTCTGCCCGGCCGCCCGCACCGCATCGTCGTCACCACCGGCATGCTGCGTGCCCTGCGGCCGGACGAGCGGGAGGCCCTTTTCGCGCACGAGCGCGCCCACAACACCGGCGGCCACCGCTACTTCCTGGCTGCGGCGGAACTCGCCGCCCACTGCCACCCCGCCTTGCGACCGGTCCGTGAAGCGGTCCGGCTGGTCGCGGAACGCGCCGCCGACGAGGCGGCCGCCACCGCTGTCGGCGACCGGCGCCTGACCGCCCGCGCCATCGCCCGAGCCGCCCTGGCCGCGCACGCGGCGGACTCGGATCGCCCGGCGTTCACACCGGCGGCGACCACAGGCCCTGTGCCGCGGCGTGTAGCCGCCCTCCTGTCCCCGGCCGGACGAACACCGCGCATCGTGCCGTGGATCGCCGTTCTCCTGGCCGCCTGCGCGGTGATCTCCTGCGCCACTGCGGCGACCGGCGCACTCAGCGTCCACCAGGACATCGAAGTCGCCCAGGGCGAGGCAAGCCGCTGAAACGGGGGTCGTCCGCCGGGCGGTCGCGGCAGGGATGCCGGAATCGGTGTCACCACCGCTCACCACGTCAGGCGGTGAGCACCCCGGTGCCGAGCAGGCCGAACAGCAGCAGGCCGATGGCGACGCGGTAGATGACGAAGTGCCGGCTGGCGGTCAGCCGATCGCCGGGCCCGGGGGTTCGACATGTGCCAGTTCCGGGGTGTCGGTGCTGCAGTAGACGAGGCCGTCGTGGTCCACGTCGCATGGCGTGACCGTTCCGTCGTCGTACACGAGCCAGGCGAGCACCGGACGGCGTTCGATGCCATCGGCGCCAGGGGCGCCATCGGGCGGTGCGTCGATGCGGTAGCAGACCGTCCACCCCATCCCGGGTAGGGCGCCGACCACCTGCGGCCGTCGTTCGTACGTCAGGAAACCCGGGTGGCGGTCAGCACGGACGACGCGGCCCTTGTCCCCTTGGGCCGCGCCGCCCGTGCCGCATATGTAGCCGACGAGTTCCTCGTCCTCGCGTCGCCACTCCACGATGTCGCATGTCTCGACGCATCCGTTTCCGCGATCGACGAGTGCGACCCATCGCTGGCCTGAGGGGGGACACGAGGCTTCCACGGGAACCCCTTTCGACGGCTGGGCGGTCGGTCAGTCGGTGGTGGTCAGTCCGTCAGCCGGTCAGGTCCGCGCCATGTCCCCACCCACGCGGGACGGCGGTTGCGGTCGGCTCGCGGCCAACCGGCGGATGATCAGCGGGGTCACCAGGACGACCACCAGCAAGCGCAGACTCTGGACGGTGGAGACCAGGGCCACGTCCGCATGGGAGGAGACGGCTGTCGCGAGGACCGCGTTGATCCCTCCGGGTGTCGTGGCGAGATAGGCGTCGGTGAACGGTGTGCCGGTCAGGCCGGCGAAGACCCACGCCAGTCCGGCGCAGCCGAGGCAGACGACCGTCATGCAGATCAGGATCGGCGGCAGCAGGCGCCGCATGCTGCGGAGCGTCTGGCGGGTGAAACGTACGCCGACGTCCAGGCCGACGAGGACGAAGACGAAGTTCTGCAGCACGCCCACGGGCGCGAAGCCGGGCACGGCGCCGCTGAGAGTGGCGACGAGGGCGACCAGCATGGGGCCGATCAGCATGGGTGTGGGCAGTCGCAGCCGTCGGCCGGCCCAGGAGCCGGCGACGCAGACGGCCGCGAGGGCGAGCAGGCCGCTGAGCTGGTCCGCCCCCGCCACGAGGTGCGTGAGGCCGGTTCCGGTGATCCCGCCCCCGCCTGGGTGGCCCGATGCGGCCGATGGCCGGCCGGAGGTCATCCAGTGGGCGGCCAGCGGGGCGGTGATGGCGACGAGGCCGACGCGCAGGTACTGGGTGAACGCGACGAGCCGTACGTCGGCGTTGAGCTCGTCGGCACAGGTGACGATCGCGGCGGAACCGCCGGGCACCATACCGAGGACGGCGCTGGGCCGACTGATGCGGCCACGGCGGGCCAGAAGCCAGGCGATCCCGATGCTCAGCGCGATGGTGGCCGCGGTGACCACGGTCATAGGCAGGGCGACGGGGGCGGCGGAGACGAGGGCGGCCGGGGTGAGGTAGCTGCCCATGAGAGCGCCGACCAGCGCCTGTGAGGCGCGGCCCGCCGGCGCCGGCAGCCGGTTGCGGACCACCCCGCACAGCGCCAGGGCGGCGCCGGCCAGCAGCGAGGCCAGGAGGTAGGGGGCGGGAACGCCGAAGGCGGAGGCCGTGAGACCCGCCGCGTAACCCCCGGCGATGATCAGGGCCCAGCGTCCGACGGGAGCCGGGCGGGAGACGCGGAGCTCGGAGACTTGCGGGGCGGGCTTCGGCGCGGTGCTGGGCGAGCGCTCATGCGTTCGCTGCGGCGCGGAAGTCGGAGCCACGTTGACGCCTTTCGTCGGTTGACGGCATGTCCGTTGAACTCGACGCCTGCGGTGTAAGCAGGCACTTCCCACTGTGCCGCGTACGGACTGTGCGAACACTGAGAACGCTGAGTGAGCGCTGAGGAGACCCTGAGAGCCCGCTGAGAGCGCGCGGCCGACCAGCGCGTCGGCCCCTAGACTCGCAAGCGAGGATCAGCCTTCCGGCGGATCCGACCGATCGGCCACGAGGTGATGCGCGTGCGGGTGCTGGTGGTCGAGGACGAGCAGAACATCGCCGCCGCGGTGGATCGAGGGCTGCGCGCCGAGGGGTTCGGCGTCGACATCGCCGAGGACGGTGAGAAGGCCCTCCGTCTGGTCAGGCACCACGACTACGCCGTGATCGTGCTCGACCTGATGCTTCCGGGTCGTAACGGCTACGACGTCTGCCGCACGCTGCGCGCCGCGGAGATCGCTACTCCGGTTCTGATCCTGACGGCCAAGGACGGGGAGTACGACGAGGCGGACGCGCTCGATCTGGGTGCCGACGACTATCTGACCAAGCCCTTCTCCTTCGTGGTGCTGCTGGCCCGGATCCGCGCGCTGCTGCGCCGCAGCGCCCCGCAGCGGCCGCCGATTCTCCGTGCGGGTGATCTCTGGCTGGATCCGGCCGCCCACCGGTGCGGTCGTGGTGAGGAGACCCTCGACCTGACGCCGCGCGAGTTCGGACTGCTGGAGTTCCTGTTGCGCCACCCCGACACGGTGGTGAGCAAGACCGACCTGCTCGCTCAGGTCTGGGACGCGTGGTTCGAAGGCGACCCGAACATCGTCGAGGTCTACGTCGGCTACCTCCGGCGCAAGATCGACGCCCCGTACGGCCGGTCCGCCATCGAGACCGTGCGGGGCGTCGGCTACCGGCTGGACGGGAAGGGCGGCTGAGTGTCCCGGCGCCTTCTCGCCGACCGCCTGGCCTTCGCCCGGGTGCGACGGCTGACGAGAAAGCTGAGCCTGCGTACGCGGGTGACCATGTGGGCCACGACGGTCGTCGCCATCGCGATGGTCGCGGCCGGTCTCGGGCTGCTGCTCGGCCTCAAGTATTCGATGTGGCGCGATCTGGACACCACAGGGCGCCAGCGGCTGTCCGACGTCTCGGCTCTCATCAGGCACGACCAGTTGCGTTCCCTCATCCCGTCCAACGGAGGGGACGCCGACGTGGTCGAGGTGCTCGACGCCTCGGGGAAGGTACGGGCCAGTTCCGATTACGACACGGGCCCGGGCAGCCCCAGCGGGTTCCCGAACCCCCTTCCCCCGCAGGTCGTCGCGGGCCATGCCACGACCCTCCACGACCTCAAGATCGGCGACGGAGGGGACTTCCGCGTACTGGCCCGGCCAACCCGTATCGGGGACCGGCCCGCCACCATCGTCGTGGCGGTGTCCCTGGCCCAGGCCGAGCACACACTGTCCAGCCTGACCACCGGCCTCGTGATCGGTGTCCCCGCGCTGACGGCGCTGGTGGCGTGGACGATCTCGCTCACGGCCGGCCGCACTCTGCGCCCGGTGGAAACACTGCGCGGCCAGGCCGCGGACATCACCGCGACCGATCTGCACCGCCGCCTGGACCTGCCTGATTGTCAGGACGAGGTCCAGGCATTGGGCGTCACCCTCAACGACATGCTCGCCCGCCTCGACGAAGCCTCCGTCGCGCAACGCCGCTTCATCGCCGACGCCGCGCATGAACTGCGGAGCCCGCTGACCGCGCTGCGCGCCCAGCTGGAGGTCATGTCCAGTTACCCCGACCCGGACCGTGACCCACAGGTGGCCGCCGCCCTGCTGGAAGACATGGAGCGGCTGCACGACCTCGTCGAGGGCCTCCTCGCGCTGGCCCGCAGCGAGGATCCCACCCGGCCGCGATCACAGGCCGCGCGTGTCATCGACCTGGATGAGGTGGTGCTGGCCGAGATCCGTCGGCAGCGCTCCCTGGCCCGGGCGGAGATCGACGCCCGGCGGGTCTCGGGCGGCCGCGTACGGGGCGACGCCGAGGCGCTGCGCTGTGTCGTGCGCAATCTCCTGGACAACGCCCGCCGCCATGCCGAACGGCACGTCCGCGTGACCCTGGGCGAGAACGGCAGCACCGTGGAACTCACCGTCAGCGATGACGGATCGGGTATCCCGGCCGCGGACCGGACCCGGGTCTTCCAGCGTTTCACCCGTCTCGATGAGGCGCGCTCCCGGGAGGCCGGCGGCTCGGGCCTCGGCCTCGCCATCGTCGGCAAGGTCGTCACCGCCCATGGCGGCGTCGCCTACGCCGACCAGGACCCCGCCCCGGACGACGGCGGCCTCGGCGGAGCCCGCCTGGTGGTTCACCTGCCCGCCGCGCCTTCGCCGGATTTGTCCGTCGATCCGCCGCCCGCCCCGGACGGCCCCAAACCGGTCTGACCACATACGCCTCCGACAGTGTCCGGCGGCGGCGGTCGTGTTCCTTCCGCATGGGCGAACCGCTGATGTTCTCCACGCTGGAGAGGGGGGCCGTCAACGCTCGCTGCGGCGAAGTCAGGCCACGGCAGAACATGACGCAAACCACCCCAACCTTACGAAAGGGGCAGGTGCAGTGTCAGCCAGGCTCCCGGACCGCCGTCCTCCACACATGCCCGGCCGCCGTGATGAGTGGCCACCTCCCGCACGATCGCCAGTCCCAGTCCGGAGCCGCCGGCGTCCCGGCTGCGGGCGTCATCCAGCCGGGTGAACCGGTCGAAGACCCGGTCACGGTCGGCGGGCGGGATGCCGGCGCCGTCATCGCGGACGCACAGGACCGCCTCGTTTTCCGTGACGTCGAGGCTGACCTCCACGTGGTGGCGGGCGTACCGGACGGCGTTGTCGAGCAGGTTGCGTATGGCTCGGGACAGCGCGTCCGGGTCCCCGCGCACGCGTGCGGGGCGAACGCGGGCGCAGGCGACGGCCACACCGGGGCGGGAATGGAGCCGCCGGACCTCTGTCCGTACCAGGTCGTCCAAGTCGATCTCCGTCTCGCGCGGCACGCCTGCGGCGGCGTCCAGACGGGCCAGCCGCACGAGGTCGTCGACGAGCCGGCCGAGCCGTACCGTCTCCTCGAGCAACTCGGGCAGCCGGGCCGAGAAGCCGGCGCGGGGGTGCCGGGTGGCGGTCTCGATTTCCGCCCGCACGGCAGCCACCGGGCTGCGCAGTTCATGCGCGGCGTCCGCCACGAACTGCCGCTGCCGAGTGGTCGCTTCGTCGAGCCTGGCGAGCAGATCGTTGAGGGTGGCGCCGAGGCGCTGTATCTCATCCGTACGCGGCGGCAGGTCGAGTCGCCGGTGCAGGTCGGTGGCGGTGATCTCGGCTGCTTGGCCGCGCAGCCGCTCCACCGGCCCCAGGGCACGACCGGTGATGTGCCATCCGGCGGCGGCGATCAGGGCCGTAAGGACCGGGAGGCCGAAGGCCAGTTCGACGGTGAGCCGGGCGACGTTGTGTTCGACCGGGGCCGTGGCAAGGCCGACGTACACGGTTTCAGGGGCATGCGCCGGCCCCGCCGACACGGCGGCGACGCGGTACGTTCCCTGGCTGCCCAGGGGAATGCCACGAACGGTGTGGACCGATGGCTCGCTTCCCGGGGCGGCCGCGCTCGCGTGGAACAGCGCCGGTTCTCCGGCTACGTTGGCCGACGCCGCGATCACACGGCCACGGCTGTCGATCACTTGGGCCGCGTCGTCGCCCGCGCCGGAGGCGGGGAGCGGTTGGACGGCCCGGCCTTTGTCCAGAGCGGCGGCGATGATCAGCGCGCGCTGGCGGGCGTTGTCATCCAGGCTGTGGGTGAGCGAGGCGCGTTGGCTGACCACGAGCAGGACAGCCGCCAGGGACAGGCCGAGCGCGGCGACGACGGTGGCGGCGATCGTCAGCCGTATCCGCAGGCTGAACCCGTGCCCGCGGAAGAGCCGGTATCGCGGGACTGGTGCCGCCTCGGCTTTGCGGGATGCCGCGGACGCGGCGGGGTCCCGCACGGTTTCACCCGCCGTCACCGGCGAGGCGGTATCCCGCCCCGCGGACCGTCTCGATGGATCGCGCCCCGAAGGGCTGGTCGATCTTGCGGCGCAGATAGCCGATGTAGACCTCGACGACGTTGGGGTCCAGATCGTAGGGCTCCGCCCACACGTGGGCCAGGAGGTCCTGCTTGCTCACTACCTGTCCTTGATGGCGGACCAGGTATTCGAGTAGCGAGAACTCCCGCGTGGTCAGGTCGATGGAGACCCCGTCGCGCCGGCATGTGCGGGCCCCGGGGTCCAGGAGGAGATCGCCGGCCCGCAGTACGGCGGGGCGGGGGCGCCGCCCTCGCCGCATCAGAGCGTGGAGGTGGGCGGTCAGCACGATGTAGGAGAACGGCTTGGTGAGGTAGTCGTCCGCTCCGATGTCCAGGGCGTCCGCCTCGTCGTACTCACCGTCCTTGGCAGTGAGCATCAGGATGGGGGTCCAGTTCTTCGCGGCCCGGAGTCGTCGGCATACGTCGTAGCCGTTGACCCGGGGCAGCATGATGTCCAGCACGATGGCGTCGTAGCCGGTGTCGCCGGCCATGAAGAGTCCTTCTTCTCCGTCGGCGGCGAGGTCCACGGCGAACCCCTCGGCCGAGAGCCCGTGGGTCAGGGCGCGCCCGAGGGTGGGGTGGTCTTCGATGACGAGGACACGCATGCCGCCCGCTCCTTCCTCCCCTTTGTTCATGAATGTCCATATTCAGAGTAGGTGGCCGTGGCTGAAAGGAAGCTGAGAGGCTGCTGAGAATCCCGGGAGGGGTTCCGTGGCCCCCGTCACCTCCCCTCAGCTTCATCTCAGCCGCGGCGGCGCAGGATGCACATGTTCCGGATGGACGGTCCATGCGGAACCGGAAGTGAAGGTGATCATGAATACGCGCAGGAAGGCGGCACTTCTCGCCGCGTCCACGGCCGCCGTCGTCGCGACCGTTCTCGGAGGGGGCGCCGCCATGGCGTCCTCGGAGCCGGCTCATGCCGCGTCCTCGGTGTCCACCACGGTGCAGAAGCCCACTCCGCCGGGCCCCGGTGCGCACCAGTCCGGTGCGTCGAAGAGCGACGACGAACACGGGGAGCACGAGGAGAACGGAGAGCACGAGAACCAGTCGGACGGCCCCGGAGGCCACGCCGACCCCTCCGCCAAGACGAACCACGAGTTCCAGGGCAAGGAGTAGAAAGGGGCGTCGCCTGAGGCGGGCGGTCACGCCACCGCCCGCCTCAGGCGGGTGACGGCGGTGGCTCCATGGCCGGCAGCAACAGGGTGAAGGTGGTGGGTGCCGCCCGGGCGAGCGTGAGGCGGCCCCCCGCCGCCTCGGCCATCTCCCGTGCCAGCGTCAGGCCGATACCGCTGCCGGACCGGGAAGTCGTCGTGCCCCGCTCGAAGACGGCCCGCCGGTCGAGCGTCAGCGAGCCCTCATCGGACACATCCACGGCGGCCGCGCCGCCCATCTCGCGTACCGTGACCTCGACCGTGCCGCGGCCATGGCGCAGGGCGTTGTCCAGCAGGACGTCCAGAATCTGCTCTGCGGTGCGGTCGGGGATCCGCAGACCCTCCCCGCCGGGCTCGACACCGAAGTCCAGACGGCGGCCCTCAGCGGCGAACGTGCCGTACCAGCGGCGCTCCACCCCCTCGACCACCTCGGCGGCGGGCCGGGCGGTCGGGGGAACGCCGGGGCGTGGCGTCGCCCTGGCCAGCCGGAGCACCTCGTCCACAGTCCGCTGAAGATGCCGGACCTGCTCCAGGGCCTCCGTCACGGCCGCTCGCAGATCCGTGCCGGGGCCGGCGGCGGCCGCCTCCAGACCAAGTTGCAGGCCGGCGAGCGGGGTGCGGAGCTGATGGGAGGCGTTGGAGGTGAAGTGGCGCTCGTGCTCAAGCCATCGGGCCAGTTGCTCGACCATGGTGTTCTGGGTACGCGCCACCTGGTCGATCTCGGCGATCGCGCTGCTTTCGGCGCGCGCGGTCAGGTCCCCTTCCGCCACCGCTCCGGCCTTCGCCGAGAGCGCCTCCAACGGCGCGGTGAGCCTGCGCGCCTGCCGACGTGCCACCACGACGGCCGTGATGAGCGCCACCAGGGCGACACCGGCCAGGCCGAGCCAGGCCAGGGCGACGCGATGCCAGATCTGCGGTGTCCCGGACGAGGCGCGGACCACGCCGATCACCTGCTCCCCGGAGGGGATGGGCACGGCCACCACGATCTGGTGATCGCCGCGCCCCCGCGTCACCGCCCCGCCCCGGGCCAGGCGGGTGATCGCGTCCGCCTTCCTGGGACCGCTGCCGTCGCGCAGCCGCCCGGAGAGGTCGTACACCCCGACGTCGGTTCCCCGCTCATGGGCGGGCAGTTCCACATGGTCGCCCGCCACGAACTGCGGGGGCACATGGACCGCGGCCGCCAGGGCCACGCGCTCCAGCTCATCGCGCTCGTCCGCGAAGAAGGACGTCTGGATCCCGAACGCCAGCGGCGCGGCGAGGAGGACGAGCGCCACCAGCACCGCCATCACGGCCACTCGCATCACGCGCTGTCTCATACGCCCATCATGAGCGTGGGCGCCCTCGGTGAGGCCGAGACAGGGACGCCACCGGCCGGTTTTGCCGTCGTCTAACCCTCGTCGTGGCGAGCGTTTACCGCCTCCTCCCTAGCGTCGGAGACACCAACGGTTCGCCTATGTGGAGGACAACATGAGCAAGCGAGCCATCCTCGCCGTTCCCGCCGCCGTCGCCCTGACCACCGCGGTGGTCGCGGGCTGCGCCGGTTCCGGCGGGGGCTCTCACAGCGGTTCCAAGGCCTCTTCGGGGTCGTCGTCCACCCAGCGGACCGGCCCGGCTCCCACCGAGTCCAACCCGCCCGGCGATATTCCCGACAACCAGGTGTACGTCGCCTACCGGCCGCCCGCCGGCGGGCTCACGGTCAAGGTGCCCGAGGGCTGGGCCCGCTCCTCCACCCACGCGACCACCACGTTCAGCGACAAGCTCAACAAGGTCGAGATCGCCCAGACTTCCGCCGGGACCGCGCCCACCGTCCAGTCGGTGAGGGCACACATGGTTCCGGCCCTCCGCAAGCAGGCGCCGCACTTCGCACTCGGCGGTGTCACCACCGTCCACCGGAAGGCCGGGCCGGCCGTCCGGATCACCTACCGGACGGACTCGCCCCCCAACCAGGTGACGGGCAAGCGCGTGCGGGACTCGGTGGAGCGGTACGTGTTCTTCCACAACGGCCGACAGCTCGTCCTGACCCTGACCGGCCCGGTAGGCGCCGACAACGTCGACCCCTGGCGCATCGTCAGCGATTCGCTCCGGTGGCAGTGATGACCACCGCCTCCACGGCAGCCGCACGGGCCGACAGGGCGACCGCCCTCGACGCCAGGGAGCTCTATCGGTTCTTCCGCACCGGAGAGGAGGAGACCCTCGCGCTGCGCGGGGTGTCCCTCCACGTCCAGCGCGGCGAGACCGTCGCCGTCGTCGGCCCCTCCGGTTCGGGCAAGTCCACCCTGCTGGCATGCCTGGCCGGGCTGGACGAACCGGCCGGAGGCTACGTCCACGTCGGCGGGGAGCGGATCAGCCATCGCCCCGAGGCCCAGCGGGCCCGGCTGCGCGCCCGCCGCATCGGTGTCCTGCTGCAGTCCGGCAACCTCATCGCCCATCTGGACGTACGCGAGAACATCCGGATCGCCCAGGCCGCCGCCGGCCGCCGCGACGTGTCCGACATCGCCGCCCTGCTCGACGGGGTGGGCCTGAGCGGCCGGGCACACGCCCTGCCGCATGAACTGGCCGGCGGTGAACTGGCCCGCGCAGGGCTGGCCGTCGCCCTGGCCAACGACCCCGATGTGCTTCTCGCCGACGAACCCACCGGCGAGCTGGACGGACGGACCGAGCAGCGCGTGCTCGACCTGCTCAGGAGCCGGTCCGACGCCGGCCGCGGAGTGCTGGTCGTCACCCACAACACCCAGGTCGTCGGCTTCGCCGACCGGGTGCTCGTCCTACGCGACGGAAGGATCCAGCCGTGAAGGCCCCCGGCACCGGCCCCCTCGTCGACACCCTCGTCGACTGCCGCGACGCCGCCCGCACCTACGGCCAGGGCGAGAACGCCGTCGTGGCGGTGCACGGCGCGACCTGCCAGGTACGGACCGGCGACCGCATCGCCATCATGGGCCCCTCCGGATCCGGCAAGTCCACGCTGCTGCACCTGATGGCCGGACTGGAGCGGCCCACCAGCGGGAAGATCGGCTGGCCCGCCCTCGGCCGCCCTGCCACGGCTCAGGACATCGGCGTCGTCTTCCAGTCCCCGAGCCTGATCCCGGCCCTCGACGTGGTGGAGAACGCGACACTGCCGCTGGTCCTGTCGGGCACGGCGGAGCCCGAGGCCCGCCGGCAGGCGCTTTCCGCCCTCGATGCGGTGGGTGTCGCAGACCTTGCGGACAAGCTGCCCGAGGAACTCTCGGGCGGCCAGGCGCAGCGGGTGGCGGTGGCCAGGGTGCTCGCGCTGCGCCCGAGGGTGGTCCTCGCCGACGAACCCACCGGACAGCTCGACCGCGCGACCGGCCGCCATGTGATGGACGTCCTGCTGGACACCGCGGCCGAACTGGGCGCCGCGCTCGTGGTGACCACTCACGATCCCACCGTCGGCGAACGCCTCACCGAGCGCTGGCCCATGCATGAGGGGCGGCTGGCCACCACGGTCCCCGCCCCGGCCGTGTCCGCACCGCGGGCCGCGCCGCGGGCGCGGCCGAACGCGGCACAAGGAGAGACGTCGTGATCATTACCTGGCTGTCCGGGCTCATCCGGCACCGCAGTGGTCGGCTCCTCGCCGCCGCACTCGGTATCTCGCTGGCCGTCGCGCTGGTCGCCGCACTCGGCTCCTTTCTGACGGCCTCCAAGTCGACCATGACCGACCGTGCCGTGCGCTCGGTCGCGGTGGGCTGGCAGGTCGAAGTCCAGCCCGGCGCCAAGCCCGCCACGGTGCTGCACACCGTACGGTCCGCGCCCGGGACGCGCACCGCGCTCCCCGTCGGATTCGCGCACAGCACCGGCTTCCACGCCAGGACCGGCGGATCCACTCAGAGCACCGGCCCGGGGGTCGTGCTCGGCCTGCCACCCGGCTACCGCTCCGCCTTCCCCGGCGAGATACGGCAGCTCACGGGCAGCGCCTCCGGGGTGCTCATCGCCCAGCAGACCGCGGCCAATCTGCATGTCGCCCCCGGGGACACCATCACCATCGGCCGCCCGGGAGGCGGTCCGGCACATGTGAAGGTGGGCGGGGTGGTCGACCTGCCCCAGGCCGATTCCCTCTTCCAGAAGGTCGGCGCCCCACCCCAGACCCAGCCCACCGCGCCACCCGACAATGTCATCCTGCTGCCCGCCGCACAGTTCACCAGGACCACGGCGCCCATCAAGGCCGCCGATCCAGCGGCGGTCACCACACAGATCCATGTCGCCCGGGACGCCCGGCTGCCCGCCGACCCCGCCGCCGCGTACACCGCGGTGACCGGTGCCGCGCACAACACCGAGGCGCGCACCGCCGGTGGCGGGCTGGTCGGCGACAACCTCGGCGCCGCGCTCGACAGCGCACGCCAGGACGCCCTCTACGCCCAGATCCTCTTCCTCTTCCTCGGCGTGCCCGGTGCGGTGCTGGCCGCCCTGCTGACCGCGACGGTGGCCGGAGCCGGAGCCGACCGGCGACGGCGCGAGCAGGCCCTGCTGCGCACCCGGGGGCTCGGCTCCCGCAAGGTCGTCGGTCTCGCGGTGACCGAGGCGGCCGCCGTCGGCGTGGTCGGGGGCCTACTGGGCATCGGTATCGCCGCGGGCGTGGGCCGAGCCGCTTTCGGTACGGCGTCCTTCGGCTCCACCGCGGCATCGGCGGCCGGCTGGTTCGCGCTCGCCCTGCTGCTGGGGCTGGTCATCGCCGCGGCGGCCGTCCTGGTGCCCGCGGTGCGCGATCTGCGGCAGGGCACCGTCACCGAGGCCCGCCGGGTGGTGGGCCGGGCGGGCACACCGCGCTGGATGAAGTTCTACCCGGACCTCATCCTGCTGGCCGTGTCCTACTTCGTCTTCCGCGCATCCAGCTCCAACAACTACTCCCTGGTCCTGGCGCCGGAAGGCGTCCCCACCATCTCCGTGTCGTACTGGGCCTTCCTGGGGCCGGCCCTGCTCTGGCTCGGCTCCGCCCTTCTGCTGTGGCGGCTGGTGACGCTCGCCCTGGCCCACGGGCGGCGTCCGCTCGCCCGGCTGGTCCGGCCACTGACCGGTGCCATGGCCGGAACCACCGCGGCGAGTCTGTCCCGGCAGCGTCGCCCACTGGCCCGGGCCATTGTGCTGCTCGCGCTGGCCCTGTCCTTCGCCGTGTCCACCGCGGCGTTCAACTCCACCTACCGGCAGCAGGCCGAGGTCGACGCCCGGCTCACCAACGGCGCCGATGTGACGGTGACCCAGTCACCGGGCTCCCGCACCGGACCCAGCGCGGCCAACCCTCTGGCGGCGATCCCCGGGGTGCGCCACGTGGAACCGCTTCAGCACCGGTTCGCCTACGTCGGAGCTGATCTGCAGGACTTGTACGGGGTCCGGCCCTCCACCGTCACCTCCGCCACCTCCCTGCAAAACGCCTACTTCGCCGGCGGCACCGCCAAGAGCCTGATGTCCAAACTGGCCGCCCGGCCGGACTCCCTCCTGGTCAGCGAAGAGACCGTCAAGGACTTCCAACTGGCCCCCGGCGACACACTCAAGCTGCGGCTGCAAGACGCCCACACCAAGACGTTCCGCACTGTGCCGTTCCACTACGCCGGCGTCGTCAAGGAATTCCCCACCGCACCGCGCGACAGCTTCTTCGTCGCCAACGCCGGCTACATCGCCAAGACCACCGGCAGCGACGCGGTCGGCACCTTCCTGGTCGACACCGGAGGCGGCAACCAGAAGGCCGTCGCCGCGCGGCTGCGCCACCAGCTCGGCACCTCCGCGAAGGTCACCGACATCACCCAGACCCGGTCCCAGGTCGGGTCCAGCCTCACCTCCGTGGACCTGTCCGGGCTCACCCGGATCGAACTCGCCTTCGCGGTCCTGCTGGCAGCCGGCGCGGGTGGCATCGTCCTGGCCCTCGGCCTCGCCGAACGGCGCCGCACCTTCGCCATCGCCACCGTCCTCGGCGCCACGCGGCGGCAGCTCAGGGGACTGGTCCTCAGCGAGGCCGCCACGCTCACCGCTGCGGGCCTGGCCGGAGGCGCGCTCATCGGCTGGGCCCTGACACAGATGCTCGTCAAGGTGCTCACCGGCGTCTTCGATCCGCCACCGGAAGCCGTGGCCGTGCCCTGGTCGTATCTGGCCCTGACTCTGGCGGCGGCCCTCGCGGCCATCGTCGGCGCGGCGCTGAGCGGAGTCCGCAGATCCGCCCGGCCGGCCGTGGAAGAGCTGCGTGAACTCTGAGACGGCCCGTCCGCGCGTCCCGGGCGGCGAACGGACCTACGATGCGGAGCATGCGGACGACAGATGCCAAGAACGCGGTATCCGTACTGGTCATCGAGGACGACGACGTCATCGGACGGCACGTGGAGGCAGGGCTGCGGTCCAACGGCTACGCCGTGACCCGGACCCGCACGGGCGGCTCCGGACTGGTCGAGGCTCGTCGGCTCCCCACAGACGTCGTCCTCCTCGACCTCGGCCTCCCCGACATGGACGGCATCGACGTCGCCCGGCAACTGCGCGAGGCGCTCCCCGACGTCCTCATCCTCATCCTGACCGCGCGGAGCGAGGAGATCGACGTGATCGTGGGCCTGGACGCGGGCGCGGACGACTACCTGGTCAAACCCTTCTCCCTGACCGTGCTGCTCGCCCGGCTCCGGGCCCACCTGCGCCGCCGCCCGGCCGGCCCGCCCGGACCGAGTGAACCGGTCCGCATCGGCGACCTGACCGTGGACATCACAGCACGCCGCTGCCGGCTCGGTGACCGCGAGGTCGAACTGCGCCCGAAAGAGTTCGAACTCCTGGCCGTCCTCGTCAAACACCCGGGGCAGGCGGTTTCCCGGGAGACGCTCATGGCGCGGGTGTGGGACGAAAACTGGTTCGGCCCAACGAAAACCCTGGACGTCACCATGTCCTCCCTGCGTCGCCGACTGCACGCGGCCGCGGCCTCCTCGGCCGCCCCTCTCGCACTGCCCGAGTTCACGACACTGCGCGGACACGGGTACCGACTCGAACCGCCGGCGACTCAGGGAGAGGAGACTGGTGACATATCCCGGTGATCCTGGACACTCTTCTTCCAGACTGTGAGCCCAAGGTCCTGCGGCGTGTTGGCCCACGATGCGTGCACGCGTTCCGCCGGCGTCTCCCGGGTACAGGGCGCCGGGAAGGCTGTTGCGCCGTCCCGCCTGCCACCGCAGGCAATCTCCCGCCTCAGGGCGGGGACGCCTGCGGATGCCGACCGGGATGCGCCTGCTGCACCCCAGGACAGGAAACGGTCCGGCGCTTTGCTGCTCGTCCCGGCCCTGCTCGACGGGGGTCGCGGCCCCGCTCGGCACGCCGACCGGCCTGCCGGAGCTGGGGCCGGACTCACTTGGCGGGTGTGACCAGGCAACGATGTCGAAGCCAGACGTTCCTGCATGGCTGATCATGTCGCCTTACCGGACATGGCGATTCCGGCCCGATCGTCCTGCGCGGTGGTGTGCCGTTCGCTGTGGACGCGTCGGCTTGTGGCGTTCTGAGCGAGCGCGAAGCCGAGGACGAAGACTCTTTGGCGTTCGAGGCCGTAGGAGATCATGCGCTGGTTCCACAAGCTTCGGTCGAATTGGCTGTGGACGGATTCAGAGTCGCTTCGGTAGGGGTAGACCAGCTAGTGGGCGAGCGTCTGTTCAGGGATCTGCTGAAGGTATTCGGCACGATGGAAGTCACGCTCGACATCGCTGAGCCGCCGTTTGCCGGTCGAGCGATCCCAGGCTGATCGGTCGTCGGGTGTGGTGGTGATGCCGACTTGGACTCGGTGAGTGTGCTCACCGTGGCGGCAAGGGATACGTAGCAGGTGATACCAGCGGCTCTTGGCCTGGCCTTTGCGGTGTTCGATACGCGAAACGGGAGCCGGGACAAGGGCACTCGTTCCGTCGTCCAGCAGGATGCGCTCAGCGATGCGGCCTTGGTCACACCACAGATCGTGGCGGCAGCGTCCGTAGCGTAGGAGTTCGTAGGCGCGAGGCTTGACCGACCCGTGCTGCTTGTTGATCACGAGAAGGCCGAGGCGGGCGAAGCTGCCGCGGTGGACTCCCCGAAAGGCGCCGTCGTAGACGGTGCCCATGCAGCCGGGCAACTGTGGTCGGAGTGCGGGGGTCTGTCAAACGAGCGGTGTAACTGGGGTAGTTGGGGCTATTGACGGGCTGCGGAGAGGCGTCCGTCGAAGATGATGTCGAAGGCGTTGAGTGCGGTCTTCCAGCGCATGGTCCAGCGGGCTTGGCCCTTGCCGGTGGGGTCGAGGGACAGGATCGCCATGTAGATACACTTCAGGGCGGCTTGCTCGTTGGGGAAGTGGCCGCGGGCCTTGACCGCCCGGCGAATGCGCGCGTTGACGGACTCGATCGCGTTGGTGGTGCAGACGATGCGGCGGATCTCGGTGTCGAACCGCAGGAAGGGGGGGAACTCCTCCCAGGCGTTCTCCCACAGTTTCACGATCGCCGGATACTTCCGGCCCCAGGCGTCGGCGAACTCGGCGAACCGGTCCAGGGCGGCCTCCTCGGTGGGGGCGGTGTAGACGGGCTTGAGGAGGCGGGTGATCTTGTCCCAGTCCTGCCGGGCGGCATAGCGGAAGGAGTTCCGCAGCAGGTGAAGCCGTCAAAAATCAACATGGTGGTTATCCGCGCTTGTCTCTGTGATCTTCCGTATGCGGCTCGTGGACCGAGTTGAGGAGGTCGGCTGCTGTGGTGTGCCGGTGTTCGGAGGGGGTGATGGTGAGGCAGTAGGCGTCGAGGATCGGCAGGACGTCGTTGATCGCGTTCCACAGAGTGCTGCGGCAGACGCCGAAGAGCTCGGCGAGGGAGTTGAGGCCGCAGATGCGGCGCCGGTAGAGGATCGTGGCGAGAATCCGGTCACCGTCGGTGAGCTTCTGGCGGAAGACGCCTGCGCGGGTGCCCAGGCGCCGGTCGCCGCCGCGCTGGCGGTGACGGCGCTGTTCGATCGCGGCGGCGTAGGGCACGATCAGCTCTTCGAGCAGGGCGTTCAGTGCTTCGCGGCTCATGCCGGTCAATGTCGGGTCCGTCATCGCCTGGCGGGTCTGGGTCTTTGGGGCGTGCTCGGCCGGGTCGGCGCCGGTGGCCCAGGTGCGGAGGTCGTCGGCGCGGGTGAAGTAGCGCACGACGGTCGGCGTGATGCTGATCTTGTGTTCGTCCAGTAGCTGCCGGGTTGCCTTGATGGCCTGGCCGATGGTGACCGGGTTGATCCCGAGCAGGTCGCACAGCACCTTCTGCGGGCAGACCTGCCGGAGGTAGATGACGGTGATCAGGACCTCGTCCGCGTCCGACAGCAGCGATCGGCTGCGGCCGGTGGTCGCGACGCGCCGCCCGCCGCGCAGTACGTAGCGGTGCTGTTCAGCCCGTGCTTGCTGGTCCGGGGCCAACCGGGCTCCCAGTGCGCCGAGTTCGTTGGCGGTCATGCCGGTCAGGCGGGGGTCGGCGAGCATGTGCAGGGTTTGTGTGCGCGCTGCGGCCCGTTCGTCGGAGCGCGGTGCGGGGGCGGCGTCGCCGGTCGGGGCGATGCTGTAGTTCCACTGGCCGTGGTCGGCGTGTGCGGTGATCGGCAGGGCCTGCACCTGGTCGCGGCTGACCGCGATGCCGGTCGGGTAGGAGTCCTGGTCCAGGGCGGCTTCGACCCGCAGCCCGGTCCGAGTGGTGGTCGCGGCGATCGTGTTGAGGACGACCTCGTGGCTGGTCAGTGGCCTGCCACGCCAGTTCATGGTGATGTGCGAGAACAGCCGGTGCTCAATCTTGTTCCAGTGTGTCCTGAATGCAGAGGGGAACTCGATGTAGGACGAGTTTCTTGAAGTAGTGCTGCGTGACCGATGAAGGATTGGCCCTTC
>NZ_JBEXHC010000007.1:0-141449 GCF_040607655.1 Streptomyces sp. NPDC005266
CCCACCGGCGCCGACGAAGCCGAAGACACCGGCGCCCGCGAGACCGTCGTCGTCGAGGTCGGCGGAAAGCGCCTGGAGGTCTCCCTCCCCGCCTCGCTGGGAGTGGCCGCCGCACCGGCTGCCGCCTCGAAGAAGCCCAAGCGCAAGGCATCCAAGAAGTCCGGCTCCGCCGCCTCCGGTGACGCTCTGGCCTCCCCGATGCAGGGCACCATCGTCAAGGTCGCCGTCTCCGAGGGCGACACCGTGGCCGAGGGCGACCTCATCGTCGTCCTGGAGGCCATGAAGATGGAACAGCCGCTCAACGCCCACCGCGCGGGCACCATCAAGGGCCTGACGGCCGAGGTCGGTGCCTCCCTCACCTCCGGCGCGGTCATCTGCGAGATCAAGGACTGACGCTCCACCACCGCATGCGGCGGGGCCCCGGCGGGACGATCCGGCCGGGGCCCCGCCGCGTCGCGTCGGCTCGCCTCAGCGGCCCCTCACCACGTCCTGCGGGAAGGTCAGTCGGCCGCTCATCCACCGCAGGGCCGCGGGCAGCTCACGCCGCCAGGTACGGAAGTTGTGACTGCCCTTGTCCAGGATGATCGACTCCGCGCTCATCGGCGGCCGGACCGCGCCCAGGAACGCCCGGGTGGCACCGTAGTCCGACTCGCCGTGACGGCTGGAGGCCACCAGCACCGACACCTGCGGCTGGGGCAGGTTCCGCAGCCGCCACATCAGATCGTGCTCCCGCTTCCTGCGCTCCCCCTCCGGACCGCCGCCGAACAGATCGCCGGTGGTCGGGTCGTTGACCACCCGGTAGTCGGGCGACAGGGCCGCCGCGGCGCTGTAGACCCGCGGATGGCGCAGGGTCAGCTGGAGGGCGCAGGTGCCGCCCGAGGAGTAGCCCAGCACCCCCCAGGCGCTGGGGTCGTGGCCCACCCGGTAATGGTTCTCCAGCGCCTCGGGGAGGTCCCGGGCGAAGTACGTCTCGGCCTGCGGCCCACCGGGGACGTCCACGCACTCGGTGTCGCGCGGCGGGGCGATGGTGGGACGCACCATCACGATGATCGAGGGCTGCGTCGCCCCGGTGCGGATCAGCCCGCCGGCGGTCCGGGGCACCCGCAGATGCTGCGCCAGCAGATAGGACCCGCCGGGGTAGCCGCTGATCGCCACGATGACCGGGAAGCGCTGCCGGCCGTACTGGCGCTGGAAGTACTGCGGCGGCAGATAGACGTAAGCGGGGTTGGCCACCTGGCTGCGGCGGCCCAGGATCCGTACGGACTCGACCTTCCCGGCCGTCTCGGGGCGGCCACTGGGCAGCCCGCGCACCTTGTCCAGCCCCTGCGGCGGCGCGGACTGCACCAGCCCGCCCGACACGTTCGCCGCCTGCGCTCCGCCGCCGCCCAGGTCGGAGAGGGCGGCGGGAGCCTCCTCGCCCCCGCCCAGCAGCTCGTCCCAGGACCCGTAGAACTGGAAGTTGGCATTGACCGCGAGGGCCAGCGCGGCGACGATCGCGCCCTGCGTCACGGCGAGGGAGCCGAGCCGGCCCAGCCAGGCCCGCACGGTGCGACCGGCGAAGCGCGGCCACAGCCAGGCCGTGAGCGCCACGCACACCACGGCGACGGCGATCATCACATACTCGAGCGATCGACTGGTCAGTCCCATTGGTTCTTCCACTCCCGGGCACACCGCAACGCACGGTGCCTGCGCCGTGTTGGATGGCGATTGCGTGAAACGGCGTTGCCCGGCAAGGACGTTGTTTTCCGTTCCGTTCCCTGAATCGCGCCTGTCGTTACCCCCTTCGCTACCGTCCCGACATCCAGCCGCCCGGAGACCGCCCAGGACACCCCCCGGTCACGTAATGGCATGCTTGACCTACAGGCAGGTACGGCCGGGCACGACAGGGAGGACCGCGATGGCGATCGAGACAGCCACGGCGCAGACGCCACCGCGCCCCATGCGCGCCGACGCGCGCCGCAACTACGAGCGGCTGCTGGCGGAGGCCCGTACGGCCTTCACCCAGCACGGCACCGACGCCTCGCTGGAGGACATCGCGCGCCGCGCTGGCGTCGGCATCGGCACGCTCTACCGGCACTTCCCCAACCGCACCGCGCTGATGGGCGCGGTCTTCCAGGGCGAGATGTGCGCCCTGCTGGCGCACTCGCGCGAGCTGGCCAAGGCACCGCAGCCGTGTCATGCGCTGGTCGACTGGCTGCGGGCGATCGTCCACCACGCGAGTACGTACCGGGGGCTCGCCCAGGCCCTGATGGCGTGCTCGGCGGACGAGAGCTCCGAGCTGTCCCGCGGCTGCGGTCTGCCGCTGCGCGAGGCGGGCAGCGAGCTGCTCGCCCGCGCTCAGCGGGCCGGGGCGGTGCGGCCCGATGTGGTCATCGCCGATCTGATGCAGCTGACCAACGCGATCGCGCTGGCCGTGGAGCAGTCGCCGGACGACCCGGAGCTGGCCGACCGGCTGCTCGCCCTGACCTTCACCGGACTCAAGGCCCGCTGACCCACGGGCCGCACGGCACGGCCGACCGACCGCACGGTGCGACCCACCGACCGCACGGCCCACCGGCCCGAGGGCCGCTTCCCGCGCCCGCACGCCCTGTCAGCGGCGGCGTGGCGCCAGATCCGCCACCCGGCCCGGCTGTTGCTCCGTCAGCGGCGCCGCGCCGCGCAGCTGGGCGGTGCCGGGGCCGGGCGGATGCGGATGGTTACGGCGCGGCCCCGGCAGTGGCAGTCCCTCCTCGCTGCCGCGCGGCTGGGGCGGGCCGAGCCGCCCCGCCTGCCGCCCCGCCGAGCCGGCCTCGCCGCCGGCCGGGCCGGACCCCGCGCCCGGCCCGGCCACGGCGATCTGAACCCCTTGGTCCGCGAGGGCCTGGAGCTCGGTCAGGGCACGGTCGTCATGGGCGGGCGGCTCATCGGTGACCAGCCGGGTGATCACATCGGTGGGCACCGTCTGGAACATGGTGTCGGTGCCCAGCTTCGTATGGTCGGCGAGCACGACCACCTCCGCCGCGGCCTGGACCAGCGCCCGGTCGACGCTGGCCGAGAGCATGTTGGACGTGGACAGCCCGCGCTCGGCGGTCAGCCCACTGCCGGACAGGAAGGCGCGCGAGACGCGCAGCCCCTGCAGGGACTGCTCGGCGCCGCTGCCGACCAGGGCGTAGTTGGAGCCGCGCAGAGTGCCGCCGGTCATCACGACTTCGACCCGGTTGGCATGGGCCAACGCCTGTGCGACCAGCAGGGAATTGGTGACCACCGTCAGCCCCGGGACCCGCGCGAGCCGGCGGGCCAGCTCCTGCGTGGTCGTCCCGGCGCCGACCACGACGGCCTCGCCCTCGTCGACGAAACCGGCCGCGAGATCGGCGATGGCCGTCTTCTCGGCGGTCGCTAGATGGGATTTCTGCGGGAAGCCGGACTCCCTGGTGAATCCGCCCGGCAGCACCGCACCGCCGTGCCGGCGGTCGAGCAGTCCTTCTGCCTCCAGCGCCCGCACATCACGCCGTACGGTCACTTCGGAGGTCTGGACGACACGGGCGAGCTCCCGGAGCGACACGGCTCCGTTCGCACGCACCATTTCAAGGATCAATTGACGACGTTCAGCAGCGAACACGAAACTGACAGTAACGGCAACGACTGTCTGTTTTCAGCAGCTTGCACTAATTAGCAGAAGTTGTTCATCTGCGAGGCCGCAAGCTGCTATAAGGGCAGACCTACGCCTCTTCCTGGATCTTCCGGGTGTGCAACTGCCGCGCCACCTCGGCGATCGACCCGGACAGCGACGGGTAGACGGTGAACGCCTTGGCGATCTGCTCGACCGTCAGGTTGTTGTCCACCGCGATCGAGATGGGGTGGATGAGCTCGCTCGCCCGCGGCGCGACCACGACGCCGCCGACCACGATGCCGGTGCCCGGGCGGCAGAAGATCTTCACAAAGCCGTCCCGGATGCCCTGCATCTTCGCCCGCGGGTTGCGCAGCAGCGGCAGCTTCACCACCCGGGCGTCGATCTTCCCGCAGTCCACGTCGGCCTGGGAGTAGCCGACCGTGGCGATCTCCGGATCCGTGAAGACGTTCGCGGACACCGTCTTCAGATTCAGCGGGGTGACCGCGTCACCGAGGAAGTGGTACATCGCGATCCGGCCCTGCATCGCCGCCACCGACGCCAGCGCGAACACCCCGGTGCAGTCACCGGCCGCGTAGACGCCCGGCGCGCTGGTGCGCGACACCTTGTCGGCGATGATGTGCCCCGACTCCCTGAGCCTGACCCCGGCCTCCTCCAGACCGATGCCCTCCGTGTTCGGGATCGAGCCGACCGCCATCAGACAGTGGCTGCCGGTGATGACCCGCCCGTCGGACAGCGTGACCTCCACCCGGTCGCCCACCCGTCCCTCCTCGCCCGCCTTCGGCGAGGAGGGTCCCTGTTCCGATGCGGGTCCGGGGACTCGCTTGACGGCCGCCGCCCGCGACCGGGACATCACATTCATGCCCCGCCGCCGGAAGACGTCTTCCAGCACAGCCGCCGCGTCCGGGTCCTCACCCGGCAGCACCCGGTCCCGGCTCGACACCAGCGTGACCTTCGACCCCAGCGCCTGATACGCGCCCGCGAACTCCGCGCCCGTGACACCGGAGCCGACCACGATCAGCTCCTCGGGGAGCTCGTCGAGGTCGTACACCTGCGTCCAGTTCAGGATCCGCTCACCGTCCGGCAGCGCGTCCGGGATCTCCCGCGGATGGGCGCCGGTCGCCACCAGCACCGCGTCCGCGACCAGCGTCTCCTCGGTCCCGTCCACTGCCCGGACGATCACCTTCCGCGACCCGTCCGGCGCCTGCGACGGCTCCAGCCGCCCGTGCCCGCGCATCACCCGGCCGCCGGCGCGCGTCACCGAGGCAGTGATGTCATGCGACTGCGCCAGCGCGAGCCGCTTCACCCGGCGGTTGACCTTGCCCAGGTCCACGCCCACCACCTGGGCCGCCTGCTCCAGCGGCGGAGTGTCATCGGCGACAATGATCCCCAACTCCTCGTACGAAGAGTCGAACGTCGTCATCACCTCCGCGGTGGCGATCAACGTCTTCGACGGCACACAGTCGGTGAGCACCGACGCCCCGCCCAGACCGTCGGTGTCGACGACGGTCACCTCCGCGCCGAGCTGCGCGGCGACCAGCGCCGCCTCATAGCCGCCGGGTCCGCCACCAATGATCACGATCCGAGTCACATGCTCCATTGTCCCGCACCGGACGGATACCCTTCCCCCGGGGGTTCGGGACGCCACCCCCGGGGTCGCTCCACCCCTCTCCCGTACCCTCTGATCCATGTCGCTCTACGCCGCGTACGCCGGCAACCTCGACGCGCGGCTGATGTCCCGCCGCGCACCGCACTCACCGCTGCGCGGCACGGGCTGGATCACCGGCTGGCGCCTCACCTTCGGCGGCGAGCAGATGGGCTGGGAGGGAGCCCTCGCCACCATCGTGGAGGCCCCGCGCTCCCAGGTCTTCGTCGCCCTCTACGACATCGCCCCCATGGACGAGGACTCCATGGACCGGTGGGAGGGCGTCGGGCTCGACATATACCGCCGGATGCGGATCCGCGTCCACACTCTGGACGGCGAGGAGCCGGCCTGGCTCTACGTCCTCAACGGCTACGAGGGCGGCCTCCCCTCCGCCCGCTACCTCGGCGAGATCGCCGACGCCGCCGAATCCGCCGGGGCGCCCCACGACTACGTCATGGAACTGCGCAAACGCCCCTGCTAGCGCCGGCCGAATCACAACGATCCGAACACCGCCGACCGGGTCCGTCTACGCGCGTAGGCCGTTTCCGGCTACCCTCGTGCGCGTGAACGCATCAGTTACTTGGGACAACCAGGGCGACCCCCACGCCGCCGCCGACGCCGCCGCCACGCGCCTGCGCGAGCTGACCGGTGCGGAGACCCATGACGTCGCCGTGGTCCTGGGCTCCGGCTGGGTCCCCGCCACCGACGCCCTCGGAACCCCGGAACACGAGTTCCCCGTCACCGAGCTGCCCGGCTTCCCGCCGCCCGCCGTCGAGGGCCACGCCGGCAAGATCCGCTCGTACAAGAGCAACGACAAGCGAGCGCTGGTCTTCCTCGGCCGTACGCACTACTACGAAGGCCGCGGCGTCGCCGCCGTCGCCCACGGCGTCCGCACCGCCGTCGCCGCCGGCTGCAAGACCATCGTCCTCACCAACGGCTGCGGCGGCCTCCGCGAAGGCATGCGGCCCGGCCAGCCGGTGCTGATCAGCGACCACATCAACCTCACGGCCACCTCCCCCATCGTCGGCGCCAACTTCGTCGACCTCACCGACCTCTACTCACCCCGGCTTCGGGCCCTCTGCCAGCAGATCGACGCGACCCTGGAAGAAGGCGTCTACGCCCAGTTCCCCGGCCCGCACTACGAGACGCCGGCCGAGATCAACATGGTCCGTACCCTCGGGGCCGACCTCGTCGGCATGTCCACCACCCTGGAGGCCATCGCCGCCCGTGAGGCGGGCGCCGAGGTCCTGGGCATCTCGCTCGTCACCAACCTCGCCGCCGGAATGACCGGCGAGCCCCTCAACCACGAAGAGGTCCTGCAGGCCGGGCGCGACTCCGCCGCGCGGATGGGCAGCCTCCTCGCGCAGGTCCTCGACCGCCTGTGACCAAGGGCCCGCCCGTGGGGGCGGGCCCCCTGACGGCATCACCCCGTCCTGCGCGGGTACCCAGGGGGTGGCCGCCAACTGAACAGTGCGCGGGCCGTGGGCGCCTGCGGGGGCAGGGCCCCCAAGCGCCGGAGAGGCTGGGTGTTCGGGCATCCCGATGCCCTGCGGGCCTGCCCTCAATCGCCGGACGGGCTGGAATGCGGGCGATCCCCGGACCACAGAGGCCACCAGGGAACCGTGCACCGGGCCGGGGCGACGGGCCGGAGGCAGGGGCCCAGACCCCCAGCCGGAGGCCGCCCACCCGCCGAGTCCCGGACCTGGCGGGGCCTGGCCACCGGCCCGGAGGCCGCCGACGATACGGGAGGGGGCGGGGGTGCAGGGTGGGGGGCGTGGACGCTGACGTGTATTTGTGGCGCCGATCTCCGGCCCACCTCACGCTCCGCGGCACCGGGCGGAGGGCGCGGCGCTGCGCGTTCGTCGCCGAGCCGCCGTGAAGATACGGTCCAGGCCCCCGCCCCGGAGGCCGCCCCGCACCCGCACCCCGTACCAACCGACAGCGCACCCCCACCCCACCCGCACCCGGCAGCCACCGCAGCCACCGCAGCCACCCCAGCGACCGCAGCCACCCCCAGGAGGCCACCATGGAGCCCGACCTCATCTCCCAGGCCCGCACCTGGCTCGCCGAGGACCCCGACCCCGAGACTCGCGACGAGCTCCGCGCCCTGCTCGACGCCGAGGCGCTCGACGAGCTCGCCGAGCGGTTCTCCGGCACCCTTCAGTTCGGCACCGCCGGCCTCCGCGGTGAGCTCGGCGCCGGCCCCATGCGCATGAATCGCGCCGTCGTCATCCGCGCCGCCGCCGGTCTCGCCGCCTACCTCGCCCAGCAGGACGACACCCGGGGCGGCCTCGTCGTCATCGGCTACGACGCCCGCTACAAGAGCGCCGACTTCGCCCGCGACACCGCCGCCGTCATGACCGGCGTCGGCTTCCGCGCGGCCCTGCTCCCCCGGCCCCTCCCCACCCCCGTCCTCGCCTTCGCGATCCGCCACCTCGGCGCCGTCGCGGGCATCGAGGTCACGGCGAGCCACAACCCGCCGCGCGACAACGGCTACAAGGTCTACCTGGGCGACGGCTCCCAGATCGTTCCGCCCGCCGACGCCGAGATCGCCGCCGAGATCGCCGCGGTCGGCAGCCTGAACGACGTTCCCCGCCCGGACACCGGCTGGGAGACCCTGGACGACGGCATCCTCGACGCGTACCTGGCCCGCACCGACGCCGTCCTCACCCCCGGCTCGCCGCGCAACGCCCATGTCGTCTACACCCCGATGCACGGCGTCGGCCGCGACACCCTCACCGCCGCCTTCGCCCGCGCCGGCTTCCCGCCCCCCACGGTGGTCGCCGAGCAGGCCGAGCCGGACCCGGCCTTCCCGACGGTCGCGTTCCCCAACCCGGAGGAGCCGGGCGCGATGGACCTGGCGTTCGCGACCGCCCGCGAGCTGGCGCGGGACGCCGACGGCGACGGCGTGGACATCATCATCGCCAACGACCCGGACGCCGACCGCTGTGCGGTAGCCGTACCGACGGCCTCCGTGGGCGCCACCGCGACCACCGACGCGGGGTGGCGCATGCTCCGCGGGGACGAGGTAGGGGCCCTCCTCGCGACCCACCTCGTCCACAAGCGGGCCCGCGGCACGTTCGCGACGACGATCGTCTCCTCGTCCCTGCTCTCCCGGATCGCGGAGGACGCCCACCTGCCGTACGAGGAGACGCTGACCGGCTTCAAGTGGCTGGCGCGCGTGGACGGGCTGCGCTACGCCTACGAGGAGGCGCTGGGGTACTGCGTGGACCCGGGGGGCGTCCGCGACAAGGACGGCATCACGGCGGCGCTGCTGGTCGCCGAGCTGACGTCCGAGCTCAAGGAGCAGGGCCGTACCCTCTCGGACCTGCTGGACGACATCGCCGTGGCCCACGGTCTGCACGCCACCGACCAGCTGTCCGTACGCGTCGAGGACCTGTCCCTGATCGGCACGGCGATGAAGCGGCTGCGCGAACAGCCGCCGACCGAGCTCGCGGGCCTGGAGGTCATGTCCACGGAGGACCTGTCGCGGGGCAGCGGGAGCCTCCCCCCGACGGACGGGCTGCGCTACCACCTCTCCGGCGACGGAACCGTCCGCTCGGCCCGCGTGATCGTCCGCCCGAGCGGCACCGAGCCGAAGCTGAAGTGCTACCTGGAGGTGGTGATCGACGTCCCGGGGGCGGACGCGCTCACCACAGCCCGTACGACGGCGGACCGGGTGCTGGCGACACTCACAACGGATCTCTCCACGGCGGCGGGGATCTGACCGAGCGGGGTCCTGACCAAGCGGGGATCCGACCGAGCGGGGTCCTGACCAAGCGGGGATCCGACCGAGCGGGCATCCGACCGAGCGGGCATCCGACCGAGCGGGGATCCGACCAAGCGGGGATCCGACCGAGCGGGACCCATCCCCACCGCACGGGTGAATCACCTACTGCACCCGTCGCAACCGCCCACGGCACTCGCTCCCGGGCCGGGACAACCTGGTCATCTGAGTCCTCTGGCCCGGGAGTTGCCGCAGTGTCACCGAACGCGTCCTTGGCAGCAGCAACACCGCCCCCAGACGAAACGGCCGGCCCATCGGCCCCCGCCCCCGCACCCCCGCGCTCACCGCTGCGCCACGCCGCGCCGGCCATCCTCGGCTACGCCGCCGTCCGCCTCCTCGGCATCGCCGTGCTCACCAAATGGGCGCACCTCAAGGGCCACGGCGTCTGGCCGCAGTTGGCATACCAGTGGGACTCCAAGTGGTATCTGGGGATCGCCGACGACGGCTACGCCCATGTCCTGACGAGCCTGCACAGCAATCTGGCGTTCTTCCCGCTCTATCCGATGCTGGTCAAGGCCATCGCGGCGGTCACCCCCGGCTCCAGCGCCAGCGTCGGCCTGCTGCTCTCGCTCACCGCGTCGCTCATCGCCGCCTGGGGGATCTTCGCGGTCGGCGACCGGCTCCACGGCCGCCGGGTGGGCGTGGTCCTCGCGGTGCTGTGGGGGGCGACGCCGGTGGCGATCGTGCAGTCGATGGGCTACACGGAGTCGCTGTTCACGGCGCTGACGGCCTGGTCGCTGTACGCCGTGCTGACCGAGCGCTGGGTGTGGGCGGGGTGGCTGGCGTTGCTCGCCGGGCTCACCCGGCCGACCGGCGTCGCGGTCGCCGCGGCGGTCTCGATCACGGCGATGGTGGCACTCATCGCCCGCCGGCGCGCCAAGAACGGCGGCACATCCAGGAAGGAGAACGACGGCCCCCCGGCCAACGGCAAAGGCCCAGCCCCCACCGCACACCCCGCCCGCATCGCCCTGGGCGGCCTCCTCGCGCCCCTGGGCTGGCTCGGCTACCTCGGCTGGGTGGGCCACCGCCTGGGCCGCTGGGACGGCTATTTCGCGGCCCAGCGGACCTGGACGAACGAGTGGGACGGCGGCGCGGACACCCTCCGCGCGCTCCGCTGGATCCTCGCCTATGAGCCGCGTCCGCAGATGTTCCTGATCGTCGTCTCGCTCTGTCTGGTCGCCGCGCCGGTGCTGTACGCGCTGTCGCTCGCCGCGCGGCAGCCGCTGCCGCTCCTCGTCTTCACCGGGGTGCTGCTGCTGATCGTGCTGGGCAGCGGCGGTGTCTACTTTCCGCGCGCCCGCTTTCTGCTGCCTGGCTTCCCGCTGTTGCTGCCGGCCGCCGTGGCGATCGTACGGGCCTCCGCGAGGACGCGGGCGCTGGTGCTGGGCGGGGTGGTGCTGTCCTCGGCGTACCTGGGCGCCTATATGGCCCTGGTCTGGCCGAGCGCTCCTTGAGGGACCACGCGGCGCAAGGAGCTGCGCGGCGCAAGGAGCTGCGCGGCCTCAAGGAGCTACGCCTCAAGGAGGTACGCGGCCTCAAGGAGGTGCGCGGCCTCACCCCATGGCCAGCATGACCACCAACAGCACCGCACCGGCCAGCGTCGGGGCGATGACCTCGAACGCCCACCGCACCTCGGGAGCGCCCTGCGCGCCCGCCCGCCCGGCGTTGGTCTCGGCGAGCTCGCGCAGATTGCCGATCGCCGCGTCGGACGGGGCCAGCCGGTCCTCGTCGGCGTCCACCGCGACCCGCGTGGACGTACGGCCGAAGGGGTCCTCGGTGGCCGCCCGGGCCTGCCGCCGCGCGGCCCGCTTGCGCTGCCGCAGTGAGACCGGGATGGCCCACAGCTGGTACTTCGCCCCGCCCGCCAGCACCTCGCTGGTGTAGCCGGCGCGCAGCGCGTCGACCGAGGCCCAGGGCAGCGCGATGGTGCGGAAGGGGTTGCGTACGAGCAGCCGGTCCGCGCCCGCGTACACCGCCGGTCGTACGGTGAAGGCGATGACCACCGGCACCGCGAACAGCAGCCCGGCCAGCGCCAGCCAGGGGGTCCGCCCCTCGCCGCCGAGGATCGCGTCGATGCCGAGCCAGGCCCCGAGGGCCAGCAGCAGCACACCGCCCGCGATCCCGGCCGGGGACCGGTAGACGCGATCGGAGAATGTGTTCTCCTGGTCGGGTGCGGGCTCGGGCTCCTGGCCGGGCTCCTGGGCAGACCCCTGACCGGGCTCCTGGGCAGACCCCTGACCGGGCTCCCGCTCGGGCCGGTGGGAGGAGGAGGCTGAGTCGTCCGGGCTCGTCATGACGCAGATTGTGCACCACGTCCGGCGCAAAGGATTCCGGAGCGTCCGCGGTGAAGGATTCCGAGACCGGGGGATGACAGCCGCTACGCGCGTAGATATGCTCGTGTGGTGACCATGCCCACCAAAGTTCCCGCACACGGCAAAGAGGCCGCGGAGCGAATCGCGTCGATGGCCGACGTGACCGCCACCGATGGCGCGCTGCGCCGCTTCCTGCACGGCCTGCCGGGCGTCGACGCGGTCGGCCTGCAGGCCCGAGCCGCGACCCTCGGCACCCGCTCGATCAAGACCACGGCGAAGGCGTACGCCATCGACCTGGCCATCTCGATGATCGACCTGACGACCCTGGAAGGCGCGGACACCCCGGGCAAGGTCCGGGCGCTGTGCGCCAAGGGCGTCCACCCCGACCCCACCGACCGCACGGTCCCCAAGGTCGCGGCGATCTGCGTCTACGGTGACATGGTGGCCACCGCCAAGAAGGCCCTGGCCGACAGCGGCGGCTCCGACATCCAGGTGGCGGCCGTTGCGACGGCCTTCCCCTCCGGCCGGGCCGCGCTGCCGGTCAAGCTCGCCGACACCCGTGACGCGGTGGCCGCCGGGGCCGACGAGATCGACATGGTGATCGATCGCGGCGCCTTCCTCTCCGGGCGCTACATGGAGGTCTTCGAGGAGATCCGGAAGGTGAAGGAGGCGTGCGTCCGCGAGGACGGCAGCGGCACCGCCGCACACCTCAAGGTCATCTTCGAGACCGGTGAGCTCCAGACGTACGACAATGTGCGCCGTGCGTCCTGGCTGGCCATGCTCGCGGGAGCCGACTTCATCAAGACCTCCACCGGCAAGGTGGCCGTCAACGCGACCCCGCCCGTCACGCTCGTCCTGCTGGAGGCGGTCCGCGACTTCCGCGCCGCGACCGGCGTGCAGGTGGGGGTGAAGCCCGCGGGCGGCATCCGCACCTCGAAGGACGCGATCAAGTACCTGGTAATGGTCAATGAGACGCTGGGCGAGGAGTGGCTGTCCGCGGACTGGTTCCGCTTCGGCGCCTCCAGCCTGCTCAACGATCTGCTGATGCAGCGCCAGAAGTTGAGCACCGGCCGGTACTCCGGTCCCGACTATGTGACGGTGGACTGATTCGCCATGCCAGTTTTCGAGTACGCACCCGCGCCCGAGTCACGCGCGGTCGTCGACATCGCACCGTCCTACGGCCTGTTCATCGACGGCGAGTTCAGCGAGGCGGGCGACGGCAAGGTCTTCAAGACGCTCTCCCCCTCCTCCGAAGAGGTCCTGTCCGAGGTCGCCCAGGCCAACGCCGAGGACGTCGACCGGGCCGTCAAGGCCGCCCGTAAGGCCTTCGAGGGCTGGTCGGCCCTCCCCGGCTCCGAGCGCGCCAAGTACCTCTTCCGGATCGCCCGGATCATCCAGGAGCGCTCCCGCGAACTGGCCGTCCTGGAGTCGCTGGACAACGGCAAGCCGATCCGCGAGTCCCGTGACGCCGACCTCCCGCTGGTCGCCGCGCACTTCTTCTACTACGCGGGCTGGGCCGACAAGCTGGCGTACGCCGGCTGGGGCCCCAACCCCCGGCCGCTGGGCGTCGCGGGCCAGATCATCCCGTGGAACTTCCCCCTCCTGATGCTGGCCTGGAAGATCGCCCCAGCCCTGGCGGCCGGCAACACGGTCGTCCTCAAGCCCGCCGAGACCACCCCGCTCTCCGCGCTCTTCTTCGCGGACATCTGCCGCCAGGCGGGGCTCCCCAAGGGCGTCGTCAACATCATCACCGGTGACGGTTCGACCGGCGCCGAGCTGGTCGCCCACCCCGGCATCGACAAGGTGGCCTTCACCGGCTCGACCGAGGTCGGCAAGGCCATCGCCCGCACCGTCGCCGGCACGGACAAGAAGGTCACCCTCGAACTCGGGGGCAAGGCCGCGAACATCGTCTTCGACGACGCGCCCCTCGACCAGGCCGTCGAGGGCATCATCGGCGGGATCTTCTTCAACCAGGGCCATGTCTGCTGCGCGGGCTCCCGCCTCCTGGTCCAGGAATCCATCCAGGACGAGCTCCTCGACGCCCTCAAGCGCCGGATGCGCACCCTGCGCGTCGGCGACCCGCTGGACAAGAACACCGACATCGGCGCCATCAACTCCGCCGAGCAACTGGCCCGTATCCGCTCGCTGGCCGACGCGGGCGAGGCCGAGGGTGCCGAGCGCTGGGCGCCGGAGTGCGAACTGCCCAGTTCCGGCTACTGGTTCGTGCCGACCCTGTTCACCGGGGTCACCCAGGCCCACCGGATCGCCCGCGAGGAGATCTTCGGCCCGGTGCTGTCCGTCCTCACCTTCCGTACCCCGGAAGAGGCGGTCGCCAAGGCGAACAACACCCCGTACGGCCTCTCCGCCGGCATCTGGACGGAGAAGGGTTCGCGGATCCTGTGGATGGCGAACAAGCTCCGGGCGGGTGTCGTGTGGTCCAACACGTTCAACAAGTTCGATCCCGCCTCGCCCTTCGGTGGCTACAAGGAGTCGGGTTACGGCCGCGAGGGCGGCCGCCACGGCCTGGAGGCATATCTCGATGTCTGATCGACTCTCCGTGCTCAAGACCTACAAGCTGTTCGTGGGGGGCAAGTTCCCCCGGTCCGAGAGCGGGCGGGTGTACGAGGTGACCGCAGCTTCATCAGCCGCCGGCGCGGCGGGCAAGGGCCGCTGGCTGGCCAACGCCCCCCTGGCCTCCCGCAAGGACGCCCGGGACGCGGTGGTCGCCGCCCGTAAGGCCGTCGGCGGCTGGTCCGGCGCCACCGCCCACAACCGCGGCCAGATCCTCTACCGCGTCGCGGAGATGCTGGAGGGCCGCCGCGAGCAGTTCATCCACGAGGTCGCCGCCGGCGAGGGGCTGAGCAAGGCCAAGGCGGCCGCCCAGGTGGACGCGGCGATCGACCGCTGGGTCTGGTACGCGGGCTGGTCCGACAAGGTCGCCCAGATCGCCGGATCGGCGAACCCCGTCGCGGGCCCGTACTTCAACCTCTCCACCCCGGAACCGACGGGCGTGGTGGCCGTCCTGGCCCCCCAGGACTCGTCCTTCCTCGGCCTGGTCTCGGTGATCGCCCCCGCGATCGTCACCGGCAACACGGTCGTCGTCGTGGCGAGCGAGACCCACCCGCTCCCCGCCCTCTCCCTCGCCGAGGTCCTGGCCACCTCCGACGTCCCCGGTGGCGTGGTGAACCTGCTCTCCGGCAGGACGGCGGAGATCGCCACCCCGCTCGCCGCCCACCAGGACGTCAACGCGATCGACCTCACGGGCGCGAGCCCGGACCTCGCCGTCGAGTTGGAGAAGGCCGCCGCGGAGAATCTCAAGCGCGTCGTCCGTCCACAGCCTGTGGACTGGTCCGCCGACCCCGGCACCGGCCGACTGCTCTCCTTCCTGGAGACGAAGACGGTGTGGCACCCCATGGGCGTCTAGGGTCCGTCTTCACCTGGCCTTGGCAGGCCCGCGCTCCCCATGGCGTGGGCGCGGGCCTGTCGCGGACACGAGCGGTTAGTGCGTGAGCCCGAGGTCCCCGATGGCCAACGGCAACTGCGGGTCCGGTGTCTCGCTGGGCGCGGCGCGCTTGGCGACTGCGACGGCGCCTGCGGAGTCGGGGCGCTGTCGGAGAGTGCCTTGAACGGCTCGAGGAGCTCCGGAGCCGGTGTCACCGACTTCGGCGCCGGCACACGCGGAACGTCGGCGCGGTGCTCCGGCGTCTTGGTGCTACCGCAGTCCGGCACCCGCTTCACCATGGAGTTTCCGCTGATGAAGATGTTGCTGATCCACCCGCCGTAGGCCGGGAGGTACGACCAGCCGTCGTTGTCGTACTGGCCGTAGACGACTCGCTGTCCGTGCACCTGGCACTGCACGTGGATGGTCTACGTACCCCTTCAGCACATTGATCACTCGCGAGCTTGTTACCGCGAATTGACGGGCGTTCACTTCACGATCTGCTCTCGGCCCGTGGCCTGCTCCGCGAAATGCCCGATTACGCCCTTGGAAACGTAGTTCGAGGTGACTTGGACGCTGCCGGGTATCAGGTTGCCGTTCTCATCCGCGCAGCGCTGGACGCGAATGGTGTCTTCACCCATGGGCCAGACCATGACGTCCTCACCCGACTGACCCGACTGCCAGTTGAACTGGAAGTCATGCTTGTGAGACAGGCGAAAGCGGCGCTCCGGCCCTCGATTGCTAATTAGCCGTGTGAGGTCTCGGCTACGTCGACCACTTCGAAGCCTTCGCGACGCATCCGTTCACCCCCCCAGGCGCCGAGCGGCCCGAGCGCTTGACTGAGCGTGCGCCCGTGCTCGGTCAGGGAGTACTCCACCCGTGGCGGCACCTCGGCATAGACCTCCCGGTGCACGAGACCGTCCTCCTCCATCTCCCGCAGGTGCTGCGTCAGCATCTTCTCGCTCACTCCCGGCAGACTGCGACGGAGCTCGGCGAAGCGGCGTACGCGATGGGCGTCAAGTTCCCAGAGGATCAGTCCCTTCCACTTGCCACTCACTACGTCGAGCGCAGCGTCGATGCCGCAGATGTAAGGCCCGCGTCTCGGCGCTTTGGCCATCGCTGATCCCCCTTACGAAAAGGTAAGTACCGCAGAAAATAGTGGGTACTTCCGAGAGTAGTGGCGCTCTCCGAGTATGGGGGGTGTGAACGAACAACAGAACCACACCACCAGGCAAGACAGCGCTGTCACCGTGATCGGGCTTGGCCCGATGGGCCAGGCGATGACTCGCACCCTCCTCACCGCCGGCCACCCGGTCACCGTCTGGAACCGCACCGCCGGCCGGGCCGACGGCGTCGTCGCCGACGGAGCAACGCTCGCGGCGACACCCAGTGAAGCGGTCGAAGCGAGTGACCTCGTGATCCTCAGCCTCACCGACTACCAGGCGATGTACGACATCCTCGACAGCGCCACCGCATCGCTCGCCGGCCGGACGCTGGTCAACCTGAGCTCCGACACTCCCGACCGCTCACGCGAGGCAGCAACCTGGGCAGCGGGCCACGACGCCGCCTTTCTCACCGGAGGTGTCATGGTTCCCGCGCCGATGGTCGGCACGGAGGCGGCCCATGTCTACTACAGCGGCCCCGACGAGGTGATGGAGAACTATCGGGCGGTGTTGGCACAGCTCGGCACGCCAAAGCATCTGGGCGAGGATCCTGGCCTCGCCCAGATGATGTACCAAGCCCAGCTCGCGGTGTTCCTCACCACCTTGTCCGCATTGATGCACGCCACCGCGATGCTGGGCACCGCAGGAATGAAGGCCAAGGAAACACTGCCGGAGTTGCTCTCCTCCGCCGACTCGATCGGCGCCATTCTGAGGGCCGGCGAAGAGACCCCCGGCGCCGCACTGGATGCCGGAGAGCATCCCGGCGACCTCAGCACGGTCACCATGATGGGCGCGACGTCCGACCACATCGTCGAGACCAGCACGTCACTCGGCCTCGACCTCGCGCTCCCCCTGGCCGTGCAGGCCCACTACCGGCGCGCGATCGAGAACGGACACGGCAGCGACAACTGGACCCGCATCATCGACAGCATCCGAGGACCGCGCTGACCAAATGCGGGACCGATGGACACACTCCCAGCCGCGACTCCGCCCAGACCCCACCGCCTACTTGCGCCCTCGGCGGACCGTGCCCCGGATGCCGGTTCAACGTGGCTGCTACGAGGGCACTGGCCCCCTCAGGGCCGGTCCGGGCGCCGAGACCTCAGCGGGCGGTAGCCGGCCGGATCGAGCTTGGCGAGTTCGGTGTCGACTTCCACGGCGATCGTGCCGAAGAAGTTCACGTTCTCGGAGTGGGCCGGGGAGATGTGCGCGAGGAGTTCGTCGTCGACCGCCCGGCCCTCGGCCCGCATCTGCGCGATGGCCAGTCCGTAGTATTCCGTCGTCCAGGTCACCACCGAGTTGGTCAGCAGCGTCAGGCACCACGCCTGCTCGGTCTGCGCGGCCAGGTGGCGGTGGCGGATCGCGCCCTCGTGCGCGTACAGCAGGCTGCGGCGCAGGGAGTGCAGGGACTCGCCCTTGTTCAGCTGCCGGGCGATCTTCCTGCGGTAGGCCTCGTCTGCCAGATAGCGGGCGGCGTAGACCGTACGGCGAAGCGCCCCGTACTCCTTCAGCGCCGCCGCCAGAGTGTTCTGCCGGGAGGAGGCGGACAGCTTGCCCACGATCAACGAGGCGGTGGCGTGCCCGAACTTGATCGACCCCGCCAGCCGCAGCAGATCGTCCCAGTTCTCCTCGATCAGCCCCATATTGATCTTCTGGGTGAGCAGCGGCCCCGCCACCGGCCACAGGCTGTTGACGTTCCGTTGCGGGTCCATCCGGTACAGCGCGATCTTCCCCAGGTCGCGGATGCGCGGGGACAGCTGCATGCCCACCAGGTCGAACAGCGCGAAGTTGACCAGGGTGACGCCGTGCGTGTCGGTGGCGTGCTCGGTGACGGGCAGGTCGGTCTTGTTGCCCATGATCCCGTCCAGCACGTAGTGCGCCTCCCGGCGGGTGACCACGATGACCTTCGTGCCGAACGTGGTGTGCTGGTCCGAGACGTGGGTGTACGTCGACAGGCCCTGACCGGCGAAGTACTTCTTCATGGCCCGTGCTGTGGTCGACTTGCCCTTCACCGGGAACCGTTGCCCGTCCGAGGAGGACAGCGTGCCGCCGCCGAACGCCTGGGTCAGCGGGAGGCGGTGGTGGTAGTTGACGACCGCGGCGTTCGCCGCGGCCAGGGTCTCTTCACGGATGTACCACTCCTGGGTCCAGGCCAGGATGTCGTAGGAGATCCCGCACGCGTCCGCCATCCGGACCAGGCCCAGGTTCGTCGCGTTCGCGATCAGCACGGCCAGCAGGTTGCGCTTGAGCTCCGGCGAGCGGGTCTGCTTGCCGCCGGCGTGGGTGAGGCTGTCCAGGAAGCCGGTGCGGCGGTCGAGTTCGACCAGCAGCGAGGCGATCGGGGCCAGTGGCAGCAGCTCCGCGAGTTCTTCCTTCAGCTCGGCGGCCTCGGCCGGGATGTCCTCCGCCGACAGCGGCGGGATGATCAGCTCCCCGTCCGGCGACAGCCGCACCTCGCCGGTGCCCGCCTTCCGGTTGGCCAGCACTTTTTCCAGGTCGCCCATCGCGGCCGCCAGCTCTTCCTCGCACGCGTCCAGCGCGATCCGGGCGTCGGTCGGCTTGCCGACCAGCTGGCAGAACTGCTCCCGCTGTCCCTCCCACTGTGTGGGCGTGAACAGGTACGACGCCGGGTCGGCGTACCGGCGAGAGGACGGCACGTACACATCCCCCGACCGGAGTCCGTCGCGCAGGCTCAGCAGCACCGTCAGCTCCCAGAAGTGTCGGTACGCCGTGACGTCCCGGTCCCTGGCGGCCTGCTCCAGGTAGCCGGCCCACTTGGCGGGCACGAAGTCCGTCGGCGCGCCGTCGGGGACCTTCCGGGCTCCGTCCGCGTTCAGCTTCTTCAGGACCTGCACGGCCTCCATGAGGGCCTCGGTGCCCGTGCCGCCGGTGAAGCTGATCGCCTTCAGCACGTCCGGGGTGAACTGCCGCAGGTAGGTGTAGGAGTTGTCGAGCATCGCCAGGTGACCGTTGTCGCGCGGCAGCCTGCCGGTGGCCTGGGCGAGCGCGGCCCGCAGTCGGTCCATGCCGATGGTGTTCCGCAGCAGGCCGCCGACCATCTCGTCCTCGATCCCGATGTCGACCAGGACCGGCAGGATCTCGTCCAGCAGGGCCTGCCGCCCCTCCCCGGCCGCGGCGCGGGCCGCCAGCGCGTCCCGCATCTTGATGCGCGCCCGGCTCTCCCTCGCCGAGACGGCCTGGTCGAACAGGCTGATGACCTCGTCCAGCACATCGGCGGCGGACTGCGAGAGCACCGTCAAAAGGATCGGATGCCGCCGCTGCGGCTCGCGCCGGTCCAGCGACTGCGCGGTCAGTCGACGCCCGACCGTCGCCAGGAACCGGCGCCGCTCCGCGGGCAGACTCGTCAGGTCCAGAGTGTGGGCGTCCATGCCACGCAGGAAGCCCAGCTTGCCCAGCTCGGCCCTTGACCGCGTTCGCCGAGTCTCCGGTCGCGCCCTTGGACAGCCAGTTCAGACGTGTCGTTCCGATCGCCGAGTCCACGGCCAGCAGCCCGTCGAGCTCGCCCATCAGCTTCGGCGTCAGCAGATGCCGCACCCGCTGGTACGTCTCCCGCCCCGCCTCCGCCCGCGCCGTGGCCACCCGCTCCAGCAGCTTCACCACCCCGGGCCGCACCACCCGCGAGGACGCCAGATGCTCACAGGCCAGGCGGAACAGCAGCGACGGGGAATCGTGCTCCATCGCGCGAGCGAGCAAGAACTCGTCCAGCTCCTTCAGCTCCAGCGTCTTCACCGGCTTCCAGTTCAGATACCGGGTCACCTCACGCAGGTGCCCGGTACGGGTCTGCTTCCGCTCACCGTAGAACCGCAGTTCGCCCACCGGGACCTGAAGGTGCTCAGAGAGCCGGGCCACCGCCGCCGGGGGCGCCGAAGCGACATCGTCCGGGACGAACCCGAGCCACGGCAGGGTGCACAGCTGGACCGCCAGCCCGAGCCGGTCCTTCGGGCTACGGCCGCGGCCCGGATCAATGAAACCCACGTCCGCCGGCGTCAGCGTGAAGAACCGGATCAGCTCTTCCTTGTTGATCTCCGGAAAGCCGCGCAGCCGCGCCAGCTCGTCATCAGCGAACACACGGGTCGCCATCGAGAACCCCCACCACAAGCAGTCGCACACGGCGGTCTCTGTCGTATCGACGGCTTACCGCATCGCATGGTGAACGACCCGTCCGCTCCTCAAGACACGGCGCGAAGAGGGCTGCTGATCCCGCCGTCAGTGGCTGCGGGGTGCCCGGCGTTCAGTGCTGCCTCCCTCGATACGAGTGGCCCGGACGACACCGTTCTCCGAGAGGCATCGTCCCAGCTCAGCGATATCCGTTGTTTTTGCGGCCATTGCTACGGCGACCCCAACTGAAGGTGGTACAGCTCGACCTCGCCTGGGGTGAGGACGAGAACGGATTCGCTGGTGCTGCCGTCCTCACGGTGCACCAGGATCGCGAGCGCCCCTTGCTGAGCGCGGTGATCGTAGACAGCGTCGCGCTTGATCGGGGTGAGGTGCGTGACCATAGCCGCTACGGGGCGCAGGGTCGAGCCGTCGGCAGGGGCCGCCCATTCACAGCCGCCGCCGGGCGGCTTGAGGTGGTAGGTCGCCGCGCCTTCGCCGGGCAGAGCGACCACGACGCCGATCCGGCCGTCGCGGGCGGTGTCGCGGGCCAGGTCACCGAGGCGCGGGCAGAAGGGACCCGATGTTCCTAACCGAGGCCCCTGGGCGGGGAGATGAGGGAGGAGTCGTCCGGTCATGCCCCATGACGCTAGATGCCGAGCCAGCGGCGATTATGAATCGGAGGAATACGCTTTAGGCGTCGAGACGGAAGCGGTCGGACATACGACGCAGCTTCTCCCGGGCGGCGGTTCGTTCAGCGTAGACGATGCTCCGCAACGTGGACCGCGCGATGGGGTGGTTCCGGACGAGCTGGGGCGCGGTCCGCTCGGCGGTCTCCAGCTCGGTGAGGGCCTTGTCCCGGTTGCCGTCCCACAGCCAGGCGCGCGCCAGGTCCATGTGGTGATGTCCCCGACGGGAGTTGGGCAGCGCGGCGACCAGCTCAGGGCTGGTACGGCGGTTGATGTCCAGGGCCTTGGTCTGTTTGCCCATCTCCAGCGCGACGCTGATGGCATGGATCTGGACGTTGCCGGGAGAGAACGTCATGGAATGCCGGTCGTACACGGGCGGGCCCGTGTGTTCGCCGAGGCGGTCGGCGGCGGCCTTGGCATAGGCGATGCGGTCTTCGGCCTCACTCGCCCGTCCGCCCCTTGCCGCCGAAACCGCCGCCCGTAGCTGCAGGCTGCCCCATGCCCGTACGGCCAGCGGCTCTCCGCGCTCGTAGTCCCGCTGGATGTCTGCGAGAGCCTTGTCCGACAGCGTCACGGCGTCCGACCAGTCGGCGGTTGCCCACATGTCCCAGACCCGCATCCAGTCCACCACCGCGGGCAGCACCGGGTCACCGGAGAGTCGCGCGGACCAGGCAGCGCGTTCACACGCCATGGCGACCAACTCCGGGTGGCCGAGCGCATGTGCGGCCGTGTGCGTGAACTTGCAGCACACCGCGTACATCGCGTACGCCTCCTCCCGCTCATGGCCCGACGTCACCTCCCCCAGAGCGCGGGCCTCGCGGAAGAGATCCGGCAGTACCCGCAGAATGGCGACATTCGCCGCGGCGTCACGCAGCCGGTGCAGACGAGTCACCTCGCCCCACAACTGGCCGGAGGAACGGGGTGTGCCCTCGAAGACCGGCGCCAGGTCGTACCGGCGCAACTCCCGGAGGATCGACACGGCGGCCACCTGCCACTGGTTTTCTGCCGGAGAGCTGTTGTACGGCCGGCCGATCAGGTCGTTCGGGTGGATGTGCAGCTCCGCCGCCACCAGATTCAGCAGGCCGACCCGGTCCAACTCGATCAGGCCGTTCTCCATCTTCGACACCCAGCCTTGCGACTTGCCCAAGGCGGCTGCCAGATCGGCCTGCGGCATCCCCAGCCGCAGGCGCGCCCGGCGGACCCGGCGTCCGATCTCCTCGGCTTCCTCCAGCATCAGCGCACCCCCTGCGCCTCGGGCCTGCGGTGCTCATGCGTTCGGCCAGGCATCCGTGGCTCCGTCCGTTCAGGGTCGTCGTCCTCAGAACGGTACCGACGCCGTCCCGCGGCAGTGAACGAGAACGCCGCCTTTTGGCCCAGACCCGGCGGGTTCCGGAAGCAGCGTGATGCGTCAGACTGGTGTTCCGTGACCATCCATCCCGCCTCCGCTCGCGTCGTCCTGCTCTCCGGCCCCTCCGGCTCGGGAAAGTCGTCCCTCGCCGCCCGCACCGGGCTGCCCGTGCTGAACCTCGACGACTTCTACAAGGAGGGTGGGGACCCCACGCTCCCCCAGCTCGCGGGCGGCGGGGGCACCGACTGGGACTCGCCGCTGTCGTGGGACGCGGACGGGGCGGTCGCGGCGATCGAGGCGCTGTGCCGTACGTCACGGACGACCGTGCCGGTGTACGACATCGCCTCCAGCTCGCGTATCGGCGAGGAGCCGCTGGACATCGGCCGTACGGCGCTGTTCATCGCCGAGGGGATCTTCGCGGCCGACATCATCGGGCGCTGCGCCGAGCTGGGAGTGCTCGCGGACGCGATCTGTCTGCGTGGCCGCCCCTCCACCACCTTCCGGCGGCGGCTGCTGCGCGATCTGCGGGAGGGCCGTAAGTCCGCGCCCTACCTGGTGCGGCGCGGCTGGCGGCTGATGCGTGCGGAGCGCGGGATCGTGGCCCGGCAGACGGCGCTGGGCGCGTACGCCTGCGGCAGGGACGCGGCGATGGGACGGATAGCGGCCGCCGCGGCGGGCCACCACGCCCCGGCGCCGGTTTAAGGCACAAAAAGGCGTAAGACCGGACAATCCCCCGACCGTCCGGCCTTACTCCTCATTCCCCCGTGTTCCCCCGTGTTCCCCCGTGTTCCCCCGCGGTCCCCCGTGCTTCCCCCCGCCTCCGGTCGTGCCGTCGCCGTCAGGCGACCAGTTCGCCGAAGGACTCTTCCTCGTCACGGCCGAAGCTGAGGCTCTCGTCCTCGCGCAGCCGGCGCAGCGAGCGCCAGATGCTGCTTTTGACCGTTCCGACACTGATGTTGAGTATGTCCGCGATTTCCGGGTCCGTCCGGCCCTCGTAGTAGCGGAGCACCAACATCGTGCGCTGCAGCTCGGGCAGGCGGGCCAGGGCCTGCCAGAGCACGGCGCGCAGCTCGGTGCCGCGCATCGCGTCGTGGTCGCCCGCCGTCTCCGGCAGCTCCTCCGTCGGGTACTCGTTGAGCTTGCGCCGACGCCAGGCGCTGATGTGCAAGTTGGTCATGGTGCGGCGCAGATAGCCGCCGACCGCTGCCTTGTCGCTGATCCGGTCCCAGGCCCGGTAGGTCGAGAACAGCGCGCTCTGGAGCAGGTCCTCGGCCTCGAACCGGTCGCCGGTCAGGTGGTAGGCGGTTGCGTACAGGGAAGCGCGGCGCTCCTGGACGTAGGCGGTGAACTCCGCCTCGGAGCCAGTACGCCGCTCCCCCTCGGCCTCCCTGTACGAGCTTCCCCCGTTCCCCCCGCTTCCCCCGCTTCCCCCGTGTCCCCCCGGTCCCCCGTTTCCCTCGAGGCCGTTACCGGCCCCCTGGGCCCCCGTGATCGCGTCAATGGCCACCATGTACGGCGGCCGCTGACGCCCGGTGCCGCGAGCGCACCCCCGCCCGCTCACGGCACCGGACTTCTCGTTGGTCCGACCGGCGTCGTGAAGGCGCGTGCGAACTGCGCTCGTGTTGGTGCAGTGCAGTGTGTTCATCTCGCGCCCCCCGTCGGTGGTGCCTGGCCGGTCCGCTGCTGGCTGCCCCGGCCGGTGTTCCGCCCGGTGCACAGAAGACTTTGCCGGGCCAGTTTCATGGGGGTGTCTGTCGACTGTCACAGCCTCGTCACAGGGGATCCGGCTGATAAACCCCCGACGGTCGAACTGCAGGCCCCTTGTAGGCCAGAATGACCAACGTGCCTTTCCTGTTGCTGATCGAGGACGACGACGCCATCCGCACGGCCCTCGAACTCTCTCTGTCCCGCCAGGGCCACCGTGTGGCGACGGCGGCGACGGGTGAGGACGGCCTGAAACTGCTGCGCGAGCAGCGGCCGGATCTGATCGTGCTGGACGTGATGCTGCCCGGGATCGACGGCTTCGAGGTGTGCCGCCGCATCCGGCGCACCGACCAGCTGCCGATCATTCTGCTGACCGCGCGCAGCGACGATATCGACGTCGTCGTGGGCCTGGAGTCGGGGGCGGACGACTATGTGGTCAAACCCGTGCAGGGGCGGGTGCTGGACGCCCGGATCCGCGCGGTGCTGCGCCGTGGCGAGCGGGAGGCCAGCGATTCCGCGGCCTTCGGGTCCCTGGTGATCGACCGCGCGGCCATGACGGTGACCAAGGACGGGGAAGACCTGCAGCTCACCCCCACCGAGCTGCGGCTGCTGCTGGAGCTGAGCCGCCGGCCGGGGCAGGCGCTGTCGCGGCAGCAGCTGCTCCGGCTGGTGTGGGAGCACGACTATCTCGGGGACTCGCGGCTGGTCGACGCCTGCGTACAGCGGCTGCGCGCCAAGGTGGAGGACGTGCCGTCGTCGCCGACCTTGATCCGTACGGTCCGCGGCGTGGGCTACCGGCTGGACGCACCGCAATGAGGGGCGCACCCGGGGGCGGAGAAGTACAGAATTGAGCGCAGTGAGCGAAGAGTCCGGTCGCGCCCGGGGCTGGGCCGCGGGGCTCTTGCGGTGGCTGAGCCTGCGGCTGCGGCTGATGCTCGTCTTCGGTCTGGTGGCCCTGGCCGCCGCCGTGTCCGCGTCGGCCATCGCGTACTGGCTGAACCGTGACGCGGTGCTGACCCGTACCCAGGACGCGGCGCTGGACGAGTTCCGCAAGTCCCTCAAGGACGACACCGACCCGCTGCCCCCGCTGCCCACTTGTCCCGAATTGCAGGACGCCGCGGACCGCATGGCGGACAACACCCAGAAGTACGAGGTGTTGCTGATCTCCCGGGCGCGGGGCGGGGGCAGCTGCGTGGCGGCCTCGGCCGGGAATCTCTTCACGCTGAACGTGGTGCCCACGGTGCTGCGCCACGCCGTGGACGAGAAGCGGTCCGTCGGGGACGGGAACACCGCCCCGTACCACCTCTACTGGCAGCGGATCACGCTGAAAGGCACCCCGTACCTGGTTGGCGGGGCGAAGGTCAACGGGGGCGGGCCGGCCGGCTATCTGCTCAAGTCCCTGGACACCGAGCGCCAGGATCTGAACTCCCTGGCCTGGTCGCTGGGGATCGCCACCGCGCTCGCACTGATCGGCTCCGCGCTGCTCGCGCAGGCCGCCGCGGCCACCGTGCTGCGGCCGGTGCAGCGGCTCGGGGAGGCGGCGCACCGGCTGGGCGAGGGGCATCTCGACACCCGGCTCCAGGTCTCCGGCTCCGATGAGCTGGCCAATCTCTCCCACACCTTCAACCGGGCCGCCGAGCGGCTGCAGAAGCGGGTTGCGGAGCTGTCCGCGCGGGAGGCGTCCAGCCGGCGCTTCGTCGCGGACATGTCGCATGAGCTGCGGACCCCGCTCACCGCGATCACGGCCGTCACGGAGGTGCTGGAGGAGGAGGCCGACTCGCTCGACCCGATGATCGCCCCGGCGGTGCAACTGGTGGTGAGCGAGACGCGGCGCCTGAACGACCTGGTGGAGAACCTGATGGAGGTCACCCGCTTCGACGCGGGCACGGCCCGGCTGGTGCTCGACGACGTCGATGTCGCGGACCAGGTGACGGCGTGCATCGACGCCCGGGCGTGGCTGGACGCGGTGGAGCTGGGCGCGCCTCGCGGCATCGTGGCCCGGCTGGATCCGCGGCGGCTGGACGTCATCCTGGCCAACCTCATCGGGAACGCGCTCAAGCACGGCGGTTCGCCGGTGCTGGTCTCGGTGCGCACCGACGGCGACGAGCTGGTGATCAAGGTGCGGGACCACGGTCCGGGCATCCCGGAAGATGTGCTGCCGCATGTCTTCGACCGCTTCTACAAGGCGAGCGCCTCCCGCCCGCGCTCGGAGGGCAGCGGGCTGGGCCTGTCGATCGCGATGGAGAACGCCCATATCCACGGTGGCGACATCAGCGCCGCGAACTCCCCGGAGGGCGGGGCCGTCTTCACGCTGCGGCTGCCGATGGACGCCTCGCGGCTCACGGCGGACGAGGACGGGGACGGGACCGGGGACGGGGACGGGACCGGGAACGGGAACGGGACCAGGAACGGGAAGGGGAACGGGACCGGGAACGGGACCAGGGACGGGAAGGGGAACGGGACCGGGAACGGAGGCGGCGGAGGCGGCGGCGTTGGCGGCGGAGGCGGAGGCGGAGGCGGCGGAGGCGGCGGAGGCGGCAGGAACGAGGAGGGCACCCGATGAGCGCGCGCTGGAGCCGGACGACCCGGACGGCCGCCGCCCTGCTGACCGGCGCCGTCACGCTGCTGGCGGCCGGTTGCGGCATCCGCGGCACCTCGGTGCCGGTGGACGCCGGGCCCGCGCCCTCGCGCGCTTCCTGCCGGGCGCCGGAGTCCGGGCGGTCCGCCGAGGCGGCGGGCCGGGTCTCCGTACGCATCTATCTGCTGTGCACCTCGCGCGTCCTCTCCGTCAGCCGCAGCGCACGGCTGACGGACGAGAAGGCGCCGCCGGAACCCGTGCAGGTGGCCCGCGCGCTGCTGGAGCAGCTGGAACAGCCGCCCACGGCGGAGGAGACGGCGGCCGGCTTCTCCACGGCGGTGTCGGACTGGGTGTCGGTCTCCGGCCCGGCCAAGGACGATCCGGACCGGGCGCTGCGGCTGAACCGGCCGCCCGAGGAGCTGCAGTCCTTCGCGCTCGCACAGATCGTCTGCACCTTCGCGGACACCACGGCCGCGGACGCGGACCACAAGGTGATGCTCGGCGGCCCGGACAGCGAACGAGATCCGCTCAAGCGCTACGCCTGCACCGAGGAGATGCGCCGCCACCCCGAGACCGCGGTCACCTCCGGGGTCCTGGTGTCCTGATCTGTTACCGGCCGTACGCCCTGCGTTCCTGGTAGAAGACCACTCGGTAACAAGGTCTGACCAGCGGGGCGCGGCCGGAACCGCGCCGCCCGCGCACGGCGTCCTATCTGGCGTGCAGGGTCGTTTCGGCCGCAGAGCCGCCTTTCGCTACCGCGTCGTGGGCTTCGTCCTCCTCGTCGCACACCTTTCGTTCGTCTGCTGGCTGATCCTGCGCCCCGTGACCGTGCCCTGGGTGTCGGCTGCACCCCTGGAGCCGCTCGCCACCATCCGTGCCGATCTGGCACTCAGCCCCTGGTCGGCCGTCCGGTCGATAGGCGGCGGACTGCTGCTGCTCGCGCCCCTGGGCGTGCTGCTGCCGCTGGCGGGCGGCCGGATCGAGGGGTACCCGCTCGCTTCCCTGGTCCGGACGGTCTTCACCGGGGCCATGGCGTCCCTGACGGTCGCGCTGCTGCGCAGCGAGGTGACCGGGCAGATCCTGAACGTCGACGCGCTGCTCCTGAACACCCTCGGGGTCGCGCTCGCGCATGTGCTGGTGGTGCCCGCCGTCAGGGCGCGACTCCGCCGCCGGGCAAACCGGACCCGGGCGGCCGCCCTCCCCCGGAACGAGGCCGTCCAGACGGTGACCGCGAACATTCCCAGGGTCGGGATCGCCCCATGGAGCGACGCCTCGTCCGGCTGGCGAACCTGAGCGGATGCGGTGAAGTTCGCCGCTGATCCCTCGCCGTTCGGCCTGGCCGAGGGCTTGGACGCCGAGAAGGATCAGCACTTGACTTCGCCGTAACCGCTTAGCGCCACCGCCCCTGATCCGAACTCACCAGATCCCGGGTGAGGCGGTACGGGCGCCGGGCGGAGTCCGGGTCGAATGCCGAGCCCTTGAGGGGCGGGCGGCTTGTGGTGCGGAAGGCGGTGAAGCGGTCGTCCGGCACGCTGCTCGGGGCCGGGCTCGCGCAGGTGGGTGGCACCCGCCGTACGGGTGCGGCTCCGCCACCGGGCGGAGTGGGGTCGGGCGGGTGCCCTCCCCAGAGACGAGGGTCTCCGGAGCGGGACCCCGACGATGGCCAGGGTCGGGATCGCACCGTGGAGGGACGCCTCGTCCGGGCGGCGGACCTAGCGTTGAGGGCATCGGGAAAAGCTTCCCGGGTACCAGGAGTCAACGGTACGCAGCCGAGCGATATGACGAGGAGTCACCACCATGGCCGCCCCACTGGTTCGCCCCCGCCACAACAAGATGATCGCCGGTGTGTGCGCCGGTCTCGCCCGGCGTTTCGGGACGACCCCGACGACGATGCGGGTGATCTTCCTGGTCTCGTGTCTGCTGCCGGGGCCGCAGTTCCTGCTCTACATCGCGCTGTGGATCCTGCTTCCGGCGGAGGACGGCTACCGCGAGGCGTGGTGACTCAGCGCTTGTCCTTCGGCAGCTTCCCCAGCTTGTCCAGTTGCTTGTCGATGAGGGTGCGGGGCGGCGGGAAGTCCGTGAACCGCTTGAGGTCCACGCCCGCGAAGAAGGCGATGGTCGGGCCGGACCGTATGACCACGAAGTTGAGCGGGATCTTCGCGCCCTGGGCCAGGGCGGTCATCCGGTAGGCGAGGATGTCGTCGCCCGCCGGGTCGGCCCGGCGTGAGCGCACCTGGCCGTATTTGACGGTCTGGCCGCTGAGGGTGGTGGCGAACCCTCCCGAGCAGGCCGTCACGGCGGTCCTGAGGTCGCGCAGATACGATTTCGCACCTGCTGCCGTGCCATAGGTGCTGAGTCCGGCGGTGATGCCCTTGTACGGGACCTTCAGGCTGTTCACGCCGCGCCGCACGGTCTCCTTCGCGCCGGGGCTCGGCTTGTCCCCGGTGGAGTCGGCGAGCGGCTGGCATCTGCTCTCGCGGGCCTTCGGCCGGCCGCCGGCCCAGTTCCCGGCCTTGCGGCTGGTGACCCGGTAGCCCTTCAGATCGCCCTGGGCCAGCGCCGCCCGCTCCAGGCGGGACGCGGCCTTGGTGGCCCGCGGGCTCCGATCCGCGGACGGGGTGGCCTTGGCGTCCCCGCCATCGCCCGAACCGCCGCTGCAGGAGGTGGCCAGCACCAGGACGGGTGTGGCCAGCAGAGTCATCAGACCGGTCGCGCTTACCCGCATGAGGAGGTACTCCCGCCGTCGCTGCCAGTGCGTCGCGGCACCGGTGCACCGCGGCACATCTCGGCGTGATCCTGGCATACGGAACGGCCGGGCCGCACACCCTTGCGGATGTGCGGCCCGGCCGTGTGCCGAAGCGGAGGATCAGCCCAGCTTGAGGATGCTGCCGGTCGGCAGGCTGCTGAGCGCGGGGAGCTGGCCCAGCATGCCCTGACCCTGGGGCTTGGCGGCCGCGGGCTTGCCGGCGGGCTGCCCGGTCGCGGGGAGCTGCGAGGTGGGGGCGCCGCTGGGGGCGCCGCTGCTCGCGGAGCCTCCGGGGACCGGGGCGCTGCTGACCGCGGACGCGGTGCCGCCTCCGGCAATGACGGCGACAGCACCGAGGGCAATCGCGCCGAGGGTCTTGATGGTTCCCTGCTTCATCAGAAATCTGTCCTTGAGACGGGGGCTTGACCGATACGGAAACGTAGCCATGTATTTCGGCTGCCCGCAAACGCGGGAAATCGCTTCCCGAAGATCGGCCGAGCCCTTTGATCCGTCCGTACGATCAGCTGTCCTTGGCGGCAGAACCCCTGGTCACAGCCGATTCGGAGGCCACCTGCCGGAACAGCCATTCGGACTTCAATTCAGCATACCCAGGCTTGATCACGTCATTGATCATCGCGAGACGTTCACCAAAAGGAATGAAGGCTGATTTCATGGCATTGACCGTGAACCACTGCATGTCGTCCAGCGTGTAGTGGAACGTTGATACAAGATGCTGGAATTCAGCACTCATACTCGTACCACCCATTAGACGGTTATCCGTATTAACAGTGGCGCGGAAATGCAGCCGACGCAGCAGCCCGATGGGGTGCTCGGCGTACGAACTGGCCGCACCCGTCTGGAGGTTGGAGGTCGGGCACAGCTCCAGCGGGATGCGCTTGTCCCGGACGTACGAGGCGAGCCGGCCGAGCGAGATGGAGCCGTCGTCCGCGACCTCGATGTCGTCGATGATGCGGACGCCGTGGCCGAGCCGGTCGGCACCGCACCACTGGAGCGCCTGCCAGATGGACGGCAGCCCGAAGGCCTCGCCCGCGTGGATCGTGAAGTGGTTGTTCTCCCGCTTCAGATACTCGAAGGCGTCCAGATGGCGGGTGGGCGGGAAGCCCGCCTCGGCGCCCGCGATGTCGAAGCCGGCCACGCCGAGGTCCCGATAGCGGTTGGCGAGCTCGGCGATCTCCAGCGCGCGGGCCGCGTGGCGCATCGCGGTGAGCAGGGCGCCGACCCGGATCCGGTGGCCGTTCTCGCGCGCCCGCCGCTCACCCTCGCGGAAGCCCTCGTTGACCGCCTCGACGACCTCCTCCAGGGTCAGCCCCTGTTCGAGGTGTTGCTCGGGGGCGTAGCGGACCTCGGCGTAGACGACGCCGTCCGCGGCGAGGTCCTCGGCGCACTCGGCGGCGACCCGGACCAGCGCGTCCCGGGTCTGCATGACGGCGCAGGTGTGCGAGAAGGTCTCCAGGTAGCGCTCCAGCGACCCGGAGTCGGCGGCTTCGCGGAACCAGAGCCCGAGCTTGTCCGGCTCGCTCTCCGGCAGCGCGTCGTACCCCGTCTCCCGGGCGAGGTCGATGATCGTGCCGGGGCGCAGCCCGCCGTCGAGGTGGTCGTGCAGCAGCACCTTGGGCGCGCGACGGATCTGTTCGGGGGTGGGTTGGTGGTTGTGCTCGCTCGTCATCTGCGCACCATAGCCCCTACGCGCGTAGAACGGGGGCGATACCTCGGGGGATAGATACGGAACAGTGACCCGCAGAGGTAGTGGAGTACACCACTCCTTCTGCGATCGTTTTGCCATGGCTCAGCAAGCGTTGCCCGAACGGGGCGCACGGCTGGGGCGGCCGATGGGCGCGGCCGCCGCGCGAGAGACCGTGCACGGGGTGGTGTTGCTGCTGCCCGGAGCGGATCCCGCCGGAACCCGGCGGCCCTCCCGGCTGTCCACCGCGGCGGTGCTGCCGCTCGCCCGCCGCATGGTCCGGGCGGGCCGGAGCGAGGGACTGACCGCCCATGTCGTCCACTACCGGTACCGCGGCTGGAACGGGGCCGCCGCCGACCCCGCCACTGACGCCGAATGGGCGGCGGAGGACATCGTACGGCGCTACGGCGACGTCCCCATCTGCCTCGCGGGCCACGGCATGGGCGCCCGCGCCGCCCTCCGCGCCGCCGGCCACCCGGCGGTCAGCTCGGTTCTGGCGCTCGCCCCATGGCTGCCGGAGCCGGACACCCAGCCCTCACCCGAACCGGTGAAACAGCTGACCGGACGGCTGGTGCTGATCGCCCACGGCACCAATGACGAGCGGGCCCACCCCGAACTGTCCTACCGGCTGGCGGAGCGGGCCAAGAAGATCAACCGGGATGTGTGCCGCTTCGAGGTCCACACGGACGGCCACGGTCTCCACCAGCACCGCTCCGAGGTCCAGGCGCTGGCTGTCGACTTCCTCCTCGGCTCCCTCTTCGCCGCGGGCTACTCCCGCCCGGTCGCCGACGCGCTGGCGGCTCCGCCGCCGCTGGGTCTGCGGATGCCGCTGGCGGTGGGGTTCGGGGCCAACCTGCGGCGCTGAACGGATGGGCCGGGACCCCGGGGCCGCCGGACCCGGCGGGCCCGGGACGCGCACCACCGGAGGTCCCTGAGCGGATGCGGTGAAGTCAAGTGCTGATCCTTCTCGGCGCCCAAGCCCTCGGCGCCAGGCCGAACGGCGAGGGATCAGCGGCGAACTTCACCGCATCCGCTCAGTCGAGGAGTTGGCCGCGGCGGCTCAGCAGGAAGCGTTTGAAGGCCGCCACCGGGGGCGTGTCGTGATGACCCTCCAGCCAGGCGACACCGATCTCCCGGGCGGCGCGCGGGGAGGTGACCGTCAGTTCGGCCACGCCGGGGCGGGGGACGGCGGGCGGAGGCAGGAGGGCTACGCCAAGGCCCGCGGCCACCAGGCCACGGATGGTTTCCGCCTCCTCGCCCTCGAAGGCGATCTTCGGAGTGAAGCCCGCCTCGGCGCAGAGCGTGTCGGTGATGCGGCGCAGGCCGTAGCCCGGTTCGAGGGTGACGAAGAGCTCCGAGGCGGCCTCGGCGAGGCGGACGCGGCGGCGGCCGGCGAGGCGGTGGTCCTCCGGGACGACCAGCCGCAGCCGCTGTTCGTCGAGGCGGCGGGCGACGAGGTCGGGGGCGTCGGGGACGGGCGAGGTCAGGCAGAGGTCGAGGCCGCCCGCCCGCAGCCGTTCGATCATCGCCTCGCCGTAGTTCTGGACGAGTTGGAAGCGCACGCGCGGATGGTCGACGCGGAAGGCGCGGATCAGCTCCGGTACGGTCTCGGATCCGAGGGTGTGGAGGAAGCCGAACGAGACCCGCCCGGCCGCCGGATCCGCATCGGCCCGTACGGACTCGGCGGCGCGGTCGACCTCGGCGAGGGCCCGTTCGACGGACCGCAGAAACGTATGGCCCGCCGGGGTGAGCGCCACCGTGCGGCCGCGGCGGGCGAAGAGGGCGACGCCCAGGTCCTCCTCCAGCCGGACCATGGCGCGGCTGAGGGTCGACTGGGGCACCCCGAGCTCCTGCGCGGCCCGGGTGACGTGCTCGTGGCGGGCGACGGCGGCGAACTGGGCGAGGCGCGGCGTCAGGGCCGCAGCCCAGGACTCGGCCTCGATATCGGCCGTCACCGGAATGTCGTTTTCGTAACTGATGCGCGACACGGACGACCCTGACCTTTACTCATGCCCTACTGGATTGATTTTCTCAATTCCATGCATTGGACGCATCAGCTGATGATACCTACGGTGGAACCATGCCTGCTGCAGATACCGAGGCGTCCACGGGAACACACCCTGTGGACGCCCCCGGCTCCGATTCCTCCGCCCCCGCCCCCGCCGCCGAGCAGTTGAGCCCTGGCCGGCCCGGTTACCTCCGGATGCGGCTCGCCCTCTTCACCGCCGGGCTCGCGACCTTCGCCCTGCTCTACTCGACCCAGGCGCTGCTGCCCGCGATCTCGGACGAGCTGCACGTCCAGCCGGATCAGGCCAGTTGGAGCGTCTCCGCGGCCACCTTCGGACTGGCGCTTGCGGTGCTGCCGTTGAGCGCGCTGTCCGAGCGATTCGGGCGGCGCGCGATGATGACCGGCTCGCTCACGGTCGCGGTGGTGATCGCCCTCCTGGTGCCGTACGCCCCCGACCTGAACTGGCTGATCGGGCTGCGCGCCATCCAGGGCGCGGCGCTCGCCGGGATCCCGGCCTCCGCGATGGCGTACCTCTCGGAAGAGGTGCACCCCAAGGCGCTGGTCGGCGCGATCGGGCTGTTCGTCGCGGGCAACAGCGTCGGCGGGATGAGCGGCCGGATCCTCACCGGCTGGGTGGCCGACGCCTGGGGCTGGCGGATGGCGCTGGCCGCCGTCGGCGCGATGGCGCTGCTGTGCGCGGTCGCCTTCCGGCTGCTGCTGCCCAAGGCGCGGCACTTCACCCCGGCCGCGGTGAGCCCGCGGGCGCTGGCCCGCATCGTCACGGGGCATCTGGCCAATCCGCTGCTGTGCCGGCTGTACGCGATCGGCGCGCTGTTCATGACGGTCTTCGGCGGGGTCTACACGGTCATCGGCTACCGCCTGGTGGCCCAGCCGTTCGGCCTCTCGCAGAGCATGATCGGCTCGATCTTCCTGATCTACCTGGTCGGCACGGTCTCCTCGGCGGCGACCGGCAAGCTGGTCGGCCGGCTCGGCCGGCGCGGCGCGCTGTACGTGGCCGTGTCCACGACGGCGGCCGGGCTGCTGCTGACTCTGCTCGACTCGATCGCCGCGGTGCTGCTCGGCCTGGTGCTGATCACCGCCGGCTTCTTCGCGGGCCACGCGGCGGCGTCCTCGGCGGTGAGCCGTACGGCCAGGACCGGGCGCGCCCAGGCCGCGGCGCTCTACCAGGCGTCGTACTACGTGGGCAGCAGCGCGGGCGGCGCGCTCGGCGCGCTCGCCTTCCACGCGGCCGGCTGGGGCGGCACGGTCGCCATCGGCCTGGCGGCGGTCGCCGGCGCGGCGGCGATCACGCTGTACGCGACGCGCAAGGCGAAGGCCGAGCGGTGCGCGGAGTCCGCGCGGCGGGAGCTGCGCGGGGTGCCCGCCCGCGCGTAACGCCTCGCCGCGAGCCCGTACGTACGACCCGTACGACCCGTACGACCCTCGCGACCCGCACAAGCCCGAAGGGGCCGCCCTGCCACTGTCCGGCGGGGCGGCCCCTTCGCTCGTCCCCGGCGGGCGGGTAAAGGCCAAGTGGGCGGCGTCAGCGGTTCGTTAGCGGCGCGTTAATGGAACGGCAGCCGTCATCGGCAGGCTGAGTATCAGACCGAGCGAGCACCTCGCCGGCGCTACTCCACTCCACTGTTGACGAAGAAGGTTCTTCCCATGCGTGCCATCCGCTCCCGCGTCCGTACGTTCGCCAGCGCCGGTCTGCTCGTGTCCGCGGCTCTGCTGGCCACCGCCTGCCAGCCGTCCGACGCCGCCGACTCGGGATCCGGCAAGTCGTCGTCCTCCGCCCCGGCCGCCCCCGGCAAGGCCGGGGGCAGCAAGGCCACCAACGGCACCTTCGTCGGCGCCCTGACCTACGTCGCACCCGGCAAGTACTCCGTGAAGAACAAGATGTTCTACGTGGCCGAGGACACCCAGATCCTCGGCGCCGGGACCATCTGCGGCAGCGCCCAGGGCCAGTCCACCACCAAGTGCACCTTCGACCAGCTGGACAAGGCGGTCAAGAAGGGCGGCGTCACGGCCGAGGTCAAGGTCACCAAGGGCATCGCCGACCGCATCGTGGAAGACCCGTCGGCGGGGTCGTCGGGCGGGACGGGCGGGTCGTCGAACGGCTCATCGGGCGGCTCGTCCAACGGCGGCGGCTCCAAGGGCTCCACGGGCGGCACCTCGAACGGCGGCTCGTCCAACGGCGGCACCTCGAACGGCGGCTCGTCCAACGGCGGCACGTCGAACGGCGGGGCCTCAAACGGTGGCTCCTCCAACGGCAAGGCCACCAATGGCACGTTCTCGGGCGCCCTGACCTACCTCGCGCCCGGCAAGTACATCGTCCAGAACAAGGCGTTCTTCGTCGCCGACGACACCGAGATCGTGGGCGCCGGCACCATCTGCGGCGACCCCGAGGGCCAGACGTCCAACGACTGCACCTTCGACCAACTCGACGCGGCGGTCAAGAAGGGCGGCGTCCACGCGGACGTCACCGTCGTCAAGGGCATCGCCACCCGCATCGCCGAACAGCCCTGAGCCAACGGCCCAGGCACGCCCGAAGGGGGCGTCACGCCGCAGCCCGGCGCGACGGCCCCCTTCGGGGCGTTTGCGCCATTCAGCAGGCGCTCCGCAGCTCCGGCAACCGCAGCAGATTTCAAAAGCTTCAAAAGCTCTGCGGGCGTGGAGGGTTGAGGGCATGGACAACCGGGTGCCGAACCAGGGCCTTGAGCGGCTTTACCGCGAGACAGGGTGGACGTTGCGCCAGTTCGCGCAAGCCGTGAACCGCGTCGGCACGGAGCGCGGGACCCCGACGGCGTACAGCCCACAGACCGTTCACGCGTGGCTCAAGGGGCATGTCCCGAATGAGGAACGGCGCCTGCTCATCTTGGAAGCGCTGACACGCAAGCTGCATCGGCCGATCACGCACGTGGAGGCGGGATTCCCTGTGACTGCCGATGATTCGAACGCCCGCCCGAGTACGGTGGAAGGGCTGGTCGACCTCGGGAGGCAGGATATGGACCCCTCACGTCGCAGCATCCTCGGCATGAGTCTCTTCTCCGTCGCGGTGACCGTGCCCAACTGGCCCGATGTAGTGGGTCGATTAGAGGCCGCCCAGACCGGCCGGACGCGGCGTATCGGGGTGAATGACGTCAACACGGTCATAGCCATGACCGAGCGCATCTCGGAGCTTGACGACCAGTTCGGCGGTCGCCACGCACGCCCGATGGCCGCCGCGTTTCTCGTCAACACCGTGACGCCCTACCTCAGTGCCGACGCCCCGGAACCGGTCCGTAAGGCGATGATTTCAGCCGCGTCCGACCTCTGCTATTTCACGGGATACATGGCAGTGGATGAAGGGCTGCAGGGCCTGGCTCAGCAGTACTACCTCAAGGCGCTGGAACTGGCCGGGGCGGCGGACGACCATCTGACGTATTGCACGACGCTGCGCGGGATGAGCGTGCAGGCGGTTGATCTGGGTCATGGGCACACGGCCATGCGGTTGGCTGACTCAGCGGCTGCGGCATCTCCACAGGCAGGGCCGCGCATGAGGGCGTTTCTCGCAGGGCAGCAGGCGCATTCGGCGGCTCAGCTCGGCGACCGAGCCAACGCACTGCGGTATCTCGCCGAGGCGGAATCAGCCATGGAAGAGGCCGAGTCCAGAGAGAAGGCTTTCGGTTCCTACGACCCCTCATCCCTGCATTACCACATCAGCCATGTGCGACATGAACTCGGCGATTTACCGGGGGCGGTGGAGGCCATGCAGGAATCCGACCGCCTGTGTTACGACGTCTATCGACGGTCACGGGTGAAGGAGCGCCTCACCCTGGCCGAGTTCCAGATGGGACTCGGCCACCTGGAGGCGGCCTGCGCCACATGGCACGAGGCGCTGGATGAGTACGCCTTGGTGCAAAGCGGCCGGGTCGATCAACGCATCCGCACGATGTTCGGGCTGATCCAACCCCACCTCAAAACACGACGGCACGGGAACTTCACGAGCGCGCTCGCACCGTTGCGCCGGCCTCAGTAGCCACTTGACCCAGGCCCAATACCGGTGGCTTACCCGCACCCGGTGGATGTGGGACACCCGTACGCGGCACATGTGCCGATCCGGCGTCCCGGTCCACCGCTGAGCGGCGACCGATCGGCCAAAGTCGCCGGCATGGGGATCTGGTACTCCAGCCGTAGAACGTGATCTTCATGTCTGATTCGCGGCTTGTCGGCGGTAATGGCTGGCCTGGGCTCGGGCCTGGTGGCGGCATCGCCAGGCGGACCAGCGGAGCCGGTGGGCCACGTCGTGCACAGGCCGGACGACAAGTTCGTGAACAGGCACTGGATTTCGTTGCAGGTGAGCGGGATCAGCCCGTGGGGGGCGGGATGGCGGTCGTGTTCGTCGGCGCGCACGACAGCGAGGAAGGCGTGGGCGAGCATGGCCAGGGTGACCCAGCGGGACCACGAGGTGAAGCGGGGTAGCTGGTGCTCGTCCAGTCCGGCCAGGCCCTTTCCGGCCTGAAAGGTTTCTTCCACCCGCCACCTTGATCCGGCGACGCGGACCAAGGTGGCCAGGGGCACCGGGGCGGGTGAGAAGCAGCGGTAGTAGGCCAGTTCACCGGTGGTGCGATTACGGCGGATCAGCAGCCGGCGACTGCCGGGCCGTTCTTCGGTCAGGTCGATGACGGCCCACTCGTAGAAGCGGTGCCCCTTGGCGCCGGCCCCTGCCGACACCTTCTGCCAGGCCCGTCTGGGCACCTTCGCGGCCAAGGCGTCCGCGCGGAACTTTCCCGCACCGGTGGTGACTTCGGCCGAACAGGCGACGGCGAGCACGTAGCCAACCTTGCGCTCTTCCAGCGCGGACCGCAGCTTCGGGTTGCCGCCGTAGACCTCGTCGCCCGTGACCCAGCCCACGCGGTGCCCGGCGTCCAAGAACCGGCCGATCATGCGGGCGGCCAGCTCCGGCTTGGTCGCGAATACGGTGTCGTCGCCGAGCCCGGCTGCCTGGCAGCGGTTCGGGTCGCACGTCCACGAGCGCGGAACGTACAGTTCACGGTCCACCGCCGCGTGCCCGCGGCGGCCCGCGTAGACGAGATAAACGGCGACCTGCGCGTTTTCGATTCTGCCGGCGGTGCCGGTGTACTGGCGCTGGACACCGACGGTGTGCGTGCCCTTCTTCACATCCCCGGTCTCGTCGACCACCAGCACCGCGTCCTCGTCGTGCAGCTGCTCCAGTACGTACTCACGCACGTCATCACGCACGGCGTCGGCGTCCCACCTGGCTCGGCCGAGCAGGTGCTGCATGCCGTCCGGACTCGCCTCCCCGGCCCACTCGGCGATCGACCAGCAGTTCTTGCGCGGCAGGTCCGACATCAGCCCGAGCACCAACTTCCCCGCTCGACGCCTGGGTTCGACCCGGCTGAATCGTCCTGCGATCCGGTCCATCAGGCTCTCGAACATCGCCTGCCACCGGGCAGGCACTACGCTGTGACCTGCGGCTACTACAAGATCGTTAGTCTTCACACGCCGATGATCAGCGGTGGCCGCGTCTGTCGGCGAACTGGAGCAGCCAATGACCTCGTCCAGCCCCGGTCACCCACGACCTCCTCGAAACCTTCGGGGACGTAGGAGATGAGACAGGTGTCCATCAGATGGACCGTCGCGGCGGTGGCATGCACGACCCTGCTCGGGTCGGTCACCGGGTGCGCCGGCCAGGAGAAACGTCTGGCACCTGTCTCGTCCTCGGCCGTGATCGGTCACTGGAGGGGTGACTGCGGCGCCACTCTCGATGTGGCGAGGAACGGTCACTTCACGTTCGCCGAATTCCCGTCAGGAGAGGGACCGCACGACGAGCGGCGGCTCAGCGGGAGCGGCCAGTGGTACCTGTATCGCGGAGGGAAGGGCGCCCCGCCCCCTTCCCTCGACCTGAAACACCACAGGACCCTCTTCTCGCTCCTCTTCACCCGATCGCCCGACGGTGCCCTCACCAGGATGCGGTTCGAGGAAGAAGATCGCACCTGCTGGTTCACGCGGAAGGGATAGCCGGTCGGCCGTGGCCCGTCAGTCGAGTACGCGCAACGAGCGCGACGGGCACAGGTCGACGGCCCGCAGTACTCCTCGAAGAGGTCCTCGGCCGGTTCCTCGACCAGGACGACGACCAGACCCTCTTCGTCCTGGTCGAACACCTCCGGGCTGAGCATCGCGCACTGGCCGGAGCCCAGGCACCGGTCGCGTTCGGCGGTGACATGTGACGACGTCCAGGACGTCGACCGGCACCTGTGGCCGGGCACGGCGGCCGAAGGCGTCCAGGCAGTGGCGGACAACTGGTCCCGATTCCGCAACCACGTCGAATCCCTCGGCGATGACCACCTTCTTCAGCCTATGGGTCCCATCGCCGGTCCCTACGCTCACGAGAGCTACCTGCAGCTGGCTCACCACGCCTTGGACGAAGCTGCCCACCACAGTGCCGAACTCGGCCTCCTTCGCGATCTCTACTTCCACAGCTTCACCATGGAGCACCGGGCGATCCACCCGATGACCTGACCCTCGCCAGGCTCCTGACAGGCAGCCTGATCACGATCTAGGGCTGGAGTACTAGGCCGGACGCGGACGATGGATCTCAGGGGGTGTCCAGGCTCGCCGACAGATTCTTTGCCAGGACGATGCTGTCGTAGTTGGTGACGCCCCACTGCCACGTCCCGATCGGCGTGTATCGGCGTCGGCGGTACCAGGCAAGGAGGTCATCCGCCGCCGCGGAAGTGTCGATGACGGTGTGCGACGAGCCGAGCGTAGCGATGCTGGCCTCTGCCAGCGTCAAGAGCCGGTGTCCCAGCCCGCTTCCCCGCTGTGACGGATCCACGGCCAACCGCCAAAAGGACCCCGCCCCCTCGGGTGCGGGGTACCCGGTGGGCGTGGTGTGAGGGGCTGACACGGTGGCCGTCCCGACCAGGTCGTCACCTTTGGTGGCGACCCAGCACTCGCCCTTGCTCCGTCTGTGTCGGGTGTCCTGTGGAGACTGGTAGGAGGCGAAGAAGACCGCCCGGCTGCCGCGTGGTCCGCGTACGCACGGTGAAGGAGGAAGGTCAGCTCCTCGACCGAGTCGCCGTCGTGAAATCGCCTCATCTAGACCGATCCCCGCGTACCTGTCCGTTTCGAATGAATGCTCATATGGGCAGTCAACAGCAGGGGCCACAGTCCCTGGCCGTGGCTGCCCTACGACAGGCACGGCGGCCACGCCGTGGTCCGAAAGCGCGACGGGCCAGCGCCCTTGGCAAAGCGTCCGCAAAGACTTCACCGGCCGTACAACTGGCCGCGAAGAGGGCGTGTCTGATCTCGCGAGTCAACAGACTCCCAGGTCACTCAGGCCCCGCGTGACGACATCCGCACCGTGGGGCCCCTTCTCCACAATGGGGAACACATGCACATGCGTGCCACCATGGCCGCCGCGACCGTCTCCGGCGCGCTGGCCCTCGCTGCTTTCGCCGTGCCCGCCGCACAGGCCGATCAGGGGACGGCCAGGCCGGACGCCGCCTCGCGCTTCGGCATCCAGTCGTCGAAGGCAGGGTTCCGCGCCACCGGCGCCACGGCCGCGCCGACCATCAGCAAGGTCACGATCAACGGCGGCAAGGACATCGTCGTCGGCACCACGTCGCCGAAGACGGTCACCGTCTCGGTGACGGCCTCGCATCCCTCCGGTATTTCCGACGCCTTCGTCGACCTGTGGCACGGCACGGACCCGGACAACGATTTCGACGGCTACCTGGTCCCGAATGAGGACGAGGCGACCTGCACCGCGTCCAGCGCCACCACGTCCACCTGCAAGCTCACCATCACGGTCGACCCGCAGGTCGACCTGGTGAACTCCCTCGCGGGATCCTGGCATGTGACGGCCAGCGCGCTCGCCGGTGACGGGAGCGACTACTACTGGAACGACTTCTACGGCACCGCCAAGGTGCAGCGTCTGTCGAAGCTGACCGTCAACGCCTCGCCGGAGCCGGTCAAGAAGGGCCGGACCATCACGGTCACCGGCGCGCTGACCCGCGCGAACTGGGACACCTCCGCCTACGCGGGCTACACCAAGCAGTCCGTGAAGTTGCAGTTCCGCAAGGCGGGGAGCAGCACCTACTCCACGGTCAAGACGATCACGTCGAGCAGCACGGGCAGCCTGAAGACGACGGTCACCGCGTCCACGGACGGCTACTGGCGCTACGCGTTCGCCGGCACCTCGACGACCCCGGCCGTGAACGCCACGGGCGACTTCGTCGACGTGCAGTAGTCCCTCACCCCAGCCCCTCACCGCCCAGGCCGAAGGGGCCGTCCCGCCGCTGTGCGGCGGGACGGCCCCTTCCCGCGTGATCCGTCAGGCGATGCGCTCCAGGACGATCGGGGACGGGGCGAACGCGGTGTCCGCCGGGGCGTACTCCACGGCGCCCTCCAGTGCCTCCAGCGCGTAGCCGAACTTCTCGGGGGTGTCCGTGTGGAGGGTCAGCAGCGGCTGGCCCGCCGTCACCCGCTCGCCCGGCTTGGCGTGGATCTCCACGCCCGCGCCGGCCTGCACCGGGTCCTCCTTGCGGGCGCGGCCCGCACCGAGGCGCCAGGCGGCGACGCCGACCGCGTAGGCGTCGAGGCGGGTGAGGACGCCGGTCTCGGCGGCCGGGACGACGTGGCGCTCGCGGGCGGTGGGCAGCGGGGCGTCCGGGTCGCCGCCCTGGGCGGCGATCATGCGGCGCCAGTGGTCCATGGCGGAGCCGTCGGCGAGGGCCTTGGCCGGGTCGGCGTCGGGCAGGCCTGCCGCGTCGAGCATTTCGCGGGCGAGGGCGAGGGTCAGTTCGACGACGTCGGCCGGTCCGCCGCCCGCCAGGACCTCCACCGACTCGCGCACTTCGAGGGCGTTGCCCGCGGTCAGGCCGAGCGGGGTGGACATGTCGGTGAGCAGGGCGACCGTACGGACGCCGTGGTCGGTGCCCAGGCCGACCATGGTGGTGGCCAGTTCGCGGGCGGCGTCGATGTCCTTCATGAAGGCGCCGGAGCCGACCTTCACGTCCAGCACCAGCGAGCCGGTGCCCTCGGCGATCTTCTTCGACATGATCGACGACGCGATGAGCGGGATGGACTCGACCGTGCCGGTGACGTCGCGCAGCGCGTAGAGCTTCTTGTCGGCCGGGGCCAGGCCGTCGCCCGCCGCGCAGATGACGGAGCCGACGTCGCGCAGCACGTCCAGCATCTCCTCGTTCGAGAGCAGGGCGCGCCAGCCCGGGATGGACTCCAGCTTGTCGAGAGTTCCACCCGTGTGGCCGAGGCCGCGGCCGGACAGCTGCGGTACGGCGGCGCCGCAGGCGGCCACGAGGGGCGCCAGGGGCAGGGTGATCTTGTCGCCGACGCCGCCGGTGGAGTGCTTGTCGGCGGTCGGCCGGAGGAGGGACGAGAAGTCCATCCGCTCCCCGGACGCGATCATCGCGGCGGTCCAGCGGGCGATCTCGGCCCGGTCCATGCCGTTGAGGAAGATCGCCATCGCGAGCGCGGACATCTGCTCGTGGGCGACCTCGCCGCGCGTATAGGCGTCGATGATCCAGTCGATCTGAGCGTCGCTGAGGCGGCCGCCGTCGCGCTTGGCGCGGATGACGGAGATGGCGTCCATGGTGGGGAAGGCGGGCATGGCGGGGTGCGGGGCCTTTCGTTGGGTGTCAGCCGTCGGCGCCGGTCGGTCAGCCGTCGGCACCGAGGCGTTCGAGGTCGGCGGGGCCGAAGGCGTCGGGGAGGAGCTCGGCGAGCGGACGGATGCCGGTCGCCGTGTCCACCTGGAGCTCCGGGCCTCCGTGCTCCCACAGCAACTGGCGGCAACGGCCGCAGGGCATCAGCACGGCGCCGTCGCGGTCGCAGCAGGTGAAGGCGGTGAGCCGGCCGCCGCCGGTGGCGAAGAGGGCGGAGACCAGTCCGCATTCGGCGCACAGCGCGACGCCGTACGCCGCGTTCTCCACATTGCAGCCGCTGACCGTGCGGCCGTCGTCCACGAGCGCGGCGGCGCCGACCGGGAAGCGGGAGTACGGGGCGTAGGCCCGGGACATCGCGTCCCGGGCCTGCGCGCGCAGCGACTCCCAGTCGGGTGCCGCCACCGCGGGTGTGCTCATGTGCCCTGTCCCTTCCGGTAGGGCTTGTTGTTCGCCTTGGGCATCCGCAGCCGCTGCGAGGCGAGCCCCATGACCAGCAGCGTCACGATGTACGGCGTGGCGCTGACCAGGTCGTTGGGCACCGTGTCCGTCAGGGCGTACCAGAGGACCAGGGCAACGGCCGCGGCGCCGGACACCGCGCCCGCGACATAACTCTTGCGGAAGATCCGCCGGCCCGCCAGCAGAGCGAGGCCGAGCGCGATCAGCAGCAGCAGGGCGTGGACGGTCGCGCCGCCGTTGCGCAGCTGGAGGGCGTCGGAGTAGCCGAAGAGGCCGGCGCCCATGGCGAGCCCGCCGGGCCGCCAGTTGCCGAAGAGCATGGCGGCGAGGCCGATGTAGCCGCGGCCGCCGGTCTGGCCCTCGTTGTAGATGTGCGAGCGGACGAGGGCGAGGAAGACGCCGCCGAGCCCGGCGAGGCCGCCGGAGACGACGACGGCCGCGTACTTGTAGAAGTAGACGTTCACGCCGAGGGATTCGGCCGCCGTCGGGTTCTCGCCGCAGGACCGCAGCCGCAGCCCGAACGAGGTCTTCCAAAGGACGAAGAAGCTGCCGGCGACCAGCAGGACCGAGACGATGGTCAGCGCCGAGATGTTGGTGACCAGGCCGCCGAGGACGCCCGCGATGTCCGAGACCAGGAACCAGTGGTGGTTCTCCAGGTCGGCCAGCCAGTCGGAGAGGCCGGGCACGGTGAACGACGGGATGTCGTCGACCTGCGGGGACTGCTTGGGGGAGCCGCCGATGTCGGACAGCGGCTCGAACCAGCGCTTGGCCAGATAGGTGGTGGCGCCGAGGGCGAGGATGTTGATCGCGACACCGGAGATGATGTGGTCGACGCCGAAGGTGACGGTGGCGACCGCGTGGACGAGGCCGCCGACGGCACCGCCGAGGACACCCGCGAGCACACCCACCCAGGGGTTGCTCTGGTAGCCCGCCCAGGCACCGAAGAAGGTGCCGAGGATCATCATGCCCTCAAGGCCGATGTTGACCACTCCGGCCCGCTCGGCCCACAGCCCGCCGAGCCCGGCGAGGCCGATCGGCACGGCCATGGAGAGCGCGGCGCCGATCTGGCCGGAGGAGGTGATGTTGTTGAAGTCGCCCTGCTGGGCGGCGGAGGCCAGTGCCCGCAGGACGGACAGTGCGACCAGTGCCCCGGCGACGATCAGCAGGATCGTGGCGAGGGACATCCGGGAGGCGGGCTTGTTGCCCTTACCCGGCGTGGTCGTGCTCTTGGTGGTGGTCACCGTGGCACTCATGGCGTATCTCCGTTCGCTTCTCCGCCCGCTCGGCACGAAGGCGCGGCCATCGTTGTCGTCTGCGGCCCGGAGGCCTCGCGTGCGTCGCTCACGCCACCTCCGTCGTGTCCTGCTTGTCCGTGCCCTGGCCCTTGGCGGCCTTGGCCTGGGCGGCGAGCTCCGCGCCGACCCTCTGCTGCTGGCGCTTGAGCCCGTAGCGGCGCACCAGCTCGTACGCGATCACGACGCACAGGACGATGACGCCGTACATCACGCCGACGATCTCCTTGTCGTACCCCTCGAACTCCAGGCGGTTGGCGCCCCGTTCCAGGAAGCCCCACAGCACGGCGGCCAGGCCGATGCCGACGGGGTTGTTGCGGCCGAGCAGGGCGATGGCGATGCCGGTGAAGCCGAGGCCGGCCGGGAAGTCGGAGGTGAACTGGTGGGTGTCGTTGAGCAGGGTCGGCATGCCGACCAGACCGGCCATCGCGCCCGAGAGCACCATGCTGGTGAGCACCATGCGCTTGACGTTGACGCCGCTGGCCTGGGCGGCCGACTCCGAGCGGCCCACCGCGCGCAGGTCGAAGCCGAACCGGGTGCGGCCCAGCAGGAACCAGAAGCCGAGGCCCGCGAGCACCGCGACGACGATGAAGCCCCAGACGGGGTCGAGGTCGCCGCCGGCCGGGATGGTGAAGAAGTGGCTGGAGGCGGGCAGCGGCTCGGTGGCCACGATGTTGGTCTGCTTGTCGAGGACGCCCAGGCGCCCGTCGACCAGCAGATAGCTGATGAGGATGCCCGCGAGCGCGTTCAGCATGATGGTGCTGATCACCTCGCTGACGCCGCGGTAGACCTTCAGCAGTCCGGCGATGGACGCCCACATGGCGCCGACGAGCATGCCGACCAGGATGATCAGCGGGATCTGCACCAGGCCCGGCAGGTTCAGCGCGCCGCCGACAGCGGCGGCGAAGAAGGCGGCGAGCCGGTACTGGCCGTCGACGCCGATGTTGAAGAGGTTCATCCGGAAGCCGATGGCCACCGCGAGCCCCGCCAGGTAGTACGTCGTCGCCTTGTTGAGGATGTAGACCTGGCTGTCGGACTTCAGGCCGTACTCGAACATGACGCCGAAGGCGTTGAACGGCTCCTTGCCGGTGGCCAGCAGGACGAGCGCGGTCACCAGGAAGGCGGCGACGAGCGCCAGCACCGGGGCCGCGACCGCGAGGAGCACCCGCTCCTTGTCCATCTTCTTCATCGGTCCTCTCCCCCAGCCGTGGTCTCAGCCGTGGCCTCAGCCGTGGCCTCAGCCGTGGCCTCGGCGTCGGCCGCGCCCTCGAGATGGCCGGAAGCCGCGCCGGTCATGGCCGAGCCCAGCTCCTCCGGGGTGATCGTGGCGGGGTCGGCGTCGGCGACCAGCCGGCCGCGGTACATGACCCGCAGGGTGTCGGACAGGCCGATCAGCTCGTCCAGGTCGGCGGAGATCAGCAGGACGGCCAGGCCCTCACGGCGCGCGGTGCGGATCTGGTCCCAGATCTGCGCCTGTGCGCCGACGTCCACACCGCGCGTGGGGTGCGCGGCGATGAGCAGCTTGGGGTGGTGGCTCATCTCCCGGCCGACGATCAGCTTCTGCTGGTTGCCTCCGGACAGCGAGGCCGCGGTGACCTCGATCCCGGGGGTGCGCACGTCGTACTCGGCGACGATCCGCTCGGTGTCACGGCGCGCGGCGGCCGGGTTGAGCAGCCCGCTCTTGCTGTTGGGCTCCTCGGTGACATGGCCGAGGATGCGGTTCTCCCACAGCGGGGCCTCCAGCAGCAGCCCGTGCCGGTGGCGGTCCTCGGGGATGTAGCCGATGCCGTCCTCGCGCCGCTTGCGGGTGGGCGCGTGGGAGATGTCGGTGCCGTCGAGGGTGATGGTGCCGGCGTCGGGGTCGCGCATGCCCATGATGGCCTCGACCAGTTCGGCCTGGCCGTTGCCCTCCACCCCGGCGATGCCGAGGACTTCGCCCATCCGGATGGTGAAACCGATGCCGTCGAGCACGGCCCGCTCCACGCCGTCCACATCGGTGGCGGTGAGCCGCAGTCCGTCGACGGTGAGCATGTCGGTGTCGGTGACGGTGGACTCGCGGGTCTCCGGGGAGGGCAGCTCGCTGCCGACCATCAGCTCGGCGAGCCGGCGGGGGGTGGTCTCGGACGGGACGACCGAGGCGACCGTCGTACCGCGGCGGATGACGGTGATGTCGTCGGCGACGGAGAGGACTTCGCCCAGCTTGTGGGAGATGAACAGGACGGTCAGGCCCTCGGCCTTGAGCTCGCGGAGGTTGTCGAAGAGCGCGTCGACCTCCTGCGGGACGAGCACCGCGGTCGGCTCGTCCAGGATGAGCGTACGGGCGCCCCGGTAGAGGACCTTGAGGATCTCCACGCGCTGACGGTCCGCCACACCGAGGTCCTCGACGAGGACATCGGGGCGGACGTTCAGCCTGTAGGCGTCGGAGATCTCCTTGATCCGGGCACGTGCCCTGCCGCCGATGCCGTGCAGCTTCTCCGCGCCGAGGACGACGTTCTCCAGCACGGTGAGGTTGTCGGCGAGCATGAAGTGCTGGTGCACCATGCCCACTCCGCGGGATATGGCGTCCCCCGGGGAGTGCAGTTCCACGGTCCGGCCGTCGATCGCGACGGTGCCCTCGTCCGGGCGCTGCATCCCGTAGAGGATCTTCATCAGGGTCGACTTGCCGGCGCCGTTCTCGCCCACGAGGGCGTGCACGGTGCCGCGGCGCACGGTGATGTCGATGTCGTGGTTGGCGACAACTCCGGGGAACCGCTTGGTGATTCCGTGGAGTTCTACGGCGACGTCCGTGACATCGCCGGCGGGAGCGCCCTTGGGTGGGCTGGCGGCTTTGATGGCGCACTCCTGAGGGGCGGGGGCGAGATGTGCGACGGACCTGGGGGATCGGCGTCCGCCCAGGTCCGTCGAGAGCCGGCCGGCGGCCGGGATCAGTCCTTGTAGGTGTCGGCGACCTTGATGGTGCCGTCGATGATCTTCTTCTTGGCCGCCTCGATCTTCGGCTTGATGTCGTCGATGAAGCCGCCGGAGTACGAGAGGGAGACGCCGCCGTGCTTGAGGTCGTAGGACCGGACGCCGTGCTCGGGCTTCTTGTCCTTGACGACGCTCTTGACGAAGTCGTAGACCGAGCCGTTCACGTTCTTGACCATGGAGGTCATGATGGTGTGCTTGTACTGGGCCAGGCCCTTGTCGTAGTACTGGTCGCCGTCGACGCCTATCGACCAGGTGCCCTTCTTCTTCGCGGTCGCCTCGATGGCGCCGGCACCGGAGCCGCCGGCCGCGGAGTAGATCACGTCGGCCTTGTTGGCGAGCATGCCCTCGGCGATGTCCTTGCCGCGGTCGGGCATGCCGAAGCCCTTGTTCGAACCGATCTGGACCCACTGGACCTCAAGGCGCGCCTTGGGGTTGGTGTCCTTCAGGCCCTGCTGGAAGCCGCCCGCGAACTTCTTGATCAGCGCGTTGTCGGTGCCGCCGATGAAGCCGACCTTGTTGGTCTTGGTCTTGAGCCCGGCGGCCACACCGGCGAGGTAGGAGCCCTCGTGCTCGGCGGAGACCAGGCTGGCGACGTTCTTGAGGTCGACGACCGAGTCGACGATCGCGAAGTCGGTGTCCTTGTACTTCTTGGCGGCCTTGGTGAGCGAGGGGGTCCACGCGTAGCCGACGCCGACGACCGGGTTGTACCCCGCCTCGGCCAGGCTGGCGAGCTTGTCGTAGCGGTCGGCGTCGGTGTCGCCGTCCTTGGCCGTCAGCTCCTTGCCCTTGACCTTGAAGTCCTTCAGGGCCTTGTCGTAGCCCTTGGCGGCGGAGTCGTTGAACGAGTGGTCGCCACGGCCGCCGACGTCATAGGCCAGGCCGACGCCGGCGTCCTTGCTTCCTTCCTCGGAGCTGCTGCCACACGCGGTGACGGACATTGCGAGAGCCGCGGTGGCAATGCCCGCGACAACTATCGTGGATACCCGGCGCACGAGGGTCCCCTCTGACTCGAAGCGCCTCCTTTGGCGCTGGCTCCGCCGCATCGTAACGCGCGTAGATGTCAGATAAAGGCCCCTACGGAAGCCGTTATAGGATCGTCGCGAACCTATCCTGTCCGCCAGGTCTACAGAACGTTGCGCTCCAGCAAAGCCGCGGCCGTGAAAAGCTCCACGCCCACCGCGATGGCGCCCTCGTCCACATCGAAATCGCCCGCGTGCAGATCGCGCCGGGTGGTGTCGCCGACCCTGCGGACGCCCAGCCGGGCCATCGCACCGGGCACCCGCTCCAGATACCAGGAGAAGTCCTCGCCGCCGAGGCTCTGCTCGGTGTCCTCGACCGCGTACGAGCCGCGCCGGGCCACCATCGCGTCGCGCAGCAGCTCAGCCGAGCTCCCCTCGTTGACCACCGGCGGGACGCCCCGGATGTAGTTGATCTCCGACTTGGCGCGGTGCAGGGTCGCGATCTCGTCCACGGCGGCGTGCACCAGATCGGGGGCCTCGCGCCAAGCGGGCAGATCCAGACAGCGAACGGTTCCGGACAGCTCGGCATGCTGAGGGATCACATTGCAGGCGTGGCCCGCCTCGATCCGCCCCCAGGTGACGGCGAGCCCCGAGCGGGCGTCGACCCGGCGGGCCAGCAGCGCGGGCACCTCGGCGGCCACCTTGGCGGCGGCGGTCACCAGATCGGTGGTGAGGTGGGGGCGGGCGGTGTGGCCGCCCGGCCCGTCGAGGGAGATCTCCAGCCGGTCGCAGGCGGAGGTGATCGGCCCGACGCGCAGCCCGATCCGGCCGACCTCGACCTTGGGGTCGCAGTGCAGCGCCAGGATCCGGCCGACGCCGTCCAGCACGCCCGCCTCGATCGTGTCGGTGGCGCCGCCCGGCAGCACCTCCTCGGCGGGCTGGAACAGCAGCCGCACCGGACGGGCCAGCCGCCCCTCGCGGGCCAGCTCGGCCAGGACCAGACCGGCGCCGAGCACCACGGTGGTGTGCACATCGTGGCCGCAGGCGTGGGCGCGGTCGGCGACGGTCGAGCGGTAGGGGACGGTCTTGGTGTCCGGGATGGGCAGCCCGTCGATGTCCGCGCGCAGCGCCAGCAGGGGCGCCACGCCATCGCGGGGGCCGATGTCACAGATGAGGCCGGTGCCGGTCGGCAGCACCCGCGGCTCGAGGCCCGCCTGCTCCAGCCGCGCCTTGATGGCGGCGGTGGTGCGGAACTCGCAGTTGCCGAGCTCGGGGTGCATGTGCAAGTCCCGCCGGAAGGCGATCAGTTCGGCGCGCAGCCCTTCGGGGAGCGTGCCGGGCAGCGCCGCGTCGGCGGGCGGTGGGGCAGGGGTCTCGTCGATGGACATCAATTGCTTCACCTAAAGAAGCGTAGAACGCGAGACGGGCCCACCGAATGTCGATCAACAAAACTTCAACCGAATCGGGGAGGGAAAAGCGCCCCTCCCGGCGCATGACCTTCCTAGTCAGGGGGTATAACAGCTCGTTTCCCCGTGATAAGCGCCACAGGGCCGTACGAGCGAAGCTGTCAGGAAGCTGCCACGGGTGCGCCGGGCCCGTGCGCCGTGGCGGGGCCCGGTGCCGCGGAGGGGCCCGGCGCCGCGGACGGACCCGGCGCCGCGGACGGACCCGGCGCCGCGGACGGACCCGGCGCCGCGGACGGACCCGGCGCGACCGGTGGCGCCGGAGGCGCCGACCGCGTCGAGCCCAGCCGGTGCACATCCCGGGCCGTGCCGGTGACGCCCGACAGGAACCCCTGGGCACGCGGTGAGGCGTCGCTGGTCAGCCAGGCGGGGTCCACATCGCAGACGGCGACCTTCACGCCCGTGCCCGCGAGCGCCAGCGGCAGCGTGTGCACGACGGTCGACGGGAAGCTCACGATCGTATGGCCGATGGGGCCGCGGCGCGCTATCAGCTCCAGCGGCAGATCGGGCCGTACGATCTCCAGCCCCACCGTGGCGGAGACGCGGTGCAGCTTCTCGGCGCTCTCGCGGCGGTGGGCGAAGTAGCGGGTCGCGCCATGGGCGCGGGCCAGGGAGGCGACCGCCTCCAGATAGCGCTCCGGGTCGACGACGCCGGTCTCGACCAGGGAGGTGCCGACCAGATCGGTGCCGCGGGTGAGCCGGGGCGGGCCGAAGCGGGCCCGGGTCCAGGCGAAGTCGTTGGCGGTGACGGTGACGCCGGGGGGCGGCTCGACGGGCATCGAGCTGAACACCTCGACCTGGCGCTTGGCGCCCGGGGTGAGCCTGCGGCGCGCGGTGGCGGACACCGGCGCGAAGACCATGTCGCGTGCTCCCCTGCCGTTGCCGCGCCGGTGCCAGCGCTCCAGCCGCTCCCCCTTGGCCAGCTGGGAGATGAACTCCATGGTGGCCGTGCCGTCGTCCACGACGACCAGGTCCCGGGCGCGGGCGAGGGTGAGCAGCAGCTGCACATAGCGGGAGAAGGGATCGCCTATGACGATCCGGCCGGCCCGGCGCAGCGGCCCGCGCAGCCCGCCGATGGTCTTCAGCGGGGCGCCGGCCCCGCCGCGCGCGTCCTCCCACCGCACCGCGAAGCCCTCGTCCCGGGCCAGCTCCGCCATCCGGCGCAGCTGGCCGCGGGTCATCGGATCGTGCGGGGCGAGCACGACCACGGTCAGGTCCAGCGCCGTGGGCTCCTGGGCCCCGGCGCGCCGGGCATCGGTGTACGCCCACTCCAGCACGTTCAGCAGCTGGACCGGGCTCTCGACGAAGGCAAGCGTGACAAGGGGGGCAAGGGGGGCAACGGAGGGCATCGCACCGTCCAAAGGCAGGGCCCGGAAGCGGCGGACAGCCCCCGAGGGATCGGGGGAGTCCGCCGCTTCCGGGCGCGGGCCGGTCTCACCGGCCGGTGGATTCACGGCAGAGTGCCTCAGACCGCGACGGGCTCGCGGTCGGCGGCCTCGTTCTCGGCGACGACGCCCGCGACGCGGCGGAGCTTCTTCATCGGGCCGAGCTCGCTCTCGTAGACCTTCTTGACGCCATCGCCCAGCGACTCCTCGATGGTGCGGATGTCACGCACCAGGCGCGTGAGACCCTGCGGCTCGACGGAGGCGGCCTGGTCCGAGCCCCACATGGCGCGGTCCAGGGTGATGTGGCGCTCGACGAAGCTCGCGCCGAGCGCGACGGCGGCCAGAGTGGTCTGCAGACCGGTCTCGTGGCCGGAGTAGCCGATCGGCACGTTGGGGTACTCGGCCTGCAGCGTGTTGATCACACGCAGGTTGAGCTCCTCGGCCTTGGCCGGGTAGGTGGAGGTGGCGTGGCACAGCAGGATGTTCTCGCTCCCGAGCACCTCCACCGCGTGACGGATCTGCTTGGGGGTGGACATGCCCGTCGACAGGATGATCGTGCGGCCGGTCGCCCGCAGGGCGCGCAGCAGCTCGTCGTCGGTCAGCGAGGCGGAGGCCACCTTGTGGGCCGGGACGTCGAACTTCTCCAGGAAGGCGACGGCCTCGGTGTCCCACGGGGAGGCGAACCAGTCGATGCCGCGCTTCTTGCAGTGCTCGGAGATGGCGCGGTACTCGTCCTCGCCGAACTCCACCCGGTGGCGGTAGTCGATGTAGGTCATCCGGCCCCAGGGGGTGTCGCGCTCGATGTCCCACTGGTCACGCGGGGTGCAGATCTCCGGGGTTCGCTTCTGGAACTTGACCGCGTCACAGCCGGCGTCGGCGGCAGCGTCGATCAGCTTGAACGCGTTCTCCAGGTCGCCGTTGTGGTTGATGCCGATCTCACCGGTGACATAGACCGGGTGGCCGGGGCCGGCGATCTTGCTGCCGAGGGTGCGAAGGCGATTGTTGGAGCTCACTTAAGACAGTTCCTTTCCGAGAATCCACGAGGCGATCTCGCGGATCGCGCCGTCTCCTCCGGGCGTGGAGGTGACCGCACGTGCGGCGCCGCGCACGACGTCGTGCGCACCTGCGACCGCCACGGGCCAGCCGACAAGGCCGAAGCACGGGAGGTCGTTGACGTCGTTGCCGACGTAGAGCACGCGCTCCGGCGCGATGCCCTGCTCCTCGCACCACTGCTTCAGTGCGAGATCTTTGCGGTCGATGCCGTGGAGCACGGGGACCTGCAGCTTGCGGGCCCGTGCGGCGACGACCGGGTTCTTTTCCGTGGACAGGATCAGCAGCGCCAGCTCAGCGCGGCGCAGGGCAGCGATCCCGAGCCCGTCGCCGCGGTGCACGGCGACCATCTCGCGTCCATCGGAGTCGACCAGCACCCTGTCGTCGGTCTGGGTGCCGTCGAAGTCGAGTACCACCGCGTCGATGTCGTCGCGGGTGGGGAGGGCCCCCGGCCGCTCGGCGTCGAGCAGCGGGGCGAGCGCGCGGGCGCGGGCCAGATCGTGCGGGTCGTCGATCTCCAGCACCCGGGCGGCGTCGGTGCGCACCAGGTCGGTGCGGCCGAAGAAGCGGTGACCGGCCGCGCGGAAGCCGCGCGCGTCCATCGCGTAGGCGGCGCCGGTCTCCAGGAAGTCCTGGGGGCGGTCCTGGCGGCGCGGACGGTACGACTTGTCGTGGTTGACCCCGTCGCCCCCGTCGGCCTGCGGGTCCTCGCCCTCGCGCCAGACAAAGCCGTGGAAGGGGGCCACGGTCAGGGCGCTGTCCGCGCCCTGCTCGGCGACGGCCGCGGCGACCCCGTCGATGTCCTCGCGGACGATGAAGGGGCTGGTGCACTGGACGAGGAGGACCACGTCCACCGCCCGGCCGTGCGACTCCTGGTACGCGTCCATGGCGTGGATGACCGCGGCCTCGCTGGTCGCGGTGTCGCCCGCGATGTCGGTGGGCCGCTGGATGACCACGGCGCCCGCGCCGCGCGCGGCGGCGGCGATGCCGGGGTCGTCGGTGGAGACGACCACGTCGGTCACCAGCCGGCTCGCCCGGCACTCCAGCACGGCGCGCGCGACGAGCGGCACGCCCCCCACGGCGGCGAGGTTCTTGGCCGGGACCCCCTTGGACCCGCCACGGGCGGGGATCACGGCGAGCACACACCGGTCGGTCGAGGGGGTCATCGCGGCTCCTTCGGGGCTTTCGAACGTCATGTGGGCTGTCACAGCCCGTTCTTCGCTCGCTTCCGCGTCCACGCGGCGCAGAGGAGCGGGCATCGTCGCCGTCTGCGGCCCGGCGGCCGCGCGTACGTCGCTCACAGCTCCCCCATCCGCCGGATGACGGGAGCCACGCGCTGGACGCCATGGCGGTACGCACCGCGGGCCGCTTCCCGCATCGTGTTGCGCACGACCCGGCGCAACCCGCTGACCTGGGCCTCGTCCTCGGCCGAGGCGCCGGGGCGGGGGCTGCCGTCGGGCTCGAAGCCGTAGCGGGCCAGCCGGCCGGGCAGATAGCCGGGCGCGGTGACCGGGGTGTAGTACGGGGCGAGCGGCGGCAGGGTGTCCGCCGCGGCCAGCTCGGCGACCCGCTCGCGCGCGGCGTCGAACCAGGTCTCGTACGGCCCGTCGGCGGCGACGCCCTGGCGGCTGAGCCAGGTCGGGTCGGGCTCGGGCCGGTATCCGGCGTCCAGCTCGTCCCAGGAGGCGAGGCAGCCGGAGCCGAGGAAGTGGTGGTTGCCGAGCGTCTCGCGCACCCCGAGGTCGGTGAGGACGGCGGTCGGGATGGAGCGGTGCAGCGACTCCAGGGCGGCCGTGGAGCTGACCGTGACCAGCAGGTCGGTGGTGTCCAGGACCTCCCCCATGTTCCCGTAGGCGAGCCGGAGGTTGGACGGCAGATCGCCGAACTTGGCGATCAGCTTCTGGTACGGAAGCTCCTCGATGTGCGTGGTGTGCTCGCCCGGCTTGCTGCGCAGCTTGACCAGGACCTCGCGGTCGGGGTGGCGGCGGGCGTGGTCGACGGCCCGGCGCAGCAGATACATACGGTCGGCGCGGTTGTCCGGGACGGACGGCTGGACGGCGAAGACGACCGTGCCGCCGGGGTACTTCCGCCCCTCGCGGGCCTTCTCGTCGTACCGGGCGCCGCCGAGGAACGGAAGCGCGCACTCCACGACGCTGTCCGCGCTCGTGCCGACGCCCCTGTAGACGTCACGGAAGCGCTCCGCGTCATGGCGGGAGTTGGCGAGCACCACATCCGCGCCATGGCGCAGCAGCAGTCCGTCGGCGAGCTTCTCGTAGACGACGCCCACATAGCCGGTGACGACCACGGGGCGGCGATCGGCGTCCCGCCAGGCGTGGCGCAGGCCGTGCAGCATGGCCTGGACGGCCCCGCCGACCAGGGAGAGCACGATGACGTCGTAGCGTTCACGGTCAACGGACCGGACGAATTCGGTGCCCGTCACCTCGCGCATGGCATCGGCGCGCACGCCGACCTCGGCAAGCTGCCGGACGGTCGGGGTGGCGCGGCCGCGCAGCAGGAAGCCGTCCAGACGGCGGCCTGACTCCGGGCTCTCGGGGACGAGGCGGTGCGCGGTGAGCGCGCCCCATTTCCACCGGGTGTCGGAGTCGGCGAGCACGGCTACTCGCACGGGAGAATTGGTACGTGAGGGCACGTCGGAGACGCTAGGAAGCTATTTCGATTCACGGCCCAACGCCGGAGCAACAAAGGGTTAACAGCATGTCGACGATTGGCGAACCGGCAGGCGGGAACAGCGGGTTAACCGTTCCGACGTTCTTCGTTCACCTTTACGTACCCTTCAGGTCAACACGAATGCCGGCCGGCAACCTAGCGTCACCCGCGTGGTTAAGCTCTCCGTCATCGTGCCGTTCTACAACGTGCAGACCTATGCCCCCGACACGCTCAGAAGCCTGCGCGCGAACGCGCGGGAGGACTTTGAATTCATTCTCGTCGACGACTGTGCCACCGACGGGACGCCGGAGATCCTGGAGCGCGCCGAGCGCGAGCTTCCGGGGGCCGTCCATGTGCGGCATGAGAAGAACGGTGGGCTGGCCACCGCCCGGAACACCGGACTCGACAAGGCCACCGGTGAGTACATCACCTTCCTCGACGGCGACGACTGGCTGGCCCCCGGCTACTACGAGCAACTGCTCGCGGCCATCGAGGACTTGGGATGTGACTTCGTCCGCGTCGACCATGTCCAGTGCACCGCCCGCGCCCGCTCGATCATCAGGGCGCCGCACGGCCTGCGCGATGTGGTGATGAACCCGCGGGACGCGATCCTCCCCGCCGACCGCTCCACCTCCGTCGACTATCCCTACGCCTGGGCCGGCATGTACCACCGCCGGCTGGCCGACCAGGGACTGCTGCACTTCACCCATGGGCTGCGCACCGCCGAGGACCGGCCGTGGATCTGGCGGCTGCACCGCGAGGCGCGCAGCTTCGCGGTGCTGGGTATGCACGGGGTCTTCTACCGGCGCGGCGTCTCTTCCTCTCTTACCCAGATCGGCGATGTGCGGCAGCTCGACTTCATCCGCGCATTCGATCAAGTAATCGAGGAGACGGCACGTGATCGAGATGCCGATACGCTGCTGCCCAAGGCCGTGCGCACCTATTGCGCGATCATTGCCCATCACCTCGGCAATATCGAAAGATTCGAACCGCAAGTGGCTCGCAAACTCCGCTCCATGTCGGCGGCGGCGATGAAGCGAATGCCCCAGGACGTACTGAAGGACGCGCTGGATTCCATGGACTACGAGCGTGCCGCACGCCTGCGGCGGGTCAAGCGCCGCCCGGCGGGCACGGAGGTTGCCGCCTGATGTCCGCGTACACCCCCCTCGCCGCGCGCAAGCGCACCCAGATCTTCCTGGCCTCCACCCTCTACGGGGCGGCGACCCTGGCCGCCGCCATCGACGCCGCGAGCATCGGGCCGGCCGACCGCCGGCTGCTGCTCATCAGCAACAACGCGGCCACTCCGGAGACCACGCCGTCCGTCGACGAGATGCCCGGCTTCGAACGGCTGCGCTCGCGCTTCGACCGGGTGCTGTCCTGGAACGAGACGATCAGCCCCTTCCATCCCGGCGGCTGGTCCCCGCGGTCCGACGACGCCCCGTTGTGGGAGCGCCATCTGCGGCTGCTGTGGAACCTCGGCGACGACGACATCGAGCTGGTACTGGAGTCCATCCAGGTCAACCCGGCGATGGCGGTCGCCAATGTGTTCCAGGGCGCGCCCATCGACATCTACGCCGACGGGCTGATGAGCTACGGCCCGACCCGTAACAAGCTCGACCCCTTGATCGGCACCCGCATCCGCCGCCTGCTCCATCTGGACCTGGTGCCGGGGCTGCGGCCGCTGCTCCTCACCGAGTTCGGCGTCGAGCCCGAGGTGCTGCCCACCGAGGTGTTCACCAAGGTGCTCGCCGAGGTCGCCGACGCCGCCCCGCGCGGCGTCGTGTCCGCCAGCGAGCGGATCGCCACCGGCACGGGCCCCGCCCTGGTGCTGGGGCAGTATCTTTCCGCGCTGGACATCCTCACTCCGCAGGAGGAGGAAGAGCTGCATGTGCGGATGTTGCGCGGCGCCGTGGCGCTCGGCCACCGCACCGTCGTCTTCAAGCCGCACCCCACCGCCCCGGCCCGCTGGTCGCGGATGCTGGAGAAGAAGGCCGCGGAGCTGGGCGCGGAGCTGACCGTCATGGACACCCCGGTCCTCGCCGAGGTGCTCTACCAGCGGATGCGCCCGGGCCTGGTGATCGGCTGCTTCTCCACCGCGCTGCTCACCGCGTCCGTCTTCTACGGGCTGCCGGTCGCCCGGATCGGCACCGAGGTGCTGCTGGAGCGGCTCAGCCCGTACCAGAACAGCAACCGGATCCCGGTCACCATCGTCGACGCGCTGCTCCCGGATCTGGAGGACCACAAGGCCGTGGCCGCCGGTGCGCAGCCGGTGGACGAGCGGGCGGGGAAGCGGCTGACCGGTCTGGTCGCCGCGGTCGGCTTCTGCATGCAGGCGAAGATCTACCCCGATCTGCGGCCCGCCGCCGAGCGCTATCTGGCGGCCCATCTGGACGCCCACAGCTGGCGCTACTTCAAGCGCCGCCGGCTCACCGCGCTCGCCCTGCCCGGCTCGGTCCCCTCCCAGCTCGCCTTCATCCCGCGCAATGAGACGGTGCGCCGGGTGGCACGCCGCGCCCGCGCCCTCAAGCGGGCCGCCCTCAAGCGGACGGCGACCGGATGAGTGCCCCGGCCGCCCCCGACGCCGGCCCGATACCCGACGCGGCGGCGCCCACGTCGACGCCGCCGCCCGGCGGGGCGCCCACGTCGACGCCGCCGCCCGGCGGGGAGACGGCGAAGCAGAGCGCGAAGCAGAGCGCGAAGGAGATCGCGCAGGGGGCCGCGCGCCCGGCGCGTGGCGGGCACCCGGCGCGGCTGCGCGCGCTGGACGGGCTGCGGCTGCTGGCCGCGCTGATGGTCGCCGCCTACCACTACGGCGGCCGCAGCGGCGAGATCGGCCAGGCGTGGGGCTCCTCGCCCCGTGGCCAGTTCCCCACTGCCTCGACGTTCTTCGCCTATGGCTGTCTCGGTGTCCAGATCTTCTTCATCATCAGCGGCTTCGTCATCTGCATGAGCGGCTGGGGGCGGCCGCTGCGGTCGTTCTTCGCCTCCCGCGTCTCCCGGCTCTTCCCCGCCTACTGGGCCGCGATCATCCTGGTCACCGCCGTCTTCGCGCTCCCCTGGGTCACCTACGAGGCGGTCTCGCCCAGCGACGCGCTGGTCAACTTCACGATGCTGCAGCAGCCGCTCGGGGTGGACCGGGTGCTCGGGGTGTGCTGGACCCTGTGGGCGGAGCTGCGCTTCTACGCCCTCTTCGCGCTGTTCGTCGTCCTCCCGGGCGCCAACCGCCGCCGGGTCGTGCTCTTCTGCGCCGTGTGGACGCTGGGCGCGGCCATCGCCCAGGCGTCGGACCTGCCGCTGCTGGACATCGTGCTGATGCCGGAGTACGCCTCGTACTTCATCGGCGGCATCGGCCTCTACCTGATCCACCGCTTCGGCCATGACGCCCTGTCCTGGGGCATCGTCGGGATCAGCTTCCTGATCGGCCAGCACTACGCGATCCGCGGGCTGTGGCACCCCGCGTCCATGGACAACGCCTTCTCCTACCGGACCTCGATGGGCATCATCGCCGTGGTGGCCTTCGGCTATGCGGCGGTGGCACTGGTCGCGCTCGGCAAGCTGCACTGGGCCAACTGGCGCTGGCTGACCGTGGCGGGCGCGCTGACCTACCCGTTCTATCTGGTCCATGAGCATCTGGGCTGGGTGGTGGTGTGGGCGCTCCACCGGAAGCTCGGCATCCCCTCGTCCGGGACCCTCGCCCTGACCGTCCTGCTGATGCTGGGCCTGGCCTGGGTGCTCTACCGCTACGTCGAACAGCGGCTCACCCCGCTGCTCAAGCGGTCGCTGTCGACCGTCCGGCTGCGCTGACGGCGGCCCCCACGCCCTGGCGGGCGCCCGGCTGTGGGGGCCGGGCGCCCGCCAGATCAAGTCCGGGGCCTAGCCGCAGCGCTGGGCCTTCTCCCGGTCCGTCATGGGACGGGTGCGCTGGGTCTTGGTGCTGGACGCGTCCGGCGTGGGGCCGGACGCCTCGAACGGCACGTACCAGATGTAGTGACCGTAGAACCGGTCCGGGAAGTGCAGCTCATAGGTGCCCTTGACGCTCTGCGTCCGGGGCTCGCGGGTCACCCAGCCGACCTCACCCGGGCGGACGTCCTTGCTCTGCCCGCCTCTTGGGTCAGCGGGTGTCGCGGATCATCACGGTGAGGACCGGTGAGGCCGGTGACGGCTGGCTCTGCCCGATGTCCTCGTACCCCCATGATCTGTAGAGCGCGTGGACCTGTCCGTCCCCGACGGCCGAGTTGACCATGAGCGTGACGTACGGTTCGTCGCGGGTGGCGAGGAGGGCGTCGTGGATGCGGCGGGCAGTGCCGGTCTTCCGCCAAGCCAGCCGGACGCCGCCCTCCTTCAGGGACACGGCCGGACGCTCCGTGTACTTCTCCGCCGGCGCCGGGCTGATGCGCTGCCAGTATCGGTCGCCGTGCTCGATGGTGTTGCCGTAGGCGAAGCCGACCGGATGCCCGTCCGCGTAGGCGAGGACAGCCACGAACCCCGGCTCGGTGCCGTGCCGGTCAAGGCGCTCGCCGAACGCGGTGACCGCGTAGTTCGGCAGGCAGAGGAGTGGGGCGCGTACGTCGGCGTACACGTCGAGGAGGTCGCCGCGGGCAGTGTCGAGGGTGGTGAACCTGCGCAGTTCGACGGCGGGCGCCGTGGTCATGCGGCCTTCCTCCAGGTGGCGGTGTGCTCGGTCCAGGTCTGCACGGTGGAACGGCCCGGCGCAGTGGCGCGCAGCGCGGCCCCGAACTCCTGAAGCATGCGTGTGACCCGGGCGTGTTGGGTGGCGGCTTCGGCGGGGACCTTCATGGCCGTGGCCGTGGCGGCGTCGGCTTCGCCTTGTCCGAGTTGGGCGTGTGCGAGCCGGGCAGTGTTGATGGCGCGGTCGCGCTGCATCTGGGGGCGGAGCAGAGTCAGGCTTCGGTGGGCGTGCGATTCGGCCTGTTCGAAGTTGCCAAGGCGGAGGTGTGCGGACAGAGCGAGTGTTTCAAGCTCGGCTCCGTCGCGGACAGCGGCCATCCACACGGGGAGAGCGAGATCGGGATCGGCGCGTGCGAGTGCGTCCTGAGCGCAGCCGAGGGCCTGCCGTACGGCTGCGGTGTCGCCCGTAAGGCCGAGCGTGGCGGCTTGGCGGGCATGCCCTAGGCAGGCGAACAGGGGGTCACGGCGCGTGATGTGCAGGTTGCGGGCGACGTCGTTGGCGGCGAGCGCGTCGGCGGGACGCCCCATGTGGCGGTACATGGTGCCCGCGTGGCTCCAGATGCGGAACTTGATCGCCTGGTCGCCGGACATCTCGGCGAGGGCCTGGGCTTCGCGCATGTGCGCCTTGGCGACGTCGTAGCGTCGGCCGTCGATGGCAGCCCACATCGCGGAGGAGCGGAAGGCGGCTGCTGAGGCATAGAGGTTGCTGCGTACGCGCTGGGTGGCGCTGCCGGCGTTCTGGAGGTTGAGTGCCTCGTCGGCGAGGGCGGCGGCCCGCTGTTCGATGCCGAGTTGTCCGCCGTGGCGGTGGTCGCTGGCGATGATCTCGGCGAAGCGCTTGTTCAGGCGGTTGACGTCGCTCATGCCGAGACGGCGCGGCGATGCGGTGCCGGGTGCGGCTGCTGCTGCGGCAGCCGCCGCGATGCTGCCGACGAGGGTACGGCGCTTCATGTCGGGGTCCTCCTGCTGCGGTGGGGCCGGGGTGGACGAAGGCCGGCTCCGTGGCACGAACCCTAAAGCGACGGCGGGTAGTCCGGTGACGTCCTCAAGTGCCTTGCGGCCGACTGACTTTGGCCACGTGACCCGGCCCGCTTTCCATGCCCGGACCGATGAGCCGTCGAGTCCTCCAGGGCGCCCGGTCAACCGTTCAATGGCCCTGTTCACGGCCTCGGCGAAGCTGTTGGAGCTGTAACCGTGTTCGGTCATCCACGCCTCAAGAACGGTGTTGCGGGTGGTGTCCATGCGGGCACGGTAGCCCGCGCGATCCCCACCCGCCAGGTAAAGAAGAGGTCAAAACGCCCTAGGTCAATCCGTCGGCTGAGCACCTGAACGCCCTAACCAACCCGCCGGGAAAGGGAGTTGTCTGGGTGCTGGTCACCCGCCGCGCCCCACCGTGCGGGCGGCTGTTGACGGCCCGGCCCGCCCCTGAGGTTCCCCCGCGGGGGCGGGCCGGGCGCCGAGACGACACGAAGGCTCCACCTCAATGACGAGTCTGAGAACATCAGTTGAGGCCCTCTCTGTCGGCCACCCGACATACAGCCAGACCTTCCCGTGCGAGCCGTCCACGGCCGAGATCGGCCGCGAACTCGTCCGAGACGTCCTCGGTGTGTGGCACCTCGACGGCCTCGCCGACCGTGCCGCGCTGATCGTCACGGAGCTGATCGCGAACGCCTCCAGGCACACTCCGTGTCCCGAGATCCGCCTCACGGTTGGGCGGCCGAGCGCGACACGACTGCGTGTCGGGGTCTTGGACCGGGAACCAACGCGTCTGCCCATACTCAGCCAGGCGGCTGACGACGACGAGTCGGGGCGCGGGCTGCTCCTCGTCGATGCTGTCGCCGACCGGTGGGGCTACGACCTGCACGGCTCGGGCAGACGCCCTTGGGGCAAAGAGGTCTGGGCGGAACTCCGTGCCGAGGGCGGCAAGTGAGCATCCAGGCCACGGCACCCCCGCCCCTTCCGGATCTCGCCCGACTCCGGCCCCGCCAGCAGATGGCCATGGACTGCGCCCTCTGCGCCCGGCCGCTGGGAGCGAGCAGTCGACGGCTGGGCGAGATACGCCACCGGGGCCTGCCGTTCCAGCTCTGGGCCTGCGCTCCCAACTGCCAGGCCGCCAGATCGACCATCCCGACCAGCTAAGAAAGGGGACGTCCTTCCATGGAGTGGCCGTGGACCACCGGTGATTGCTGGCTCGGCTGCGGACGTACCGGAGTCCTGGTGATCTGGCTCGGCCCGGTGCAGTGGGGCGGGCAGCACGCCCCCTTCTACGCGTGCGAGCCGTGCCTCGATCGTCTCAAGGCCCAGGCGCTCGCCTACTTCATGGAGCGGCGGCCGACGTCCGCTTGATCAGACTCCCGGCACACGACTTCCCGGCGTGAGGCAGGCAGCCCGCGAGGACTTCCTACGCGGAGCACGTCCCCTCGTGCCGGGCGGCCAGGAACCGTGCGGGGAGCAGCCGTCTGGCGGCGCTCCCGTGATGGCACCTGGTGGGCGCCAGCCCAGTAACACCACAACGATTATGAGGAGTTGACGCATGACGCCGAGCACCGTAGTTCCCAGCCGCACCGAAGTACGCCCGCAGATCCCGGGGGCATCGGACGGTTTCGACCTGGACGTCTCCCTCGTCGAGATCGCCGACCCGGCGGGCCTGGTCAACCTGACCGACGACAACTGCGGGTCCACCTGCGGCGCCTGCACCACCAACGTCGCCTGACCCGGCCCCCAGGTCAATCCGGTCTGGTGCCGCCGCGTCTCCGCGAGGCGGCACCAGCCGCCCGCCCCCTCACCTACGGAGGTACTTGGTGGTTGCTCCGCCCGCAGCGTTTCGCACCGGTTCCACTGCTCTCGTGCGCGCCGTGGCCCGGCCCTCGCTGCCGTTTCCTCCATGCCCTGACCTCGATGACCGCTCGCCCAGTGGTTCGTCTGCCCGTGTGGCGTGGCTACGCGCGGTCTGGGCGAACAAGGACGTCGCCGAGGCACTCCAGCACTCCAGCCCGGTCCTGGCCGCGCCGGTACGGGCCCTGTGTACGGCCGAGCATCCCGCCCGCCGCGATGTGCAGCGCGCGACGCTGTCCGTAGCCCGCTACCTGCTGCGTGCCCAGCACCGAGCGACGCCCTTCGGACTGTTCGCCGGCGTGGCCACCGCAGCGTTCGGCCCGCAGGCGCGGGCCGACTGGGGCGACGAGCACGTGGCCGTCGGCCGCGCGGGGGCAGAGTGGCTGGCGGCCCTGGTCGCACGGTTGGAGGCATGCCCGGAACTCCTCGAACGGCTGCCCGTCGTCATCAACAACACCGTGACGTACCGGGGAGACCGGCTCATCGTGCCGTTCCAGCCCGACGTCCAGGACGACCGGACTCGCGCGGTCGAGGCGTCTCTGGCCCTGACCGGACCGGTGCGCGCGGTCCTTGCCGCGACCCGACTGCCGATCCGGTTCGGCACCCTCGTGGACAAGCTCCAGGCGGAGTTCCCCGAGGCCGGTCCCGAGAAGGCACATCAACTGCTGGCGGAGTTGATCCGGCGGCGGGTGCTGATTACGGGCCTGCACGCTCTGAGCACCGAGACCGATGCCCTCGGGCATCTGGTGGGCCAACTCGACGCGATCGACGCTGGAAGCCTCGCACCGGTCGCGGAGACCGTACGCGAACTCCACGCGGTTCGGGCGGGCCTGGAGGAGTGCGCCACGCACGGCGGCCGGGACAGCGTCGCGGCGCGGATGCGAGACCTCGTCCCCGGCCTGCGTCGCCACCCTGTCGCGCTCGACCTCCGCCTGGACGCCCAGATCGTTCTGCCGGAAGCGGTCGCCCAAGAGATCGAGCGCGCCGCTCTCATCCTGACCCGCTTGAGCATCCGCCCGTACGGGACCGCCGCGTGGAACGAGTACCACCAGCGGTTCTACGAGCGGTACGGCATCGGCACGTTGGTGCCGCTCGCGGAGGTCGTCGCGGACAGCGGCACCGGCTATCCCGACGGCTACCCAGGCGCTCCGGCCAGCGCACGCAGGCCCCGCGTCTCCGCTCGGGATGACGCCCTCGTACGGCTGGCTCAGGCCGCCGCGCTCGATGGCCGTGACGAAGTGATCCTCACGGACGAGCGGATTGAGGCCCTGGATGTGGGTCCCGACGAGCCTCGGCTGCCGCCGCACTTGGAGATTGGGGTGCGGGTGCACGCCGCCGGCCTGGAGGAGTTGCAGCGCGGGCGTTTCCGGCTGGAGGCCGTGAGCGTGTCCCGTGGTGTCGGCGTCTCCACGGGCCGATTCCTCAGCGTGCTGGCCCCCACCGACCGCGAGGCCCTGGCCGCCGAGCTCGCCGACCTCCCGGCCGCGGACGGCAACACCGTGCCCGCGCAGCTCTCTTTCCCGCCCCTGCTCCCCGAGAGCGCCCACGTCACCCGCTCCCCACAGGTCCTGCCCACTGTGATCAGCCTTCAGGAACACCGCGCCCCGCGGGACACCGTGCTCACCCCGGAGGACTTGGCTGTGGGGTGCGACGGCCGCCGCATGTACCTCGCCGTCCCCGAGCGCGGACATCGCGTCGAGGCCATCGGGATGCACGCGCTGAACCCCCGCACCCACACCCCGCCGCTGGTGCGGTTCCTTACTGAACTGTCCCGCGCCCAGTGCGCGCAGGTCACCGTCTTCGACTGGGGCGCCGCACTGGCCATGCCGTTCCTTCCACGTCTGCGGTACGGCCGCATCGTGCTGGCCCCGGCACGCTGGCGGCTGGACGCGTCCGAACTGCCGGGCCGCGTCCGCCCTCGGGAGGAGTGGGATGCTGCGCTTGCCGACTGGCGTGCCCAGCGGAGGCTGCCGCGCCGCGTCCATCTCGTTGAGGACGACCGACGTCTCTTCCTCGACCTCGACGAGGCCAGCCATCGGACGCTCCTGCGTCAGCACCTCGACCGCACGCGCCTGGCCGTGCTGGTCGAGGCCCCGGAACCAGAAGCGTACGGCTGGTGCGGTGGGCGAGCCCACGAGGTCGTAGTTCCGCTCAGGGCGACCCGACCGCCGACGTGGCCGCCGCTGCCCGCCCCCAGCAGGGCCCGTGTCCTGTCTGCTCCCCAGATGCAGATGCCCGCCGCTTCCTCGGTTCTTCTGGCCGCCCTGTACGGCGACCCCCGGCGCCAAGACATCTTGCTCTCCCGGCACTTGCCCGGCCTCCTCGAACAGCTCGGTAACCCGCCGTGGTGGTTCATCCGCTTCCGCGACCCGGACCAGCACCTCCGCGTACGCATCGCCCTCCCCGATCCGGAAGCCTTCGCCGACACGGCCCGAACGGTGAGCGCTTGGGCCGACGAGCTACGAAGCATCGGTCTGCTGGCCGACCTGCGCTATCCCACCTCCTACCGGGAGATGGGCCGCTGGGGCTCCGGCACCGCATGGGAGGCGGCCGAGGAGGTGTTCCGGGCGGACTCGCGCGCCATCTTGGCCCAGCTCACGCAGCCACAGCGCCCCAGCCAGCGCACGCTGGTGGCGGCCCACACCGTTGCCATCGCCTCCGCGTTCCTTGGCAGCACCGAGGCCGGGATGCGGTGGCTGATCGACCACATCCCGCCGACAGCCCCCAAACCCGTTCCGCGCCCCCAGTTCACCGGCGCCGTACGGCTCGCCGACCCGTCCGACGACTGGGCGGCGCTGCGCCGCGTCCCGGGCGGGGACGGCGTCGTGTCGGGATGGGCTGACCGGGATACGGCGCTCGCCACGTACCGGCCGCACCTGTCCGGCCCAGACACGCAGGGCATCGCCGTCGACGACGTCCTGACCTCCCTGCTGCACGTCCACTTCGTGCGCCACGTCGCCGTGAACTTCCCGGAGGAAGAGGTGTGCCTCTACCTGGCGCGTGCCGCCGCCCTGGCCTGGACCGCCCGCACCAGGGCGAGGGCCTCGTGACCGCCCACCCCGCGCTCGGCCTGGTCGACGCCATTGCCACCCGGCTCGCCGACCCCGACACTGTGCCCCTCGGCTCCAGGACGCTGTCCTCGGACCGGCAGAACCTTGCTTACGGCCCTCCCGGCATCGCGCTCCTGCACATCGAGCTGGCCGCGAACGGCCTCGGCTCGTGGCACCGCGCCCACGACTGGCTCGCCGCCGCCTCCAAGCAGCCGCTCACCAGCGGCCCGGACAGCCACCCGTTCTACGGAGTGCCCGCCTTCGCCCACGCCCTTGCCTGTGCCGCCGACCACCTTCCCGGCTCCTACCGGCGCGCCCTCGACGCGATGGACGGACAGTTCGCAGTCGACGTCGGACGCCGTCTCGACGCCGCACACCGCCGCATCGACGCCGGACGCCTGCCGCAGCTCGCCGAGTTCGATGCCATCCGGGGCCTCACCGGATACGGTGCCTGCCTACTGCGCCGAGACCCCGGCAGCTCCACGATGCGCGCCGTTCTCGACTACTGCGTGCGCCTCACCGAACCGATCACCCACCACGGCGAGACCCTGCCGGGCTGGTGGGCGGAGACCGGGCCCTCGGGCAGCCCGGACGACCGATTCCCCGGCGGGCACGCCAACACCGGTATGGCGCACGGCATCGGCGGCGTGCTCGCGCTCCTGGCCCTCGCAGCTCGGAACGGCTCCGCCACCGACGGGCACCATGCAGCACTGCGCACCATCCTGACCTGGCTGGACCGTTGGAAGGAGAAGGCCGGCGGCGGACCGGTCTGGCCGTACTGGGTCACTCAGGGCGAGCTGCGCAGGGGGCGTCTCGTCCCGTCAGTCCCCAGGCGGCCGTCCTGGTGCTACGGAACCGCCGGCCTCGCCCGCGCCCAGCAACTTGCCGCGCTGGCCCTCGGCGATGCCAGCCGCCAGATTGACGCGGAGAACGCGCTCGTGGCCGCTCTCACCGATCCCAAGCAGCTGAAGGCCACGACGGATAACGGCCTCTGCCACGGGTTCGCCGGCCTCGCCCACGCCGCCGCGCGTACGGCAGACGACGCCCACCCCTCGACTGCGGGGAAACTCCGAGCCGCGATCCCGGCCCTCCTGGCTGCGGTCACCCCTCCGAGCACCGACCCCGAACTCATGGCCACGGCGCTCATTCAGGACGAGGAAGGCGGCCCCGGCCTACTCGACGGCGCCGCCGGCATAGCCCTGGCCCTCCTGGCGCCCAGCACCGCCGCACCACCCCAGTCCGCCTGGGACACGTGTCTCCTCATCGCTTGATCCACCGACCGAAGGACCTCTATGCCTCCCGACAGCTGGCAGCAGCACAACATCACCTTCTTCGACCGCGAGAGCGCCCGGCGCACCATCGGAGAACGCCTCGGCCCCGCCCTGATCGAGGCAGAGGCCGACGGGCAGCTCACCGGCTGGTGGTTCATGAACAAGCAGCCCTGGCCGCTGCGTTACCTCGCGGACAAGCCCTCACCGGCCATTGAGTCGCTCCTGAGCGATCTCATCGGCGACGGCGTGGCTGTGTCGTGCCTGCCCTGCGTCTACGAGCCCGAGACCGACACCTTCGGCGGGCCCGAGGCCATGGACGCGGCCCACGAACTGTTCCACAGCGATTCCCGCCACCTGCTCACCTACCAGCCGAGCCCGACGCACGTAGGACGCAGGGAGACCGCCGTCCTGCTGGCGAGCGCCATGATGCGCGGGGCTGGACTCGACTGGTACGAACAGGGCGACGTATGGGCGAAGGTCGCAGCTCTTCGACCGGCCACCAATCCACCACCACCCGAACGAGCCGCCGAACTGGCCCCGGTCATGCGCAAGCTCATGACCGCCGACGCCCACAACCTCTGTCACCTGGGTGGCCCACTCCACGCGCACGAGGAATGGGTGACCGTCTTCGAACGGGCCGGAGCCACGCTCGCCGACCTCGCAAGCCGCGGCGCCCTCGCCCGCGGCCTGCGAGCCGTCATCGCCCACCACGTGATCTTCCACGCCAACCGCGCCGGTCTCCTCCGGGACGACCAGAGCGCCCTGTCCCACATCGCACGAGAGGTAGTCATGGGAATGAGTGACCACACCGAGTCGCCCACCGAGGCAACGGCCGACGCCGATAGCGTCAGCGCGGTGAACACCGACACGATCACCACCCCCACGGCGGACGCCGAGCGCCTCCGCAACGCCCTGGTCGACCAGCTCCGCGCGGACGGACACGCCCGCACACCCGCCGTCGAGACCGCGTTGCGGACCGTGCCCCGCCACGTGTTCGTGCCCGAGGCGTCACTCGAAGACGCCTACGCCAACGCACCGGTGCACATCAAGTACGACACCGACGGCACGTCCATCTCCTGCGCCTCCCAGCCGGGCGTCGTCGCCCTCATGCTGGACCAGCTCGACGCCCAGCCCGGCGAGCGCATCCTCGAACTCGGTGCCGGCACCGGCTACAACGCCGGTCTGCTCGCCCACCTGGTCGGCGAGAACGGACACGTGACCACCCTCGACCTCGACGACGACCTCGTGGAGGGTGCCCGCACGCACCTCGCCGCCGCCGGAATCACCAACGTCGAAGCCGTGACCCGCGACGGGGCCCTCGGCTACGCCGAAACAGCGCCGTACGACCGGATCATCGCCACCGTCGGCGCGCACGGCGTACCGCACGCCTGGCTGCAGCAGCTCGCACCCGCCGGCCGGCTCCTCGTCCCCCAGCGTCTCAAGGGCACCGTCTCCCGCTCCATCGCCTACGAGCAGCGCGACGGCCGGTGGGTGTCCCTCGGCAGCGAGATGAACACCTTCATGCCGCTTCGGCGGGGCATCGCCGACGACGACCGCCGAGTGATCCCGCTCAGCACGGACGGCGCCGTACGACTCCAGGCCCCCGCCGGGCTCAGCATCGACGCCGACGCCCTCGCGGGCGTACTTGACCAGCCGCGCACCGAGGAGTGGACCGGTATGACGGTCCGCGCCATGGAGTCGCCGGAGTGGATGGAACTGTTCGTCACCTGCTCCCTGCCCTCCGGTCTGATCCGGATGCTGTTCTCCCAGAGCGCCAAGGGCACTCTGCTCACCGAGGACCCCTACCCCTCGTCGACCGCGGTCGTCGACAAGGGTGCCGTCACCTACCTCGCCCGGCGCCTTTCGAAGGAGAAGACCCCCGAGGGTGGCAAGCTCTGGGAGTTCGGTGTCGTCGGCCACGGCCCCGGCAGCGATGAGCTGGCCGCGAGGGTCGCCGACGCCATCCGCACCTGGGACCGCGACTACCGCGACCGTGAGGCCACGTTCGAAATCCAGCCTCTCGACGCCCCCGAGATCGAGCAGCGCCCAGGTCTCTTCGCCCTCGACACCCAGCTGAACCGCATCGTCGTCGACTGGCGGTGACGCACGTGTAGCGGACGGTGCCCGCGGCACGCAGTCGGCGGGCACCCTCGCCCCACCAACCCTCACCCACACACTGGGGGACACATGGATCCGCACGGACCCACAGCCCAGCGCTTCCCGCTCGTCGCCCGATTCCGGCCCGCCTGCCTGCCCCTGCCCGAGCGTGTGCGCAGTCTCGTCGACCTGGCCGACACCGCGGTGAACAAGACCGACCAAGGGCTTGCATCGGCCGTCTACAACCAGGCCGCGCTCATCGCCTCCGACCTCGGCCTTCCCGATCTCGCCCGCGAGATGTGCCACCAGCACGCCGCCGCCTACCTCCACGCCTGCCCCCTTCCCGGCATGAGCGCGATCCGAGGGTTGGAACCGGTCGTCAACCTGGCCCGCCTCCAGATCCGCGCTGGCCGCGCAGATGAGGGGCGTCAGCGACTGCTCGACCTGTACAAGGCCGTCGAGGCGGGCACAGCCGCCCGGTTCGAGGGCGTCAACGTACCTGCGGACCTCACTGCGACCGGCGAAGACCGCCAGGAGGTTCGCGCGTGGCTGTGGCGCGTCCTCCTCGCAGACGGCACGCGCACTCTCACCACCGAGGGGCGATGGGCCGAGGCGCTGGCGCACATCGAAGCCCACCATGGCATCGGAAAGCGGATGCTCGACGGTCGGCAGGTCGCCGTACTCGCCGCCCTCGCTGCGGGTGACACCGCGTGGGTCGCTGTCCTCCTTGCCGACACGATGCTTGGCGATGCATGGGAGCAAGCCGTCACGGCATGCCTGACCGTTCTATGCCGCCGCGACGCCGGGCAGCCGATCCACGGCCACCTGGCGGACCTGGTGACGGCCTACCTCGGACGGAAGACCGAACCTGGGATGACCGTCTTCGACACCCGGCTCGGACTTACAGTCCTCGACGCGATCGGTTCCGCCGAGGCGCTCGCCGCGCACCGCATCGTCGAGGACCTCCACCGCAGGACGACGGACGCCGAAGACGGCTACGCGGCCCGCGAGAACTTGGCTCATCCTCTGTTCACCGAGATCGCCACGGACCGGCAAGTGCAGGACTGTCGCGCGCTGGTGCACGCCTGCGCCCTCGGCGCAGGGATCCTCCCGGACGAGCTGCGAGGAGAACTGACAGCGGCTCTGCGCGCCAGCGACAGCGTGATCCGGCAAAGCGTCGCACGTTCCTTCGGTCCCGGAGGAACGCAACCCCTGCGATTCTGACGGTGTCTATCGGCGCTGTCGGTGCTGCTGTTTGGTAGGCGATGGAGGCACCGAGGGGAGCCACCGTTTCCGGTCTGCTGAGTGGGGATCGAGCCTGCCATGGTCGACTGCAGGCGGGCAGCTTCAGCCCGGCGGTTGTGGGTGCTGGGTTTCGGCCGGTGTGCTCGATGCGGGTGATCAGGGCGCGGGCGGGCGGTCGTGCGGTGGTCAGCTCGCGCTGGGCAGCGGCTTCCTTGAGGAGCTGTCTCCAGTGTCATGGGCACCTCCCCCGGCCCACCTGCTCGCCCTGGTCCGGACCAAACTACGTAAACCCCTGGGAGGTTGAGGGGTGGGCGAGCCAACCGGATCGGCCTAATCGGCGTCGTCGGCGAGCACCTCATGGATGACATGGCGGGCGTTGGCGGCGAGGACCGGATTCGTGTCGCGGTAGTACGGCAGCTGGATGAGCGCCATGGACAGGGCCCGGCCCCGGCCGCGTGCCCAGGTCGCGTCGTCGACGCCGAGCGCGTCGCGGAAGTCGTTCCGCACCCCGGCGGGCAGCAGATTCCACGCGGGGATCAGATCGCAGGCGGGGTCGCCTACCCCGGCGGTCGCGAAGTCGATGACCGCGCTGAGCCGTCCGCCGGCGATCAGCAGATTGCCGGGCATCAGATCGGCGTGGACCCACACGGGCGGCCCGGCCCACGCGGGCGCCGCCAGTGCCGCGTCCCATGCCGCGGTCGCCGCCTCCGTGTCGATCGTCCCGCGCAGCGCGCCGATCGCGGCGCGCGTCTCACGGTCCTCCTCCGTCAGCGGGCCGCCCCGGTACGCGGGCGGCCCACCGGCCGGGTCGATCCGGCGCATGGTGGCGATGAACTCCGCCAGATCCGCCGCCAGCCGGCCGGGCCCGGCGATCCGGCCGGCCTCCGGGTTCTCGCCGTCGAGCCAGCGGTTGACGGACCACGGCCAGGGGTAGCCGTCGGCGGGCGCACCCTTGCCGAGCGTCACCGGGATGGCACACGGCAGCAGCGGCGCGAGCCGCGGCAGCCAGTGGTGCTCCCGCTCCACGTCCGGGGCGGCCCCGTCGATCCGCGGCAGCCGTACGGCCAGCTCGTCGCCCAGCCGGAACAGGGCGTTCATGGTGCCCGACGAGGGGACCGGCTCGATGGTCAGCCCCGCCCAGCGGGGGAACTGCGCGGCGAGCAGCCGCCGTACGAGGCCGGCGTCGATGGGCCATTCACCGTCGTGCATCGTGCCCGCGCACATGCGCATCCTCCTGGATCCGTGGGAAACCGGGAACCAGTAGCGGGCACGGGAGGGCGCGTCGGCAACCGATTTTGGGTGCGGAGCCCCCCACCCCGCCCCTCCCCGAAACCGGGGGCCGGCCCCCAGCCCCCGCTCCTCAGACGCTGGAGGGGCTGGGGTGTCCGGCGTCCCGCCGCGACTGCGGGCACGCCCTCCCGTGCGGGCACGCCCTCCGGGCGTGTCCTCAATCGCCGGACGGGCTGGAATACGGGCCCACCGCCCGGCGGCGGCCTGCTCGGGGCGGGACCGGGGCACAGGCCAGGCCAGGCCACAGGCCGGAGTGTGTGCCCCGGCCGCCTGCGGTGACGGGGCTGTGCCCCGGCCGCCTGCGGTGGCGGGGCGTCAGAGCCAGGCGGCGGTGTCGGTGCCCCATTGGGCCGGTGGGCGGGGCCAGTCGAGGGGGCGGCCGTCGTAGGTGATCGGCGAGCGGGCGTGGCGCAGCGGTCCGTACGGGGAGGGCGTCTCGGCGAGATGGGGCTCCGGGTCGTACGCGGCACCGCCCTCGGGGGCGGGGGTGATGCCGTGCATCAGCCAGGACGCGGTGCCCGCGAGGGAGAAGCGAAGATGGCGGCCGCCGCCCGTCTCATGGCGTTCGGTCAGCGCGCGCAGCACCGCCGCGGCGATCAGATAGCCGGTGCCGTGGTCCAGCGCCTGGGCGGGCAGCACACCGGGGCGGCCGTCGGGTCCGGCCTCGATCGCGGCGATGCCGGTCGCCGCCTGGACCAGGCTGTCGAAGCCGCGCCGGGCGGCCCAGGGACCGGACCAGCCCCAGGCGCAGACCTGGGCGAGGACGATGCCGGGGTGGCGTGCCAGCAGGTCGTCCGGGGTGAGGCCGTAGCGGTCGAGCGCTCCGGGGCGGTAGCCGCTGACGACGACGTCGGCGCGGGCGAGGAGGTCGTCGAAGGTCCGTCGGTCCGCGGGATCGGCGAGGTCCAGCCGGGTGGACCGCTTGCCGAAGCCGGTGTCGGCGTGCGTGTCCGGGTCCTCCGGCAGTCGCGGGGAGTCGACTCGCAGGACGTCCGCGCCCAGCAGGGCCAGGGTGCGGGTGGCCACCGGTCCGGCGAGCACCCGGGTCAGGTCGAGGACCCGGACGCCGCTCGCGGGCAGGGGGCCGTGCGGGAGGCGGCACGGGGCGCCTTCGCCGAGCCGCCGGGATTCGATCAGCGGGAGCCCGGTCGGCGGGATCTCACTGGCGTCAGGTTCCGGTACGGCCACGGCCAGGCCGCCCGCCGCGTAGACCGTCTCCTGAATCGACCGGGCCGGGCGGGTCGCCAGCTCCGCCGACAGCCGCTCGACGGACGTGTCCGTGTCGCCTTCGTCGGGGAGGCCGAGGGCGGCCAGCAGCCGGGCGCGGTGGTGCGGGTAGTTGGCGTGGGTGCGGACCCAGCCGTCAGCGGCGCGCCAGAAGCCGGACAGCGGGGCGAAGGACGTCGGCTTGCGGCCGTCGATGCGCAGATGGCGTTCGCTGAGGAACGCCGTGGCGACCGCGCCCTCGTCCACCCGTACCTCCGCGGCCGCCCCGCCCGAGCGCCGCGCGCCCAGTTCGGCGGCGGCCAGCGCGCACGCGCCCACGGTGGCGCGGGCCAGCTCGCGTACGGGCAGCCGGGCGGGGAGCACCCGACGCGAGGGGGTGTACGACACCGCCTTGAGTGGTTCGGCCGGGCCACCAAGGGCGGCCCAGGCGTGGGCGGTTGCCGTGTCGATCTCCCCGTGCGTCATGCGCTCATTGTGCGGCACATCGGTTGCCTCGCCGGATAAAGGGGTCGGACTACGTCCGGCGCCTCCGGGCCGTCCTCCTGCCGGGTCGGCGCGCCACGAGGCCGGACCGAATCCGTGTGCTCGGTCTGAGCTGCGCGGAACGGATGCGCAGGGAGCTGTGCCTCAACGCCGCGCTGCGTGACTGCGGCCGTGGGGTTCGTGTTCGTGCGGTAAGGCGCTACGCCCCGGGGCGGCAACGTGATCCGGGCCCGGACCAGTCAGGTGGTCCGGGCCCGGACCAGTCAGGTGGTCCGGGCCCGGATCAGTCAGGTGGTCCGGGCCCGGATCAGTTTCGGTTCGGCCGGGTCGCCGGCCGGATCACCAGCCGGCCAGATCACCAGCCGGCCGGGTCACCGGCCAGATCACCGGCCGGCCAGATCACCGGCCGGCCAGATCACCAGCCGGCCAGATCACCAGCCGGCTAGATCACCAGTGAGAGCAGCAGGACGAAGCAGATCGAGACGACGGAGATGATCGTCTCCATCACCGACCAGGTCCGCACGGTCTGCCCGACGCTCATCCCGAAGTACTCCTTGACCAGCCAGAACCCCGCGTCGTTGACATGGCTGAAGAAGAGCGACCCGGCGCCGATGGCCAGCACCAGCAGTGCCACATGTGTGGTGGACATGTCGGCGGCGAGCGGCGCCACCAGACCCGCGGCGGAGATCGTGGCCACGGTCGCCGAGCCGGTCGCCAGCCGGATGCCGACCGCGATCAGCCAGGCCAGCAGCAGCGCGGAGATGTGCCAGTTGTTGGCGAAGTCCAGGATCATCTGGCCGACGCCGATGTCGATGAGCGTCTGCTTGAAGCCGCCGCCCGCGCCGACGATCAGCAGGATCCCGGCGATGGGGGCGAGCGACTTCTCGACGGTGGAGGTGAGCCGGTCCCGGGTGAAGCCGGCGGCGCGGCCGAGCGTGAACATCCCGACGAGGACTGCCGCCAGCAGCGCGATCAGGGGCGAGCCGATGACGTCCATGGCCCGCTGGAGGTGGTTGTCCGGGTTGTCCACGACGATGTCGACGAGCGCCTTGCCCAGCATCAGGACGACCGGCAGCAGGACGGTCGCCACGGTGGCGCCGAAGCCGGGACGCCGCTCCAGCTCCTCCGAGGGACGCTGCGGGATCATCTTGTCCGGCGGGGTGAGGTCCACCCAGCGGGCGGCGACCCGCGAGAAGAGCGGCCCCGCGATCACCACGGTCGGCAGCCCGACCAGCACACCGAGCGCCAGGGTGATGCCCAGGTTGGCGTGGACGGCGTCGATCGCGGCCAGCGGGCCGGGGTGCGGGGGCACGAGCCCGTGCATCACGGACAGACCCGCGAGCGCCGGGATGCCGATCCGCATCAGCGAGTAGTTGCCACGCTTGGCGACCAGCAGCACGACGGGGATCAGCAGCACGATCCCCACCTCGAAGAAGAGCGGCAGTCCGATGAGCCCCGCGATCAGCGCCATGGCCCACGGCATGGTGCGGCCGTTCGCCTTGGCCAGGATGGTGTCGACGATCTGGTCGGCACCCCCGGAGTCGGCAAGCAGCCGCCCGAGTATCGCGCCGAGCGCGATCAGCACACCGACGCCCGCGACGGTGGTGCCCAGCCCGGTGGTGAAGCTGGTGATCGCCTTGTCGAGCGGCGCGGCGGCGGCCGCGCCCAGGACCAGCGAGCCGATGGTCAGCGACAGAAAGGCGTGCAGCTTGAACTTGGTGATGAGGAGGACGATGAAGGCGATGCCGACGAGTACGGCTATCCCCAGCTGTGCGTGACCGGCCGACGTGATCGGGTCGACGGTGTCCGCTGCCAGCATCTCGACGCTGAGTCTGGTCACGGAGGGTTCCTTTACGTGCGTTACTGGTGTTCGGGTTGCCGCAGCGCGGCGACGGCGCGCTCGGTGATGACGTCGGGCTCCGGCGCGATGTCCACGGCGACGCCGTGCTCGTCCGGCTGAAGGGGCTCGAGCGTCGCGAGCTGCGAGTCGAGCATCTTCTCGGAGAAGAAGTGGCCCTTGCGGGCCTCCATCCGGTCGGCGATCAGCCCGCGGTCGCCGGTGAGGTGGAGAAAGACGATGTCGGGCGCGGCGTCCCGCAGCCGGTCCCGGTATCCGCGCTTGAGCGCGGAGCAGCTGACGACCCCGCCCTGCGCTGCCTGATCATGGGCCCAGCCGCCGATGGCATCCAGCCAGGGGTAGCGGTCCTCGTCCTCCAGCGGGGTACCGGCCGACATCTTGGCGATGTTGGCCGGCGGGTGGAAGTCGTCGGCCTCGGCGTACGGGACGCCGAGCGCCTCGGCCAGCAGAGGGCCGATCGTGGTCTTGCCCGTGCCGGACACTCCCATGACGACGACAACCTGGGGGGCGTGCATGCGTAAGAACCTCGCTGTCTTCCTTGACCTCGGCGCCGCGGGACACTCAACCCCACAGATACGACGTATTCAAGAGGTCGTGACTTAAAAGTCATACTTAATTGCTAACACCGGGGCCACGTAGGCTGACCCCATGGAAAACCAGGGGCCCAAAGGGCGTGGACTGCACGGCCAAGTCCTGGCGACCCTCGGCCCCGCCATCACCGCGGGCGACTATCCACCGGGCACCGTGCTGCGCACCGACGAGCTGGAGCGGCGCTTCGACGTCTCGCGGACCGTCGTCCGGGAGGCGGTGCGGGTCCTGGAATCCATGCATCTGGTCGAATCCCGCCGCCGGGTCGGGGTCACGGTGCGCCCCGCCGACGAGTGGGACGTCTTCGACCCCCAGGTCATCCGCTGGCGCCTGGCCGGCCCCGACCGCCCCCGCCAGCTCCGCTCCCTCACCGCCCTGCGCTCCGCCATCGAACCGGCCGCCGCCGCCCTGGCCGCCGAGCACGCCACCCCCGAACAGTGCGCCGAGCTGACCGAGCACGCGCTCGACATGGTCGCCACCTCACGGGGCCAGCAGCTGGCCGCGTATCTGGTCCACGACATCGCCTTCCACCGGGTGATCCTGCGGTCCTCGGGCAACGAGATGTTCGCCCGCCTCGGCGACGTCGTCGCCGAGGTCCTCACGGGCCGCACCCAGCACCAGGTCATGTTCACCGACCCGGACCCGGAGGCGGTCACCCTGCACGTACGGGTCGCCGAAGCGGTACGGGAGCGGGACCCCGCGCGGGCGGAGGCGTACACCCGCGAGATCACCGTTGGCGCGCTGCGCGAACTGGACATCCTGGCCCCGTAGCGGGCCCCGGCCCCCCGGGCACGGGGGAACGGGACCGATGCCCTGAGGGGACAAAACCCGTGGCCGCGGTCTCCCGTGTGACAACGTGCACCACCGTGACAGATACCGACACCGTCCGGATCACGCGCTCGCCGAGCGTCCGTCGCTGACCGCCCGCCTCTACGACATCGCCGACACCTGGCCCGTCCTCATCCACCACGAGCCGGTCGCGGGCGCCCTGTTGGGCCGGGTCCCCGAGGACTTCCCGCACGCGGGGCCTTGGGTTCGGCGGCCGGGCGGACGGTCGGCAGTCGCTCGACGCGGGGGTCCTTCACTTCGATGCGGAGCGTGGAGCCGGTGGCGCTGAGTGTCAGCCGAAAGTTCCGGCCCGGCACCCGGCCGTGCGGTCAGCGTGGCCCGCGTACACAGGCCGAAAAGGAGCGACACCAATACGGACGGTGACCGTCCGGCCGTGGCCGGCCCTGTCCGGATGGCGTCGGGTGACTCGTGTGGCACACGCTGCGACTACAGCGCACGCTGAACATATGGCTCAGTCTCCACTCGAAAAGGTCTTCAACGGGGGCTTCGACGAGGCCGCCGACGGCTGGTTCGCCTCGGACGAGGCCCCGGTTTCCGTCGTCGGCGGGAAACTGTGCGCCGACGTACCGGGAGGCACGAGCCAGCCGTACGAGGTCATCATCGGGCAGAACGAGATCTGGCTGCAGAAGGACAAGCCATACACCTTCGCCTTCACCGCCTCGGCGAGCCAACCGGTGTCGGTGAAGGTTCAGGTGCAGCTCAGCGACGAGCCATGGACCGCGGAGCTGTCCCAGGGCGTCACCCTCGGCCCGGACGAACAGCGGTGCACGTTCACCTTCACGTCCAGGGTCGACACCGAGCGCGGCGCGGTCACGTTCCAGGTCGGCGGTAACCCGGCGGCGTGGCGGTTCTGCGTGGACGACGTCTCGCTCATCGGGGGCGATCCGCTGCCGCCCTACGTACCCGACACGGGCCCGCGGGTGCGGGTCAACCAGGTCGGCTATCTGCCGTTCGGGCCGAAACGGGCGACCGTCGTGACCGACGCCGCCGAGCCGGTCCCCTGGCGGCTGGACAACGGCGTCGGAGTCACCGTCGCGTCCGGTGCCTCAACGCCTCGCGGGGACGACGCCTCCTCCGGGCAGGCGGTGCACACGGTGGACTTCGGCGCGGTCACGGAGACGGGCACCGGGTACACGCTGAGCGCCGACGGGGAGACCAGCTATCCGTTCGACATCACCCCAACCCTCTACGACCAGTTGCGCTCCGACGCCCTGCACTTCTTCTATCTCCAGCGCAGCGGCATCGCCATCGATGACGCGCTGGCGCCCGGGTACGGGCGGCCGGCCGGACATCTGGGGGTTGAGCCCAACCAGGGCGACACCAGCGTGCCCTGCCTGCCCGGTACCGGGGACTATCGGCTCGATGTGCGCGGCGGCTGGTACGACGCGGGCGACCACGGCAAGTACGTGGTCAACGGCGGGATCGCCGCCTGCCAGCTGCTCAGCGCGTTCGAGCGGAGCCGGACGGCGCCCATGGCGAGCCCGGACGCGCTGGGCGACGGCAGCCTGCGTGTTCCCGAGCGCGGTAACGGCGTACCGGACATCCTTGACGAGGCGCGCTGGGAGCTGGAGTTCCTGCTCCGCATGCAGGTGCCCGCCGGGCGGCCCCTGGCGGGGATGGCGCACCACAAGGTGCACGACGACGCCTGGACCAAGATGCCGCTGCTTCCCCACGAGGACCCGCGGCCGCGTCGGCTCCATCCGCCGTCGACGGCGGCGACGCTCAACCTCGCCGCGGCCGCCGCGCAGGGCGCCCGGGTGTACGCGCCCTTCGATCCGGACTTCGCCGCGCGCTGCCTGACCGCGGCCCGTACCGCCTGGGCGGCGGCGCGGGCCCACCCGTCGCTGCTGGCCGAGGCGGATTCCATGAACGGCGGTGGCGCGTACGCCGACACCACCGTGAGCGACGAGTTCTACTGGGCGGCCGCCGAACTGTTCCTCACCACCGGAGAGCCGGCTTTCCTCGACGCGCTGCGGGCCTCGCCGCACTGGACCGGTGAGGTGTTCCCGTCATCCGGGTTCAGCTGGCAGGAGGTGGCGGCGCTCGGCCGGCTCGACCTCGCGACCGTGCCCAGCCTGTTGCCGGACGCCGACCGGGACGCCGCCCGCACTTCGGTACGGCAGGCCGCGGACCGGTACCTGGCGACGGCGGGCAACCAGGCGTACGGGATGCCGCTCACGGAGGACGCGTACGGCTGGGGCTCCAACGGCTCGGTGCTCAACAACCTCGTCGTCCTCGCGACCGCATTCGACCTGACCGGCGACGAGCGCTACCGCGACGGGGTCCTGGAAGGGCTGGACCACCTCTTCGGCCGCAACGCCCTCAACCAGTCCTATGTGACCGGGTACGGCGAACACCACTCCCACAACCAGCACAGTCGCCTCTACGGTCACCAGATCACTGCGGCGTCACCGGCGCCGCCCGCCGGTTCGATCGCCGGCGGCCCGAACACCGGGCTGGAGGATAGGAAGGCGAGAAGACGGCTGATCGACCGGACGGGCGAGCGGCCCAGGCGGCCCGAGCCGCAGTTCTGCTACATCGACGACATCGATTCGTACTCGACCAACGAGGTGGCCATCAACTGGAACTCGGCGCTGTCGTGGGTCATCTCGTTCGTGGCCGATCCCGGACAGCGGAACTGAGCGGAAGTCATAGGTCGGCCCCCGGCCGGCGCTCGTACCAGCGCTGGTCCGCCTCCAGTTGCGCCGCCAGGGAGATGAGGAGCGGCTCGCTGTTGGCGCGGCCGAGGAACTGGGCGCCGAGCGGCAGGGTGCACTCGGCGTCGGCGAAGCCGGCGGGGACATTGAGGGCGGGCCAGCCCAGGACGTTCCACGGCCAGGCGTAGGGGCAGGCCGCGATCATGGCCCGGTCGGTCCGGAAGGCGGACAGCTGCGCCATCGCGCCGATCCGCGGGGGCGGGGTGGCCGTCGTCGGGGACAGGACGACATCGAAGCCGAGGCGATCGAAGATCGCCCCGACCTGGCGCCGCAGCGGCTCCTCGTAGGCCCGTGCCCACCGCAGCGCCGCCCCGCCCAGGAGGCGGCCGTTGCGGGCGGCGGCGCGGGTGCGGAGGTCCAGGAGCAGCGGGTCGGGCACGCGGCCGGACCATTCGAAGAGCCCTGCCGTGGCGCGCGGCAGAAAGGAGAAGCCCACGAGCCCGTAGCGCGGCTCGGCCTCCACGACATCGTGGCCGAGGGCGGTCAGCCGCTCGGCGAGCCGGACCACCGCCGCCCGGACGACCGGGTCCAGCCGCTTCGGCGTGCCCGTGAAGGCGGGCTTGAACGACAGGGCGATCCGCAGCCGCCCCGGATCGCGGTTCACCGCGGACAGGACGTCCACGGGCTCGGGGCAGTGCAGATCGCCCTCGCAGTTGCCGGACGCCGCGTGCAGCAGCAGCGCGGCGTCGGCGACGGTGCGGGCCAGTGGACCGTTGCAGGTGATGCCGTGGAACGACTCGGGGTCCGGCCAGGTGGAGATCCGGCCGCGCTGCGGTTTGATGCCGATCAGATGGGTCCAGGCGGCGGGGATACGGACGGACCCGGCGCCGTCGGAGCCCAGCGCGCCGGGGACCAGCCCGGCGGCGACGGCGGCAGCGGCGCCCCCGGAGGAGCCGCCGGGGGTGTACTCGGGGTTCCAGGGGTTGCGCGTGTCGCCGAAGGCGGGGCCCTCGGTAAACGGCCACTGCCCCAGCTCGGGGGTGTTGGTCTTGCCGACGATCACGGCCCCGGCCGCCCGCAGCCGCCGTACGGCCTCGCCGTCCTCCGTCTTGGCCGGGAAGTCGCCGCAGCAGCCGAAGGCGGTCGGTTCGCCCGCCACGTCCGTGTCGTCCTTGACCGCGATCGGCACCCCGAGCAGCGGCAGCCGCTCCCCGGCCGCCAGCCGCCGGTCGGCCTCCTCGGCCTCGCGCAGCGCCGCCTCGGCCCGGACCCGCCGGAAGGCGTTGAGGGTGGGCTGCGTCTCGGCGATGCGCGCCAGCGACTGCTCTACCAGCGCACGGGAGGACACCTCACCGCCGGCCAGCGAGCCGACCTGCTCGCTCAGCCCCATGGGAATGACGCTGGTCACCGTGGACCTCCTCGCGTGAGTTCGGCCACTCCCCCTTTACCCCGGATGGCCTCCGCACGCACCCTGGGCAACGGTGATGACCTGTTTCATCACTTACATCACGATCATCGCTGAGCACCGAGGACACCCGCATGACCGACATCGCGGCGCGCCGCGCCGGCCTTCGCCACCGCACCGGAGGTCCCTCCGATGAAGACCGCGACCGCCTGATGGAACACCTCCTCGGCTGGACGCTCGTCGTGGTGATCGCGATGCTCACCGTCCAGCTGGGCCTCTTCTAGTCTCCGCCCGGCCCCGGCCGGTGTCGCGGCCGCGCACCGCGCGCGGATACCGCTCGACGTCCCGGGCCGGACAGCGGACGCCGACCATCAGCTCACGCGGCGGCCGGGACGCCACCCAGGGGCCGGGCCGGTCGCGGTCGGCCAGGCGGCGGGAGACGGTGCCGACGGCGTACGGCCAGGTCGGCGCGGGCAGCGTCAGCCGGACCAGCCGGCTCCGCCGGGCGTCGGCCGAGGCGGCCATCGCGCTCGGCGGTGCCGTGGCCCCCAGGGCGGCGACGTCGGTGGCGGTCAGCAGGGCCCGCGGCGCGGCCCGGGGCGGGATGCGGAGGTGTCCATGGCGAGGTGGTGTGGCGGACGACGCGGGCGTCACCTGCCGCCGCTGGAACTGGCGCCAGTGCACCCGCACCCGGCTCACCCACACCACCACCCGGGCGATGTTCGTCCTGGACGCGCTCGGGCCGATGGACGACACCGCCCTGAAGGCCGCCGGTGATCAGCTCATCGAGGCCCTGACGGCCGCCTCCCCCGGGGTGACGATCGCCTCCCGGCTGCTCGGCTGAGCCACAGGACCGGCAAGAACGACGGCTAGAACAGGGCCTGCTGACCCGGCGTCGGGGGCTCGTCCTCGCCGAAGAGCTTCGGCGGGGTGGTGAGCAGCGGCGCGATGCGCCGTGAACCCGGGCAGGAGACGAGCTCATAGCCGGAGCGCCGCCCCGGGGGGTCGTGGCGGGCGAAGCGCCCGCCGACGACCGCGATCTCACGGGTGCAGACCGGGCAGGTGCGGCGGGGAGAGGACATGTACCCCAGTGTCGCTCACCGGCCGCGTACGTCCTGGGCGAGTTGCCGGGCCGTTTCCCGGTCGAAGTTCCCGGTGATCCGGATCTTGCCGCCGGAGATGGCCGTGGTGATGGACGGGGCGGACAGCAGCGTGCCCTCGCGGACCATCGCCAGCCGGTTGCGCGGGTACTGCTGAGCGGCGAGCTCGCGGGTCAGCTGGTCGAGGCGGACGCCGTCGGCCCGGTCCAGACCCACCGTCACGGCGTAGCCCCCGAACGACTTGTCGTAGCCGGCCCACGCCGAAGTGGGACGCACGGTGATCCCGGTGCCGGGCGAGACCGTGAGGCAGGACCGGCTCGGCTGGTCCTGGTAGGCGTCGGCGGCGCCGTCCCGGCAGCTGCCGGGCGTCTGATCCGCTACGGGGAGGAGGCGCAGCGGCCGCGCGTCCCGCGCCGCGTACGGATCGGCGCTCACGCTCACCGGCGGGGCGAGCGTGGGCTGGGTGCCGAGGTCGCCCTTGCCGCCGTAGTCCCCGTCGGCCCCTTCGGTCCCGCACCCCGCGACCGCCGTCGCGGCCAGCGCGACGCCGGCCGTCGCCGCGATCCGTCCCCATGTGGCTCTCATTGGCCCAATCCCCTGTTGTCCCAGACCGTTGTCGCGCTCTATTGTCCCGGCCCGCTGCCGCTGCTCAGAACGTGGCGGCCGGAACGTACGTACCCCACACCTCGCGCAGCGCGTCGCAGACCTCGCCCAGTGTCGCGCGCGCGGCGAGCGCGTCCTTCATGGGATACAGCACATTGGCCGTGCCCGGCTCGCTCTCGGCCGCCTTCTTCAGCGCCGCCAGCGCCGCGCCCACCGCCGCCCCGTCGCGCTCGGCGCGCAGGGCGGCGAGGCGGTCGCGCTGCCGGGCCTCGATGGCCGGGTCCACCCGCAGTGGCTCGTACGGCTCTTCCTCAGCCAGCTGGAAGCGGTTGACGCCGACCACCACCCGTTCGCCCGCGTCCGTCTCCTGCGCGATCCGATACGCGTTCCGTTCGATCTCGTCCTTCTGGAGGCCCTGTTCGATCGCGGCCACGGCACCGCCGCGGTCCTCGACGCGCCGCATCAGATCCAGGGCCGCGTCCTCCACGGCGTCGGTCAGCGACTCGACGGCGTACGAGCCCGCGAAGGGGTCGACGGTCGCCGTCACATCCGTCTCGTACGCCAGCACCTGCTGGGTGCGCAGCGCGAGCCGGGCGGACTTGTCGGTGGGCAGGGCGATGGCCTCGTCGAAGGCGTTGGTGTGCAGCGACTGGGTGCCGCCGAGGACGGCTGCCAGGCCCTGGACGGCGACCCGGACGAGATTCACCTCGGGCTGCTGCGCGGTGAGCTGGACGCCCGCGGTCTGGGTGTGGAAGCGCAGCATCTGCGACTTCGGGTCGCGGGCGCCGAACTCCTCGCGCATCACCCGCGCCCAGATCCGGCGCGCGGCGCGGAACTTGGCGACCTCCTCCAGGAGAGTGGTGCGCGAGACGAAGAAGAAGGAGAGGCGCGGCGCGAAATCGTCGATGTCCATGCCCGCCGCGACCGCGGTACGGACGTACTCGATGCCGTCGGCCAGCGTGAAAGCGATCTCCTGCGCGGGCGAGGCACCGGCCTCGGCCATGTGATAGCCAGAGATCGAAATGGTGTTCCACTTCGGCAGCTCGGCCTTGCAGTACTTGAAGATGTCCGCGATCAGCCGCAGCGACGGGCCGGGCGGGAAGATGTACGTGCCGCGCGCGATGTACTCCTTGAGGACGTCGTTCTGGATGGTGCCGGTCAGCTGGTGGCCCGCCACGCCCTGCTCCTCGGCGACCAGTTGGTAGAGGAGCAGCAGCAGGGCCGCGGGCGCGTTGATCGTCATGGAGGTCGAGACCCGGTCGAGCGGAATGCCGTCCAGCAGCACCCGCATGTCCTCGATCGAGTCGATGGCGACGCCGACCTTGCCCACCTCGCCGTGCGCGAGGCCCGCATCCGAGTCGTAGCCCATCTGGGTCGGCAGGTCGAAGGCGACCGACAGCCCGGTGGTGCCGTGCTCGATCAGCTGCCGGTAGCGGGCGTTGGACTCCGCGGCGGTGCCGAACCCCGCGTACTGGCGCATCGTCCAGGGGCGGCCGGTGTACATCGACGGATAGACGCCCCGGGTGAACGGGTACGCCCCGGGCTCACCCAGCCGCTCGGCCGGGTCCCAGCCGGAGAGCGCCTCCGACCCGTACACCGGCTCGACGGGAAATCCGGACTCCGACTGGCGCGCCATGGGACCATGCCTCCTGATGGCTGATATCGGCTCTTTTCCCGCTACAAGCCTTCTTCACAGCATGCGTCGATGTTCGCCGCATGGCAGCCCCGGGAAACATTCAGGACGAAAGATCAGTGGACTGGGGGGATGGGATGCACCGGACATCGATGGCCCACGCCGCACTCGCCACGGCCACGGCGGCGGCACTGCTCGCGGGGTGCCGGGCGGGAGAGGTGACCGCGGACGGCCGGCGGCACACGAGACCGGACACGCGGGCCGCCGCGAGCGCGCCCGTCCGCGAGGCACCACCCCGGCCGCACCACACCTTCACCCACAAACCCAGGGCCAGACCCGCACCCGCGAAGCCCCGCCGGCCGCGCGCGGCCACGGCGGCCAAACCGCGGCGCACCGTCATCGCCTACGGCGCGCGCGGCGAGCGGGTGCGCGAGCTGCAGGCCCGGTTGCGCCAGCTCGGCCTCTTCCGCCGCAATCCGACCGGGTACTACGGCCCGGTCACCCGGGCGTCGGTCACCGCGTATCAGCGCGCGCACGGGATCCCGGCCACCGGCTCGGTCGGCCAACGCACCTGGACCTCCCTGCGCCGCACGACCAGGCCGCCCACGCGCGCCGAGCTGTATCCGCCGCGCACCAATCGGCGCGCCAAGCCCGATGCACGGTGTCTGACGGGGCGGGTGCTGTGCATCAGCAAGAGGAGCCGCACCCTGGCGTGGATGATCAATGGGCGGGTGCTCTCGGTGATGGACGTGCGCTTCGGCTCGAAGTACACCCCGACCCGGGAGGGTCTGTTCAAGGTCAATTTCAAGAGCCGGGACCATTGGTCGACGATCTACGACGCCCCGATGCCCTACGCGATGTTCTTCAGCGGCGGCCAGGCGGTGCACTACTCGGCGGACTTCGCGGCCCGCGGCTACAGCGGCGCCTCGCACGGCTGTGTCAACGTCCGGGACAAGAGAAAGATCGCGGCGGTGTTCAACCAGGTGAAGGCCGGGGACAAGGTCGTGATCTTCAAATAGCCGACGAGACATCAGCCATCCATTGAGCAACCCCCACGGCGGGCAACCAGGTCCGCGAGAGCGGCGTCGGCTCAGGCGCAGAAAAGGCGCCGGCTCAGGAGCAAAAAAGAGGGGCGGCGCGGGCAGAGCCGGGGGAACGTGCTCTGCCCGCGCCGAATGCGCGGAGCCGTCGGTACGGGGGGAACCTCGGCTCCCGCGCGGCCGATGACCAGTCGGCCCGCTTCTTTCAGCGTCACCGCTGAAAAAAACGTCACACCTGGGTGCTGGGCGGCCTCAGCCCGCACCCGTTTCCGTGGCGGTCGCGGTCACGGAACCCGTCGGGGCCGGGGTGTCGCCGGACGGGTCCGCCGAGGAGGGCGGGGGCGGCGGCGGGGGCGGCGGGCCCTGGTCGGGGTGGGAGCCGCCGTCATCGCTTTGCGGATCGCCGCCGGAGCCGCCGTCGTCCGAGCCGCTGTTGTCACCGGACCCGCCACTGTTGTCGCCGCTGCCGCCGCTGCTGTCCGAACCGCCGCCCGAACCGCTACCGCTGTCGGAGCCGTTGTCGTTGCCGCTGTGCGGAGTGCCCTTACCGTCTTCGGCGAGGAGCTGGACGCAGTAGCCGTGGATCGCCGTCCGGCCGCCGGCCGCCTTCTTCAGCTTGTGCAGCGCCTTCTTGCTGACGTCCGGACCCGTGCCGGACTCGGACGCCAGATACTGTCGGCAGACGTCGAGGGCCCACTGCCCGCTGCCCCGGCCGTTGTTCGACGAGCCGGTGGAGGAGTGGCCCTTCCCCTTGCCGTCCTTGCCGTTGCCGTGGCCTTGGTGATCGCCGTCGTCCTGGCCCCCGGAGGTCGCGGCTCCGCCCTGGGCTCCGGCCGAGGCGGCGTCGCTGGCATCGTTGTCGCGCGAGCCGCCGGGGCCGGACGTCTGCGAACTGCCGTCCTCGGAGATGTCCGGGTGGGCCGACTGACCACCCGAGGGTCCGGCGTCCGACACCGACACGCTCACCGCGGGCCCCGGGGTGCCGCCGCCCGCGCCGAACGTCGGCAGGACGCCCGCGGCCGCGGCGACCGCGAATCCGCTCAGCGCGCAGCCTGCCAGCGCGGCCACCATGCCCGCGCGCAGCGGACGGCGCAGCCCCGGCCGGTCGCCCCTGAGCCGCCCCAGCAGGCCGGACGGCCCCTCCGGAGCCGGGCGGCCTGCCGTCGCGCGCTCGGCGCGGGCCACCCGGAAGGCGGCCACGGCGGTCTCCTCGCCCGGAAGCGGAGCGGCGCCGGGCGCGGCTTCGGCCGTGGGACGGGAGGCGGCGGCCACGGCGCCGAGCACGGCGGCCAACCGTTCCGCTTCGACGCATGGCTCATCGCTCCGGCCGTCGGGGCCGGCGAGCCGGCCCTCGACCTGTTCGCCGCGAAGCAACCGCTCCGCGGCACTGTCATCCAGCCAGCTGTAGCGGTGGTCTTCGGCCATCACATGTCTTTCTGCGTTGGCGCGCGGGAATCCGTCACACCCCTAGACTCCGCCACGCCCGTGCTGGTTGCGCCACCACGCGACTCACGCTGAACCGGAATACCGTCCAGTACCGCCGGATCGCCCCCGGCCACGGGCTGGATGAGGTCGGCGAGCCGCCGCAGACCGCGGTGGGCGGCGGTGCGTACCGCGCCCGGCCGTTTGCCCAGGACCGCGGCGGCGCTCTTCGCATCGAGGCCGACGACGACCCGGAGCACCACCGCCTCGGCCTGGTCCTGCGGCAGCTGGGCGATGAGCCCGAGCGCGCGGCCGGTGCCGAGCGCCTCCAGCGCCTCGCCCGCCGTGTCCGCCTCGGACGCCCGGGTCTCCAGCTCCGTCTCGTCGCCGCCTATGGCCGGGCGCCGGCCGCGCATCCGGATGTGGTCGAGCGCGCGATTGCGGGCTATCCGGGCGGCCCAGCCCCGGAAGCGGTCGGCATCTCCACTGAAACGTTGCAGATCACGTGCTATCTGCAACCACGTCTCCGAGGTGATGTCCTCCGCGTCGCCATCGCCGACCAGCGTCCGCACGTAGCCGAGGAGGCGAGGGTGCACGGACCGGTACACGGTCCGGAAAGCGGTCTCGTCCCCGTCCTGCGCCGCACGCACCGCGGCGGTCAGTTCCGCGTCGTCGCCCTGCACGCTCTCTTCCTGCCCCACTCGGAGAATCTGAGGTCCGGCGATGCCGCGGCCGTGGGCTAGCCCTGGCCGTAGGGCGGGTACGGCTGCCCGGGCTGGCCCGGCGGCATCTGCGGGGCACCGTAGCCCATGGGCCCGGGTGCCGGGGTGCCATACGGGGAAGGAGCGGGTGAACCGTACGGAGACGGGGCGCCCATCTGCGGCGGCAGCGAGGCGCGCTGCTCCTGCATCGCGGTGATCTGGCGGACCAGCAGCAGGGCGAGGATCGCGGCGGCGATCGCGATCATGGTCGCGAACATGCTGATGCCGAGGGCCGACTTCATGTCCTCGATGACGCTTCGCGCGTCGCTGACGCCGCTGAAGTCGCCTCGCTTGGCGTCCTCCTCCATCTGCGCCAGCTTGTTGTCCGCGACGGTGTACTGGATGCTGCCGATGAACCCGACGCCGGCCGACGCGAGGAAGGTCACCCACCAGCCGTTGAGCAGGCCGCGACGGACGTGGTGCGGCCCGTGCGGGGAACTGGCGCGCCAGATGTCGTTGGCGATCTGCTTGGGAAACCAGAAGTTGACGACCGGGGTGAACCAGGAGCCGGCCGCCCAGCCGCTGCTGAAGCGGTGCTGGCCGGGCGCGAAGACCTCGCCGTTCAGCCGCAGCCGCCGGAACCAGATGGCCCACACGACGACGGTCGGCAGGGCGACCAGGCCGTTAATGAGTGACATGCCCAGATAGAAGTCGTCGGCGTCATTGGCGTCGTCGATGGTCACCTGCGAGGCGTTGTCGAGCATGTCCGAGACGACGCCGTATTGGTCGCCGCGCCCGATGAGCACCAGGATCAGCGTCGGGATCATCAGCCCGAACAGCACGGTGAGCGTGGTGGAAAGCCCGCGCCGCAGATCGACGCCGCTGGTCGGCATCCCCATCGCCGGGGCGGCCGGGTAGCCGCCGGGCATCGGCGGCTGGTGCGGCGGCGCAACCGGCTGCTGGAGCTGCTGCTGATACGTACCGCATGCGGCACAGCGCCCGTCGGGGCCGACGGCGGCAGCGCGGCAGTTCCCACACGGATACATTTTTTGGTCCCCCTGGGGACGTGGCCCGCTCCGGGTCACGCGAGAAAATAAGCAACTGACCGCGCGCACAGCGCGGACCTGCACGTTACGGGCATCCGACCGGTCCCGTCCAGAGCGGGCCCCGGCCCTCGGACGCGCCATGGCCTCACGAGGTTTCACCCCACGGCAGGTGTGACGTATTCGAGGCGTGCGACGCTGTAGGGAGTACGGGTCCTTCGGGGCCCACGCTGGATGGCGGTCGGGGCCTCTCCTGTGGGGGGTGGCGGCCCCGGCCGTCCTTCCGTTCTCCCCCTTCTCACCGCCTTCTCACACGCCCAGCCGGTTGGCGAGCTTGGTGAACTCAACCCAGCTCAGAGGCGGTTTCCCGGGGTCCCACAGCCGTTGGGCGAGCGCCGCGAGCGGCAGCCGGATGCCCTGGGCGACCTGTGCCTGGGTCTGCGCGTCGGGCCGATCGCCCCAGATGGCGAGGCGGGCGCCGAGGATATGGCCGGGTCCGGTGAGCCGCTTGTCGGGGACGGGCTGGGTGCCGTGCAGGGTCGCGGGCGTCCACTCTTCGTAGATGCCTTCGCCGGTCGGATAGCGGTAGTCGAGGGGCTCGCCGAGAACGTAGTAGAGGTAGGTGTCGTTGACGTTCACGACCTTGCGTCCCTCACGCAGATACTCCTGCGGCGGCCGGGGGTACTCCCTGGCCCGGCCCGTCCAGTACTCGACCTGGATGCGCTTGTCGGGGGTGACGACACCACCGGCGAAGAATCCGTCGTTCCACGCCTTGGGCGTCTTGCCCAGGCTCCGGGCGACCGCCGCCCGGTCGTTCAGCCAGCCGGTGGCCAGGTCCTGGACCCGGGCCCGCTGGCCGTACTTCTCCTTCGCGGCGGCGGCGAGCTTGGGGAACGACGCCTGGGGGTCCCTGACGGTCAGCGCGAGGTACTCGTCGGCGCCCAGATGCCAGTAGCGGCCGGGGAAGAGCGGGGCGAACTCGCGCATCAGCTGGTCGACGATCCGGGCGGAGGCCGGATCGGAGATGTCCACGGCGCCCTGGAAGGTGGTGCCGCCGGCGTTGCGCAGCTGGAGCTGCGGATGCGCCCGGATGACCGCGCCCAGATGGCCGGGCGAGTCGATCTCGGGGATGACGGTGATGTGCAGCCGCTTGGCGACCGCGACGATCTCCCGGACCTGGGCCTTGGTGAGGTGCTGCGGCGAGACGATCTCGGGGTGCGTATCGCTTTGGATACGGAACCCCTGGTCATCGGAGAAGTGCAGGCCCAGCTGATTCAGCTTGAGGTCGGCCATCTCGCGCAGCCGTGCCTCGATCCACCCGGGGCTGAAGTACTTGCGCGCGATATCGACGTTCAGGCCGCGCTGAGCGCGGTCGGGCCGGTCGTGGACGACGCCCTCAAGGAGGCGGCCCCCACCGGAGCGCAGCGCCTGCTTCACGGTCCGGGTGCCGTAGAAGACGCCCGCGTCGGCCGAGCCGGTGATCCGGGCGCTGCCCTTGGCGACGGTGAGGGTGTAGCCCTCCCGGCCGCCGCCGGATCCCTGCTGGAGGGCGAGGGACAGATCGCCCCGGTGGGCGGTGCCGGAGGCGGTACGCAGACCCAGCTCACCGGCGATCGTACGGGCCTCGTCGGCGAGCGGGCCCTTGAGGTCGGCGACCACCCGGCTGTCCGGGCCCGGCCGCCAGCCGGGGCCGGACTTCGGGGTGAAGTCACGGACGGAGGGGATCGTGCGGGGCGGGGCGGAGTGCGCCGCGCCGGGCGCGCCCGAGGAGGAGGACGGGGAGCGCGCGGTCGTCTCGGCCGGGGAGCGGGAGCTCGTCTCGGCCGGGGAGCGCGAGCTCGTCTGGGATGGCGGATGCTGACAGCCGAGGGCTATCAGGACGAAGGTCGCCGCGGCGCCGGCGATGACACCGCGGATGGTTGACGCCCTGGCGTTCCTGAGAGGCACTCCCATGGCGCATACCTCCAAATATCAGGCGAATATCATCCTGCGCCTCGGCTCGTCGTCCACTCCATGAAGCAAAACGTCCCCGTACGGGTGAATTTACGCTCCCTGCTCCACACCGGCCTCCTCACCTCGTTAGCGTGTACTGCCCACGCCCGGAAGCACACGCACCGCACGTGCCCCGTGCACCCCGAGTACCTCAGTCCCGCACCCTTGTACCGCTCGCATCACGTGCCCCCCGCCACGCGTGTCCAAGGAGCCCATGCTGTCCAGGCCCAGATCCAGGTCCGGTGAGGCGGCCCACAGCCTCGCCCGGCTCAACGCCGCCTCCCCCGAGGCGGCCGAGAACGCACTGCTCGCCTGCTGCGGCAGCCGCCGCTGGGCACAGCTGATCGCGGCCCACCGCCCGTACCCCGATACGGAGGCGCTGCTCGCCGCCGGGGAGGAGGCCAGCTACGACCTCACCGGCGCGGATCTCGACGAGGCGCTCGCGGACGAGTCCGTCGTCGGCCATCCGCTGCCGGCCGCGCACAGCCTCGGCGGGCTCGCCGCGCACACCGCGTTACAGGCCGCACACACCGCGTACGAGCGGCGGTTCGGTCATGTCTTTGTGATCTGCCTGGACGGGCTGGGGCCCGACGAGAAGCTCGACCGGCTGCTCGCCGGAATCCGGGCCCGGCTGGGGAACGAGAAGGAGGAGGAACGGGCCCACGCGGCCGAGGAGCTGCGGCGCATCGCCCGTGGACGGCTCGCCCGGCTGGCATCGGATCGCCCCCAGCTATCCGAAATCATCCGATCCCGGACAGCATGATCGCCCGTACGTGACTCTTCGATCACACCTGAGCCCCCCGGGCGAAGGAACCGACAACACGTCGCTACGATGTCCAGGGCCGGTGGACCGTACCCGGCCGGGCCAGACCGACCAGTGAAGCCGGCAGGCCCCAATCCCGCTTCCGGAGGGTTATCCGTGCCGGCTGGAACGTTGTATCGCGGCCGGGAAGGCATGTGGTCCTGGGTGGCTCACCGAGTCACCGGCGTCCTCATCTTCTTCTTCCTGTTCGTACACGTCCTGGACACCTCGTTGGTCCGCGTCTCGCCCGAGGCGTACGACGACGTCGTCGCGACGTACAAGAATCCCGTCGTGAACCTGATGGAGTACGGCCTCGTGGCCGCCATCCTGTTTCACGCCCTCAATGGTCTCCGTGTCATCGCGGTGGACTTCTGGTCGAAGGGCCCGAGGTACCAGCGCCAGATGCTCTGGGGCGTTGTCGGTATCTGGGTCGTGCTGATGGCGGGTGCCTTCTACCCGATCCTCCAGCACACGCTGCGCGAACTGTTCGGGAGCTGACGCACATGTCCGCCGAGACCACCAACCCCGCAAGCGACTCGGTCAGCGCGTACGACGTGGACCATCCGGCCCCGGTCATCGAGCCGCCGCGGGCCCGTACCCGTAAGACGCCGAAGACGACCCGTACCAACTTCGAGATGTACGGCTGGCTCTTCATGCGCCTGTCCGGCGTCCTGCTGGTCGTCCTCGTCCTGGGCCATCTGCTGATCCAGCTGGTGCTGGACGGCGGCGTCAGCAAGATCGGCTTCGCCTTCGTGGCCGGCCGCTGGGCCTCGCCGTTCTGGCAGGCATGGGATCTGATCATGCTGTGGCTCGCCACGCTGCACGGCGCGAACGGCCTGCGCACGATCATCAACGACTACGCGGAGCGGGAAAACACCCGCCTGTGGCTGAAGGCGCTGCTCTACACGGCGACAGGATTCACCATCGTGCTCGGCACCCTGGTGATCTTCACCTTCGACCCGAACATCCGCTAGGCCCCGGGGCTGAGGTATCCACTCATGAAGATCCACAAGTACGACACCGTCATCGTGGGCGCCGGCGGCGCCGGCATGCGCGCGGCCATCGAGTCGACGAAGCGCAGCCGTACGGCGGTGCTCACCAAGCTGTATCCGACCCGCTCCCACACCGGCGCCGCCCAGGGCGGCATGGCCGCCGCCCTCGCGAACGTCGAGGAGGACAACTGGGAGTGGCACACCTTCGACACGATCAAGGGCGGCGACTACCTGGTCGACCAGGACGCCGCCGAGATCCTGGCGAAGGAGGCCATCGACTCGGTCCTCGACCTGGAGAAGATGGGCCTGCCGTTCAACCGGACCCCGAACGGCACCATCGACCAGCGCCGCTTCGGCGGCCACAGCCGTAACCACGGCGAGGCCCCGGTCCGCCGGTCCTGCTACGCCTCGGACCGCACCGGTCACATGATCCTCCAGACGCTGTACCAGAACTGCGTCAAGGAGGGCGTGGAGTTCTACAACGAGTTCTACGTCCTGGACCTGCTGCTCACCGAGGTCGACGGGGTCAAGCGCACCGCCGGTGTGGTGGCCTACGAGCTGGCCACCGGTGAGCTCCATGTCTTCCAGGCGAAGGCCGTGATCTTCGCCTCGGGCGGCTGCGGCAAGTTCTTCAAGGTGACCTCCAACGCGCACACCCTGACCGGTGACGGCCAGGCGGTCGCGTACCGGCGCGGGCTGCCACTGGAGGACATGGAGTTCTTCCAGTTCCACCCGACCGGCATCTGGCGGATGGGCATCCTGCTGACGGAGGGCGCCCGTGGTGAGGGCGGCATCCTCCGCAACAAGGACGGCGAGCGCTTCATGGAGAAGTACGCGCCGGTCATGAAGGACCTCGCCTCCCGCGATGTGGTCTCCCGCTCCATCTATACGGAGATCCGCGAGGGCCGTGGCTGCGGTCCCGAGGGCGACCACGTCTTCCTGGACCTGACCCACCTGCCGCCGGAGCAGCTGGACGCCAAGCTGCCCGACATCACCGAGTTCGCGCGGACGTACCTGGGCATCGAGCCGTACACCGACCCGATCCCGATCCAGCCGACCGCGCACTACACGATGGGCGGCATCCCGACCAACGTCATGGGTGAGGTGCTGGCCGACAACGACACCGTCGTCCCGGGCCTGTACGCCGCGGGCGAGGTCGCCTGCGTGTCCGTGCACGGCGCCAACCGGCTCGGCACCAACTCGCTGCTCGACATCAACGTCTTCGGCCGCCGCGCGGGCATCGCCGCCGCGGAGTACGCCGCCAAGGCCGACTTCGTCGAGCTGCCGGAGGACCCGGCCGAGCTCGTCCGCTCCCAGGTCGAGAACCTGCGGGACTCCACCGGCACCGAGCGGGTCACCGAGGTCCGCAAGGCGCTGCAGGAGACCATGGACAAGAACGTCATGGTCTTCCGCACCGAGCAGACGCTCAAGGAGGCCGTCGAGGAGATCGGCCACCTGCGCGAGCGCTACAAGAACTGCGGCGTCCAGGACAAGGGCAAGCGGTTCAACACCGACCTGCTTGAGGCCATCGAGCTGGGCAACCTGCTCGATCTGGCCGAGGTGATGGCCATCTCCGCGCTGGCCCGCAAGGAGTCCCGTGGCGGCCACTACCGCGAGGACTACCCGAACCGCGACGACGTCAACTTCATGCGGCACACCATGGCGTACCGCGAGGTGGGCGCCGACGGCGCCGAGTCCATCCGCCTCGACTACAAGCCGGTCGTGCAGACCCGCTACCAGCCGATGGAGCGTAAGTACTGATGAGCACCCCCACGCTTGAGAAGTCCGGCCAGGCTCCGGAGGCGGCCGACGCCACCGCGGCGCACCTGATCACGGTCACCTTCCGGATCCGCCGCTTCAACCCGGAGATCTCGGACCAGGCGGTCTGGGAGGACTTCCAGATCGAGATCGACCCCAAGGAACGTGTGCTCGACGGTCTCCACAAGATCAAGTGGGACCTGGACGGCACGCTGACCTTCCGTCGCTCCTGCGCCCACGGCATCTGCGGCTCCGACGCCATGCGCATCAACGGCCGCAACCGGCTGGCCTGCAAGACGCTGATCAAGGACATCAACCCGGAAAAGCCCATCACGGTCGAGGCCATAAAGGGCCTCACGGTCCTCAAGGACCTGGTCGTGGACATGGAGCCGTTCTTCCAGGCCTACCGCGATGTGATGCCCTTCCTGATCACCACGGGCAATGAGCCGACGCGCGAGCGCCTGCAGTCCGCCGAGGACCGCGAGCGCTTCGACGACACCACCAAGTGCATCCTGTGCGCCGCGTGCACCTCCTCGTGCCCGGTGTTCTGGAACGACGGCCAGTACTTCGGCCCGGCGGCGATCGTCAACGCGCACCGCTTCATCTTCGACTCGCGCGACGAGGGCGGGGAGCAGCGGCTGGAGATCCTCAACGACAAGGACGGCGTCTGGCGCTGCCGCACCACCTTCAACTGCACCGACGCGTGCCCGCGTGGCATCGAGGTCACCAAGGCCATCCAGGAGGTGAAGCGCGCGCTGATCACGCGTCGCTTCTGAGCCTCGCGCCTCCTCGGACGCGCTGTGCGGGCCCGCCCCCGGTTCGGGGACGGGCCCGTCTCGTCTATCACCCGTTGAGCACGCGCCACAGTCGTTGAGCACACCACAGTTTTGGTCCGTACCACCGGTGAAAGGCTGATGGGGCGCGTGAAACAGGGGTGACGCCATGTCCGGCGTGCAAGAGCTCGGGCAAGAGCCAGGATCGGGACGGCCCGTGACCGGGGGCCGTCCGCTGAGCGAGCTGCTCAACGAGGACGGCCCGTTAGACCCGGCCGGGGCCGCCGATATCGGTCTGCGGCTGCTCGGCGTGGTGGAGGCCGCCCACGGCAAGGGCATCGCCCACGGCGACATCAACCCCGCTCGGGTGCTGCTCTCCCCGGACGGCGAGGTCGTCCTCACCGGTTTCGGCCGCGTCGGCACGGACCCCTCCTTGCCGGCCGGCGACCCCTCGTACGCCTCCCCCGAGCAGGCGCGGGGGGACGCCGCCACCCCCGCCACCGACCTGTGGGCGCTGGGCGCGGTCCTCTTCGCGATGGTCGAGGGCCGCCCGCCCTATCGCGACCGGGGATGGGTCGAGGCGACGCTGAGCGCGGTGGAGCAGGAACCCGTACCGTCCTCGCCGAACGCCGGGCCGCTCGCCCAGTCGATACAGGGCCTGCTGCGCAAGGATCCCCAGGAGCGGCTGACCGAACCGGTGGTGCGCCAGGCACTGGAACGCATCCTGAACCAGGACCGGCCCGCCGACGCCCGGACCGGGCCACGGCTCCCCTGGCTGCGCGGCGACGGCGAATCGTGGTGGCCGCCGGCGTGCCGGCGCGACGGCCGGAGAGTGCGGACCGTGGCGGTGGCCGTGGCCGCGCTGGTCGTCACCACCTCGGTGGTGGCCCTGGCCGCGAGCGGCCGGCTGACCCAGGGCGATGACCGCGCTTCCGGTCCCGCGCCCTCCGCGCCCCCGCCCAGCGGTGCCACCCCGAGCGGTCCCCGTGAGACCCCCTCGCCGTCGGCGCCGCCCTCCCCCTCCCCATCCGCCGTGCCCGACGACCCGCCGGCGGGCTTCTACCGCTTCTCCAGCTCCGCCGGGCCCGCCGGGTTCTCCATCTTCCTGCCCAAGGGCTGGAAGCAGGTCCCGAGCGGCTCGCGCTACCACGTCAAGTTCGGCGCCGACGGCGACGCGCGCAATCTGGTCGTCACCTTCGGGAAGGGGCCCGAGTCCGACCCGGTCGACGGCTGGCAGCGCCTGGTGCCCTCGCTGGAGAAGCTCTCCCCCGGCTTCCAGCGGGTCGATGAGATCCGCAGGGTCGACTACCGGGGCTGGAAGGCCGCCGACATCGAATGGTCCTCCGCCGTGGGCAGCGACCCCTTCCGCACGTTCGGCCGCGGCTTCCTCGTCGGCGGCGGCCGCGGATACACCATCAGGTGGACGACTCCCGCGGACGAGTCGGACTCCGCGGAGAACAAGCGGGCGCTCGACACCTTCCTGACGTCCTTTGAGGAGACGAAGCCGAAGACGGCCGGCTGAGGCCGCGCCGCCGCCGTCCGCTGACGGCGTCTCACCCCCTTCTATACACCGCATGTATACACGTCGAGTATAGTGCCGCGCATGGCCCACGCCCATCTCCTGCCGATCAAAACGGCCGCCGCCCTCTTCCCCCTGCTCGCAATGGCGTTACTGCTGCCGACAGCCGTCGTCCTCTACCGCCGCCACGGCGTCATGTCCCCCGGCCGCACCCTGTCGCTGTACGGCTTCCTGTACTACGGGCTCACCGCCTTCTGCATGACGGTCGTGCCTCTGCCGAAGCGGACGCCCGACATGTGCGAGCGGTACGCCGTCCTCGCCCGTCCGCAGTGGGTGCCGGGCAACACCTTCGGCGACATCTGGAAAGAAGCGCACCACAAGGTCAACCTCAACGCCCTGGTGCTCCACAACCCCGCCGTCGCCGGAACGCTCTTCAACCTGCTGCTGCTTCTGCCCCTCGGCGTCTTTCTGCGCTATCACTTCCGGCGCGGGCTGCGCGCCACCGCCGGCATCGGCCTCGCGGTCTCGCTGTTCTTCGAGCTGACGCAGTGGACCGGAATATGGGGGATCTACGACTGCCCGTACCGGCTCTTCGACGTGGACGATCTGCTCGTCAACACGGCGGGCACGGTGACCGGCTGGCTCGCCGCCGGGCCGGTGGCCCGGGTGCTGCCCGCGCTGGAGACGCTGGACGGACGGGCGCTGGCGGCGCGTCCGGTGCCCTTCGGACGGCGGCTGGTGGCCCTGGTGGTCGATCTGGCCGGATACGCGGTGACCTCCGCCCTCGCCACGGGCTTCCTCACGCACACCGGCTTCTGGCGCTACGCGCCCCGGGCACCGCTCGGCGTCCTCGTGGCGTGGTTCGTCCTCCTGCCGATGGCGACCGGCGCGACACCGGGCAAGCGGCTGTTGCTGCTGCGGCTGGAGACCCTCGACGGCGGCCCGCTCGCGCCCTGGCGGCTGGCCGTGCGGGCGCTGGTGCTCGCCGTGGCGGCGCTGCCGCTGTGGGCGGGGCTGTTCCTGGCCATGGCGGTGGTGGCGTACGAACCCTCGCTGCCCGGCCTCATCGCGAAGGCCCGCTGGGCGGACGGCCGCGAGGCGGCGACGCTCGCGTTCCTCCACCCGGGTCAGGTGCTGATGGCGCTGACCGCCCTCGCCGCGGTCGCGGCCTACGCGCTGCGCACCCTGCGCCATCCGCAGGGGCTGGCGCCGCACGAGCGGCTGTCCGGGGTACGCAACGCCGCGCTGCCGCACTCCCGCGCCGTACGGCCGCCCGAACGGCCTGCCGCCGTGGAGGCGGGGCCGGTGGTCACGGTCGTGCCGTCGCTGCCGCCGCCACCGTCGCTGCCGTCGCCACCGTCGCTGCTGCCGCCGCCGTCGCCGCCGTCGCCGCCGTCGCCGCCGTCGCCGCCGTCGCCGCCGTCGCCGCTGCCGTCGCCGTCGCCGCTGTCGCCGCTGTCGCCGTCGCTGTCGCCGCTGTCGCCGTCGCCGTCGTCGCTGCCGTCGCCGTCGCCGCTGCCGTCGCCGTCGTCGCTGCCGTCGCCGTCGCCGCTGCCGCCGCTGCCGTCGCTGCCGTCGCCGCCGCCGTCGCCGCTGCCGTCGCTGCCGCCGTCGCCGCCGCCGTCGCCGCTGCCGTCGCTGCCGTCGCCGTCGCCGCTGCCGTCGCTGCCGCCGTCGCCGCCGTCGCCGTCGGAACGGTGCGGGGCGGGTGTGCGGGCCGAGGGGGAGGGCGCTGCTCAGGCCTGGATCGAGGCCAGCTCGACCACGGTCACATCCGGCGGCGCCCCCACTCGCACCGGCGGCCCCCAGGCGCCCGCGCCGCGGGTCACGTAGAGCTGCGTATCGCCGTACCGCTCAAGACCGGCGACGGTGGGGTTGGCAAGCGCCGCCACATAATTGCCGGGCCACAGCTGGCCGCCGTGCGTATGGCCGGACAACTGGAGGTCGACGCCCTGCTTCACCGCGTCGTGGATCACCACCGGCTGATGCGCCAGAAGAACGGACGCGCGCGACCGGTCACGGTCGCCGAGCGCCCTGCCGAGGTCGGGGCCCTGGCCCTCGCTCTCGCCCGCGACGTCGTTGACCCCGGCCAGATCGAAGCCGGGCAGCTCGGTGCGCTCGTTCTCCAGCGGCCGCAGGCCCAGCTCCCGCACATGCTCGACCCATTGGTGGGCACCGGAGAAATACTCGTGATTTCCGGTCACGAAATACGCGCCGTGGCGCGAGCGCAGCGCGCGCAGCGGCTCGGCGGCGGGGCCGAGATCCTCGACGCTGCCGTCCACCAGATCGCCGACGACGGCGATGAGGTCGGGGTTGGTCTTGTTGATCGTCTCGACGACCCGCCGGGTATGGGCACGGCCCAGGATCGGCCCCAGGTGGATATCGCTGACGACGGCGATCCGGAACCCGTGCGCCCGGCGCGGCAACTTGGCGAGCGGCACGGTGACCCTCTTGAGCCGCGGCCCGCGCAGCACGGAGTACGTCCCGTACCCGACCGTCCCCACGGCCAGGGCAGCGGCCCCCACGGCCACGGCCCGCGCGACGAACATCCGCCGGGAGGCGGTGGCCTGTGCGGACGCGGGGCCCGCCGGGGCCCCGTCAGCGGTCGCGGTTCCGGTCCCGTCGGCCATCGCGTCCGAAACCCCGGTCGCGGCCGGGTCCCTGGTCTGGTCCGTTGGCCTCCCGTCAGCGGTCCCGTCCGCGATCCCGGCCGCGGTCCCGGCCGCGATCCCGTCAGCGACCCCGTCAGCGATCGCGGGCCGGTCCGCGGCGCCGACGGTGTCCGAGCCCCCGCCGCACGCAGGCGAACCGCCGCGCCCAGGCCCGGCCCCGGCCGCCTCAGCGGTGCCGACGGTGCCCCCGTCCAGGGCCCCGCCCGCGGTCCGGTCGGCGCCCGAACCGGACGCCGACGAACCACCAGGAGGAAGCCCGGCCCCGGTTACGCTCCATTCACCGGCCGACCCCGAACCCACGGCCGCGCCAGGCGCCGAAGCCCCGCCGCACGCAGGCGAACCGCCGCCCCGCGACGGCTCCGCCCCGGCTGCCACAGCGGGGTCCTCGGCGATGTTCACACAGCCGGCCTTCGCCGACCGCCCGGCAGCCGCCGCTGCCCCGGTGGGCGCTTCGGTCCGGGCGGTCGTCGCCCTCGACGTCCGGTCGGCGGGGCTTCCGGGGCGAGCCGCGGCCCGGCGCTCGGCTCGGCGGACCGCCGGGCCGCCGGGCGGTCCGGCGGCGGCCGGGCCTGAACGTCCGGCGGCGGCCGGCCGCCCCTCGCGTCGCTCCAGCCACCACCGCAGCAGCGGCCGTACCACCTCCCCGGCCAGCAGGGCCAGGGTCAGATAGAGGACCAGGGCGAGCCACAGATAGCCCGGCCAGGCCAGCGCGCGCTGGAGCGCGAAGGGGGCTCCGGCCCGGCCCGCGATCAGCGCCCCGACGGTGGTCAGCGGCAGCACGAAGGCCGCAACGGTGCCGACGCGCCGCGCCCGGCCGCCGCGCGTCGTCGTGTCCCGGACGAGCCGGCACCACAGATACCGGTGCACACCGGTCAGCAGACCGATGACGGCCAGTGCGATCAGAACGTAGAGCGCGACCATCCCCGGTCCTCCCCTTACGGGCTCGCGGGCCCGCGACTACCTGGAACGGCTACTCGGAGGCGTCTTTCCGCCGCAGGGCGCGCAGCCCACGGAACCCGATCACCCCGATCGCCGTCCCCAAGAGAAAGGACGTGATCGCGAGCAGCAGATGGACCCAAAAGTACGCGGTGGGGTCGCCGGAGTCGTCGAAGGCGAGTCCGCTGGCGTCCTTCCACAAGTTCTTGACAAAGGTGAACCAGATGACCCAGCTCCACACCCCGAAGGCGAGCAGGAACCAGGACACGGGGCGGCTGAGCTTCATGGTTTCCAGTATGGACAGCGCCTCCGGTACCTCCACGAGGGGGTCAGACACCCGTGCGTCGGCGGTGCTGTCACCGTCCGGGAAGGCGCCAGGTACGTTCACCACCGTGCCGACATCTTCCTTCGCCCCCACCCGCCGCCGCGCCGCGCGGCCGGCCACCGCCACCGCCGCCGTCGTCCTGCTGTCCAGCCTGCTGACGGCCACCCCCGCTCTCGCCGCCGACCAGACCGGCGGCCCCGAGGGCAGTGCGACCCCGAGGCCGCCCGCCAAGATGTCCACCGTGGGCGGGGAGCGGCTGGGCCGTCCCGGGACCCAGGTGGACGCGAAGCCGGGGGCGCCCGCCCTGCCGAAGGGGCTGAGCGGAAAGTCCTGGCTGGTGGCCGACGCCGAGTCGGGCGATGTGCTCGCCGCGCACAACGCCCACTGGCAGCTGCCGCCCGCGTCCACCCTGAAGATGCTGTTCGCGGACACCCTGCTCCCGAAGATGCCGAAGACGCAGACCCATAAGGTGGCGCCGTCCGACCTGGCGGGCATGGGCGCGGGCAGCAGCCTGGTGGGGGTCAAGGAGAACTACACCTACACGGTGCACGACCTGTGGCTCGGCGTCTTTCTGCGCTCGGGCAATGACGCGGTGCACGTCCTGTCCGCGATGAACGGCGGCGTCCCGGCGACCGTGCGGGAGATGCAGGCGCACGCCAAGCAGCTGAACGCACATGACACCCATGTCGTCACGCCGGATGGCTACGACGAGAAGGACCAGGTCAGCAGCGCCTACGACCTCACGCTCTTCGCCCGCTCGGGCCTTCAGAAGGCGGACTTCCGGGAGTACTGCTCGACGGCGACGGCGCAGTTCCCGGGCGAGTTCAAGAAGGGGAAGGACGGCAAGAAGCGCCGCGAGAGCTTCGGCATCCAGAACACCAACCGGCTGCTGACCGGGTTCAACATCAAGCCATACAAGGGCATCGCCGGGGTCAAGAACGGCTATACGTCGCACGCCGGCTCCACCTTCACCGGGGTCGCCCAGCACGGCAAGCGGGTGCTGCTGGTCACGGTCATGAATCCGCAGAAGTCGGCGCCGAGCGAGGTCTACAAGGAGACCGCGCAGCTCTTCGACTGGGGCTTCAAGGCCGCCGACTCGGTGAATCCGGTCGGCACTCTCGTCCGGCCGGGTGCGGCGGGCGCGAGCCAGAGCGACGGGCCGACGGGCGAGAAGTCGTCGGACGGCCACGCGAAAGCGTCCGTCTCACCGGGCCACGGCGGCTCCAGCGGCATGTGGACCGCCGCCGGGATCGCGGGCGGCTCGCTGGCGCTGCTGGGCGCGGTGGCCTTCGCGGTGCACCGCCGCTGGCCGCTGCCGGAGCTGGTGCGGCGGCGCTCGCGCGACTGAGCCCGGCCTCAGACGGCGGCGCTCGCGCGACTGAGCCCGGCCTCAGGCGGCGGCCGGGGGTCCGTCGGGCGCGACGGACCCTCCCTCCGTGTCGGCCTCGGCCGCCCACTCTGCCTCGGCGCCGGCCTTCTCGGCGGGCGGGATGGCCGTCCACGCGGCACAGAACAAGGTGAGTTTGGCGGTGAGGTTCATCCACAGCAGCAGCGCGATCGGCACGCCGAACGCGCCGTACATGCTCTTGGCCGCCACGTCCCGCAGATAGCTGCTCAGCAGCAGCTTGAGCAGTTCGAAGCCGATCGCGCCGATGAGCGCGGCGACCACCACCGTCCGGCGCGGCGGCTCCACCCCGGGCAGCCAGGTCAGCACGTAGCACAGCAGCAGGAAGTCGGCGGCCACGGCGATGGCGAACGCGGCGATCCGCAGCAGCCAGCCGCCGACCCCGTTCTCGGGGATGTGGAGCAGATGCGTGACCCGGCCGACGGCGGTGGCGGCGAGCGTGGAGACGGCGAAGGAGGCGAGGGCGACGCCGCCGAGGCCGAGCAGGACACCGGCGTCCTTGACCTTGCGCATCACCGGATTGCCGGGGTCCTCCTCCAGCTCCCAGACGGCGCGCAGGCACTCGCGCAGCGAGCCCACCCAGCCGATGCCGGTGAACAGCAGCAGCGCGCCCGCGACGACCCCGATGGTGCCGGCGTTCTGGACGAGGCCGCCCAGGTCCAGCTGGCCGGAGATGCCGGGGATCTGCTGGGCCAGCTTCTTCTGCAACTGGTGCATCTGCGTCTCGCTGAGCGTCGCGGCGCCGATGGCCGCCCCGACGGCGATGAGCGGGAAGAAGGCGAGGAAGCTGGTGAACGTGATGGCGGCGGCGAGCCGCGTCCAGTGGACGCGGTCCAGCCGTTCATAGGAGCGCCAGGCGTGGGTGCGCATCACCCGGGCGATCGCGGGGCCGACAAGCGGCAGCCGGGTCAACCATTCCATGCTCAGCAACTACCCTTCTGCGCGGTTCTACTCCTTGGCGCACCGACGTGCACGGTGGCGTGCGGTGCGACGTGCGGTGCTGAACACCAACGTCCGGGTTCCCCAGAACCGCAGACAGGTAGCAAGAACCATCCCGATACCCGCTCCGGAGACCGCGTCCGCGCGCGGGGAGGTCAGCCCGAGCCCGTAGTGCGAGACGGCCAGGGTGAGCAGTTGGACGACGGCGCCCGCGAGGTTTACCGCGAAGAAGACCGCATATTGGCGGGCACGGCGTACGGCGGTGGCCGGGGCGGCGCGACGGCGGTAGGTGCCGATCGCGTTGCCGAGATAGGCGACCGTGCACCCGGCGACGAACGACAGCGCCTTGGCGGTGAGCGGACCGAGCCCGACGGGCTCGCGCAGCCACAGGAACAGCCCCAGATCGGCGGCGTAGGCGGCGGCCCCGGCGAGCGCGAACCCGGTCAGCTCGGGCAGCATCCCCCGCACCCGGGCCCGTGCCCGCGCCCGTGCCCCCGGACGGGCCGGCGACGGCGGCGCGCAGGTCACAGCCCGACGACCGCCGATCCGTACAGCGCCATCCAGGCAAGTGCCGTGGCGGCCAGGGGCCGGTCGCGCAACAGGACGTCCTCGGGGGCGCCGGCGGTGCCGCGGTCGGCGAAGACGGCGTAGCGCAGCACGCCGAGGATGAAGGGGACCATGGACAGCTGACGCCAGGGCAGCAGCTCATGGTGCGCGCCCTTGGTCTCCAGCGCCCACAGGCAGTACGCGAGGACGGCGACCCCCGCCGCCAATTGCCAGACGAACCGCAGATAGCCGACGGTGTACTCGCCCAGCAAGGCGCGTGTCTCACCCGCCGCACCGGGCCTTCCGGCCGTCAGCAGCGCTTCGGAATAGCGTTTGGCAGCGACCATATAGAGCGCGCCGAACCCTGTGGTGATGAGAAACCAGCGGGAGAGCGGGATGCCGAGCGCGAGGCCGCCGACCATGGCGCGCATCAGAAAGCCGGTGGTGACGACGACGAGATCGACCACCAGGACCTGCTTGAGCCGCAGACAGTAGGCGAGTTGCATGACGACATACGCGGAGATCAGCGCGGCGGTGGCCGGGTTGCACAGCAGCGCGGCCCCGGCCGGTGCCAGCAGCGCCAGCACCGCGCCCATGGCGTAGGCGACGGGCACGGGCACCTGCCCGGCGGCCACGGGGCGGCGGCACTTGTCGGGGTGGGCCCGGTCGGCCTCGGCGTCCCTGGCGTCGTTGATCAGATAGACGGCCGAGGCGGCGGCCGTGAACAGGACGAAGACGACGGCGAGCCGCCCCACCACGTGGGGCGAGTCGAGCGCCCCGGCGGCGGCCGGGGCGGCGGTGACGAGCAGGTTCTTGATCCACTGCCGGGGGCGCGCGGTCAGCAGCAGCCCCAGCGGCAGCCGCACCGCCCTGGCCCCCGCCGTATCGGTGGTCGCGGGGGTGGGCGGCGGCTCCTCCAGCAGGGTCGTCGGATCAGCCATGGCGACGGCCTCCGTCGTACGATCCACGCGGCCCCGCGGTGCCCAGCCGGGTGATGAGCGCGCCGAGGGCCGCGCCGGCGGCCACGTCCGTCGGATAGTGCACCCCGACGACCAGGCGCGACACACAGACCGCGGCGGCCAGCGGCGGTATGCACAGCCCGGCGGGCCCCAGTGGGCCGAAGGCGAGCGCCGCCGCGGCCGACGACGCGGCGTGCGAACTGGGGAAGGAGTGCCGCCCGGCGGTGCGCACCAGGGGCCCGGCCCCGGGCAGCCGGGGCCGGGGGCGGCGTACGACGCGCTTGAGGACCATGCCGGCCAGGTGGGCGGTGGCGACCACGGCGGTGCCGCGCAGCCATGCGCCGCGGCGCACCGGGTCGTCCCCGGAGCGGGCCGCGCCCAGAAGCCCGGCGGCGAGCCACAGGGCGCCGTGTTCGCCGCCCAGGGACAGTGCGCGGGCCACGGCGGCCACCCGCGTGTCGGTGCCGCGGGCGCGCAGGGCCACGAGCAGTCGGCGGTCCAGGCCGGTGGGAAACAGCGGGCCCACCTCTTCTCGGTCGGGGCCCGGTCCGTGCGCGGGCTTCCCCCATGACTCTCGCCGCCGACGGGGAGTCAGCCGAAGTCGTGGCGTCCAAATACTTCCGTTAATCACTCTTTTCGGTGAGCCATGCGAGGCCGAGCCGCAAAAGCTTCATACACGGCATACCGGACGATACGTTCATCCGTATGCCCGCCGTCGCCGCCCCGGCCGCCACGCCGCTCACCGGCTGGGGACGTACCGCCCCCACCGCCGCGGCCCGCCTGCTGCGCCCGCGCACCTGTGAGGAGGCCGCCGATGCGGTGCGCGGCTGCGCCAAGCACGGCACGCGCGGCGGCATCGCGCGCGGGCTCGGCCGAGCGTACGGGGACGCCGCGCAGAACGCGGGCGGCGCCGTCCTCGACATGACCGCAATGGACCGCATCCGCACGATCGACGCCGTGCGCGGCGAGGTCGTCTGCGAGGCGGGCGTCAGCCTGCACCGGCTGATGGAGGTGGCGCTGCCGCTCGGCTGGTTCGTCCCCGTCACCCCCGGCACCCGTCAGGTGACGGTCGGCGGCGCGATCGGCGCGGACATCCACGGCAAGAACCACCATGTCTCCGGCTCCTTCACCCGGCACGTCCGCTCCCTTGAGCTCCTTACGGCCGACGGCGCGATCCATACCCTCACCCCCGGCACGGATCTCTTCCGGGCCACGGCGGGCGGCATGGGGCTGACCGGCGTCGTGCTCTCCGCGACCCTCGCCCTTCTGCCGGTGGAGACCTCACTGATGTCGGTGGACACCGAACGCGCCCGCGATCTGGACGACCTGATGGCCCGTCTGACCGCCACCGACCACCGCTACCGCTATTCGGTCGCCTGGATCGACCTTCTGGCGCGCGGCGCCGCCACCGGCCGCTCCGTCCTCACCCGGGGCGACCACGCCCCGCTGGGCGCCCTCGTACCGGGCCGTCGCGGACGGTACGGCGCCCCGCTGGCCTTCCGCCCGGGAAGGCTGCCCCCGCCCCCGCGCCGCGTCCCCGAGGGGCTGCTCTCGCGCACCACCGTGGGGCTCTTCAACGAGCTCTGGTACCGCAGGGCGCCCCGGCTGCGGATCGGCGAGCTCCAGCCGATCCCGGCCTTCTTCCATCCGCTCGACGGCCTTCCGCATTGGAACCGGATCTACGGGCGCGGCGGCTTCGTGCAGTACCAGTTCGTCGTCGGCCACGGCCAGGAGGAGGCGCTGCGCACGATCGTGCGGCGGATCGCCCGGCGCCGCTGCCCGTCCTTCCTTGCGGTGCTCAAGCGGTTCGGGGAGGCCGACCCGGGCTGGCTGTCGTTCCCGATGGCCGGGTGGACGCTGGCCCTGGACATCCCCGCCCGGCTGCCGGGCCTCGGCGGCTTCCTGGACGAGCTGGACGAGGTGGTGGCCGGCGCGGGCGGCCGGGTCTACCTCGCCAAGGACGCCCGGCTGCGGCCCGAGCTGCTCGCCGCGATGTATCCACGGCTGCCGGACTTCCGCGCCCTGCGGCGGTCGCTGGACCCGCGCGGGCTGTTCACCTCGGACCTGGCCCGTCGGCTGTCCCTCTAAGCGGTTACGGCGAAGTCAAGTGCTGATCCTTCTCGGCGTCCAAGCCCTCGGCCAGGCCGAACGGCGAGGGATCAGCGGCGAACTTCACCGTATCCGCTCAGCCCAACCCACGCTCCCCACAGCGCACACGCACGCTCCCCATAGCGCACACGAAAGGCAGGGCCGCCCGTGAAGGACGCCTTCGGTTCCCCGCAGTCGCTGCTCGTCCTCGGCGGCACCTCCGAGATCGCGCTCGCGACCGCCCGCCGTCTGATCACCCGCCGTACCCGCACCGTCTGGCTGGCCGGCCGTCCCTCCCCCGCCCTGGAGTCGGCCGCACGGCAGCTGCGGGAGCTCGGCGCCGACGCCCGTACCGTCCCCTTCGACGCCCTCGCCACCGAAACGCACGAGGTGACGCTGGGAAAGGTCTTCGCCGAGGGCGACATCGACATGGTGCTGCTGGCCTTCGGCGTCCTGGGCACACAGGAACACGACGAGACGCATCCGCCGGCCGCGGTCCGCGTCGTCCAGACCAACTGCACGGGCGCCGTCTCCGCCGCCCTGGTCTGCGCCCAGGCCATGCGCCGCCAGGGCCATGGCTCACTCGTCGTGCTCTCCTCGGTCGCCGCCGAGCGCCCCCGCCGCGCGAACTTCATCTACGGCGCCGGCAAGGCGGGGCTCGACGCCTTCGCGCAGGGGCTGGCGGACGCGATGCACGGCACGGGCGTCCATGTGATGGTGGTGCGCCCCGGCTTCGTGCGTACCAAGATGACGGCCGGAATGCGGCCCGCGCCGCTGGCCACCACGCCCCAGGCGGTCGCCGAGGCCATCGAGGAGGGGCTGCGGCGGCGCTCCGGGACGGTCTGGGTCCCGGGCGCGCTGCGCGTGGTGATGTCCGTCCTCCGGCATCTGCCCCGGACGGTCTTCCGCCGGCTGCCCGGCTGAGCCGGGGCGGCGGAACGAAACGACCGGCCGACGGCTGTACGGCTGACCGGCTGACCGGATACCTGACCGGCTGACCGGCTGACCGGCTGACCGGCTGACCGGCTATACCTGACCGGCTGACCGGCCTGTACGGCCGACCGGCTGTACGGCCGACCGGCTGACCGGACTACACGGAGGGAGCGGCCGGGCGGGAGAGATCGGCCTGACGGGGCACCACGGGCGAGGAGGTCTGCGGCGACTCGCCCGACCCGAAGGGGTACTCGCGGTCAAGCCGCCACACCCCGTCCTCCCCCTGCTCGTACAGGGCGAATCCGGTGATGGTCCAGGCCGCCTCGTAGTCGCTCAGCTCGGCGAACGCCCGGTCCATCGCCTCCTCGTCGATGCCGTGCGCGACAGTGACATGCGGGTGGTACGGAAACTGCAGCTCGCGGGCGCACGGCCCGGACCCGGCCCGGATCTGCTCCTGCAGCGCCGCGCACTCCTCCGCGCCTTCCACGATCCTGACGAAGACGACCGGCGAGAGCGGACGGAAGGTGCCGGTCCCCTGCAGCCGCATCGGGAACGGCCGCCCCTCGGCCGCGACCTGGGCCAGGTGATCCTCGACGGCGGGCAGCGTGGACGCGTCCACCTGGGTCGGCGGCAACAGGGTGACGTGGGTGGGGATGCCGTGAGCGGCCGGGTCCCCGAAGCCCGCACGCCGCTTCTGGAGGAAGCCGCCGTACGGTTCCGGGACCGCGATCGAAACGCCGAGGGTTACAGTCCCCACTGCGTTCTCCCTCCTGGCCCTCCCGGGCTGCTGGGCTCAAGTCCGCCGCACCGGTGACAGTGTGGCGGCTGCGCCGCCTTCGCGGCTGGATTCATCGGTTTTTGACACACAGCGCCGAAGACCCCCTGGTCAGGGGGTCCAGCCGCGGTGTACCGCTGTCGTCGGGCGTCCGGGTCCTCAGTGCGTCGCGGGCAGGAAGCCCACCTTGTCGTAGGCGAGTGCCAGCGTCTCGGCGGCGACGGCGCGGGCCTTCTCGGCTCCCTTGGCCAGGATTCCGTCCAACGTCGCCGGATCCGCCAGGTATTCCTGGGTCCGCTCGCGGAACGGCGTCACCCACTCGACCAGCACCTCGGCGAGGTCGGTCTTGAGCGCACCGTACCCCTTGCCCACGTACTTCTTCTCCAACTCGGCGATGGGGGCGCCGGTCAGGGTGGAGTAGATCGTCAGCAGATTGCTGACGCCGGGCTTCTTCTCCTCGTCGAAGCGGATCTCGGTCTCGAGGTCGGTCACCGCGCTCTTGATCTTCTTCGCCGAGACCTTGGGCTCGTCCAGCAGGCTGATGATGCCCTTCGGCGTGGACGCCGACTTGCTCATCTTGATCGACGGGTCCTGAAGGTCGTAGATCTTCCCGGTCTCCTTGACGATGTACGGGTCGGGGACGGTGAAGGTCTCGCCGAAGCGCCCGTTGAACCGGTCCGCGAGATCGCGGGTGAGCTCGATGTGCTGGCGCTGGTCCTCGCCGACCGGGACATGGTTGGCCTGGTAGAGCAGGATGTCCGCGACCTGGAGGATCGGGTAGGTGAAGAGCCCGACGGTCGCCCGGTCGGCGCCGTGCCTGGCCGACTTGTCCTTGAACTGGGTCATCCGGGACGCCTCGCCGAAGCCGGTGAGACAGTTCATCACCCAGCCGAGCTGCGCGTGCTCGGGCACATGGCTCTGGATGAAGAGGGTGCAGCGGTCCGGGTCGAGTCCGGAGGCGAGCAGCTGGGCGGCGGCGAGCCGGGTGTTGGCACGCAGCTCCGCCGGATCCTGCGGCACGGTGATCGCGTGCAGGTCCACCACGGTGTAGAACGCGTCGTGGGTCTCCTGCAGCGCGACGTACTGCCGGATCGCACCGAGGTAATTCCCGAGGTGGAACGAGCCTGCGGTGGGCTGGATACCGGAGAGCGCACGGGGACGATCGAGGGCCATGGCACCCATTCTCTCAGGTGTGGAACCAGACTCCGTCCGCCGGTGTATGAAAGGTGTGAGGACTGACGAGGGGGCGCGGGAGGGGGACCTCATCGCGCGGGACGAAGCAAGGATCATCGCGCGTGTGCGGGCCGGGGAGACCGGGGCGTACGCGGAGCTGATGCGGGCCCACGCGTCCATCGCGCTGCGCACGGCGGTGCTGCTCGGAGCGGGTGCGGACGCCGAGGATGTGGTGCAGGACGCCTTTGTGAAGGCGTATCTCGCCCTGGGGAGATTCCGGGACGGGGCGGCCTTCCGGCCGTGGCTGCTGCGGATCGTCGCGCGGGAGACGAGTAATGCGGTGCGCTCGGCGCGTCGGCTGCGTACGGCGGTCGACCGGGAAGGGGCGCTGGCCGGGGCCGAGCCGGTGATACCGGAGTCGGCCGATCCGGCGGTGGCGGCGATGGCGGGCGAGCGGCGGACGCGGCTGAGGGCCGCGGTGCAGGAGCTGAGCGAGCCGCAGCGCCGCGTGGTGATCTGCCGCTATCTGCTGGATCTGGACGAGGCGGAGACCGCGGAGACGCTGGGCTGGCCGCGCGGCACGGTGAAATCGCGGCTGAGCCGCGCGCTGAAACGGCTGGAGCGGTTGCTCGAACCCGAGGACGGGGCGGCCGAGGCGATCACGGAAGAGAGGCGGGGAGGAGATGGCCGGAGAAGGGCTGCCCGAGGAGCTGCGGGCGCTCGGGCGCGCGCTGGAGGGACCGCCGCCCGGCGGGCCGTCGGCGGACGGCGTGTCGCCGGGGGGCGGCGAGACGGTGGTCGAGCGGGTGCTGGCACGGATCGTGGGCCTGCCGGTGCCGGTGCCGGTCGAGGCGGACGGCGACCGGATCCGGGAGGAGCAGTGGTGGCGGCCCATACCCGGCCTGGAGGCCGGGCAGGGCCGCGCGGGCGTCGTCAGCCGATCGGCAGACCGGGGGCCGGGTAGGCCTCCATCAGCTCAGCGACCTCGGCCCTGATCTTGATGAGGGCCCCCTCGTCACCGGTCTTCGCGGCGGTCACGCCCCGGTCGATCCAGTCGGCCACGGCGGGCATGTGGCCGGTGCCCAGGCCGCGCGAGGTCAGGGAGGGGGTGCCGATCCGGATGCCGGACGGGTCGAAGGGCTTGCGCGGGTCGAAGGGGACGGTGTTGTAGTTCACCACGATCCCGGCCTGGTCCAGTGCCTTCGCCGCGACCTTGCCCGGCACCTCCTTGGGCGTCAGGTCCATCAGGATCAGATGGTTGTCGGTGCCGCCGGAGACCAGATCGAAGCCGCGGGCGAGCAGCGCGTCGGCGAGGGCCTTGGCGTTGGCGACGACGGCGTGGGCGTAGTCACGGAAGGCGGGCTGGGCGGCCTCATGCAGGGCCACCGCGATGGCGGCGGTGGTCTGGTTGTGCGGACCGCCCTGAAGCCCGGGGAAGACGGCCTTGTCGATGGCCTTGGCATGGGTCTCGCGCGCCATCAGCATCGCGCCGCGCGGACCCCGGAGCGTCTTGTGGGTGGTGGTGGAGATGACATCCGCGTACGGCACCGGCGAGGGGTGGGCGCCGCCCGCGATCAGGCCGGCGATATGCGCGATATCCGCGACGAGCACCGCGTCCACTTCGCGGGCGATCTCCGCGAAGGCGGCGAAGTCGATGGTGCGGGGCACGGCGGTGCCCCCGCAGAAGATCAGCTTCGGCCGCTCCTGGCGGGCCAGATCGCGCACTTGGTCGAAGTCGATGGCGCCGGTGTCCTGGCGGACCCCGTACTGGACGCCGCGGAACCACGCGCCGGTGGCGGAGATACCCCAGCCATGGGTGAGGTGGCCGCCCATCGGCAGTGACATGCCCATCACGGTGTCGCCCGGACGGGCGAAGGCCAGATAGACGGCGAGGTTGGCGGGCGAACCGGAGTAGGGCTGGACATTGGCGTGCTCGGCGCCGAAGACGGCCTTGGCACGGTTGATCGCCAGGGTCTCGACCTGGTCGATGACCTGCTGACCCTCGTAGTAGCGGCGGCCGGCATAGCCCTCGCTGTACTTGTTCTGCAGCACCGTCCCGGAGGCTTCCAGGACGGCGCTGGAGACATAGTTCTCGCTGGGGATCAGCCGCAGGGTCTCGGACTGCAGCGTTTCCTCGGCGCCGACGAGGGCGGCGAGTTCGGGGTCGGCGGCCGACAGGGCGGGATGGGGCAGGGGCAGGCTCATGGTGTCCTCCGGGGCGATCGGTAGCTGTCCGGTCGTGCTCCCGGGGTGCCCAGGCGGGCGGCACCTCGTGGCGCTGTGGCCGCGCACCGCTTCCTCGTGGTCGGTTCCACGCTCGGCTCGCCAGTCACGGTGCGCACGCCCACTCTAGCTAGTGAGAAAAGGAGGAGAGATGGGACCGGGACGCTCCGCGGAACTCGCCATGGCGGCCGCCGAGGCCCATAGCGCGCGCAACTACCATCCGCTGCCGGTCGTCATCGCGTCCGCCGAGGGCGCCTGGATGACCGATGTCGAGGGCCGCCGCTATCTCGATCTGCTCGCCGGATACTCGGCGCTCAACTTCGGGCACGGCAACCGCCGCCTGCTCGACGCCGCCCGGGCGCAACTGGAGCGGGTCACCCTGACCTCGCGGGCGTTCCACCACGACCGCTTCGGCGCCTTCTGCGCCGAGCTGGCCGAGCTGTGCGGGATGGAGACGGTCCTGCCGATGAACACGGGGGCGGAGGCGGTGGAGACGGCGGTCAAGACCGCCCGCAAATGGGGCTACCGGGTGAAGGGGGTGCCGGACGGCCGGGCGCGGATCATCGCCGCCGAGAACAACTTCCACGGCCGGACGACCACCCTGATCAGCTTCTCCACCGATCCGGTGGCACGTGCGGACCACGGCCCCTTCACCCCGGGGTTCCAGATCGTGCCGTACGGCGATGCGGCGGCGATGGAGGCGGCGCTCGACGCCGCCCCCGAGGAGACGGTCGCCGTGCTGCTGGAGCCCATCCAGGGCGAGGCCGGAGTGCTGGTGCCGCCCCCCGGCTATCTGAGCCGGGTGCGGGAGCTGACCCGGGAGCGGAAGGTGCTGCTCATGGCGGACGAGATCCAGTCGGGTCTCGGGCGCACGGGCCGGACCTTCGCCTGTGAGCACGAGGGCGTGGTCCCCGATGTCTATCTGCTGGGCAAGGCGCTGGGCGGCGGTGTGGTGCCGGTGTCGGCGGTGGTCTCCTCCAAGGAGGTGCTCGGGGTCCACCGGCCCGGTGAGCACGGCTCGACCTTCGGCGGCAATCCGCTCGCCTGCGCCATCGCGCTGGAGGTCATCGCCATGCTGCGGACGGGCGAATTCCAGCGGCGCGCGGCGAAGCTGGGCGAGCTGCTCCACCGCGAGCTGGGGCTGCTCCTGGGAGAAGGCGTCGACGAGGTGCGGGGGCGGGGGCTGTGGGCGGGAGTGGACATCGATCCGTCGCTCGGCACCGGGCGGCAGATCTCCGAGCGGCTCATGGACCGCGGGGTGCTGGTCAAGGAGACCCACGGCGCCACGATCCGGCTCGCCCCGCCCCTGGTGATCGGCAAGGAGGATCTGGAGTGGGGTCTGGACCGGCTCAGGGCGGTGCTGGCGGAGTGATCGGACCGATCTCGGTGGCCCCGCAGCGCTCAGAGAATCACATGCGGCACAAAGCGCGCGTACTCGTCGGTGACCAGCCCCGCCGACTCCCGGATGCCGAGCCCCGCCGGCTCGTCCTCCACCACCCAGGCACCCAGCACCACCCGGTTGCCGTCCATATCGGGCAGCGGCGCCAGCTCCTGGTAGCAGCAGGGCTCATCCCGTACGACGGCTCCGTCGCCCGGCTCGCGCACCGTGACGCCCGCGCCCTCGCGCCCGAGCAGCGGTTTGGCCACGTATCCGGTGGTGCGGGCCAGCTCGCGGGGGCCGTCGAGGTAGGCGGGGAGCAGATTCGGATGGCCGGGGAAGAGCTCCCACAGGACGGCCAGCAGCGCCTTGTTGGAGAGCAGCATCTTCCAGGCGGGTTCGATCCACAGGGTGGACCCGGTGCCGCCTCCGTTGTCCAGGGTGTCCAGCACATGCGGGCCGAAGCGGTCGGTGACCAGCCACTCCCAGGGGTAGAGCTTGAAGCAGCCGCGGATGAACCGGAACCGCTTGTCCACGAAGCGGCCCGAGAGCCGCTCCCAGCCGATGTCCTCCATCGAGATCGACTCGGTCCTCAGCCCGGCCTGTTCGGCCGTCTCGCGGAGGTAAGCGACCGTCATCAGGTCCTCGCCCAGCTCGTCCCCCGCCGAGTGCGCGAAGTACAGGGGCACGCCCGGCGGCAGCAGCGCCGCCTGGTTGCGCCAGGCGTCGACAAGCCGCTCATGGAGGGAGTTCCACTGGTCGGCACCCGGGAAGCGGTCCTCCATCCAGAACCACTGGGCGCTCGCCGCCTCCACCAGCGAGGTGGGCGTGTCGGCGTTGTACTCCAGCAGCTTCGCCGGACCGCCGCCGTCATAGCGCAGATCGAACCGGCCGTAGACGCTGGGCTGTTCGGCCCGGCGCCGCCAGGACTCGGCGATCAGCCCGGCCAGCCGCGGGTCCTCGATGCCGAGATCGGCGAAGCGGCCGGTCTCCACGATATGGGCGGCCGCGGCCAGACACATCCGGTGCAGCTCCTCGACCACCTCCTCCAGCGCCTCGACCTCGGGCAGCGAGAAGACGTAGTAGGCGCTCTCGTCCCAGTACGGACGCAGCGAGCCGTCCGGGTAGCGGGTCAGCGGGTAGATGACCCCCTGCTCCTCGACCGTGGACTGCCAGTCGGGGCGCGGGTCGATGGTGTGGCGCTTCATCCGCTTCCGGCCCGGTCAGCCGCCGCCGGAGCCCGAGCAGCCGAAGCCGCCCCGGTCGGCCGCCTGGCTCTTGCTGAAGGTGCCGTCGTCCGCCCAGCGGCCGCTGACGTCCGGGTCGTAGTACCAGTCGCCGTCGACGCGCTTGGTGCCGCGTTTGCCGCTCTTCTTGCCGCCCGTGCCGGACGAAGAGCTCTTGCAGGCGCTGGAGTCGATGATGCGGTAACCCTTCACCACGTCATAGCTGTCCGGGTCCACACAGCGCTTGTCCGGCTCCGAGCCGCAGGAGGTGAGTGCCGCCGCCAGCGCGCCCATACTGCCCAGAATGACCGTGCTCGACCGCAGTCGTCGTGGTCCTGTCCGTTCCATTGGTGTCGCTCCCCCGTCGGTTGGACGATCCAGCGTAGAGGGGGCTTTCGCACAGGTGAACGGCGGGGGTGCGGTGCGGGGTTCTCAGGGCAGGACACGGCACAGCGCCTCCAGCGCGCCCGTGAAGGCGTGGTCGGGCGGGGTCCCATAGGCGAACACCAGTGCGTCCCGCTGCCCTTGGGGCTCGCCCGTCCCGCGCCAGACCCCAGCCCCGGCCCCTTCCACCCCGCTCGCGGCCCCGGGCCCTTCCACCCCGGCCGCGGTCCTGGCCCCTTCCACCCCGGCCGCGGCCCCGGCCCCTTCCACCCCGGCCGCGTTCTCGTCCTGGTAGCGGAAGCGGCTCAGGCCATCCATGGCCAGGCCCTGCCGGGCCGCGCCCTGCACCACGGACCGCTCGGTCCCCGGCGGCAGTTCGAGCACCGCCTGCAGCCCGGCCGCGATGCCCGTGACGCGCACCTGCGGGGCGCGTTCGGCGAGCGCCGCGACAAGCTGATCGCGGCGGCGCCGGTAGCGCATCCGCATACCGCGCACATGGCGGTCGTAGGCGCCGGAGTCGATGAACTCCGCGAGCGTCAGCTGGTCCAGCGCACTCGAGTCCCACTCCCCCGTCCCCTTGACCGCCAGGAGACCGTCCATGAGATGGTCCGGCACCACCATCCACCCCAGGCGCAGCGCGGGCGCCAGGCTCTTGCTCGCCGTGCCCAGATAGACGACATGCTCGGGGTCGAGCCCCTGCAGCGCCCCGACCGGGTGGCGGTCGTAGCGGAACTCCCCGTCGTAGTCGTCCTCCAGCACCAGTCCGCCGGTCCGCGAGGCCCAGTCGACCACGGCGGCGCGCCGGTCGGGGTGCAGGGAGACGCCCGTCGGAAACTGATGGGCCGGAGTAAGGGTGACGGTCCGTACGTTGGCGAGCCGGTCCAACTCCCCGGTGCGGGCGCCATGGTGGTCGAGCGGCAGCGGCACGGTGCGCAGTCCGGCCCGGCGTATCACGTTCCAGTAGATGCCGAGCCCGTAGGACTCGACGGCCACCTCCCGGTGACCGGCCTGCCGCCGCACCCGGCTGAGCAGCGCGAGCCCCTGGGCGAACCCCCCGCAGACCACGATCCGTTCGGGCGCGGCCCGCACTCCACGGGCGCGCGCGAGATAGTCGGCCAGTACGCGCCGCAGCTCGGGCCGCCCGGCGGGCCGTCCGTAGCCGAAGGCATCGCTGGGCGCGGTGGTCAGGGCGCGGCGGGCGGCGGAGAGCCAGGCGGAGCGGGGGAAGGCCGAGACATCGGGCGAGCCGGGCCGCACATCGTAGGCGGGCCGGGCGGCGGCCACGGCGGCGGCCGTGGGCCTGCGCGGGGGCGCGGGCGGGACGACGCGCCGGGCGACCCGGGTGCCCGAGCCCTGGCGGGCGGTGAGCCAGCCCTCGGCGACGAGTTCGCCGTAGGCGTCGGCGACGGTGTTCCGGGCGATGCCGAGGTCGGCGGCGAGGGAGCGGGAGGAGGGCAGCCGGGCGCCGGGGGCGAGCCGACCGGTGCGTACGGCCTCGCGCAGGGAGCGGATCAACGCGGCCCGCACCCCGGCCCCGCCGCCCCGCGGCAGATCCAGATACAGATCGGCGCCCAGACGGGCCCCGGACTCGGCCCGCGCCCCGGACTCGGCCCGCGCCCCGGTCGCCTTCCCGAACTCCGCCTTTGGAGTGGCCCAGGAATCCTCCATGGAAATGGACCATACTCCTGGGCTACCCAGGTCCTAGCGTGGACGGCATGACAACGAGCGTGACCACTCACCCCCACGGCCCCCGGATGCACTTCGCCAAGACGGCCCCCGAGGTCTACAAGGCCCTGGTCGCCCTTGACGCGGCCGCCCGGAAGGGCCTGGACCCGGCGCTGACCGAGCTGGTCAAGACGCGTGCGTCGCAGATCAACCACTGCGCCTTCTGTATCGACATGCACACCAAGGACGCCCGCGCGGCGGGCGAGTCGGAGGAGCGCCTGTACCTGCTCAACGCCTGGGAGGAGGCCGGGGATCTCTACACCGAGAAGGAGCGGGCCGCGCTGGCCCTCACCGAGGCCGTCACCGTGCTGACCGACGGCTTCGTCCCGGACGAGGTGTACGAGCGCGCCGCCAAGCACTTCGAGGAGAAGGAGCTGGCGCAGCTCATCTCCATGATCCTCACCATCAACGCCTGGAACCGGGTGGCTGTCACCACCCGGATGGCCCCCGGCGCGTACAAGCCGTCGGCCCACTGAGGCGGGGTTCATCATGACGGTGCGCACCAGCACGCCCCAGGCCCAGGCGTTCCGCGCGATGCACCACGGCCGGGCCGCCGACGATCCGTTGGTGCTGCCCGGCCCCTGGGACGCGGCTTCGGCCCGGGTGTTCGCGGATGCCGGCTTCCCGGCGCTGGCGACGCCCAGCGCCGGGATCGCCGCGTCGCTCGGCTACCAGGACGGCGCCACGCCGGCGGAGGAGATGTTCGCCGCGATCACCCGGATCGTCCGGGCCGTGGACGTGCCGGTGTCGGCGGATGTCGAGAGCGGCTACGGCCTCGCCCCGCAGGAGCTGGTCGAGCGGCTGCTGGAGACGGGTGCGGTGGGCTGCAATCTGGAGGACTCCGATCATCTGACCGGTGAACTGGTGGAGCCGGAGCGCCAGGCGGATCTGCTCGCGGCGGTGCGGGCGGAGGCGGGCGAGGCCCTGGTCATCAACGCCCGTATCGATGTCTTCGCACGGCGCGGGGCGGACGACGACGAGACCGTGGCCACGGCCGCGATCGAGCGTGGGCGGCGCTATGCGGCGGCGGGCGCGGACTGTGTCTACCCGGTCTTCGCGTCCCCGGAGCTGCTGCCCCGTCTGGCGGCCGCCATCGGCCTGCCGGTCAACGCAGCGGCCTTCGACCCCGCCGGCCCGTCCCCGCGTGAGCTGGGCCAACTGGGCGCCACCCGGATCACCTTCGGCCCTCGTCTGCAGCGCCAGACCATGGCCGCGGCGGCGGGCCTCGTGAAACAGCTGGACCCCGCTCCGTCCCCCACCTGAGGGACGGAGCGGGGCCCGGCCCCGTGAGGCTCCGGCACGGCCTTGTGCATGGCCCTTACGGCATCCACTTCTTCCAGACGTCCGGGTGCATCTTGACCCACTTCTCCGCCGCGTCCTGCGGGGAGAGCCCGTCCGAGGCGATCAGCTCGGAGACCTCGTTCTGGTCCTTCTTCGTCCAGTGGAACTTCTTCAGGAACGTCGCCGCCTTGCCGCCCTTCTTCGAGAAGTCAGCGTTGAGGTACTTCTGCAGCGGGGTGGTCGGGTAGGCGCAGTCGAAGGAGTCGGGATCCTTGGCGCCCTCGGCAGCACACTTGTCCGTGTACTTGGGCAGCTCCACCTCGACCATCGGCACCTGGTTGAACAGCCACTGCGGCTCGTACCAGTAGCTCAGGAAGGGCTTCTTCGCCTTGGCGAACTGCTTAATCTGGGTGATCTGGGCTGCTTCCGAACCGGAGAAGACGATCTGGTAGTTCAGCTTCAGATTCTTCACCAGCGCCTTGTCATTGGTGACATAGGACGGGGAGCCGTCCAGCAACTGGCCCTTCCCACCGCTCTCCGCGGACTTGAAGGTCTTCGCGTACTTGTTGAGGTTCTTCCAGTTGAGGACGTCCGGATGCTTCTCGGCGAAGTACTTCGGCACCCACCAGCCGATGTGGCCGGTGACACCGAGGTCGCCGCCCGGCACGATCAGCTTCTTGTCCTTGACGTACCGCTGCTCCTGCTCCGGGTGACCCCAGTCCTCCAGAATCGCGTCCACCCGGCCCTGGCTGAGCGCGTCCCACGCCGGAATCTCGTCCACCTGGACGGTGTCGACGTGGTAGCCCAGCTCATGCTCCAGCAGATACTGGGCGACGGCCACGTTGGCCTGTGCTCCGACCCAGGACTGCACGGAGAGCGTCACGCTCTTCGCGCCGCCCACATTGGCGTACGGCGAGGACTGCTTGGTCATGTCCGCCGCGCCGCAGGCGGTCGCGGTGGTGAGCAGGGCCGTGACCCCGGTGGCGGCCATCAGCAGCTGACGGCGGCGATGCGTACGGGCCGTAGCCATCTCAGGCCCCCTTCCTGTCGCGGCGTGCGGTCGGCTGGGTCACCCGGTCGAGCATCAGCCCCAGGCAGACGATTGCCGTGCCCGCCACCAGACCGGTCGCCAGATCGCCCTGCGCCAGGCCGAACAGCACGTCGTAGCCGAGCGCGCCCGAGCCGACCAGACTGCCGATGACGACCACGGCCAGCACCAGCACCACGCCCTGGTTGACGGCGAGCAGCAGCGCCGGGCGGGCCAGCGGAAGCTGGACCTGGCGCAACTGCTGCCCCCGCGTGGCGCCGAGCGAGCGCGCCGCCTCCAGCGCCGCCGGGTCGACGCTCCTGATCCCCTGGGTGGTGATGCGGATGACGGCGGGCAGCGCGTAGACAATGGCCGCGGCCGCCGCCGGGGCGCGGCCGACGCCGAACAGCGCGACCACAGGGATCAGGTACACGAACTGCGGCATGGTCTGACACACGTCCAGCACCGGTCGCAGCATCCGCTCCAGCCGGACGCTGCGCGCGGCCCAGATGCCGATCGCGAAACCGAGGACCAGCGTGACGACGACGGCCGCCAGCACTTGGGAGAGAGTGTCCATGGACGACTGCCACACGCCGAGCACGCCGATCGCGGCCATGGCGGCGGTGGCGGTCAGCGCGGTGGCCCAGGTGCCGATCAGCCAGGCCAGCGCCGCGACGATCAGCAGGATTCCGTACCACGGGATGCCCTGCAGCCCCTCGCGCAGCGGGTCGAGGATCCACTTGATGTAGTCCGCGGCCCATTCGGCGGTGCCGCCGACGACCGGCACACCGGTGTACAGGTGCGCGACCATCCAGTCCTTGAACTGGTTGACGGGCTCCTCGATGGCGACGGTCCAGCCGCCCGGCCAGGTCTGCGAGCCGGACACCCGTCCGGCGACGGTGATCACGGCGGTGAGCACCGCGGCACCCGCCCAGGCGGGCCGGCCACGCAGCAGCCGGGGGCCGTCCTCGGCCGGGGCCGCGCCGATGCGCTCGCCCGCCGACCCGATGGTGCGGTCCATCACGACGGCGAGGAGCACGATCGGGAGTCCCGCGGCGAGCGCCTTGCCGACGTCGACGCTGGACAGCGCCTGGTAGACGCGGTCACCGAGACCGCCGCCGCCGATCACGGACGCGATCACGGCCATGGACAGCGCCATCATGATCGTCTGGTTGACGCCCAGCAGCAGCTCCTTGCGGGCCAGCGGCAGCCGGGCGGACAGCAGCCGCTGCCGCCAGGTCGCGCCGAGCGAGGCCACGGCCTCCAGCACCCCGGCGTCCGCGCCGCGCAGGCCGAGGGCGGTGAGCCGGGCCATGGGCGGAGCCGCGTAGATCACGGTGGCCAGCACCGCGCCGGGCACGCCGTTGCCGAAGATCATCACGACGGGCAGCAGATACGCGAACGCGGGCAGCACCTGCATGGTGTCGAGCACCGGCCTCTGCACCCGGAACGCCCGTTCCGAGAGGCCGCCGGCCAGGCCCAGCAGTCCGCCGATGACGACGGAGGCGGTGACGGCGATGGCCATCAGCGCGAGCGTCTGCATCGTCGGCACCCACATGCCCAGCAGTCCACAGACGGCGAGGGACACCAGGGTCGTCACCGCGACCCGCACCCCGGCAACCCGCCAGGCGAGCAGGGTCAGCCCGGCGGTGACACCGGCCCAGCCGAGGGCGAGCAGGGCGACATAGACGACGCGGACACCGATGATGATGGCGTTGCTGATGTGACCGAAGAAGTAGAGGAAGATCCAGTGACTGTCACGGTTGTCGATGATCCAGTCGCTGGCCTTGCCGAGCGGCCCGGACACATCGACGGTCAGCGCGTCCGGCCAGCTGCCGCCGGCCCACTTGGCGTGCGCGAGCGGTACGAGCACGGCGGCCACCAGGGCGAGCAGCGCGAGCTTGCGCACGGCGGGGCGGCGGACGGCGGTCCGCAGCAGGCCGGGGCGCGGCTCGTCCGCGGGGGTCCGCTCGGCCGTGGTCTCAGCGGTGGGGGAGGTTGTCGTCGCGGTCATACGCGCCCACCGGTGCGGTCCGGTGAGGGCGGACACGCCGCGGCGAGCGCCGCGCGTGCCGCGCGGCGGGCGGTGGCGGTGATCACGCGACACCCGCCTCTCTGCGGTCCAGGCCCGCGACCACGTTGAGCAGGCATTCGTGGTCGACGACGCCGAGGCAGCGGCCGTCGTCCACGACCCGGGCCGGTTCGCCGGTGCGGGCCACGGCCTCGATCGCGTCGGCGACCGTCGTGCCGGGGGTCAGCGCGGGGCCGCCGTCGGCCTCGCCGGCGTCTGCCGGGCGCATGGCGCGGCGCACGGTCAGCACCTGCTCGCGCGGCACATCGCGGACGAAGTCCCGTACGTAGTCGTCGGCGGGGGAGCCGACGATCTCCTCCGGGGTGCCGAGCTGCACGATGCCGCCGTCGCGCATCAGGGCGATGCGGTCGCCCAGGCGCAGGGCCTCGCTCAGATCGTGGGTGATGAAGACCATGGTGCGGCCCTCGTCCTGGTGCAGCCGGATGACCTCTTCCTGCATATCGCGCCGGATGAGCGGGTCGAGCGCGCTGAAGGGCTCGTCGAAGAGCAGCACTTCCGGGTCGGCGGCGAGCGCCCGGGCCAGGCCCACGCGCTGCTGCTGACCGCCGGAGAGCTGGCCGGGGCGGCGGCGCTCCAGGCCGGCGAGGCCGACCTTGTCGACCATCTCGGCGGCCTTGGCGCGGCGCTCGGCCTTGCCCATGCCCTGGATCTCCAGGCCGTAGGCGACGTTGTCGAGGACGGAGCGGTGCGGCAGCAGACCGAAGTGCTGGAAGACCATGGCGGCCCGGCGCCGGCGCAGATCGCGCAGCCGGGACTTGTCCATGGCGAGGACGTCCTCGCCGTCGATGCTCAGATCGCCGGCGGTGGGCTCGATCAGCCGGGTCAGACAGCGGACGAGGGTGGACTTGCCGGAGCCGGACAGCCCCATGACCACGAAGACCTCGCCCGGCTGGACGTCGAAGGAGACATCGCGGACGGCGGCCGTGCAGCCGGTCTTGCTGCGCAGCTCCTCGGCCGGCAGCTCGGCCTCGGCGGAGCCGGGGACGCGGTCGGCCTTGGGTCCGAAGACCTTCCACAGGCCGCGCACGGAGAACACGGGGGCGTCGCCGCGTTCGGCGGTCCCAGGGGTCTCGGGTATCAGGGTCGTGGCCATCACGCGTCACCTCCCGGCGCGGGCTGCGGGGCTCGATCGCGGGATCGGTGCCTCTCCTGGTCGCGCTCCTGGTCGAGCAGCTCGGCGCACTTCTCGCCCACCATCAGGACTCCGATCATCGGGTTCACGGCCGGCATCGTCGGGAAGACGGACGCGTCGGCGATACGGATGCCGTCGAGACCCCGGATCCGCAGATCCGGGCCGACGACGGCGAGGTCGTCCGACGTGGCGCCCATACGGCAGGTGCCCGCCGGGTGATACACGGTGTGCGCGACCTTGCGGGCGTACTCGCTGATCTCCTCGTCCAAGGTGATCTCGGGGCCCGGGCACACCTCGCGCTTGAGCCAGCCGGCCAGCGGCTCGGTCTTGGCGATCTCGCGTGCGATACGGATGCCGTCGACCAGCGTGCGGCCGTCGTAGTCCTCCTCGTCCGTGAAGTAACCGAAGTCGAGGGCGGGCTTGACGGCCGGGTCGGCGCTGGTGAGGTAGAGCCGGCCGCGGCTGCGCGGCTTGGGGATGTTGGGGGTCATCGACACGCCGTGCTCGGGCTTCTCATAGCCCAGCCGCTCCGGATTGTCCGTGAACGGGATTTGGTAGAAGTGGAACATCAGGTCCGGGCCCCGGGACTCCGGGTCGCGCCGGACGAACAGGCCGGCGTCGGAGTCCATCGCGGAGTTCTCCGGGATGGGGCCGTCGGTCTCCCACACGATCACCGACTCGGGGTGGTCGAGCAGGTTCTCGCCGACCCCGGGCAGATCGTGGACGACCGGGATGCCGAGCGCCTCCAGATCGGCCTTGGGCCCGATACCGGAGTGCATCAGCAGCCGCGGGGTGTCCACCGCGCCCGCGCAGACCAGGACCTCGGTCTCCGCGCGGACGAAGATCTCTTCGCCGTCCTTGGTGCGGACGTGGACGCCGGTGGCCCGGCCGGTGTCGTCCAGCTCCAGCTTGTACGCCCAGGTCTCCAGCATCAGATGGAGGTTGGGACGGTCCAGGAAGGGGTGCAGATAGGCGACGGACGCCGAGGAGCGCTTGTTGTTCTCCGGGTGGTACGCGAGGTCGAAGAAGCCGACGCCCTCGTGGAACGGCTTCTTGTTGAACCCCTCGACGCGCGGCACCCCGGCGGCCGCCTGGGCGGCCTCGACGAAGTCACGCGCGATCGCGTTCCGGTCCTTCTCGTCCACCGGGACGATGTTGTTGCGCAGCCGCTCGAAGTACGGGTCCATGGAGGCGGCGTCCCAGCCCTCGGCGCCCGCCTCGGCCCACTCGTCCCAGTCGCCCGGCAGCGGCTTGAAGGAGATCAGGGTGTTGTGCGAGGAGCACCCGCCGAGCACCCGGGCGCGGCTGTGCCGGATATGCGAATTGCCGCGTGGCTGCTCGGTGGTGGGGTAGTCGTAGTCCAGATCGCCGCCGAGCAGGCCGAGCCAGCGGCGCAGGGTGAGCACATCGGGCCGGTCGATGTCGGAGGGTCCGCCCTCGATGACGGCGACGCGGACATCCGGGTCCTCGGTGAGCCGGGAGGCGATCACCGATCCTGCGGTGCCGCCGCCGATGACGACGTAGTCGTATGCGACAGGTACGGACATAGTGCGAATACTCCTCGCGGTGTTACCAGCGGCCCGCGGCGGTGCGGGCCAGGGGCTGCCGCCCCTGGGTTTGTGATGCGTACGTGCGGAGCCGCCGGGCGCCGTCACGGGGGTGCGGTTACGGGGTGCGGCCGGGCCCGGGTCCGGCGGGTGGACCGGGCCCGGCCGCGCCCCGGGACCGGGGGGGGCGCGGCGGGGTGTCAGCCGCCGAACCAGCGCACCGGGCTCGGCCGCAGGTTCTCGTAGATGTGCTTGGACTCGCGGTATTCGGCCAGCCCCGAGGGACCGAGCTCTCGCCCGACCCCGGACTTGCCGAAACCGCCCCATTCGGCCTGCGGGAGATAGGGGTGGTAGTCGTTTATCCACACGGTGCCGTGCCGCAGCCGGGCGGCGACGCGCCGCGCCCGCGCGGTATCGGCGGACCAGACGGCGCCGGCCAGTCCGTACTCCGTGTCATTGGCGAGTGTGACGGCCTCGTCCTCGGTTTGGAAGGACTCGACCGTCAGAATCGGACCAAACGTTTCCTCACGCACCACGCGCATCTCGCGGTGGCACTGGTCCAGGACGGTCGGCAGATAGAAGTAGCCGGTCGCGGGGCGGACGTCGGACGGCTCGGGGCGCTTGCCGCCGCAGCGCAGCGCCGCGCCCTCCGCCAGGGCCGAGTCCACATACGCCGCGGTCTTCGCCAGCTGCTGGGCCGAGACCAGCGGACCGCACTCGACACCGTCCTCGGTGCCGCGGCCCAGCTTGATCTTCTCCGCCCGGCGGGCGAGCTCGGCGACGAACCGCTCGCGCACCGACTCCTCGATGATCAGCCGGGCGCCGGCCGAGCAGACCTGGCCGCTGTGGATGAACGCCGCGTTCAGGGCCTGGTCGACGGCGGTGTCAAAGCCCTCGTCGGTGGCGCAGGCGTCGGCGAAGACCACATTCGGGTTCTTGCCGCCGAGCTCCAGCGCGACCTTCTTCACGGTCGGCGCGGCGGCCTGCGCGACCTTCGTGCCGCTGACCAGCCCGCCGGTGAAGGACACCAGATCGACATCGGGGTGCTCGGACATCCGGGCACCCACGGGGTCGCCCGCGCCGGTCACCACATTGGCCACCCCGGTCGGCAGCCCGGCCTCGACCAGCAGCTTCACCAGATGGACCGTGGAGAGCGGGGTCACCTCGCTCGGCTTGATCACAAAAGTGTTCCCGGCGGCGAGCGCCGGGGCGACCTTCCAGCTGGCCTGCAGCAGCGGATAGTTCCAGGGGGTGATCAGCGCGCAGACGCCGACCGGCTCATGCACCACGACGCTGTGCACATCGGCGGTGCCCGCGTCCACGACGCGCCCGGCCGACTCGCCCACGACCAGCTCGGCGAAGTAGCGGAAGGCGTTGGTCACGTCATCGACGTCGACGCGGCCCTCCTCCAGCGTCTTGCCGGTGTCCCGGCTCTCGATGAGCGCGATGGTCTCGCGGTCGCGCTGCAGCAGCTCGGCGACCCGGCGCAGCAGCGCCGCCCGCTCGGCCACCGGCGTACGGGGCCAGGGACCCTCGTCGAAGGCGCGCCGGGCGGCGGCGATGGCCGCGTCGGTGTCCTCGGCGCCACCCTCGGCGACCAGGGCGAGAGTCTTGGCGTCCGCGGGGTCGAGGACCTCCCGTTGCGCGCCGGATGCGGCTGCCCGCCACACCCCGTCCACATGAATGGTCTCGACTGCCGACACGTTTTCTCTGCCTTCCGGTTTTGCGAGCGTTCCCACTGGCCAAGCCAGCAACCCGGACCCCTAACCAGAAAGGCCAAACCTATGCGCAATCATCACAGAAAGTGGGCTGACTCACTTTCCTCACGCTGAGTCACGAGGCGGTGCAGTACGCAGTGGGGCAGAACGTTTCCAGCGCGGCCTGGTGAATCTCCCGCTCACCCGCCCCGTCCTCGGCCGGTCCGATGACCAGCACCGCGTACATCGTGCCGCTCTGCGTGGCGAAGCGGCGGTCCAGGATGCGGCGGTGGCCGGAGCTCTTGCTCTGGTAGGTGTACTCCAGCTCCGCCGGGTCCATGGCGGCCGTGCCGAGCCGTGCCAGAGTGACCTGCTCGTATCCCCGGCCGCGAGAGGCGAGCCGCTCGGCCTCCTGGGCCGACTCGTACGGCGTCGCCTCGGGGCCGTGCAGCTCGAAGACCTGGATCATGGTGGTGTCGTCGGGCGAGGTGTAGAAGACGCTGGGCCCCTCGGTCGTCCGCCGCCAGCCGTCCGGGACGGCGAGGTGGTACCCGGCCGCATCGGCCTGGGTGCTGTAGCCGGCGGGCGGTGTGCCGCCCGTCAGGGACGGGGACGAGGGGCTCCCGAAGGGCGTCGCGGACGGGGACGCCGACGGCAGCCCGCTCGGGAGGCCCGTCGGCGCACCGGTCTCGGGGCCCGGCGAGGGAAAGAGATCACTCGGCCGGGACGCCTCCGCGCTCGGCGACGGCGCGGGGCTCTGGCTCTGGCTCTCCCAGGGCAGCGGGCCCGCCTGATGGCCGGTCTTCCCATCGCCCCCGAAGGCCACCCATCCGGAGAACGCGATCCCCGCGGTAAGGAAGATCGTCACCGCGACCGCCTGCAGCGCGCGCCGGGCCTCACCGGCGGGCGGGCCCGGTGGCGGCCCCTGACTCCCGCCGTCCGCCCACTGCTCCCCCATACCCCCGTTGTTCATGCCTGCCCCCTCGTCGTCGTGTCGCTGCCGTGGCCGCCGTCAGGCCGCCGGGCAGTGCCCGGCGGGACAGAAGGCGGCCAGCACGATCCGCTGCCGTTCGCGCTGGAGCGGCCATTGCGCAGCCGGGCCCGCGATCAGCACCGCGTACTGCACCTGATCCGGTCCGGTGAAGGCGCGGTCGATGATGCGGCGCTGCCCGTACTTCTCGCTGCGATAGCCGTATTCGAGCTCCGCGTCCGCACCCTCACCCGAGCCGAGTCGCTCCAGCCGGTACCGCTTGTAGCCGGGGTTCTTCTTCAGCCCCGTCTCCGCCTTCCGCAGTGCCTCGTACGGCGTGACCTCCGGCTCGGTCATGGCGAAGATCTGAATCAGGCTGCTCGCGTCCGACGACTCGTAGAAGACGCCCGTCTCGCGCTTGACCCGCTGCCAGCCCGCCGGAACGTCGAGCGTGAAGCCCTCCGGGTCCGTGGTGCGCATATAGTCCGGCGGAGGCCCGCCGCTGCCTTCGGCACCCGCGGACGGCGGCGCCGAGGACGGCCACGACGGGATCGCGGACGACGGGGTGCCGGACGACGGCGCGGGGGACGCCGAGGGGTACGACGACCAGGAAGTCGCCGAGGCCGAACCGCCCTGCGTCTGCGGCTTGCCGTCGCCGTCGCCCGCCAGGAGCTTCCAAGCGCCGACGCCGATACCGCCGACCAGGGCCACGGCGAGCACCGCCAACAGCACCATGCCGCCCTGCGGATTGGGCGGTCTACGGCCCGGAGCGGGCGGTTCCGCGCCCTCCCCAACCCAGCGCTGGGTGCCCTCGTCCCACCGGGGGCCGCCGCCCCCGGTGCTCGGCGCGCTCATCTCAGCCGCCCAGCAAGGCGCCGACCGCCTGCCCGACGGCGACGCCGGAAGCGAGCATGCCGATGCTCGCGCTCGCGTCCTGGAGCAGGGCGCGCAGACGGGCGAGCCGGCCGACCCCCGCCCGGCCGGTGCGCTGGATCTCGTCCTGGGCGTCGGCCAGCTCATCGGACAACACGCTGACCTCCGGGCTCTGGACCACGCGCTCCAGATCCCCGGCGAGCTGCACGACCGCCTCGAGAAGCTCCTCGTACGCCGGGTCGCAGGGGATCTCCTGCTGCCGCCCGTTCACGATGTGGTTGTGGTCGCCGATGCCGACCGCGCCACCGCGCACACTGCCGATGCGGATATCCCCGAACTTCCGTCCGCCCCCGCCGTGCGCCGCGCCCGCGCCGCCCGCGCCGTTCTCGTCGTCCGTCTCAGCCGCCGTCATGGCCGCCTCCCGCTCCATTGCTTCCGGTGTTGCTGATCGTGTTGTGGTCGCCGAAGCCGAAGGCGCTGTTCTCCGCGGACTCGATGAAGACACCGCCGCCGCTGACATTGATGACCTTCTGCTCGAACTCGCCGGTCTCCCAGCCGGCTTCGTCCAGTGCCCGCCGAACACCGTTGGCCACCCGGTCCTCAACGCTCTTCAGATAGCGGCTGACGTCCATCTCCTGGAAGAGCGAGGCGCCGGTGTCGCTGCCCAGCTGCCGCACCGATGCCCACGGCCCGTCGGGGATGGCCGCCTCATAGCCGCCCGCGTACATCCGCCAGAGGAAGACGGCCGAGCGGAAGGCGTGGATGAGTGCCCGGCCCGCCGCCGTGGGCGTCCGTGCCAGCGCCCACCCCGCCTTGCCGGGCAGCCCGCCACGGCGATGGGAGTCGGAGAGCCGATCGACCGCCCGGAACTCCGGGCGGATGGGGCGCAGCACATGCGGGGCGAACTCCAGCATCAGCATCCCGCCCTGGGTGTGCACCCGGACGAAGACGGTGGTGACGACCTCCTCCCGCCACGCTCCGACGCGGATGCGCAGAAAGTGGCGGCGGATCTCACCGCCCTCCTCGACGGCCTCCGCCCGCTCTCGCGCGAAGTCCGCCTCCCCGTACGGCACGAAGGACCGGCTGCGCAACCCGGTGACCTTCAGGAACACACACTCGTCGAGCTCCAGACCGCGCAGCCGGTCACGGGTCTCGGCCGGGGCCCGGGGGGTGTCACGGTCGGAGGGCGCGCGCAACCTCTCCACCAGCGGCCGGATCCGCTCCAGGATCACCCGGTTGTCCAGCGGCACCGGAGTCTCCCCCTCGCGCGGCCGCAGCTCGACGGCGAGGGTCCAGGTGTCATGCGCGGTGCCCGCGCCCAGGAAGGGGTGACGGTCGTGGTAGAGGATCACCGGTGAGTGCTGCTCGCGCCGGATCAGGGCCCGCACGCGCCGGAAGCGGGCGCTGTCGAAGCGCTCGGCGGGGTCCGCGCCAAGGTCGGCGAACGTCTCCGGCTCCAGATCGGTGGCCAGCACCCGGGCCACATGCTCACGGTGCAGGGCGACCGCGGCGGCCATCGCGGCCGGGATCACCAGCGCGAACCAGGCGGCGCTGGTCTCCGACCCGGCCAGCAGGCCCGGAGCCAAAGAGCGCTCCAGCGCGCTGGGCTGCGGATTATCCGCCAGGGCCTGCTCCAGGGCGGAGTACACATAGGACAGCAGCGTCAGACAGCCGAACAGCCGCAGCACCGCCGCCGCCCGCCGCCGGTGGACCCCGATCCCGTCGGACCCCGGATAGTCGGCGCGGAAGGGGCCGGACGCGCCGCCCCTGGCCCAGGACGCCGCCATCAGCAGCGCGACTGACAGCAGGAACACATAGAAGAACCCCTGCGTCAGCAGGAAGTCCATCAGCCATAACGCCACCAGCAGCGCGGTCCAGCCCGCCTCCAGACGGCGGGCGCGCAGCGCGTGCGCGAGCACCCGGGCCGCGTCGATGCCCAGCGACGGCGCCACGGCGCGCTCCTCGTGGACATACAGCTCGTCCACGACCGCGTCCCGGAAGTCGTCGTCGAGATAGACACCCGCGCACAGCAGCCGGGTGGCCTCGCTCCTGGCATAAGGGGACGGGAAGGGCGCAGTCGCCGGATCGGCCGGATCGGGCTGCGCCGGCTCCGGCCGCGGCTGCGGTGGATGGCGTACGGCGCGACTCGTGCGATCGACGTGGCTGTGCTTGGCCATGCTCTCCCCCCGAGGCCGGCGTCAACGCGTCCTACGGTAGGGGAGAACGAGGCTCGATTACAGCAAATGGCCAAAGGGTCACTCTCCGGAGTGAAAACCGGAGAGTGACCCTTCGGGTGGCTGAGCGATCGATGTGCGTCAGCTTCAGATGAGGCCGAGGCCGCGCACGGCCTCACGCTCCTCCTCGAGCTCCTTGACCGACGCGTCGATGCGGGTCCGCGAGAACTCGTTGATGTCCAGGCCCTGGACGATCGTGAAGGCGCCGTCCTTGGCGGTGACCGGGAAGGACGAGATCAGACCCTCCGGCACCCCGTACGAACCGTCGGAGACGACACCCGCGGAGGTCCAGTCGCCCTCCTCCGTGCCGTTCACCCAGGTGTGCACGTGGTCGATGGCGGCGTTGGCGGCGGAGGCGGCCGAGGACGCGCCACGGGCCTCGATGATCGCGGCACCGCGCTTGGCGACGGTCGGGATGAAGGTGTCGGCGAGCCACTGCTCGTCGTTCACGACCTCGGCGGCGTTCTTGCCCGCGACCTCGGCGTGGAAGACGTCCGGGTACTGGGTGGCGGAGTGGTTGCCCCAGATCGTCAGCTTCTTGATCTCGGTGACCGGGACACCGGTCTTCTTCGAGAGCTGCGACAGGGCGCGGTTGTGGTCCAGGCGGGTCATCGCGGTGAAGCGCTCGGCCGGTACGTCCGGGGCGGCGGCCTGCGCGATGAGCGCGTTGGTGTTCGCCGGGTTGCCGACGACCAGGACCTTGATGTCGTCCGCGGCATGGTCGTTGATGGCCTTGCCCTGCGGCTTGAAGATGCCGCCGTTGGCCTCCAGCAGATCGCCGCGCTCCATGCCCTTGGTCCGCGGGCGGGCCCCGACGAGCAGCGCCACGTTCGCGCCGTCGAATGCCACGTTCGGGTCGTCGGAGATGTCGATGCCGCGCAGCAGCGGGAAGGCGCAGTCGTCGAGCTCCATCGCGGTGCCCTCGGCGGCCTTCAGTCCCTGTGGGATCTCCAGGAGACGCAGTTTGACCGGCACGTCCGCGCCGAGGAGCTGGCCGGAGGCGATGCGGAAGAGCAGCGCGTAGCCGATCTGGCCGGCCGCGCCGGTGACGGTGACATTGACGGGAGTGCGGGTCATGGCGGTCTCCTGCGCTGGGTTTCTGTCCGAGATCTCTTGGTGTCGAGATACCGGCGTCAGGCTATCCGACGGCGCCTGGCCCGGTTCGTCGGGCCACTGTGTATCGGGCCACTGTGTAACCGCTCACCGCGCACACTCCGGCGGCCGCCTGCCGAGGAGGGGGAGTGCAGGCGGCCGCCCAGTGCGGCACCCGTGGGGGGGTCGGCCTGCGTCTGCCCCGATTCCCCGGGGCCATGCCCCATCATCCGCGATTCCTCCAATCCGCGATCCCTCCAATCCGCGATCCCTCGGCCCGCGGAGGCCCTAAGCGGTTACGGGGAAGTCAAGTGCTGATCCTTCTCGGCGTCCAAGCCCTCGGCCAGGCCGAACGGCGAGGGATCAGCGGCGAACTTCACCGCATCGGCTTAGGAGGCCCTAGGAGGCCCTAGGAGGCCCTTCCCCGGGGCGTCCCTGGGCTCAGCCCCCGGGTCTCAGCCCCCGGGTCCGCGGGCCGTGCAGCCGCGCCGGCCGTCGGCGAGGGTGGCACATGCCGTGGCCCGCGAGGTGGAGTCGACCCGGACCATCCCGGTGTAGGCGTCGCCGTCGGCGCCGGCCTTGCCGGCCTGGGTGCGCGCCGCGGCGCCGCCCCTGGCCGGGGCGGTGACCCGTATCAGGTCGCCGGGGGCCGCCCGGGTGATACGGGCCCAGGCCGCGCCGCAGGCCCTGCTGTAGCGGACCTCGACATAGGCGGTGCCGACGGTCACGTCGGCGGTCGTCGTCGCGGACGCGCCACCGCACCCCATGGCCTCGGGGTCCTTGCCGGTGCAGTCCGCTCCCGCGCACTTCACTCCGGCCGGCAGCCGGCGCGCGCTGGTGGCCGGGGCGGTGGCGGGCCGCTCCGCCCGCTTCCGCTCGCCGTCCGGGTTGATCAGCAGGACGGCTCCGGCGATGAGCAGGAGGGCGCCGACGAGGCCCGCGACGAACAGCACGGCGCGCCGGCGCCCCGACAAGGGCGGTGCGGACGAGGCCGGCAAGGCCGATGAGGAGGGCAACGGTGCGGACGGCTTCGGCTCGGAGAGAACCGGATCCGGCGACGGCACCGCGGCGGACATCGACGGCGGCGCGACCAGCGGACGCTCCGGACCGGGCAGTTCCACGCCCGGCCGGCCCTTCTGCGATGGACGGCCGTTCCTGCTCGCCCGCACCTCCCGTGCCACCGGGTCGAACTCCTCGATGACGGCCCGTGCCCGAGCCACCCCGAGGGCTTCCACCGTGACGTCGTGCCGCATCTCGGAGCGGCACCAGGACCGCTCCGCCAGCTCCCACAGGGCGGTGAGGTGGTGGACGTCGGCGCCCGTCGCCTCGGCCAGCGCCTCCACCGCGCCCTGGGGCGGCAACAGCCGTCCGTTGAGGTAGCGCTCCCATGAGCTCTTGCTGTAGCCGGTGCGGTCGGCGACGGTGACAACGCTCATCCCGCTGCGTTCGACGACGGTGCGCAGCCGGCCGGCGAACTCCCGCACCTGTGGGTCGAGTTCCTCCGGCAGATCCCTCCAGCGAGGCATGGCCTCCCCCTGTCCCCCCGTACGTACGTGGTCAATCTCCTGCATCGCGCACGGCGTTGGCGTCGCCGAGACCCGAACTCCCTACCCAGTGGGGTGCCTTGCCTCAGGATGTCAGTGCCTCGGGTGGGGGCGCATCGGAGCATTTCGCACCCCCTTGCGCACGCCCTCGCGCCCGGCTCGTCGTTGCGCAGTCGAAACCTCGTACCGGAACGGTCACCTCCGCGCCACAGGGTCCCGACGTCCATTGATCCCGCACAGCCAACACACAACCCTGATTACCAGGCGGTCCGTCCTTGGTTCGGGGGAGAGGGCGGACCGCCGCCGGGCCCCTGGACCCGGTCAACACGAACGGCGGCCCGTCCTCCCACGGGGGAGAGGACGGGCCGCCGTTCGTGTTCGATCGGCCGGCGCGCGAGCTCGGCTGAGCGGATGCGGTGAAGTTCGCCGCTGATCCCTCGCCGTTCGGCCTGGCCGAGGGCTTGGACGCCGAGAAGGATCAGCACTTGACTTCGCCGTAACCGCTTAGCGCACGGTGAAATGCACCACGTCCTCCAGAAACGGGATCTCCACCCAGGGATCCGGCTGGACCATCAGGGACAGCAGCACGATCACCGCGCCCAGCACCCCGTACGTCAGCATGTCGGTGAAGCGCGAGCGCACCGCGAGCATGCCCACCTCCGGCAGCGCCCACCGCAGTACGGCGCCCGCCAGCAGGGCCAGCCCGATCAGCACCGTGCCCGCGCGGAACGCGTCCAGCGCGACGATCAGCAGCCCCAGGGCGACGCCGCCCATCACCGTGAGCAGCGGCCACTGGCGGGCCGGCGCCGGGGCGCTGCCGGGGGCGGCCCGGCCGCCGCCCTCCGGGCGCGCGGTGTCCCGGGTGATCAGCGGAAAGCGGCGCGACTTCCGGGCGGACGGTGCGGGCGCGTCGGCCGCCGGGGACGACGGGGACGACGGGGACGACGACGCGGGCTCCGGGGACGACGCGGCCGACGCCGACACCGCGGACGCCTCGGAGGACGCGGCCGGCGGGGCGGGCGGCTGCTTCCCGGCCACCGGCCCGCTCGCCTCAGCCGTCATGACCGCCACCGCTGTCGGCGGCCGCCTTCGCCTGCCCCTCCGCGGCCTCCACCACATTGACCAGCAGCTGGGCGCGGGTCATCGGGCCGACGCCGCCGGGGTTCGGCGAGATCCAGCCCGCGACCTCGGTCACATCGGGGTGCACATCGCCGGCGATCTTGCCGTGCTCGTCCCGGCTGACGCCCACGTCCAGCACGGCCGCGCCCGGCTTGACGTCCTCGGCCTTGATCAGGTGCCGCACACCGGCCGCCGCCACGATGATGTCGGCCTGGCGCAGGATCCCGGGCAGGTCGCGGGTGCCGGTGTGACACAGCGTGACCGTCGCGTTCTCCGAGCGGCGGGTCAGCAGCAGCCCGATCGACCGGCCGACGGTGATGCCGCGGCCGACGACCGCCACATGCGCGCCGTTGATCTCCACGCCGTGGTGGCGCAGCAGCTGGATGATGCCGTAAGGGGTGCACGGCAGTGGGCCGGTCTCGTTCAGCACCAGCCGGCCGAGGTTCATCGGGTGCAGCCCGTCGGCGTCCTTGGCCGGGTCGATCAGCTCCAGGACGCGGTTGGCGTCGATGCCCTTGGGGAGCGGCAGCTGCACGATGTAGCCCGTGCAGGCCGGGTCCTCGTTGAGCTCCCGTACCGCCGCCTCGATCTCCTCCTGGGTGGCGGCCTCGGGCAGGTCGCGCCGGATGGAGGCGATGCCGACCTCGGCGCAGTCGCGGTGCTTGCCCGCGACGTACCACTTGCTGCCGGGGTCCTCACCGACCAGCACCGTGCCGAGGCCGGGATGGATGCCCTTGGCCTTGAGCGCCTCCACACGGCTGACGAGATCGGACTTGATCGCGGCAGCGGTTGCCTTGCCATCGAGAATCTGGGCGGTCATGACTTCATCCTCCCGGATGCGGGGACGTCGGATCCAATCAGGGGCCGGTCAGGGCCGGACGGCGAAGGCCGCACCCCACGCGTCGGGGGTGCGGCCTCCGGTGCCTGGGCCTGCCCGATGGGCGGGGAAGGGTCAGTGGAAGAAGTGGCGCGTGCCCGTGAAGTACATCGTCACGCCCGCCTTCTGCGCGGCCTCGACCGTCAGCTCGTCACGGACCGAGCCGCCCGGCTGCACCACGGCCTTGACGCCCGCCTCGGCCAGCACCTCGAAGCCGTCCGGGAAGGGGAAGAAGGCGTCGGAGGCGGCGTAGGAGCCGCGCGCCCGCTCCTCGCCCGCCCGCTCGACGGCCAGCTTCGCCGAGTCGACGCGGTTGACCTGGCCCATGCCGACGCCGACCGTCGCGCCGTCCTTGGCGAGCAGGATGGCGTTGGACTTCACCGCGCGGCAGGCGCGCCAGGCGAAGGCCAGCTCGGCGAGGCCGTCGGCGTCCAGCGCCTCGCCCGTGGCGAGGGTCCAGTTGGCCGGGTCGTCGCCCTCGGCCTGGAGCCGGTCCTTGTCCTGCACCAGCGCGCCGCCCTCGATGGGGCGCAGCTCGGCGCCCGCGGCGGGGGCCTCCGCGCAGCGCAGCACGCGAACGTTCTTCTTGCGGGCCAGGACCTCGACCGCGCCGTCCTCGTAGGCCGGGGCGACGATGACCTCGGTGAAGATCTCGGCGACCTGCTCGGCCATGGCGACCGACACGGGCCGGTTGACGGCGATGACGCCGCCGAAGGCCGACAGCGGGTCGCACGCGTGCGCCTTACGGTGCGCCTCGGCGACATCCGCGCCAACCGCGATCCCGCACGGGTTGGCGTGCTTGATGATCGCGACACAGGGCTCGGCGTGGTCGTACGCGGCCCGCCGGGCGGCCTCGGTGTCGGTGTAGTTGTTGAACGACATCTCCTTGCCGTGCAGCTGCTCGGCCTCCGCGAGCCCCTTATTGCTGCCGTCGGTGTAGAGCGCGGCGGGCTGGTGCGGGTTCTCGCCGTAGCGCAGCACCTGCTGACGGGCGTAGGTGACGCCGATGAAGTCGGGCCAGGGGCCCTCGTCCGCGGCGTAGTCCTCGGCGAACCAGTTGGCCACCGCCACGTCGTAGGCGGCGGTGTGCTGGAACGCCTCGGCCGCCAGCCTCTTGCGCCGCTCGAGGTCGAAGCCGCCGTCGGCGACGGCCTTGAGGACGTCGCCGTACCGCTCGGGGTTGACGACCACGGCCACGGACGGGTGGTTCTTGGCGGCGGCGCGGACCATGGACGGGCCACCGATGTCGATCTGCTCGACGCACTCGTCCGGCGCCGCGCCCGAAGCGACCGTCTCACGGAACGGGTAGAGGTTGACGATCACCAGCTCGAACGGCTCGACGCCGAGCTCGGCGAGCTGATCGCGGTGCGAGTCGAGTCGCTGGTCAGCGAGGATGCCCGCGTGGACGCGCGGGTGCAGCGTCTTGACGCGGCCGTCGAGACACTCCGGGAAGCCGGTCAGCTCCTCGACCTTGGTGACCGGGACGCCCGCGGCGGCGATCCTGGCGGCCGTCGAGCCGGTCGAGACGAGCTGGACACCGGCCGCGTGCAGCCCTTGGGCCAGCTCCTCCAGCCCCGTCTTGTCGTAGACGCTGACCAGCGCGCGGCGAATGGGCCGCTTGGTACCTTCGGCGGTCGTCACGGGATCCTTACCTTTCGTCCCTCAATGCGGTAGCCGTTACGGGCCAGACGCCCCACGACCTCGACGAGCAGCGAACGCTCGACTTCCTTGATCCGCTCATGCAGAGCGGACTCGTCGTCCTCGTCCCGGACCTCGACCACGCCCTGGGCGATGATCGGGCCGGTGTCGACCCCGTCGTCGACGAAGTGGACGGTGCAGCCGGTCACCTTCGCGCCGTGCGCGAGCGCGTCGCGTACGCCATGGGCACCGGGAAAGCTGGGCAGCAGCGCGGGGTGGGTGTTGACGACGCGGCCGCCGAAGCGGTCGAGGAACCCCTTGCCCAGGATCTTCATGAACCCCGCCGAGACCACCAGATCCGGCTCATGGGCGGCGGTCGCCTCGGCCAGCGCGGCGTCCCACTCGGCGCGGCCGGCGTGATCCTTCACACGGCAGACGAAGGTCGGGATCCCGGCCCGCCGGGCGCGTTCGAGCCCCTCGATGCCGTCGCGGTCGGCGCCGACGGCGACCACCTCGGCGCCGTAGTCGGCCACGCCCTCGGCGGCGATGGCGTCGAGGAGCGCCTGCAGGTTCGTACCGGAGCCTGAGACGAGTACGACAAGGCGGGCGGGGCGCCCGGGGCGGGCGGAGGGGGGCGGGGAGGCCACGACGGGGATCTTTCTCGCGGGCGGTGCTGCCGTTTGTGTGGTCGTACAAGGTCGCGGACTCATGAATTCCGGGGAACTCTACAAAGCCGCCGACCGTCAGCAACGATACCGGCACACGAAGCGGCCCCCGGGGGACGGGGGCGGGCACGGGAGGTAGCGTCTGGACTGCGAAGCCATCTGATGCCGTGGGAACGACCGTCGCGCCCGCGCCGCCAGCCCCCTACGGCACCGGCCGTACGACGGCCGGGTGTGCAGGACGACGACACAAGGGGAAGACACATTCCACATGCCGGACCGACGCCGCAGCGCGGCTCATCGCCTCACACCGACTCCCGCCACCACCGGGGGGCGGCGATGAGGCGCGCCCGCATGTCGCACAGGACGCCGCTGCTGCGCGAGCGGCAGTCGCCGTCGCCCTCGTCGCCCTCGTCCCCCTCGTCGCCCTCTCCCGCTTCCTCCGGGGGCGAGGACAATCCGTTCGCCCCGCCGCCGGAAGGCAGGCCGGACCAGCCCTGGCAGCCCCGGCAGCGGCCGGAGGACGGCAGCGGCGACGGCAGCGGTAACGGGAACGGCGAGGGCGGCCAGGACGGCGACAACGGCGACCGGCCGCAGCCCCCGGCCTGGGGCAGCCAGTGGAGCAGCCGCCAGCCCGGCCGCCAGAGCGGCGGCTTCGGCACCAGCCCCGGCGCGGGCCGCCCGTCCGGCCCCGGCGGCCAGGGCGGCCCCGGCGGACCGCGCTGGGATCCCAACGACCCGGCCCAGCGGCGCGCCCGGTACGCGCTGCTCTCGGGCATGTGGGCCTTCTTCTTCGCGCTCTTCAGCCTGCCGCAGATCGCCCTGCTGCTCGGCGTGCTGGCCCTGTACTGGGGAGTCAGCTCACTGCGGGCCAAAGCCAAGCCGCGGCGGGCCACCCCACCCGCGGCCGCCGCGCTGAACGCTCCTCCCCCGCCCCCCGGCGCCACCCCGGCCCAGCTGCCCGCGCCCGGCAGCAACGGCTCGAAGCCGCAGGCGACGGCGGCGATCAGCGGGCTGGTGACGGGCGGGCTCGCGCTGGCCATCGTGGCGGCGACGTTCAGCTTCCAGGTCGTCTACAGCGACTACTACACCTGTGTGGACGACGCCCTCACCCAGACCTCCCGCCACGACTGCGAGACCCTGCTCCCCAAGCAGCTCCGCCCGCTGCTCAGCACGCAGGACTGACCCGCTGCCCAGCACGCAGGACTGACCCCGCCGCTCGGCACGCAGGACTGACCCCGCCGCTCAGCACGCAGGACCGACCCCGCCGCTCAGCACGCAGGACTGACGGCGGGCCCGGGGGCTCCGGGCTCTTCCGCCCGCTCAAGAGGCGCCGTACGGGCCTTGGGTTCTAGGAGTCGTCGCAACACCCCAGTTCAGGGGATGCGATGGACTTCGAGATCCGTAAGGACCGGACGAAGCCTCAGGGCAGGAAGAAGCTCACCAGGGAGCGGGAGGCATACTCCCGGCTCATGCAGCAGGGTCTGAGCAACCGGGAAGCGTGCCGGATCGTCGGGATCGACCGCCGGACCGGCCAGCCCCTGGCAGCGCGGTTCGAACGAGAACACCAACGGTCTGCTCCGGCAGTACTTCCCGAAGGGCACCGATCTCGCGGTCCACACCCGCGAGCACCTCGACGCCGTCGCCGCCGAGCTGAACGACCGCCCACGCAAAACGCTCGGCTGGGAAACCCCAGCCGAACGCCTGCACAAACTGCTCGCGGCCTGACTGATCAACACGACCACGTGTTGCGACGACCCCTGGAAACCGCCGCCCGTACGGCGCCTCTTCGCGCTCTCCAGGTGGCCATACGCGGCCTGACGCAGCCATACGCGGCCTGACGCAGCCATACGCGGCCTTACCCGGTCGGCGGCGTGCGGTCACCGCCGGACGCCCCCGGCACGTCGGAGCGCTCGGCCCACTCGGCCGGTTCCGCCTGCCCGGCCCGCTCGGCCGCCCCGGGCCTGCCCGCCGCCGCCAACTTCCTCCATACCGGCCGGCGCCGGGACCGCGTCGCATTCCTCGCGCTCGGGGTGCCCGCGGCGGTCGCGAGCTCGGCCATCGCGCCCACGCCGCTCTCCCGGCCCGTCCCGGTGCCCGCCTCGGGGCCCGGCTTCGGCATCCGCTTCCGCTTACGGCCCGCCGTGGGGCGCAGCCACTGCCACCACGGCGCGGCCATGGCCTCCCGCACCTCGGCGGCCTCCATGGGGGACACCGCCGCCCGGGCCGCCCGGATCTCCGCCTTGGCCGCCGCCCGGGCCGCCCGGACTTCGGCCTCGGCCGCCGTCCTGGCCGTCCGTACCGCACGTGCCGCCGTACGGGCCTGTGCGCGCCGCTCCCGGCTCGTGGCACGGGCCGCCTTCCATTCGCCCCAGGTCGCCCGCGTCGGGATGTACAGCCGGTACCAGCGCAGCACCATCGCGCCGGGCACCCCGATCATTCCCGTCCACACCAGCGTGAGCATGCCCGTGCGCCACCAGCTCGGGCCGAGGTCCGCGAGGATGCCCACGCCCAGCGGTCCGCCCGACACCGCGGCCAGCAACGCCATCGCAGTCGCACAGCCGACCGCCGCCAGCGCGGCGAGCACCAGGGTCTCGCCCCAGCCCCAGGGGGGCCGGGCGTCGCCGTTGCGCGGCCGCCGCACCGCCGCGATACCGATGAACCAGGCCACCGACGCCCCCGCCGCGATCCCGGTCAGCCAGCTCAGCGGTTCGCCTTCCCCTTCCGAGGGCAGCGCCGCGACCAGCGGGAGGTGCGGCAGCTGGGGGTAGGAGGTGACGCCGAGCGGTGCGACCACACTGCCGCCGCCGACCGTGAAACCGGCGCCGACCCCGTACGCGGCGCCCCAGATGATGGCGTTCGGCAGCAGTGCCAGGCTCACCATCAGTACCGCGAACCGCCCCGACCACACGTTGCTGAGCTGGAGGAACGCCACCTGGACGGTGCCCGCGTGGCTCAGCATCGAGCTCGCCGTGAGCAGCGCGCCGCTGCCCAGCAGCACCACGAGCCCGCTCGCCCCGGCACGGAGCGCGGCGGTCAGCCGGCGGCGCCGGCACCAGCTCTGTCCGCCCAGGGACGACACCGCGCGTGCGGTCCATCCGGCGCCGGGGATCCGGCGCAGCCCGCGCGTCGCCCGTCCGGGCAGCCGCACCGGGAACCGCCCGTCGGCCATCCAGATCCCGACGGCGGCGACGGCACCGGCGACGAGTGGCAGCTGCAGCAGGGCACTGAGCGGGGCGACGTGCAGCGGCCCGGACGAGGCGTACAGCACCGCCGCCATGCCGACCAGCAGATAGCCGCCGGTCACCCATCCGAAGGCGACGCGCGGATCGACGACGGACTCCTCGGGCACCCACTGCCCCTCGTCCTCGGCGGGCTCCTCCTGGTAGACGGCGTGCTGCGCGGCCCGGTAGAGAAGCCAGCACGGCACCACGCTGATCAGCAGCGGGGTGAGCCCCACGGGCGACGAGTGCCCGGAGAGCGTCTCGGTCCGTACGAGATCGGCGCCGTGGCCGAGCAGCCACAGGTCGGCGGCGACATGCAGGGCGCCGTCGGGGCTGCTCTCGGGCGACGAGGAGGTGATCCACAACAGCAGCACGGCGACGGCGAGCGTGCCGAGACCGAGCCCCGCGGCGACCACACCGCCGAGGAACGCCTCCCTCGCGGCGGAGGGGCGCTGGAGCGCGGAGCGGCCACGCGAGGACACCGACGGGCTGCGATCGGTCGTTTGCGTCACGTGACCAATGCTGCCAATAACAGCCGTTTCATCCGTACATCAAGTGATTGGCCGCGTGTCGCCGGTAATGCGCTTATGCGTCTTTTACCGCACAAGCACGGGCCCGCACCACCTCGCCGGTGGTACGGGCCCGTGCTTACGGCAGTGGCGGCGTCAGCCGGCCAGCGCGGCACGCGCGAGACGGGCGGTCTCGGACGGGGTCTTGCCGACCTTCACGCCCGCGGCCTCCAGGGCCTCCTTCTTCGCCTGCGCGGTGCCGGAGGAGCCGGACACGATGGCACCCGCGTGGCCCATCGTCTTGCCCTCGGGCGCGGTGAAGCCCGCCACATAGCCGACGACCGGCTTGGTGACATTGGCCTTGATGAAGTCCGCGGCCCGCTCCTCGGCGTCGCCGCCGATCTCGCCGATCATCACGATCAGGTCGGTGTCGGGGTCGGCCTCGAAGGCGGCCAGGGCGTCGATGTGGGTGGTGCCGATGATCGGGTCACCGCCGATGCCGACGCAGGACGAGAAGCCGATGTCCCGCAGCTCGTACATCATCTGGTAGGTCAGCGTGCCGGACTTCGACACCAGACCGATCCGGCCCGGCTTGGTGATGTCGGCCGGGATGATGCCCGCGTTCGACTGACCCGGCGTGATCAGACCCGGGCAGTTCGGGCCGATGATGCGGGTCTTGTTGCCCTTCTGGCCCGCGTAGGCCCAGAAGTTGGCGGTGTCGTGGACCGCGATGCCCTCGGTGATCACGACGGCGAGCGGGATCTCGGCGTCGATCGCCTCGATGACCGCGTCCTTGGTGAACTTCTCCGGGACGAAGATGACGGTGACATCGGCGCCGGTGGCCTCGATGGCCTCCTTGACGGAGCCGAAGACCGGGATCTCCGAGCCGTCGAAGTCAACGCTGGTGCCGGCCTTGCGCGGGTTCACGCCGCCGACGATGTTGGTGCCCGAGGCGAGCATCCGACGGGTGTGCTTCTGACCCTCGGACCCGGTCATCCCCTGGACGATGACCTTGCTTTCCTTGGTGAGGAAGATAGCCATGGTTTCTGGTGTCCTCGTCCCTTACTTCGCAGCCAGCTCGGCGGCACGCTCGGCCGCGCCGTCCATGGTGTCCACCTGCTGAACCAGCGGGTGGTTGGCGTCGGTCAGGATCTTGCGACCCAGCTCCGCGTTGTTGCCGTCGAGGCGCACGACCAGCGGCTTGGTGACGTCCTCGCCCTTGGACTTCAGCAGCTCCAGGGCCTGGACGACGCCGTTGGCGACGGCGTCGCAGGCGGTGATGCCACCGAAGACGTTGACGAAGACGGACTTGACGTCCGGGTCGCCGAGGATGATCTCGAGACCGTTGGCCATCACCTCGGCGGAGGCGCCGCCGCCGATGTCGAGGAAGTTGGCGGGCTTCACGCCGCCGTGGTTCTCACCGGCGTACGCGACGACGTCGAGGGTCGACATGACCAGACCCGCGCCGTTGCCGATGATGCCGACCTCGCCGTCGAGCTTGACGTAGTTGAGGCCCTTGGCCTTGGCGGCCGCCTCGAGGGGGTTGGCCGCGGCCTTGTCCTCGAGCGCCTCGTGCTCCGGCTGGCGGAAGGCGGCGTTCTCGTCCAGGGAGACCTTGCCGTCCAGCGCGATGATCTTGCCGTCGCCGGTCTTGACCAGCGGGTTCACCTCGACGAGCAGGGCGTCTTCCTTGATGAAGACGGTCCACAGCTGCTGCAGGACCTCCGCGACCTGGTCCGCGATCTCGGCCGGGAACTTCGCGGCGGCGACGATCTCGGCGGCCTTCTCGGCGGTCACGCCCTCGATGGCGTCCACCGGGATCTTGGCGAGCGCCTCGGGGTTCTGCTCCGCGACGACCTCGATCTCCACGCCGCCCTCGACGGACGCCATGGCGAGGAAGGTGCGGTTGGTGCGGTCCAGCAGGAAGGAGACGTAGTACTCCTCCTTGATGTCCGCGGTCTGGGCCAGCATCACCTTGTGGACCGTGTGGCCCTTGATGTCCATGCCCAGGATCTGGGTGGCCTTCTCCACGGCGTCGGCCGGGTCGGAGGCCAGCTTGACGCCGCCCGCCTTACCGCGGCCACCGACCTTGACCTGCGCCTTGACGACCGCGCGGCCGCCCAGTCGCTCGGCCACCTCGCGCGCCGCCTCAGGCGTGTCGATGACTTCACCGGCCAGCACCGGTACACCGTGCTTGGCGAAGAGGTCCCTCGCCTGGTACTCGAACAGGTCCACGCGCGTCCGTCCCTTTTCCATGGATATCGCGGTCGTTGTCTGCGCGGGCGTGCCGCGGTGGCAGCGTGAGGACGCGATCTGTAACGAGGGCGGCACACGTGCGCCGGGTACGCGGCATGTCCGTCTCGCAGGTTATCTCCGCTGGCCGTGCGTCCCTAAATCGCAGATCACACTGGAGCGGTGATTACGGTCACAGATCGCGACCGTGTCCACCTATCCCGATGATGCCTCCATACGGCGACGGGGTGACGGCCGCGACGCATGCGTTTCGGACCCCGTGGGGGCCGCCGCGGCGGGCGCCGCCTCGCGTAC